>JAEYNR010000063.1 GCA_023412475.1 Fibrobacterota bacterium | reverse complement strand
TTTGGTATCTTCATTCGCAGAAAATGGTGTCTATTTTCCAGCAAAAGTTTATCAAAATAGTTGCAGCTGGCCAATGCAAGCACTATTTTAAACTCATAAGTTAAAAAGATCAAAATACCTATCAGCTCAGCGCCCTATCAGCATCAGCTCATAAGTTAAAAAGATCAAAATACCTATCAGCCTATCAGCCATGTATAAAGAGAGACGCACAGGAACTTGGGAGACCCGTTATGCTCCATGATAATTTCATGGTAGGACATACCAACAACAAAGAAGGATGTCCGAAGGTATTTCGGGAGTCGGATCAGTTCATAATACTCTGAAGTCTGCCGGAATCTGAAAAAGACTCTTCTTGAACTCCTGCAGCGTTGGCAGCACTGCCACAGAAACGAAAGTAATCGCTTCTTTGACCTCTTTAATCCGCTGCTCCAATTCCTCCTCCTCTCTGGCATGAATCATCGCATAAAGATTATAGGGCCAATCGGGAAAAGAACTCCTTCGATAGCAGTGAGTAATGTAAGGAAAAGCTGAAAGAATCTCTCCTGCTTCATCACACTTTTCACTTTCAACCTGGAATGCTACCATGGCATTGAAACGGTATCCTATCCGGTCATGCTTGACAATACCTGCAAAACGCCTTATCATTCCACGGCTGATATATTCCTTTATCAGTTCAACAGTCTGCTCTTCATTAATTCCTAAATTCTTTGCAAAACTATCAAAAGGCCTATGTTCAAACCGGAGCGGCTTCTGAAGAACAGAAAGATTCTTCAAGTCTTTTTCTTTATCAAACATCGAGTTTCAATCCTATTTTATAAACTTTTTCTGTTGGAAATTCCTTGATATCCATAACCCCCTCCATCTTGTGCAACCTTTGAAGTAAAGCATCTTTTTGGTCTGCACTGTTATAAATCAATGTAAACCACAGGTTGATTTCACCTTCACGAGAATAATTATGGGTGATCTCATCAATGTGCTGCAACTCTTTGGCAACTTCGGCAATATTGTTCGGTTGCACTTTCATACCAATAAGCATTGTAGAATATCCGATACTGTTCCAGTTGATTACCGCACGAACTGATCTGAGAATACCGGTATCTGATAGATTTTGAAGCATTTCTATACAACGTTCTTCAGAAATTCCCAGCTTCGTTCCTATTTCCTCGAATGGACGAACCGATAATGGAAAATCATTTTGAACAAGATTCAGCAAATCCTTCTCTAATTTATCCATTTTTCCCCTGTTTTAATGCATTTTGAACTGTTTTGACTAATGAAGAAACAGTGGCATTCTCAGCGATAAAGATTTCTCCCTGGTGATATTTTCGTACCGTCTGTCCTGTAATATCTCCTATACAACACGGGATAACCAACAGTTCCTTACTCTCAGGATGATTAAAGAAAAACTCAACTGTCGATGAACTTGTAAAAAGCACATAATCTCCATCCCTTACCGGACAGTCAAGACTCGTTCTTTTCAGTGTTTTGTATACTGGCAATACCGTTACCGATGCGCCCAGTTCTTTTAGTGTCCGGGGAATGATTTCTCTTGCCTCAGAAGCTCTGGGGATAAGAACATTTTCACCCACCAGCTTTTTCGGCATCATCCCTAAAATACCCTCAGCAACAAATCTCTCCGGAACACCATCAGGGATTAACCCGAAACCAGAAAGCACCTTTGCTGTACCCGCACCGATAGCAAATATTTTCTTTCCATAAAAATGCCTCATATCAATACCGTTTTTAAGCATTGAATTAAGAAAGATCCGGACACCATTTGGGCTGGTAAATATCACCATCGTGAATTGCTTGAGGTATTCGGAATTTACCATGTCCAGTGGTTGCGGATCAATAACCAGTACTGGCCAGGGAATAACTGTAGCTCCACTTTCATATAATGTTCTGATCAGTTCATCAGATTGCTCTGGTGTACGAAGAATTACCACTCTTTTTCCTGCCAGAGGTGGTTTTTTGTACCAATTCAATGACGAGGCAAACGAAGCGGTATTTCCTACTACAAAAGCTGCAGGTGCAGTTATCTGATATTTTTCCTTTAATGCAGAAATATTGTCCAGTGTACCGGTTATAACCTGTTGATCAGGAAGCGTACCATTACGGATAATAGCAGCTGGAGTCTCTCTGGTGAATTTGCCCTTCGATAATAATTTAGTGATTATCAAATCGATATTCTGCATCGCCATCAGAAAAACAATCGTGTCTGCTTCCGGTAATTGAAGATTTTCAATTGATTCTCCAGCCATCAGATGTCCGGTAACTATTGCAACTGACCTGGAAAGACTGCGGTGAGTGACCGGAATACCAGCCCAGGCAGGTGCTGCCAGTGCAGAGGAGATTCCCGGAATTATATGATAGGGGATACCCTGCTCTCTCAGATATTCCATCTCTTCACTTCCTCTGCCCAGAAGAAGCGGATCACCTCCCTTGAGACGAACCACAATCTTTCCCTCTTTGGCATGACTGACTAGTAAGCGATTTATTTCATCCTGCTTAGCAGAAGGCTTGCCGCCTCGTTTCCCCACAAAAATCTTCTGTATCCGGTCAGGTAATGTGGCTGTAAGTAAATTGTTAACAAGAGCATCATAAATCACCACATCACATTGTTCAAGAAGCCTTCTGCCCTTTACAGAAATTAAGTCGGGATCACCAGGCCCTGCTCCAATCAGATAAACACATCCGGGATTATTATTATTATTCATGAATTTCCTGTTTTTGCTTGAATTTATTTATCAATCGATCCGTTCTTGCACAAAACTCTTTCCACCCATACTGTTGAATGAACTCCGTCGGATCGACTTCAAAGATTTCCTTCCAGAACAGGCATCGATATTGTGGATTGGACAACAGCGAACGGACATGAGTGCGAATTTCCGCCATGTAAGAAGAGAGTTGTATGTATTCAGTGCCGATAGTATTGGCTATTTTCCTTTTAATATATCGGGAAAGACGCGGACTGGTGGCATTGGTAGATACTGCGATGGTAATATCGCCTCTGTTTACCACTGCAGGAACGATGAATGAGCAAAGCTCAGGCTGATCTACAATGTTGCATGGAATACCCAGCTCTTCAGCTTTTCTGTAGATAGCTGTATTTATGGATGATATATCTGTAGCTCCGATAACCAGGGCATATTTTTTTTGAATGTCATTTTCTGTAAAAGGGCGCGTGACCATGGTAATTCGTTTGGCCAGAAGGAGAAAATGTGGATTGAAATGGGTGGCTATTACAGTTACAGATGCATCTGCACGAAGAAGACCTGTTATTTTGCGTAATGCTATCCGGCCACCGCCTACAACCAGACAATCTCTACCACAAAGATCAAGCATGACAGGATAGAAAGGCACCTTTTAATTACCTCTTCCCAGTAACTTGTTACTTAATTTTTTACCTAACTCTACAGATGCAGAAGAGGGACCGGATACACTTTCCTCATTAAAATGATCTGTAAGAGGATCAACATAAAAGCCTTTCATGGCTAATATGTCTCCGGAAATATTGGTAAACACACCAAATGGAGTGCGACAATCAAATCCCAGGCTGGTCAATGCACTCAATTCTGCCAAAGAGATAATCCGTTGAAGATCATCTCCTGCTTTAAGACAAAGATCGCGAACCCTTTTATCAGATTCCCTGGTTTCCAGAGCAATCACTCCCTGCCCTGGAGCAGGATAGAAATTAGTAGGGTCAAAACGGCATGAAATTTTTTCCTGAAGTCCCAAACGAATAAGTCCAGCCTCAGAAAGCACTATTCCATCATAAAGACCCTTATTCAGCTTTGATAATCTGGTGTCAATATTTCCCCGTATATCAGAAAACTTAAAATCAGGTCGTAAACGGGAAAGTAAAGCGCGTCTTCGCATGCTGCCAGTACCAATGACAGCATTCATCGGAAGTTTATCTAAGGGAAGATTGTCACGGGAAACAAGAACATCACAAACCGATTCTGGTGTGAAAAATGCACACATTTCCAAATCAGAAGGAATATCTGAGGTGATATCCTTAAAACTATGCACGGCAATATCTATAACTCCATCGAGAAGCGCCTGCTCCAGCTCTTTTATGAAAACTCCCTTACCACCAATCTGAGAAAGGCTTGTGCGCTGGTCCTTATCCCCTGAAGTCGCTATTTTTACAATTTCAATATTTAAAGAAGAATCGGCTGCTCTCAATCGTTTTGCGGCAATGTCAGCCTGAGCAAGTGCCAGTTTGGAGCCACGAGTACCCAATTTTATTGACATAAACATTCACACCTGCTTTTAAACCGGTACCATCGGATGAATTCATTTACCTGTTGTCTGATGATTTTCTCTATTGCCCTCAATTCATCCATTCTGTTGCCCAGCCGCTCATTTGCTGTTGTACGGAGATCATCGATACAGACCAGTTTCACATTTTCCATAGTTCCAAGTGCCGGATCAGCGTTGCATGGAGCACCAAGATCGATAATTAACAGTGGATTTGATCGATCCCTCACATGGGACTGGTTAAGAATACATTGCTGTGATGCAGTAGCCAAAAGAACTATATCAAATTTCTTCAGGCTTTCAGTAAATCTGTCAAATGACACATGTTCAGCATCGAAATGTTCACAAAAACGTTTTGCCCGTAAATCGGTTCTGTTGCTGATGCCAATTTTGCCAGGATTCATAGGATGTAATCTTTTCAAGGCACGAAGACCCATCGAGCCTACGCCCACAACAAGAATACGTTTATCAGACAAGTCATCCGTAATCTCTAACATCTTTTCGACAGCTATTGATGCAATAGACAAGGCTCCACGACTGGCAGCGGTTCTATTTCGCACCTGTTTTCCGGTAGCTATAGATTGCTGAAATAGACGGTTAAGATATGAAGCTGTTTTTCTCTTTTTAAAACAGACAAAGTATGCCTGACGAATCTGGCCAAGAATTTCATGTTCTCCAAAAACCATCGATTCAACACCAGAAGCCACTCGAAAAAGGTGCTCCACAGCTGCTTCACAACGATAATTTGTAAGATGTTCTTTCAAGGTAGAAAAGGGTATGTGATGAAAATCAGCCAGGTATTTGCTCAGCCATGATGAAGCTTCATCATGATCTTTACATACATAGTAGATTTCTATTCTGTTACAAGTGCACAAAGCAACTGTTTCATGCAAAGGTGCGTTTGGTGGTATCGAATCAAGGAAATGCTGAAGTCTTTCTTTTTCCAGATACAGCTTATCCCTCATGTAAATAGATGAGCTGCGGAAATCGGTAACCAGAGCACCAACATGCAGCATTATTTAATCTCCTTACTCAGAATACTGAGCGCTGCATCATTTTTCTCAATTGCTTTGTCAATTTCAGCATCATCATGGGCTGCGGAGATAAACCATGCCTCAAACTGTGATGGTGGCAGATATACTCCTTCTTTAAGCATAGCATGAAAATATCTGCCGTATCTGGTGGTATCACATTGCTTTGCATCATCATAAGAAAGTATGTTCCGGTTTTCTGTAAAAAACAGTGTCATCATCGATCCTACGCGGTTACAGACAGCAGGAATCCCCAAAGAATTACAACTTTTAATAATCGATTGAGCAAGACGATCTGTGTTCTTTTCCAGCTTCAAATAGATTTCAGGATTATTATGCAGAATCTTAAGTGTCTCGATGCCGGCTGCAACAGCTACTGGATTACCACTGAGAGTACCAGCCTGGTAAACCGGTCCTGAAGGAGAAATTGATGCCATGATCTCCTCTTTACCTCCGTAAGCCCCGATAGGCATACCACCACCAACGATTTTTCCCAGAGTAGTAATATCGGGCTTTATTCCATAGAGCGCCTGGGCACCGCCCGGAGATACTCTGAAACCGGTCATTACTTCATCGAAGATAAGAAGAGATCCATTCGCACTGGTAATTTCCCTTAATGACTGCAAAAAGCCATCTACAGGCGCAATCACCCCCATGTTACCCGCTACAGGTTCCACTATCAGAGCTGCGATTTTGTTTCCATGTTCTGCAAAGAGCGACTTTACAGAACCAATATCATTGTATTTGGCAAGAAGAGTACAGCTTGCTACAGATTCCGGAACACCTGGACTGTTCGGTACACCAAGAGTGGCAGCTCCTGAACCTGCTGCAATAAGAAAGCTGTCCCCATGGCCGTGATAACATCCTTCAAATTTGACAATCAGATCACGTCCGGTGTATCCACGGGCAAGTCTTATGGCACTCATGGTTGCTTCAGTTCCTGAACTGACAAGCCTCACCATCTCTATTGATGGAATCATGGAGATGATTAGTTCGGCAAGTTCAGTTTCTGCTTCTGTGGGAGCTCCGAAACTGGTTCCGGATTGCGCAGCTTTTACTATCTGTTCAATCACTGAAGGAAAAGCATGCCCCAGAATCATAGGCCCCCAGGACCCTACGAAATCGATATACGTATTACCATCAATATCTGTAAGAAAAGCTCCATTTGCTTTCGAGAAATAGACTGGTATTCCACCAACACCTTTAAAAGCCCTGACCGGTGAATTCACACCACCTGGAATAATTTTTCTGGCTTTTTCAAACGCAGCTTCACTTCTACAATACTGGTTCATATTTTAACTGGCTCCGTTTCGTTTTGAAGGCTGATAAAGACAT
This sequence comes from Fibrobacterota bacterium, assembly GCA_023412475.1. Taxonomy (GTDB): domain Bacteria; phylum Fibrobacterota; class Chitinivibrionia; order Chitinivibrionales; family Chitinispirillaceae; genus JAAYPC01. The sequence continues at coordinate 7,450 of JAEYNR010000063.1, read as the reverse complement.
TGTGTTTCTTCACCCAGATAATCACCATTTATGGCAAATGCACGAGCTCTGCATCCTCCACAGATTCTCCTGTATTCACAATACCCACATTTACCATGATACTTATCGACTGCACGAATTTCCTGAAAAAGAGGTGATTTTTCCCAGATCTTTTGGAAATCATAACCGTAAACACGAAGATCTCCGGCCTCTTTTTCAAGAAACCCGCAGATCTGAACTTTACCTGTATTAGAGATAAAAGCAAAGCCCTGTCCACCAAGACACCCTTTGGTCATGGCGTCAAGGCCATGGGTTTCTCTGGTGACTGCTCTTCCGGCTGCCTTTTCCCTTTCCCGAAAAACCCGATAATAATGAGGCGCACACGTTGGCTTGACTGTGATCTCAGACGATAACTGACGTTGATAAATCCAGTTTAGGGTCTGTTCATATTGGGTAGGGGAGATCATCTCATCCTGAAGTTCTTCAGCTCTACCCATAGGAACAAGAAGAAACGGATGAAACGATACAGCTCCCAGTTTTACAGCCAGATTATAAATATCCGGCAACTCTGCAAGATTGCTTTTGGTAATGGTTGTATTGACCTGAAATTCCAATCCTGCTATTCTGGCTACTTCGATTCCTTTCATCAATGCCTGAAAAGCTCCTGGCACACCACGAAAGCAATCATGACTTGACTCAGTAGCACCATCTATGCTTACACTGATTCTTGCTATTCCCGAATCGATTAATGCCTGACAATTTTCCTTATTCAATAAAGTTCCACAGGTGGCCATGACCATACGAAGGCCCTTGTCGGTTCCATAACGTGCAAGCTGGTAAATGTCTTCCCGAAGCATTGGTTCACCACCGGTGAGAATGATAATGCACTTACCGGTGGAAGCAATAGAGTCGATGATTTTGATACACTCACTGGTGGAGAGTTCATTTGCATATTTTTCTTTTATAGCAGAAGCACGGCAATGCTTGCAGGAGAGAACACAGGATTTAGTGAGTTCCCATGCAATAAGTCGCAACTGTGGAATAGAAGATTGGGAAGGTACATTCATTAAAACTTCTCTTCCTGCAAAAGTTCACATGCCTGATCTGCATGATAAGAAATAATCAAGCCGGCTCCAGCTCTCTTTATAGAAGTAAGGATTTCCATTATCACTCTGTTTTCGTCAATCCAGTTATTCTGGGCGGCAGCCTTTACCATTGAATACTCACCGCTTACATTATAGGCTGCTACAGGAACGTTGAATTTATTTTTTACGCGGTTAATTATATCCAGATAGGATAAAGCCGGCTTAACCATTACTATATCGGCTCCCTCCTGCAGATCCAATTCAACTTCTCTTAATGCTTCAATGGCATTTGCAGGGTTCATCTGATAGGTTTTCCGATCACCAAATTTTGGTGCACAATCCGCAGCATCGCGGAAAGGCCCGTAAAAAGCAGATGCATATTTTACTGCATAAGACATGATAGGGGTGTCTGAGAACCCCTCTGAGTCCAGAGCATTTCTGATTGCCCCAACTCTTCCATCCATCATGTCGCTAGGTGCTACAATATCTGCACCAGCAATAACATGAGACAATGCCTGTTTCGCCAGTATCTCGATCGTGCGTTGATTGTCGATCTTGCCATTTACTACAACACCGCAATGTCCATGTGTGGTATATTCACAGTTGCAGACATCGGTTATTACCATAAGATCATCATCAAACTCGCTTTTAATGGCCCCGATAGCCTGTTGAACTATACCGTTTTTATCTGCACCGATTTCTCCGGTTTCATCTTTATGTTCCGGGATACCGAAAAGAAGAACCGCCCGAATGCCCAGGTTTCGTATCCTCCGGCATTCAGAGAGTATGTTATCAACAGACATACGATAAACGCCGGGCATCGAACCGATAGGAGCCTTTACACCAACACCAGGACAGATAAAAAGCGGCATGACGAAATCTGCCGGTGAAAGCCTGGTTTCCTGAATCATAGAACGAATCAGTTCACTTGATCTCAGTCTGCGCATCTGTACTTGCGGATAACCCATATTTTCAAACCCCTCAAATCTCTATTCTTAGATCTGATATCTCAAATTTTGAAGATCCCTAAAAGATCTCATATCTCAAACTGTTATGCTTAGCTTATTTCATCTTCAGTCAGATAACATGCCGGATCTTCCTGCCACATATCCCCATAAACCGATTCGGCCCGTGCCCGGAAATTTCCATTACAGATATCTTGCCAGACACAACGTCCGCAGCGTCCTTTCAGAAGTACTTTGCGGTTTCGAAGTGATACCAGTAGCGAGTTAGTTTCACTGCTCCAGATTGAGCTGAAAGGTTTTTCCCTTACATTTCCTAAGCTGTGATGTCGCCAGAATTGATCCGGATGAACCGTTCCATCCCACGACACGCAACCGATTCCAATTCCGGTGCTGTTGCCTCCGTTCATCCGCAAAAGCTCCATCACACTATCAGCACGCCCGGAGTTCTCCTTTTTCATCCTGAGATACAAATAAACCCCATCAGCATGATTGTCTACAGTGAGCACTTCAACTTTTTTACCCCTTTGATGAAGATCGTTAGTCCGGTCTATAATCATATCCAGAAGCTTTCTGGTGCCTTCATGATCCATATCACTGTTCTTTAACTCCGAGCCCCGTCCGGTGTAGACAAGGTGATAAAAACAGATACGGGGAATATTCTCCTGTTCAAGAAGATCAAATATTCCAGGAATTTCACCAGCATTATCTTTGGTTATAGTAAATCTGAGCCCGACCTTGATTCCTGCTTCCCGACAATACCTTATTCCTCTGATTGCCCGTTCGAAAGCCCCTTGTACCTGCCGGAATTCATCATGTTTAACAGAAAGCCCATCAAGACTGACTCCTACATAAGAGAGACCGGCATTCCCAAGCCTGGTGGCCATATCTGCATTAATCATGGTACCATTGGTGGAGATAACACAACGGATACCCCTATTGCGGGCATGAGAGATCAGTTGAAGAAGATCGGGGCGCAATAGAGGCTCCCCACCAGAAAAAAGAAGCACCGGAATTCCGTAACTTGCCAAATCATCAATAAATGCAAGTGCTTCATCTGTACTCATCTCCTGGTCGTATTCGATGTTCTGTGATTCGGAATAGCAGTGACGACATTTCAGATTGCATCTTCTGGTACAATTCCATACCACTACCGGCTTTTTATCCGAGGAGAACTGAAGCAGGTGGGATGGAAGATTGCCCGATTTGCGACCATATCTGACTGGATCGGATGGTTCAATCGTTGCGCAATAAAGCTTTGAAATACCTATCATTATGTTATTCCTTATGATCGGGGAAAAAGAAGTTGCCTTTTCCTGTTTACTTGAAACCTCTCCCTGAGTTTGATCGCTTTAAAAGTGGCTAAACCTCAGAACTCGCTTTCCGGGATTATCATAATATATACAATTTCAGTAAAAATATAATCTCTTAGCAGTTATGATCAAATTTAGTAAATCAGACACAAAAGATCTCCTCACTTGGAGTAAATTAGTTGGTTGAATCGTTTTTTCTGTTCAAAAGCAGAAAAGAACTGTCTTTACAGGTGAAGACAGTTTGGGAATGTGAGGAAAACTACTTCAGCGGTGGCTATAGAAGTTCTTTTATCTGATTGGAAGTAAGTGCTCTTCCAAATAGCATTCCACCAGGATCCTGGGGCTTGGATTGCTCTAAAGTACCAAGATCAAATGGCTCAAAGCCCGCATCTTTAATTAATTGTACTACCGCGTTTCGGGAATTCTGGTCATCGGTGGCAAAAGGAATAGCCACCAGAGGTGGATTACGATGATTCTGAGTGATAAGATCGGGGTATCTGACACTACTGAAAGCCCGTACGATTCTGGCTGATGGAAACCGCTTTTGAGTCGCTTCCCCCGATGAGAGCCCACTTTCTATTATCTCTTTTGCCACATCTCCATCTCTTTCAATAAAAGGGTTCATGGTATCTATCACGGTTTTATTAACCAGATGGTTGGCAATTCTGGCCCCTGTAGTCTTGATACCTCCCAAGGGAATCGATAAAACCACTATTTCACCAAACTTTGCTGCTTCCTCTACGCTGTCATTAAAGATATTTGAACCGATCTGACTTACCAAGGGTTCCAACTGTTCCACATGCCTTGAGCTGACTGTAACCTGATGTCCACTATTAGCCCATAATCTGGCCAAAGTTCCACCAATATGCCCAGCTCCAATTATTCCGATTTTCATTTTGCCTCCAGAGAAAAACCGAACTTAACAAGAATCTGTTCAGCTACCCTCACGATGTTTCTGCAATTGATGTTCCAGCAAAGTAGAGTTGTCTTTGCAGGTGGGCCTTATGGATGATAATTTAATCGCAAACCGGTGATAAGGGGGCAGGTAACAATTCAAGAAAATGAAACGGTAGGGTATTGGTAAATTGATTTGGAATGCAGAGTTATTATTTGGAAAGAAAACTGTTTTTGTAGAAACAGTATTCTCGTAATAAGAATTTGAAACATGATAGTGACCTGTATTTGATGATTAAAAGAATAAATAAACCATAAACAGAATTACTCTTCATCGAAACAGAATTACTCTTCATCGAAACAGAATTACTCTTCATCGAAACAGAATTACTCTTCATCGAAACAGAATTACTCTTCATCGAAACAGAATTACTCTTCATCGAAACAGAATTACTCTTCGTCGAAACAGAATTACTCTTCGTCGAAACAGAATTACTCTTCGTCGAAACAGAATCATTCTTCGTCGAAACAGAATCATTCTTTAGCGAAACAGAATCATTCTTTAGCGAAACAGAATTATTCTTTAGCGAAACAGAATTATTCTTCGTCTGAAAAGAATACCTCTTTACCTGAACACACCACCTCTTCGCCTGAACAGAATTACTTGTCTCCTGCGCAGAATACCTTTTCATCTGCATAGAACACCTTTGCACCTGCGCAGATTTCCTTGTCTCCTGCGAAGAATGCTTACCATTTGCATAGAACGCCTTTTCACCTGCACAGCATGTCTTTACTCCTGAACAGGATACCTCTTCGCCTGAACAGAATTACTTGTCTTTTGCACAGAATACTTTTCAATTGCATGGGACAGCTTTTCACCTGCACAGAACAGCTTTTCACCCGCACAGAATACTTTTCATCTGCACAGGATTCCTTACATCTGCATTATTTTCTCTTCATTTCCACTTAATTTTCCTCATTCCTGCGGAATTATTCCTTCTTTTCATGAATTATCACATACATAGAATTGCCCCTTTATCTTATTCTGATGTCCCTATCAGTAGTGTCCGGTTAATTTTACGAAAAATCACTGTATTCCAAATAAATCGCAAATCACAAATCTTAAATTCCAAAAAAAATTCCAGATTACAGTGATTTTAAATTCGAAACAGGAACAATAGCAGGAAAATTTGAAATTCGAAGCAAGTCCACTTCATGGATACAGCCTGTGCAGACCCTTATCTGTGTCTCAACCCTGCACTGGTGTCTTCTGATGCCCCTCCTTTTACGTTGGTGCACCATATTTTACGCCTCCATCCTTGGAATGGATGTTATCATAAAGAACCTTCCAGTGACTTCCCTGGAAGCTTTCAACTTCAGTTCGTTTAACTCGATGAAGTCTCCAGACCCCGGGAGCTTGCAGCATCGCTCGCCATAACGCTTTGCCACATTTCGCCTGCACCTAACAAGAGGGGATCGGCAAATAGTTGCGCTGAGTCATTTATTTGTTTATCTTTTTATTATAGTTTTCAAGTTTCTTTCCTATTTATACGTCCCTTAAGATTTACGCCTGAATTTCAGGCAATTCGATCTAAAAGTTTCTATTTGTTCGCGTTTTTTTATTTCATTGGTTCCTTTTCAGGTTTTAATTCGACAGATCTTAGAATAAATTAACTGACAGATTTCTAAGGTCAATTTGATTTCGGATAGTAGCCAGAAAGAGGTATATCAATTTCATTTGATTGAAAAGCATCTGGCTAAAAAAGCTTTAATCTAATTTCATAATTGCAGTAATTAATTCACCCCATCACATTTGAAAGATCAGAGATGGGAAACTGATCATTTTTTTTAAAGGAGATGCTTTATGGCCTACAGCCAATCTGAAGTAGTAGCAGGCATTCGGATAGTTACAGCTTTAACCACCAAATATCCAAAACTTCAAACGGTATTCCACCAGGATTCAGTTGACATTTCATCTGAGTTGGACAATGCAATCAAAGAACACGACCGGCTGGAGCTTGCATGGCATGCAGAAGTGACAGACACCACTCCGGTAATAGTAAAGGCAAAGGACGCTTTTATAAAATACAGGAATCTGCTGGTAAAGAGACTTCCGGGAGTAGCAAAAATGGACTGGCAGGAGTCCAAAGTTAAACCGGACCTGTTTATAATTAACTTAGATAAAATGATTGGGTTCATTGAGGATAATCAGGAAAAGCTTCCTTTTGCTTCTACTGCGCTTGAGGAGCTAATACCGATAAGTGATGAACTTGATCTGGAATTAACTGAAGACAGAGAAGCACGCAGGATTTATCGTAACAGCATAAAAGTAAAGAATCTTGCTCTGGATAAGGCGGAAGATTTTATTTATGAAGTAAGACCCTTTATTCGCAGAGAATTCGGTCAAAACTCTCCGGAATACAGTCAGGTCAAAGACAAGGCCGTCAGAAAAGCTGCTAAAGAGTTGGAACAACAGGGAAATGAGACATCAACAGAAAAGCAGGTTGTTACAGAAGAAAGTGTTGACTCTTAACCGGTAGTGTATGAAGAATATATGCTTCTTTCGTTGATGGGAACAGGCCAGTTCCCTTGATAAGGATATCAAGGGGACTGGTTCAATTTTTAAGAACTTGATAGAAGCAGACAGTCAAAGGGTGGAAATTGGATTTTTTCAGATAAAGGCTATGTCGATTGATGAAGCAACTGAAAAGGACACCCTGATTGAACGCTCACGCCCTTAAGATTGCAAAAAAGGTTGGGCACGCAAAAAAATTCCAATTCTATTGCCCTAAATCGTTGAATTTAGCCACATTTTAACAGGCTATTACAATAACGAGTTAACACATATTCCTTTAACATTGTGGAATTCACCCTTTCCCCCCTTAATAAAGAGGGCGCTTCCAGCGGGGGGATTTTGCTAACAAACACCTGTGTACCTCTGAAATTTTATACATAGAACATACCCTGTTTGTCAATTTTATTTAATCCGTTTGGATGGTAATGAACCAATTATATGAAACACGAATAACTCGAATAAGGAAACACTAATTCACACGAATGTATGGACCATTACTGTTTCTTTTTCTTATTCGTGTATATTCGAGTCTTATTCTTGTTTGTGTGATTCGTGTTACCTCTGCAATTTTGTTATATATGAAACACGAATAACTCGAATAAGGAAACACTAATTCACACGAATGTATGAAGCATTACTGTT
>JAEYNR010000100.1 GCA_023412475.1 Fibrobacterota bacterium | reverse complement strand
CACAGTTTTTTATAGCGGACATCACCCGTTCTCTTGATTCCCGCACGGCCCCATCAGGAAGCCCCACGATGGTTAATCCCGGAAGCATCTCACTGAGATCTGCCTCGATACCTATCAGAAACGCATCAATACCCAATACTGCCATAGAAAAAACTTTGGCTAACATTTTTTCCCTTCAAAACGATTAAGGTGAATCTAAAGCCGGTCAGTAACTTAAGAATCAAATTCAGGGAAATAAGAAAAATGAAAAGGAGAAAAGGGCGAAAGTCCAGTGGATGAAAAGAATATAGATTTTTGGGAAAACCGATGGTGGATAAAGATGGAAAAAATTTGAAAGGGAAGAATGATCCGACTTACTTCCTTTGTTTCATTTTCCCCTTTCATAGATAACGTTATCTGGTAGAGACTTTTTCTGAATACTGACTACCGAAGGACGACCTGTGGAAAGCCGCTCTCTTCGGTGCCAGCGTCACCGGTGCCAATTTTCAGAACTCTTTGAGTATAGCATCATCGTCCTGGTGAATTGCTGATCTGGAATTCCCAGCTTTATTTGAACTGTGGGCCGGTATTTTGTTTCCCGGATCGATTGCTCTACTCTGATTAGATCCCTGTTGTGCCTGAGACGTTATCGCTGAACCATGGTGGGTGACTCTTTTGATAGCGACCCTGGTCCCGGCATTAGTCAGTAAAAATTGAGATACCATATTCTGCAGTTCTTCTGCTTGTGAACTCAGTTCTTCAGCAGCGCTGGCCGATTCTTCACTGTTCGCCGCATTCTGTTGTGTTACAATAATCGCCTTTTACCCTTACAGTCAGATCATGTTCAGCAACCTTTTGCAGAACATTGTTGGTTTCTTTTATCGGTTCTACAATCGCATCCAGAGTCTTATTAAAACCATCGACCATGTCTTTATAAGTACCATTAAACTTTTTGATATCACCGCGCACTGTCAGATGTCCCTCTAATGCTTCAGTAGCCAGCATTATGGTTTCATCGGATACCATTTCCAGACTTTTTTTGAGTTGAGCCAAGGCTTTACCTGAGACCTGGAGTTTTGCTACCATCTTATTAAAAGCCTGCCCAAGAATTCCTATCTCATCTTCTGAATTTATTGCCATCTCCTCTGTTTTTATTTCAACAGAGTTCGAGAGGTCTCCATTTGAACCAGCAACCAGTGCATCGGAAAGGTTTACCAGTTCTTCTTCTGCTATTTTTTTTGCTGTTTGGACAATTCTATTAACCGGACGCGTGATAGAGAGAGTCAAAAATATTCCAATAGCGATTCCTATCAATGTGGCTATAATTACACATACGATGAGCAGATTACGCATGTCTTTATAAATCTTATCACTTTCATTGTACATTTTCTCGCCTCTGCTCTCCTTATAATTTGCCAGTTCGGTCATGGCATCATCTGCTTCATCACCTGCTTTTCGTGCCCCTACCAACTTATCCATTACAGTTTTATCCACTTTCATCAGTTCCTGATTTTTAATCGTACTAATCAGATCATTCAGGTATTTAAAATATTCTTCAAAAGCAGTTTCTACCTTCTGAATGATCATTTTTCCCTCATCATTAAAAGTACTCTTTTTTGCTTCCCGAAGTTCTTCTTTAAGTACTTCATTATAACTTTTCAATCTTTTTTCATAATTCTCCCGATCAGTTGTCGTGCTTGCTAAAATCATGTTTCGAACTTCACGTCCAATATATACCATATTGAGATTTGCCTCTTTTACATGACTTATTCCAAGCAAGTGGTTATTGTACAACGTTCCAATCAATTTATTTATCTTACCTATGTTATTTATTCCCAGAACACCTATTGTCAGGGTAAACAGGGCTACAATCATAAAACCACCAATTAATTTGGGACCTAATTTTAACTTATTCAGCATAATAGTTACCTTTCGTACTATGTTTTTTTTGGCTGCTAATGAGCACAACTGAAATGATTGCATAAATACCTTTTTCACATTACTTCTGGATTTTTGTCATAGCGCCTCGTTCTTTAGAAAGTGATACATCATTTAAATTTCTAAACGATCTTAATTTTTCATAATGTTTACATCCACTATCTACCGCATCCCATAGCTCCTTCAGATTGAATGGTCGTAACATATAATAAAACACGTTTTTGGATTTTATAAGCTTTTCAAGTTCTCTGGTGTTTTCTGATACCGATATTATAACTGCTGCATCTGGAGATTTTTTTCCTATTTCGCAAAACAACTCATTTATCTGCCTTACATCGTTATTTCGTAATTCATAAAAGACAACTGCCGGGTCAAAGGTTTTCATCACTTTTGCGGCAGCACTCATGTCTTTTGTTAACTTTACCAAATAGCCTTTTCTAAAAATCCGACGCATCATTTCCCGATCGAATTTTTCTGAATCAATCACCATTAACCTGCTTTTCACTTTTATCTCCGCTTATATTCTGGTTATACATTTTCACAGCTTCAATTAACGCATACAAATTTCATGCCATACAAGTGATAGCCGGTTGTTTTACGTATTATCAATGACTTGTGACTTCACCTAAATGTAATTTTTAAAACCCATAGTACCTGCAGTATCCACCCCAATAGTTAACTGCACATATAAACTATTGATTTCAATGAGATTTGCGGGTGGATACCGGAAGTTCCGGTGAGGGAACTCCTGTTCCTTAGGAAGTAAGGAAGCGACCTTATCAGGCAGGATTATTCAAATCATACGCATCTTTGAGAAGCTTCAATCAAAAGCAATAATGCATTATCAGGAAATAGAATTATACTCAGCTCTTAAAAGCAAATATCTGTTAAGAAATTAGATAACTGAGTTGTACCTAAAACGTACGATTCTTTTATAAAATTGGATCTGACGATCCAAAAATACTTTTCTACAGGTTTTTCGTTTGAAAGTTGATTACGTTAACAAGCCAAAACCATCTGTTACATCGCTATCCCAGC
>JAEYNR010000099.1 GCA_023412475.1 Fibrobacterota bacterium | reverse complement strand
GATAGCGATGTAACAGATGGTTTTGGCTTGTTAACGTAATCAACTTTCAAACGAAAAACCTGTAGAAAAGTATTTTTGGATCGTCAGATCCAATTTTATAAAAGAATCGTACGTTTTAGGTATTATTATACCTTTTAACTTTTCCCATCTGCGCATGATTGATGAATCGAATAAGGTTCCTGGGCTTCCAATTATGAAACCGTTAATTATAATCAATTTATATGCCATATTGGTATTATTTAAAAATCATTTTAAATCCAATTAATTCCAGATCTCATGACTCATTTTAATAATATCAGCTTATTGTAATGGCAATTTATACAGGAATATTTCTTAATTTTGCCATTGAATGAATTGCAATGTCAGATTCTACTCTAAAGGAAATTTACCAAATATAGAAATATCGACAGAATTGCCGAAAAAGTGATATTAAACGAACTTTAAACCATTGATTTTTAAAATCTCTGGCGATCTACCCAGCTTTTCTCTATTAACCGATCTTTTACCGTAGAGATTCCTAACATCCGGACTCCACCATCTGTTTTCGGGATTTCTACCTTCCTTACGGCTTTTGGTATTTATCGGTGTTCAAGTAACTCCGAGCTGATACGCCCCTTATTCTGCGTTGAGGCAGGAGTTCAGTTGTTTACGGAAAGCCGCCCGACAAGTTTTATCGTTTCCTATCAGCATCAGCTAATCTGAAAGCTGTACAGCAACATGGTTTTTCGCTATATTTATGGATTTGACAATTTTAGAAAAAGGGAAATACTGATAATTCATTTCATTTGGTAATTTCTTGATTTATAAAGAAATGAAAAACAGTTTTTTATACCTTGAACTTTTAAGTCAGATCTGATTATGCTTTAAAAAATTGCATGAATGATAACAAAGGAATCAGTGGTACTCAAGGATTTTTGAGTTTATATTAAATGCATGACTTAAATATCGCCATTTCATATTACTGCAAACCGCAGGACTCAAGTATGAGTAACATTCAATTTTAAAATAGGAAAGAGTCTACTGTATGAAAAAATTAACACCAAAATCTACTTTTACATTTATGCTTCTTTTCTGCTTTTCCAAAGGTTTTTCTGATAATCCAATTGTACAGACTAATTATACTGCTGATCCTGCCCCGATGGTTTATAATGACAGGGTTTATGTGTACACCAGTCACGATGATGATGTAACTGAAAACGATTTTTATACCATGAGAGATTACTGCTGCTACTCCAGCAGTGATATGGTAAACTGGACCGATCATGGTATAGTAATAAAACCCAACAGTGCATTTAGGTGGTTAAACGGTCATAATAACGATGCATGGGCACCTCAGTGTGTTGAGCGTAACGGGAAATTTTACTTTTATGCCCCATTCCATGGGAAAGGAATTGGAGTTTTAGAAGCTGATAACCCATTAGGCCCATTCACGGACCCTATTAACAAACAGCTCCTCTTCAGAGACAACTGGAGTGATATCGATCCAACAGTGTTTATTGACAGTGATGATCAGGCATACATGTACTGGGGTAACGGAAGCTTGTGGTATGTTAAACTGAATGCAGACATGACCTCATATTCAGGAAACGTTGTTACTATTAATCCGAAACCAACCGGTTACACAGAAGGCCCATGGTTCTACAAGCGCAACAGTCATTATTATATGATTTACGGAGGCATGGGGGGCAATACTGAAAATCTTCAGTATTCCATGAGCAATTCCCCTACCGGCCCCTGGACACACAAAGGAATAATCATGCAAAGTGGCAGATGCTACACAAATCATCCAGGTATTGTTGATTATAAAGGAAACTCCTACCTTTTTTACCATAACTCAGATTTACCTGGTGGCGCAGATTTCAAGCGCTCAGTATGTGTTGAACAATTTACCTACAAAGAAGATGGCACCATACCATCAATGGAAATGACAAAGAACGGCCCCGATCAGGCAGGCAGTCTAAACCCGTATGACACAGTACAGGCCGAAACAATCTGCTGGTCGCAGGGTGTTAAAACAGAACCCTGTAATGAGGGCGGAATGAATGTATCACGCATTGAAAATGGCGACTATATAAAAGTAAAAGGTGTTGATTTCGGTACTGGTGCAGATATGTTTGAAGCACGGGTAGCATCGAACACTGAAGGCGGAAAAATTGAACTGTATATAGACAAGATAGATGGGACTCTTATTGGTACATGTACGGTAACCGGAACCGGTGACTGGCAGAAATGGGAAACCAAATCATGCGAAGTTACTAACGTAACCGACAAACATGATTTGTTTCTTAAATTTACTGGGGGTAGCGGCTTTCTTTTCAATTTTAACTGGTGGAAATTTCAAAAGGCAACTGGAGCAGAAACTGGGAAATCACTGAACCGGGCGATACAAAATAGTTTGAAGATATTATCCAGGGATGCAAATGACATCAGGTTTGCATATAATGTACCTGATAATTTCTCAGGGAACAGCTTAAAGATTACCCTTTCTGATCTGCAGGGACGTTTGATAGCCAGCCAGATTTCTGCAAAAAAAGGTTCCGGTGTTGTTCCTTTTAATATTAATAGAAAGTTACTGCGCTCTGGTATATGTGTAATACGTATTTCTTCAGAGAATAAAGTTTTATTCAACAGCAGTTATTTGTTGAACTGACCATATTTTTATGTAGTGTGAAGTAAATTTTTACAAACCAGTTATTATGCATTTGTACATAGTAACTGGTTTTTTTTAATAGTCCTGGATATTTTTCAAACTGACATTTTTTGGGGCCGCACACTTTTTTTCGTTGCATTCTTGTTTTTCCCAAGTTGCGTCTATTTTTAACGGACACTAGTGATCTCGACATATTTTTATCAGTTAGCAAAGTAAATGCACATTGAGAATTCATTCGGACGTAATTGATGCCCCGGAGTAAAAATGGATATAACTCCGGGGAAAGAAGCAACTTCTATCAATCTGATTAAACAATCATTTTTTAATCTTTTTAATGACTTTACCTGAAAGGTTTAAAATGTAAGGATTACCATTTTGGACCACATGGATGCCTGAATTCGTTAATTTAAGCCTGAAAGGTTCAGCAATTTTAACTTGTTTTGTTTTGGAGGCAACTTGCTTGGCAGGTGTAATATCAAGGAAAATCCGCTGGGCAAAGTTATATAAACTGCGGTTCCAGACTAACGCAGTATGACCCTCACCCTGTTCCAGTTGATACATGTGCGGGACATTATTCTGATCAAGAAAATTGTGATACATTGTACTGTTGCTGATAAGACCGTCTGCAGTACCACAAGCTATGAAAATGAATTTCACATCTCTCTTGACAGCTTCAACATCCTTGATTGTCTGACTGGGCTGTTTTGTATTTGGTGCCGCTGAAAAGGCTCCTATGTATGCAAAGTTGTCAATATTTGAAAAACCAAAATTGAAGGTCTGTCCACCACCCATAGAAAGACCGGCGATGGCCCTCAGGGTACGATCTGAGTAAACAGGATATGTTTTATCAATATAGGGAATCAGGTCGTTAATAAGCACATCTTCAAAATTGGCAAAGCGCGCGAAATCATCCCCACCAAATGCTCCACCACTAGGCATAACAACAAGCATCGGCTGAGCCTTGTTTTCTGAATACAGGAAGTCCATTACGTTATCTGCATTGCCTTCCGCTTGCCCACTGGCTGAAGATGTCCACGCAGACTCGTTTCCTCCGATACCATGAAGAAGGTAAAGGACAGGATATTTATTTCCGGATTCAGCAGAATATCCAGGAGGAAAATAGATCTTCATGGGTTTCTGACCATGATTTCTGGTTGGATACTGGAGTACGCCGCTAAGAGTTCCGTGAGGAATATTGTTCTTTCTATCAAAACCCTGAGGTGGAACTGGTAATCCGGCAGGATCACTTGAGTAGACAAGCACTGGTAGAATCAAACAAATTAGTGCTAAAATTTTATAAGACATATGCCTCCCTTATAAATGAATAGGTAATTCTGAGATAAATGATGTATTAGCAACAAATACTTTTTATAGCCATCACTTCAATTCAAAGTATAATATTGCAATGACTGATTTAATTAATATAAAAAGTTATATTAGATTTGCCAAAATAAAATTAGCATTAGATCTAATTCGAGCGATTGTTTGGCGTGAATCGCATAGAGGAGCCCTGAGGTTAGCGGCCCTGAGGTTTTGTTCATCCTTCGTAGTAGTTCTAATATCTATTCCTCTACAGTAGTCTGCTATCTATCCTCTCTGCAATAGTGTGCTATGGAAGATGGATGTAGAACAGGAAGATGATATATCTATCCAGGTGATACGGTCAAAAAACTTCTGGATCAATAAACAAAGCGATCAAAGCGAGGCACGTCAAAAGAATCGTACGATTTGTGCTAGTGTTTTTCATGACTTGCACCAGTGGCAAACCTCCTTGGGCATAATCGACGATGTTGCTGTGGATAGATAGAGATTAGTGTAGTTGCCGGTGATACAAGCTACTAGTGCGTCTTTCAGACCTGGAACCATAACAAATAAGGGATATCGGATGCCACTCTCCAGCAGGGATTTTACCAAGAAACTCCTGTGAACTTTCGAACTGGTAGGCCCGACCTCTGGCGTAGCCATTGAAGCCAATATCATATTCTTGCAAGAGCAGTTTTATTCTGTCAGAAATATTAGAAACAGAAACGATTACAAATGTCCCCGATCAGTTGGAAAATACAAACCCTTATATTATTTATTACAGTATCCTTTTGTTAATTTTGCCGAATACTACTGGCTGTGCTTAGAATTTCACTTAACCACTGAACTTCTAAACTCTTTTAGTTTTATTTTTAGAAACAGATACCTGCTGAAACTTATTACGTAATTTATTCATAATTGCATCGATCTGAATTAATTCCGGGATAGAATCCGGGTATTTATTACGATGGGTATCAAATAATTTCAACCCATTTTGCAGTTCTCCCTTTTCAACAAGTATACTGACATTTTCAATGAATTCATTGAGTTGGACAAACATCTGTTTCTGAAACTGCAATGGATCATTTTTTATCAATTCTTCTTTCTGTGCCATTATAATATTTGGTCTGTCTTTAACCAGGTCTGCATATTTTTGATATATTCTTTTTCTTGTTTCGTTGAAATTGCTATCCGGGCTGGTAGTCATCTGCCCATGTACCCCCTTACGTACCACATATTCTGCTGTTGTTTTTTTTATGTGATGCAGAGCATATTTTGTGGACATACGCAGCCAAAGGTCCCAATCTTCATGGGTTTTGAGTGTTTCATCGAATCCACCTACAACATCAATACATTTTTTTTCATGAAGAATGCATAGTACAGGGAACATGTTCCTGATAAAGATGATGTCACTATTAAAATCCATTGAGTACAATAATTTACGTTCCTTTGTCTCCCAGATTCCGTTGACCTGCGCTTGACAAGCCATGCAGGCATCTGTATAAGCGACCTGTGCCCTGTTTTTAATCAGAAAATCGACAAGCGTTTCCACATGATCCGGGTAGAACATGTCGTCATCATCAAGGTACCCGATATACTCCCCACTGGCAATTTTGATACCTGTGTTACGCGCAGCCGACAAGCCTGTATTTTTTGAATGTCTGACATAGGTTATTGATTTGTTGCTATTCAGATGACAAATAACATCTTCGACCGGTGAACCGCAATCATTAACAACTACAATTTCTATATTGGGATATGTTTGCTTTAAAATACTTATAATGGTATTTCCAATAAGATGGGGCCGATTGAATGTAGGAACTATGATTGATACCAGTGGCCTGCTGTCGGTTACACTTACATTTGACTTCCTCCTCAATATGGCATTCTCCTTTGCTTTATTGGCAAACATCTTCTGTTCTTCTGCTTTTGCTCTTGAAGTACACGCACAACTATCCCGCCAGCAATAAAGAGGCTCCTCAATGTTTGCTATTTTATATTGTTCAGCAATCCGTAACCACAGGTCATAATCCTGGGCATAGGTGAAACCAATATTATATCCACCAACTGAATCATAGGCAACTTTTCTAATAAGAGTGCTGCCATGGCAAAACCAGTTTTTCTCTATAAGTTCATTCTTTAACTGGTCATTGCACAACAGAACCGGGACTATTCCTAATTTTTCACCTAAATCGTTTATTAAATAATATGAACTGCCTATAAGTGCATAATCCTGATGTATATCCAAAAAGTTCACTTCAGTTTCAAACCGGTGAGGTAACGATATATCATCAGCGTCCATACGGGCGATATATGCACCATTTGCCAAATCAAAGCCTTTAACAAGAGATTGCGTCAATCCCATATTGGATTCATTTCTGACCAGTTTGATTCTTGGATCATCAAAGCTATTGATAATTTTTTCACTACTATCAGTGGAACCATCATTAACAATAATAAATTCAAAGTTCGAAAAAGTCTGACTAAGGACACTACGTATGGCTTGTTCCAGATTTTTTTCTCCATTATAAACAGACATCACCACACTTATACGGGGATTTATCACATTACCATTATTGTCTATTTTAACAGGTACACCACTGTTCCATCCGGAACCGTAGAACTTCCTTGTCCTTTCATCATGTCCCTTGAGATATACAAGTCCCCGATCATCGATGAATTCATACAATTTATTATCCAGACAATACTGGTAAAGCGTGCTAGTTGGAATTCCGACAAAGATATTATACCATGTAATTGAAGGTTTGATTTCCGCAATCAGTTTCCGGGTCGCCTCTACATCCTCTGAAGTTTCTGTCGGCAATCCAGTAACTATGCTTGCTGCTGTTTTGATATTGAATTCGTGACACCAGTCAAATGCCTGTCTGATCTGATCTACAGTGATATCCTTTTGCATAAGCTCCAGCATACGGGGAGAACCACTTTCCACGCCAAAATAAAACCCTTTAGCTCCACTTTTGGCCATTAGCTCAACCAGATCCCTAGTTAGTGTGTTAACCCTTGTTTCGCATATCCAGGGTATGTTGATACCCTTTTCAATCATCAGATTACAAAACCTCTCAAGCCTCTTTTTATTAAGTGTAAAATTATCTTCTCTAAAGTATATTCCTTTAGCTCCGTATGTGGATACCAGATATTCGATATCAGCCACGACTCTGTCAGCACTGAACATCGTGTATTGTTTTCCCCACACAGAACAGACAGAGCAGAAAGTACATCTGAACGGACACCCTCTGCTGGTATTCATGGTAAAAACCGGTTTCTCCTGAAAAAAATCGCACTCCCAGTTATAAGGCATTGATGTAAAAGTATCCCATGCGGGCATAGGGAGTATATCAAGATCCTGAATCCGTGGATACCGCACAATCCTTTGCGACACTTTTTCTTCTACTATATCAACAATAGCCTGCTCACCTTCCCCCTGAACCACATAGTCTACAAATTCCGGTATGGTCTGCAGAGCCACAGTGGTATGTGGTCCTCCAACAATGATTTTTCCTTGCCACTGTTTTGATTTTCGCAGATATTCGAGCCGATACATGACTACGATGGCATGTCGAAAGCAAATTGTATTTAAATAAATTCCATAGTATTCAATTTTGTTACTGTTAAGGAAATTGGCATCGGGTATATCATATTTAAAAAGGTAATTATCTCTAAAAAGTACCTGGTGCCCAGCATTCTTCAGCGTTGAGATAAGGAACCCCAAACCAATCGGAGGTCTTTTTTCTGTTGTAGAAAACGGTGTTTGATCAGGTGGAGCAGATGTTGTCAATAAGACTGTTTTAGATGAACCTGCCATATTTAACCTTTCGTAAGTATCTATTATTTTTTATTCTTTGCCAAAATTAATCCGAATATCGGGTTCACAAAGCTAACTTCACTGAAATAAGTGCCAAGCAATGCTGTAATTTCAGGTAATGAGTATTCATATATATGAGCATAACATGATGTCTTTTGTCCAGCCCCAGTAAGAGGCGTTGTAACGAATAAAAGCCCATCAAATCGAAGTACTCTGGCAATTTCCTTCAGTGCATTTTCCAGTTGAATCGGTAACAGGTGTTCTGCAACTTCTGTAAAATTTACCTTCGCAAAGTGATTATCATCAAACTTCAGTGATGTCACATTCGATTGCATAAATTTCACATTTGGGTATCTGTTTTTGGCTTCTTTTACTGTATCATTGCTATAGTCACAACCAGTTGTATCAAAAGCCTTTTCTGCAATCATAGATGTTATTATTCCTTCACCACATCCAATATCGAGTACCACATCGTCAGAATCAATCAGAGAAGAAATTAACTTGCCCCGTTCCTGCACATAATTACTAATATCCACTGGCATACCAATATGCGATGCCCGTTCCCGATGTTGAAAAACATAGTTCTCTTCAAAACGGTTTTTTATAACTCTTGCCGGTGATCCTACTGCCACTGTTGCCATAGGTATAGATCTGGTTACAGTGGAATTTGCCCCAATTACCGTCCCCTTACCAAGAGTAACATCATCACTGATAACACTATGGCTCCCGATCCAATTATCCCCCATCAGATATATACCTTTACCACTATTAGGCTGTTTTGTGATAGGTATATCAAATCGATCATAACTATGGTTCTGTGCATAGAAGCCACAATGAGGTCCAATAATGCACCAATCACCTATGTAAATACCACCTTTCCCATGAAAAACGCTATAATGATTTATCACACAATTATTACCGATAACAATTTCTCCAGTTTCAGGCCTGCGAACTACACCTTTCCGAATAATAGTATTTGAGCCGATATGTATTTTTTCGGGCGAGTCAACCACCACATCCGGATCGACAAAACTTCCAGCCCCGTATTCAAGAGGGGAGTCACAGGCCTGTTATAAAGATCTTTAAATACACTACTGCTTTTTTGTGTCATGATTGAACCAATTCTGTTATATGATCATTAGTTTTATTATTAGCTGATATTCACGTTTTCAAGAAGTTTTAGCAATTTGTCGTTTGTAGTACGAATTTATGCAACACTAACCTCTCCACCATTTCCTTATGAAAAATTTTATGTAAGCGGTTATTATAATGCTATACCATACAACGGGTATTTTTTTAAATTATAACCTAGTTGGGACAATTTAGGTATAAAAAGGTTCATTGCTAACAGATTTAATGATAAGAGATTATATGTTATGAGAGGGAGAGTTTAAGCTTCAAGGAAGGTTATCGCTAGAGTTTTTGATATCTTATAAAAAGTCTTACAAAAAAACAACTTGGTTATCGTTTATTGGTGTAACAGATTTCGCTACGAATTGTATTCTAACTATTTTTAACAATCGCAAGTGAGATTAGTAGTCACACGAGTTCGTCTTTAAGCTTTAAAAAAACTTTAGCCATCTTTTCCAGTGGTTCAATTGAATTGTCATTACTATTAAGCCTTTCCTTTATTGCCTTTTCCTTTTTTTCCACGATACTGTCCAAATCATGTGAAAGGAAAAAATACTCTTCTGACAGAAGAGATTTTATTTTTTCAAAGACTCCATCGACAATCTCTTTAAGATGAGCCTCCAGGGAATCAAAATCAGCAGCAATTGACACATTAACTGCCTCATCCCACTTCTGATGGATACGCCTGGCTTTTGACTGTCGATTTCTGAGATGATCGCTCCAGCCGAATCTGGTAACCAGCTTTTGTGCCACATTCCCGGCTTTCCAGGACTCTTCCATGGCAATTTCCATGTTTTCCAGTTTTTCTAGCAGAAAAGATTTGCGATTTGCACCAGATACAAACTCCTGCACAGAATCGTCTATGGCACTGTATTCTTTGCTATGAAGTAAAGCGGCCTTACGTACCGGTTTATTCACATGTGCGATCATGGTCAGATAGAGATTAGTGAAGCTGTCGGTGATATAAGCTCCTATTGCAGCTGCCAGTCCCGGTATCCAGGAGAGTCCACCTGAAGAATTGACAAGCAGATTGTCCAGATGAGCAAATACCTGCTTTTCAATCTGCTCCTTAAATGAGGATAATTTATCGTTGATGTATTTAATAACAGCCTCTTTTTCGATTTGAATAAGCTTCAGGTCTTTCTCCATTTTTTGTTTGATTTCATCAAACCGGGCGGAGAGTTCATCCCTTTCCTTTTGAAGCCTCTCAATGGGTGATTTTTTCTCATCTGCATCTTTTTGCAAAGAGGATATTATCCCTTCAAAAGCATCTTTAAGTTTGTCATTGAGAGCCTGAGAGAGTGTGAAATATTTCTCCCTGACCATGAACTCCAGAATCTCTGTTTTTATCTGCTCCATATTACCGGCGCTCAGATCAGAGTCATCCTTAGCATTTTGAGATGCATTTTCTGCCTCAGCAGCACACACATGGAACAGTTTTACATCCGTAGAATACCCCAGATGACTTGTAAGCATCTGACGGATAAAGAGGTCGACTTTATCGATATCTTTACCCCGTAGAAGATCGATTTTGTTGAGAATGAAAAAAATACGGGGAACATACTGCTGCACCTGTTTGAGAAATTCAATTTCAGTCTGAGTCATCGGCGGATCAGCACTCAGTAAAAATAGTGCTGCATCACAATCGACCAGCGTGTCAAGTGCAGTACGTGTATTGTGTACATAGGTAGAGCCAAATCCCGGAGTATCAATAAGCATAGTACCATTCTGCAAAATGGTACCTGGACATCCAATATGGACATCTTTAACACAGAACTGATTGCTGGGGTTATTCTCTTCTGCCACATATTTGGACAGTGTAGCAGTTATGTTCTCAATTGATTGTTTAACAACCAGGTCCGGTTTATCTTTCAGAAATCTTACTTTACAACTCAAGGTCTCATCATAAGAGATGAAAGTGGGAACGGATGTAACAGGCAGAACTGAGGTGGGTAGTACCTTGTGTCTTATCAATGCATTAATAAACGTGCTTTTCCCCCGGTTGAACTGGCCCAGTACCGCCAGATGAAGCTGCCCTGTAGACAGCCGGTTACGCAGCTCCTTTATCTGAGCAACATATTGATTGCAGTAATGCGGAAGTCCTTCACATTGAGCCAATGCACTGTCAACCAGCTCATCAATCGAGAGCGGCTCTTTGACCCTTGTTTCAGCAGTTGAAACATCCGGAGAAACTTTGTTTATCTCTGCTTTTACGGACGACTTGTTTATATTCATGACATTCTTCTACAATAAGAACAGCTCTACTAAAATAACTTTGATGCAATAAAATGCCTTATCCAAATGGTACATATGTTAACCAATCAGAAACCGATCTTGAAATTTACCGGTCCACCGCCCCGGTTGATCCATTGCTGCATCTTTCTTTTTACCCAAAGTTTAATCCTGTTGCGACTAAAAGGGATCAATAACAGAAAGCCGGAAATGTCGGTTAAAAAACCGGGAGCTATCAGTAATAATCCAGCAATGAAAATCAGAAATCCATCGAGAAGCTCTTCTGCCGGTATTCTGCCTTCAGAAAGACTCTTCTGAATTCGTCTAATGGTGTTAATCCCCTGAACCTTTGCAAGGCTGGCACCGACGATAGCAGCTCCAATGACAACCAACACAGTGCTAAAAGCTCCGATATGCTTTCCAATTTCAATCAGAATGACTAATTCGATCAATGGCAACACGGTAAAGAGTAGTATCAATCGCGCAATCATTCTTTCTTTATTTCTCCTTTTGGCAGTTCTAATAAGATGAATAGTTCATTGCTGCATCCGGAACCAAGTATCAGCTAAATATAATTGCTGTTAAAAGTTCTTTGTTTCCCCACTACTGGCTTTTATTGTTGCTCCAATTCTTTTTTATCTTCTGGAAGAACAGCAGTTGCATCCTGGTGATTTAATCTTACCGTATTCAGGTAAGTACGCAAATCTTTAACGTACTGTTTTTGAGGCACAGTGATTGAGATAGCTACCTCGATACTGACCTGAGTTCCATTTAGATTGAATTTTTTCTTCTCCAGACTCTTTTTTACCCTGCCCCTTACAATCTCCGCCCCTTCATAACCAGTCATGGTCATGATAGAGAAGAGGCTATGAACATCAGGCATACCAATCGTTCCCAGCAAATCAGTCTCCCGCAGGTGTTTTTTTATAATTTGGAAAAGCTGCGGCACCAGTATCTTCTTATCTCCTCCGTTTACTTTTTTCAAGATTTTACCAACCCTTAATTGCTCGACCGTATATACAATGGTAGAAAATAAAGTACCGTATCGCTTATGTTGATTGATCTCCCTGTTAAGAAGAAAGATCATATTATTACCAGTAAGTGCATTTGATGGCAGTATAATTTCCTGATTTTGCCCTTCATCTTTACAGATTAACTGAGATAGAATTTTATTGATTTTATCAGAGTTGAAACCACTGGAGGTCAAAGATTCCGAAAGTGCATTCTGAATTCTTGAAAGCTGCGACTGATGTTCAAAGAAACCGGAAATTCTATTAAAGAGTTCCGTTGCATTTTTAGTCTGGCTGCCGGTGCAAACCGACAGTATCCAGTCTTTAGCCGCAGAATCAAAAGCGGTCTCGAAATTTTCGGAGAGTTGTCTTTTTACCTGGTTAAGGACTTTTGAATGGACACCGCATTCGTGTAGTTTACCAACAATTTCTTCCTCTACCCGTGATAATATTTTGCGTAAAGTTTCTGCACCCTGCCCATCGATCTTTTCAGACTGAGAGGTAAGTGCCTTGCTGGTTTTTTCGATATATTCAGTCAGAAAACTTGATAACTGAAGATCATCGGTCTGATTTCCCTGCCGTATTTCAGAGGCCAGCAAAATCAGTTTTGCTGCATCATCCGGTTCGTTTTTGAATGTATCAATAATCTCATTAATTGAGAGTCCGATTTTTTCTGCAGCACTGCCCAGGGAGTCTGCCAGGGATTCACTGTCAATCTCAACATTGAGCATTTTTATCAACTTAAGATAATCGGCAAGAGTCATGCCCTCCTCTATCAGCAGTGTTTTAATTCCGGGCAGCAGTCTCCGCAGGTCATTCAGGTCAGGAAGCAGTCTGAGGATAATCTGAGCAAGCCGTTTCACAGGTATTGCTCCTTGTCCATACTCCTGCTTTATCAGTTTCAACACAGTTTGACAGGTAAGTTCATTCAGTTGCAAAGCTACTCTGTCTGCAGAGATGTTATAATTACCGTTAATTTTGCTGGTCTCTACCGCTTCTGCCAGAGTCGTCCCGATTTCATTCAGAGTATCCAGCATTGTGTTCAGAGTAACAGGCTCTGCATTCTGCATTTGATTTCTAAGATCATTGAAAAACATCAGCTCGTTCCCGGATGAAGTCTTATCATCAATTGCTGCAGACAGGATATCCTTCAACTTCTGCTTTTTGCTGGCAAATTCATCACTTCCTTTTACCGGAGAACCGGGTCTTTGCACATCGGTGGAACCAGTGTTCCCGGAAGAGAAAACTTTTCCAAACCGGACATAGTTAATTCTTATGTTATTAATCTTTTTATTCTGCAAATATATTTCTATCTGTTTGGCTGAGATATTGTTTCCTCTGTCAGCCGAAATATTGATAAAGAATTGCAGTTCTTCAGCACTCAAAGCTTTATAAAAAGTGACCGAAAAGATTCCTATCCGGGTAAACTGCTGAACCAGTCTGCGGGGATTGATCGTATCAGCTACAGGCCATTCCTCTACAAAGAGGCTGTCGCGGTTAACAATGAGAGAAACAGTCCCATATTGACATAGCATGCCTGAAAGTTCTTTATGCAAGGAAAGAGTGTTTTTCAGTGTCGTGGGATGACTGGCATTGTAAAGCAATGCACTGTTCATTGTAACATTGAAAAGGCGGGCAAGCAGATCAGCCTGGCTCTGTGTTATTTTGTTATGCACCTTTTTCATAAGATAATTTATCCGTTCAGACCAGATACATAGCTCAGAAGGTCCTCTTTGAAACTGGCACAATCCTGATATCTTATCGAAGGCTCTGATGCGATTGCTTTACATATTATTTTTTCCAAATCACCATCTATTGCCGGGCAATGCTGCGATGGTTTACAGAGGAAAATAGAGTCGGAATCAAATATTTTTGCTTTCACCATCTGTTCACTCTGAAGAGCTTTAACCGGAACTGTTCCGGAAACAGTCTCATATAGCACCATACCTGCAGAGTAGATATCTGCACGCGCATCGGTTTGCTGCCCTGCAGCCTGCTCAGGAGCCATATACAAAGGAGTACCTGAAACAACTTTAGAAACCCCCTGCTCGCTAAAAAAAGTTCTTGCAATACCAAAATCGACCAGATAAGGCCTTTTGTGCAGCTCTTCTATAATTATGTTTGCCGGTTTGACATCCTGGTGTATGACCTGCTGGCTGTGTGCATACCCCAGTGCATCAAGCATAACAATCATTATCTTGATGGCATCTTTTTTAGGCATGATACGTAGCGACGGGACCGGATGACGGCGAAGCCGCTGAATTGTGGCTTGAAGATCCTTGCCGACAATAAGCTGCATGACTATGAAGAGAAATTCTTCAGTCTCCCCCATGTCATAAACCGGGACTATATTAGGGTGATTAAGAACCGCTACTGTCTCTGCTTCTGTGCGAAACTTTTCCACAAATTTATTAGAGAGCCGCTTTCTGAGAAAAAGCTTTATTGCAACTTTGCGTTTCAGAGATTTCTGGTATGCTGTATATACCAGCCCTGTTGCACCCTTTCCCAGAGGCTCAACCAATGTGATTCCTGAAATTTCCCTGCCGATATACATATCTGGACTAAGGGGAGTGTCTGAAGTAATGGTATCGCACATAAAAATGGTTTATCCTCTTTACTAACACTTGATTGGACGCGGTAAGTCCCTATGGCTATTATACTTTAATGGAATGATTCCGTGTAGACATTTTCTGCCGGTAATGGGTGGCTCCGGTTTGATCAAAAACTGCCAGAAAAAGGCTTTTTATAAGAATTCGGCAATGAAACTACAGGGGATGGCCCCGGGGTTACTTTGTTGAATTCTTTTCTGAGTGGACCCTTTTTCAGGTTTCTTGTATCTTTGTTCCATGATAAACCTGTCTGCCCATAAAGGGTAAATATTTCGAATTTCGTGCTTACTCCTTTTTTACGCGGTTTTCAATTTTTCTGCAGTTCATTTGTTTTTCAACTACTATATTAAGAACACAAAATACAAGCAAAAGGGACGGTTCCGGGACTAACTTATTTGTTTAACAAGCCTGAACCTTTCCTGAACATAACTGTGCACTTTTTTGATCTGAAAAAGAGGATAAATGCAAAAAGAAGCTTTTGTGAACTTTTTAAAAGAAACATTTCCAGATAAATACCAGGATCTGCTTAAAAGCTTTGAGCTATACTACAACTGGATCGTAGAAGAGAACAGAAAAATCAACCTCATTTCCCGCCAGACTAGCCCTGAAGATATCTGGACACAACACTTCCTGGATTCACTGCTTTCGGTTAAGCATGTAAATTATTCCGGCAAAACCATTCTTGATTTCGGTACTGGCGGAGGGTTACCAGGAATACCTCTGGCAATCGTTTACTCCAATGCATATGTCACCATGCTGGATTCCCGGAAAAAAAAGATTCAGGCCCTCAGATCGGCTGTAAATGTCTTACACCTGACAAACTGCTCTTTTCTAGATATAAGAATAGAAGAGGTACCGGTCAGCTTGTATGGTACTTTTAACATAATAGTGTCCCGGTCGGTCAGGATACTTCCTGAATTCCGCAACCCCTTAATGAATCTGTTGAAAAGAGATGGCAAGCTGGTTTTGTATAAGAGCCGAATTCTCGATGATGTTGCACAGTTTGATTCTCCGCAGGTTCTTGATGTCAGCAATTCAATGATAGGGGATAGGAAGATTGTTGTTATAGACAAGAGACACTGAGGAGAGGGAGGGAATATCGAATATCTTATGACGAATTAAGAATAGCGAAGTAAAAGAAAATGGAATACCTAAAGTTAATGAGTGTTTAGCCTCACTAAGTGGCAAAAAATCCCTTTATTCCCCCTTAATAAAGACTTAATAAGGGGGCACTTCCAGCGGGGGATTTTATCAACCGATATTTAAGATCCGAAATTCGATGCGATTTTCCTGCCCGGAAAGGCCCCCGATATGGGCATTGATTTTCAGGCATTCTTTTTCTTAAACATTGAAAACATCTTGAAAAGCGAGCCCACCAGACCGATCTCATCGTCCGGATCTTCGGCACCCTCATATGGAAACGGGTAGGGTTTGTATCCTGCCTTTTTCTTCACAAAATAGTCTCGGTCCTTCCTGACATGCTGACGCACCATCCCCCGGTCTCTCATAAATGGTTCTGCGTCTTTACCTTCATACTTATTATCCCAGATATTAAGGTCTTTAATCTGATCCGGAGCCGGGTACTTGGTAGAAGCCTCCTTAAATGAACGGTAATTTTCCAATACAATTGGATATTCGAATTTGCCGATAAATTCATTATCGTAAATAACTCCGGTTCCCCCACGGATATACATCCCCTGATAACTTCCCCCTGATTTAATCTTATTTCCATAGATCTCATATTTGCGACTCCCCCGACCATAGAAAAAGTTCCCATGGGCATCGATGGGGTTAGTGTTGAGATTGCCATCATCGATGGTATTATGCCTGAACACGTAATTTGAGCCCCGGTTAGAGGAGATGGAATGGATGGCACCTTTTACATTCTTATGCTCGAACTGGTTTTTTTCTACATAGATTGCATCATCAGAACCCAGCTTTACCGGCCTGTTCCAGGCCCCATCATTATCACCATAAATAACTATATCGGTCACACTGTTTTCCTGAAACTGATTATTATCTATCACCCCTTTTATATTCCCGTTGGTTTCTATGGCTCTTCTTTTGAAGTTTTTGAAAGTGCTGTTGTCGATTCTCATCTCCAGACTGTCACTGTTGATCTTGATCCCGTTTCCGTTGCGGCTTCCATCCAGCACAAGATTGGTCAGCCTGAAATAGCTGTCAGAGACTACCCTGAAAAACCAGTCCAAAGCAGATGCCTGCTTAAGTACTGTTTTTTTCTTTCCAGACCCTGAGATAGTAATATTTTTTTTGATTTCGAGATTTGGACCTCTAAAATCAAAGTTCCCTTCCGGAATCACAACTGTGGCATTTTCGGGGGCATTGTCAATAGCTGACTGGATATCTTCTCTGCTGCCACTTTTTGCATTTATGGTAACCGCTGATGAATTTACCGTATTCAGTAAGAGTGTGGTAATAGCTGCAGTTGCCAATAGATGCTTTTTCATGATACCTCCTTGCTCCTTAAAAATCTGTAATCATTCGATACACAAGATCTGTCACAGAGCGGTTGTTTAGAAAAGGATTAATTTCGCATGAATTTATTCCATTATTGTATTAAATTGATAATTAAACCAACCCGTCCTCTTTTCTTGTCACTTAAGTAAGCCGATGGGAACCATTATTTAATCGGGAAAACAAATCGGATGCCCTCCCCCGCTAAAAAAGAGATTTTTTGAAAAAACAGCACCTTCACAGGCCTGATGCAGATCATTGAGGTGATGTAAAGCGTGTAACCATTTGTTTAGATATTTATTTCCTGCTTACTATTCCAGCAATTAAATGATTCCCTTTAAAGAACAATATTTCACAATTTTCTGTACCGAATTTTCATATTCTCCAATTGTATCTACCAGGCATTTTTCAGACAGTTGCAAAATCCAGTTTTAAAGGATTAAGCCCCACGAAATTCCAATTAAGAACAGAAAACAGGACTCACACACTGACTTTAGATACTTGCAAAGTTCCTGTCTCTGTATGGAAATTAGAATTCTGCAATTTGTTCAGGATTTAAGAATTGTGATTTGGAATTCTCTTCTGTTTGAATATTATGAAGATAAGCAGTTCAACTGCATTTCCCGATTAGAAATGAATTTGATATTAGCTCTAATTTATCTTCCTATTTAATATTTCAAAAAGAAATTTCAGGCAGACTTTTTGCACTTCTTTATTGGTAATTATAATATTGACTTAGCCCGAATCAGGAATTGACTTTTAATGTCCAGTTCACCCAAAATCCATGATTTTAATTTTCAGACCGATCATAGCTTCAAAAAAAAGGCAATTCGAAGTGGTGGAATAACCATGTTCACCCACTTTTTGGATTATGGAATTCAGGTTGGAAGCACCGCCATAATAGCGAGGATTCTGGACCCTTCAGATTATGGACTTGTAGCGATATCTCTGGCTATTACCGGTTTTTTTTACATTTTCAAGTCATTGGGTCTCAGTGATGCAACAGTGCAAAGGGATCATATCACTCATCAGCAGGTCAGTAACCTTTTCTGGATAAATGCAGTTGCGGGCATGTTACTTACACTGTTTCTATTTTTTATGGCCCCGTTAATAACCGCAATATTTGATGACTTCCGGTTGATTAATATCATTCGGGTATCCTCAACCTCCTTTGTCATTTCGGGTTTATATACTCAGCAGCAGGCATTACTGAGACGCGCCATGAGATTTTCTGCTCTGGCAGTAAATGAGGTAATCGGTATTTTTCTCAGCGTCATTGTAGCCCTTAGTATGGCTTTTGCAGGAATGGGGTATTGGGTTCTTGTAATCCGTCCATTAGTCTATGTCACCAGTATAGCAATTGGTTGTTGGATTATGTGCAAATGGCGCCCGGGACTTCCCTGCAGAAATAGTAATGTAAAGCCCATGCTTAAATTCGGACTCAATACAATTGCTTATTACATAGTCGATTATTTTGCAAAGAATTCAGATAAGGCCTTAATAGGCTGGAAGGAGGGGCCAGCACCGCTGGGATATTA
The DNA here is from genome assembly GCA_023412475.1 of Fibrobacterota bacterium. Lineage (GTDB taxonomy): Bacteria > Fibrobacterota > Chitinivibrionia > Chitinivibrionales > Chitinispirillaceae > JAAYPC01. The sequence continues at coordinate 75,036 of JAEYNR010000099.1, read as the reverse complement.
TTCCAAGGCATTTCAGCTTTTCCTGGCCCCGGTAAGTCAATTGACAATACCCCTTTCAGGAGTTGCTGTAGCCACCCTCAGCAAACTTCATAAAGAGCCGGAAAAGTACCACTCCTACTATCTTAATGCATTGCATGCAATAGCATTTGTCGGATTTCCAATAAGTATGTTTCTGGTTGCAAACGGCAAGCAGCTTATTCTGTTATTATTGGGTGCAAAGTGGGCCGGAGCTGCAGAGCTTTTCTCTATTCTGGGTCTGGCAGGAGGCATTCAGCTTATCACCTCCACCCGCGCCTGGTTGTTTGTATCAACAGGCAGAACCGACAGGTGGTTTTACACAGGCTTAGTGGCATCGCTGGTCATGTGCCTGTTTATCCTGACAGGTTTACAGTTTGGTACAAAGGGAGTTGCAGTTGGCTACACATCATTTGTATATCTTAGCCTTATACCAAGCTTATGGTACGCTGGCGCTCCTATTGGACTTAAATTCCGACAGATCTTTTCAGTTATCTGGAAAACCTTTATTGCTTCGTTTCTGGCAGCCGTCATTAACTGGTACATTAAAAGGTATATATCAGATTTTTCCCATTTCACTGTTTTACTCTTATCAACATTGATTTTCTCCATAAGTTACACTGTTATTGTTTTAGCATTATACGGAAATACAAAACCTTTTATCAGTTTTTTGGAACTGCTCACGATAATGTTTCCAGATATAAAAAAAGGGAAATTGAAGCAGAACAGAAAGAATCAGTTTACAGTAACTCAATAAGGGCTAAAAATGGAGATTACTAAATCAGGCATGCTTGACAACACGACTATAATTCGTTACACACATGCCTCAAACAACAGCGCTGGTACCGAATACCATATTGAATATCTGAACAAGATTCTATTGCAACGCAATAATATGACTATCTATTATCTGTATATGCCAGAAAATACCGGAGAGATTCAGACTCAGTTCATAGGTAAAGGCAAGCTAGTTCGGATTCCAATGAAATACCGATCCCCCGCCCACCCCCCGCACTGGAATTTTTTCTTAAAGGTTTTTTTGAAATTGCAGCCATATGTGCCAGGCTTTGAATATATTCCGCAATTTAGAGAGGTTGTTCACCTTAATAGTATCACCGGAAAACTGTTTTCAGAAAGTAAAATAGATCTTCTTGTCAATCACTTTATAGGCAGCAGGGGCAGTCTGGAAATAATGAAAAAAATGAATGCCAGAAATATCCCGATTCTGGTTGTTAATCATTTTCATAACAACTGGTTCTGCAGAGCAGCGATTCGCAGCCAGCTCAGATATGCCGGAATTGCTGCCGGACTCTCAAATGTAGGTATGCCCAGGTATCTGCGGACCCGATTTGTAAATCTGTCCAATGGAATCGATACTGACTTTTTCAATCCTGGACTGGTAGATGGATCTGTCAACCCAGGCACAAAGCCCCTGCTCCTTCTCCCGGCACGGGTAGTGAAAAATAAAGGTCATCTTGATCTGTTAAAAATTCTGTCCCGATTAAAGAAAAACGGGCTCCACTGCTCACTAGTTTTTGCAGGCCGATTCGACTCCTATGAATATAAAACCCGTTTGGATAACTTTATCCAAAAGCATCAGATGGAAAACGATGTCATGTTTACCGGCGCACTTCCTCCAGAATCACTGCGGCTATTGTATGCCAGAAGCACTTTGATGGTGCTTCCAACCTATCATGATGAAGGGCTTCCGAGAGTAATTCTTGAATCCCAGGCTATGGGACTGCCACCAGTCTGTTATGCTTCAGGAGGAGTCTCAGAGTCTATCCTCCAGGGGCAAACAGGGTATTACCTGACAAAAGGAGATATTGGAGGTATGCAGAAGCGTATTGCAGAATTGATAAAAGATGATAAAAAGAGATCATTTATGAGTAAAATCGGCAGAAAATTTATCCTGAACAGTTTCAGCCTCTATTCTCTGGCCTGCCGTCATGAGTTAACCTATTTCCGATTGATCCATTCCACAAAAGAGGGCTGCTGAAATCTGTCCCGAGCATAGTTGGCCCAGATTAAACGAAAAAATGGTACTAATCTTGCTTTCCTCGAATGTACCCGTTCACCTGTTTTTTTCGGAAAAGGGGTAAATTCATGAAAACATTATTAATCATTTTTTCTGCTGTTACTTTTACATTTTGCGAAGGGTTAAGGATAGGAATAGATGCAGGAGTCTCAAACAGCAACATTAGCAGAACCGATGGATGGAATACCGGTTTTGCAATCGCAGCCAATTTATACTATGCCCCCACAAATAACATTATCTTCGGGTTGCGTTCTGCGTATAACCGATGGTCCCCTGATGCGGATTCATTTCTCAATCAACTTCCACTGAATCTAGCCAATGGTGAAATAAACGGTTCCGCAACTCTATGGGAGATTGTTCCCGCTATTAGAATTGCAACTAACATTGCCCAAAGCCAGGTGGGGCTCTTTGGTCATTTCGGTGCCGGTTTGTTTATCATCTCCACAGATGTAGATGGCGAAGGGAATGTGGAAAACAGCCCATTTTCACAGAACCTGGTCGATTCTACAGAAAATGTCTGGGGAATATCTATGGGATTGGGTATTTCTATCGGACGGTTCCGCGGATTAGCTCTGGAAATTCTCCCCCTGTATCATGTTCTGGATTTAAATGATTCTCCCCGTCAGTACTACACGATTTCACTTGGTTTGTCCTATGAATTCTAAGAAGGAGGCAATATGAGAATTTTTTTTCCGATAATGATAGTGCTGCTGCTCCAGTTACATATTTTTGCTTTTGATTCGCAACAGGAAGATTCTCTGCCCGACATTTTTTTTACTCAGGATACCACTGCCCAAGATACTACTTTTCAAGATACCATTCCCCAGGATAGCGCACCTTCTCCTAATGATACCACTCCCTCCGATACATCTCAATCCCCTTCTCCTTCAGATACAATACAGCAGGACACAACCGGTGGTCTGCAGTCATCAGATACCACACCAGTTCCTCCCCAGGTAAGAGAAGCTTTAAATGAAAGAAGTATGGAAATTGGTCTTATGTTTGGTGAACCCACCGGCGTCTCTTATAAATATTATATAACCGATGAAAATGCGATCGATGCAGGTGCTGCAGTGTCTTTTATACCAGATGCGGTTTTCCAATTAAATGCAGATTTTTTACGACACTACTACCATTTTGCCAATGTTGGCGAGGGACGATTGCCGCTGGTCTATGGAGCCGGTTTAGCAGTGCAGTTTCGGGAAGATACCCGTTTGGGAATCAGAACTCCTGTGGGACTGACCTATATCATGCAGAATTTACCTTTAGCACTTTTTATTGATGTTGCTCCTCGCTTTGATATTGTGCCAGATACCGAAGTCTCTATCAATGCCGCTGTGGGTATCCGGTACCGGTTTTTTCCCAGATAATTATAAAAAGGGGAACTGTGCCAGAGACAAGGCATGGCTTCCCTCTATTACTCTCCCGGGTATCTGTTAAGAGCGCTCTCTTGTGGCTTTCAGAATAGATCCGTTTCTCTACCAGCTTAGCTATTTATTAAATGGAGGCATGATTGTAATCAGCATGAATCCAATATTTCTCCAGAATGACCAGTTTTCCACATACTCTCTATTTAACCGAACCTTTGTAGCCAGATGATTTTATCGGGGGATTATTGACTTCAGCCAGAAGTTGTTCTTCAATTCGGAAATAAATTGATGCCGGCCTGGTAGTGGCCATGATTATATCAAAGAGTCCTGTGGTGCGAATTAGAGAATGTGGTTTTCTGTTGCTAACCCCTGGAATGATTGCCAACAGATGCTATACTCATCAGCAAGTAATGACTTTCATACATCGTTTGGTAAATGACTAATGCAGTTAAATCCACCCAAGCAGCTTATAGCCAATAAGGCCATAATACTCATGAATCGCTCTGGTTGTAATCTCCAGAGAAGAAGAATTAGGGAATAGGTTAAAAATGAAGGTTCTTTTCATTATGGGTTTCTGAAAATCGGTCGGAGCAGGATATACTGTGAAACCATGTTTTTTGAACACAGCTTCAGAACGAATCATGTGTGCAGCAGAAGTAACCAAAATGATTTTTTTGGGTAAACCTAGCGAATCGAGAATCCGGGCAATATAAGGCCCATGTTCATGAGTGTTTCTGGCTTTTTTCTCAGCTATAATATCATTAGAATCCACACCCATCTCCATCAAAAGCATCGCATTGTGCAATCCTTCGGGAAGCATGTGCTTCAATGCCGGATCTACCGATCCCCCACTGGTAATAATGCGCCTGCATGTCCCCTTTTTATATAACCTTGCTCCATGAATAATTCTGTCCCCTGCATCGTTAACTTCAAGGCGGCCTGTCGAACGTTCAGTTAACTGTCCCGCGCCTCCCAACACAACAATTGCAGAACAGTTGCCTGCCAATGGCTGTTCACATTGATAGCGGTTCTCCAGTATGCCTACCAGCAGATTTGAAACAACCCGTGATGAAAAAAGCAAAAGAAGAGAACCTGCGACTACAAAGCACCATATTGAATATTTTTTTTTAGTAAAAAAAGCCACCATTCCAACTACCCATATTACCGTCACCAGCCCTAATGGATATAACGGAAGCGCAATAAATTTGATTAAAAAAGCCATAGTTCCAATATAGTAAAGGTTAAACTGATTTCTGCCGAAGCTGATTTAATGAGTCGGAAATATAAATCTTTATAACTGTTACCAGAAGTACTGAATCTCAATATTTTGAATTGATTGTTTTTTAGTTTAGGGAAAATACCAGTTAAAGAAAACGGATATTCAATCGGAATAATATATGTGTAATTTGTACTCAATATTCCAGCCCCCCTGATCAAGTAGTTTTATTTCAAGAAATTCATCGGTGCACTGACTGCTTTTTTCAACAACAACATCAAATTGACGGTTCTGCCCTACTGACAATTGGCGTTCCGACACGCCAAGTTTAACAATTACATCATAATCTTCGATTTGCGGGTCGTCTTCATCTTCTATATAAAAACTCAGTGTTTCTGGCTGTAAAGATTCTCGCATATCCAGAACACTGTCAGCCCAGGAAGAAGTTATGATTGCAGGGCGGTTTGGAGGAACAACACGAATCACCGGTTCTAAAATATCAACATTTTGGAAAGAATCGCTGATAGTAATCTTCAGTTTGTAGATACCTGTGTCTATTGCAGATGGTATCCATTGAAGATATGCATTATTCTGATACTGAGAAATAACTGGACCTGAACTTCCCGAAGATGATACGGAATATGAAAATGGAGGTTTTCCGGTGCCGCTTTCAGGTTGTAACTGAAGCGACCAGTTTGCACCAGTTTCTAGGAAAAATGGAAAATCACTTAAGGTGTTTTTGAATTTTACCCTGTTCTTAGGCCTTACATTTATAGTTATAATATCACTCTCAACAAAGTTTTTTCCATCGAATGCGGCAACTTTACACCTGTAGCTTTCTTCTCTGTCTATTTTGACAGTGCAGTGTTTATCAATATAAGTACTTTCAGCAAGATAATACCCCATAGTGCTGCTATAGACAAATAGGAAATAACTCAGTTTGTTGATCGAATCGACATCAGCTCCAGACCAGGAAAAATCTAATTCGCTAGCATCAACCATCTGGCCATCTTTAGGCGTAATAATAATCGGTTTTTCCGGAGCAGAACCATAATAAATGCACCTTTTCAGAAGGTAAGTTTTGCCCCGGTTATTTATTGAAACATAAATAGTATCATAACCGCAGCTTTTTTCCATGGCATCGAGAAATATCATTGTAGAATTACTACTCAAAGCCCTTCGCTCAGTCTTGCCGCAACATCTGATCAATAAATCTTCACCGCTCTCCAATGCAGAATCTGGATCATGAACGATTACTTCCAGAAATGAACTTAGAGATGGATCGCTCAGATCGTAGATGGAATCATTATATCTGCCTTTAAAATTCAGATATAATTCTATGGGCCTTTTCTTAGGCATAACCCTTATTTCGGTAAAAAGAGTCGCGATGCTATCATTTATGATGTCAGTAGCAGTAACGATCAATTTGTGAATTCCTGTATCAATGGCAACAGGAGCCCAGCGCAACCTTTCACCCTCTAACAACAGAGGTGTTCCTTCCGGAATAAGACGGGCATCATATCTTAACTGTTTACGATCTCTGGCTGGGATTGTTTTCAGAAGAACATCCAGCATCTGGCTGTCAGCAATAAGTTCCAGAGGAATCTTAGTCTTGCTGGTATCAAATACCAGAGATTGGCTTACCCTTTCAGAACGCATGACAATAACATTCAGCGTACACACCATGTCCATCCAGTAGCTATCCCGGTAATTGATAAACACTTTTGATACAGCAGTGTCTGAAATATCAGGTATCCAGACAAATTTGCCGCTCACAGAGTCAATACAAAATGATAGTGGATTCCCTATTGAATTATAGATGACTTCGTCACCATCCTTATCGATTGCTTTAACATTACCTTTATATTCTTTGCCCACCACCGCATTTATCGATTCCTGATAACTGCCAAGTTCTGGACGGTGGTTTAATTTCAGGAAAAATAACATACTCGTATCGTGGTTTGATGAATCAGTTATTTTTACATTAAATTTTTCGCTTACAGATGTAACCGGGATCTCTTTTTGCCAGATGAAATCAACTGAATCAGACTTGTGAATTGTATCACCATTTATTGTTACTGAACTGACACCATCCCCTTCATCGAATGCAATAATCCGCAAAAGTGCCGGACTTTTATCCACTATTCGCCGTTCACCTTGTACTGTAACAGATTGTCCATTCACAGTAAGCTCAACCAGGTTGGGTTTCTTTAAATCCGTGCTATATGGATCATAGTAAACCTGAAACCCCGTATCAACTAAGGCTTCCCCATCAGTATTTTCCAACAGAAGTCTAATGCTGCAATTATTTCTGTCATTTTTAATAGAAGCGTTAAAATTCCATTTGCCAGAGAGCTTATCTCTGAAATTGCAGCTATCATAAGCAGCGCTATCAATTGTCAGGAGCAACAAGCCGGCTTTGGAATTGATAAAATTCATCACCTCACCACTGAAAAAGAACTGTCTACGCTTTATGGTCGGTGAAGTTGGAGACGTTATCCTGATGGATACCTGATCCGAAGAACTTTTTGTTGAATCATATTTAAGCCAGAAAGTTTTTTTTGAGATATTGTCAAATTCATCAACAGCAGTAACATTTAGCTGTGCAGGAAGCTCTTTATTATTCACCTCTTTTATTAACCATAGGTACTCCCGATAATTGTTGTGTGAAAAAAGCTGGTCAACAAGTGCACCATTGCAGGTAGCATTTCTAACCCCACCATCATCCTCCACTCTGACAAAAAAATAGAAATTGGGATCATGAGCAATCACCGTGTCTTTAAAATGCCCATTCAAACAGGTTATCACCGGTGCTTCATTGTCTTCGATTTCGCATAAAAACCTTACCGATGGAGAATAATAGTTCTTATCTGAAACTGTCAGAAAAGCTTCTGGTCCAGAAGTTCCTCTCACTCTAAAATTGATTGTTTTATAGTTTTCGGTTATTGTCTCTCCATCAGAAAATCTCCAGGTATAAATAAGATTCTCATCATCAACACCTGTGGCAGAGAGGGTAACTGAATCACCCACCTTCGCCCTGATATCCGGTTGAAACAAAGTATTTACCGCAACAAGATTCAGGGTCTGGTAAATTATTTCACCACTATTTCTAACCGAAATCAGCTTGATCTGATGCATTCCTGTGTCATAAAAGGAAATTTTGAAATTTAAAGAATCATCTGCATTGAAATCAACACAGGTATCGCTAAAAAAACGATTATTTTGCACGCTAATGGAACATTTTTGAAGCAGATTTCTTACCATGAATTTAACAGTCAAGTATTTAGTGGAAAAAATCTGCACAGTATCACCGTCCTGAACGTCAGCTATCACAATGGCTCTTGCATTTGCTTCATCCTTGAATGGATTTTGATCAGAACAACCAAGCAGTACAGTTATAACAACTGAAGCCAGAATTTGAAACAAAACCATCCTGCATTTTGCTAAGTAATAATACAGAAGCTTAAGAATTCCCATTTATGGTTTTATCACCTTTACCACTGTGCTGTTAAGACGCTGATTTTCATAACAGAATTTTGTCCATTCAGGACTAATTTCTTTATGATACAACCTGAATTCATCAATATTGCCCATAAAATATTTCGTGTTATTTACATCAGACCCCATCATTGCTGTAGAGTTTGGATTACTGGGAGAAGCAATCTTTTCCGTTATTTCAGATGTATCCTTTACACCATCTATAAAAATGGAGAGTTCATTAAAAGAGAAATTCACTGCACATGCAACATGGTGCCAATCTCCATCCGAAATTCTTTTACTGCTACGAAGCTCTTTTACATGGGTTTGGCTGGTGACCAACTTCAGATAGCCACAATCCACACTCAGCCTGAATTTGTCTCCGTTTGAACCGTTTAGCACAAAGATAATTCCTTCACTGCTGAAAGAATCGGGTTTGACCCAGGCTTCACAGGACAAGTATTCATTATATTGATTCAGTTTGGAAGAGTTCTCAAATTTTATGTTGTCAATTTGCAGGTCCGACCTAAAAATCTGCCCATATCCTATAAAACCGCTCCTGCCACCCCTTGTAAAATCTTTTCCAATAATTTTGTTAAGCGTGGCATCAATAAATTCGCCACCGCTGATGTCCATATTTTCCTGCAGGTGCCAGACGCAGGCAAACCCGTTTGCAGTGTCAAAAACTGTGTGCCCATTTGAAACCTGTCCTGTGTGCCCCTCTAATTGCATCGTAATAAACTGAGTACTGTCATTAGCCCTTACAGTATCCAGTAACACCCAGATAGCGGCTCCGCTATCATTCGCAATATTCCAGAAATCAACTTCAAACGGCAAAGTTTCTGCCGGGCTTTTTCCTTTTCGAAAAACAATCGAAGGTACTGAAACCGGAAACTCATTACCATCAAGTCTTACCAGTACTGGAACATTAAAAAGATTTTTGGTCAGACCAGCAGAGATCGTGTTGATTCTTAACTCATAAGTATTTACATATACCATCCACACCGGACTTTCTGTCCTGAATCTTCCATCGTTTGCAACAACTTTCCAATAATAAATACCCGGAGTATCTACCGGTGAATCAAACACAAAACGCGAATCCGTTATACCAACCTCTTTCAGCTCGGGATCAGGGTTACTCCCAAAGTAGAGATTATATGTTAAGTTATCATTATCTATATCTTTAAATGACCACCTTAAGGTATCCAGTTTTGCTGTTTTAAAAGAACCGGAATCAGGATAGGGTTGTGAATCGATAACTGGAGCCGATCCGTAATAAATAGTAAAAGTATATTGTTGAATATCTTTTCCTTCCCTAAGATAAATTGTCATTGTATCATAACTGCTGACAGCTTTTCCAGGATCTATTATTACCATGATTCTATTGCTTTTCTCATTTTTCACTACAAATTCTGAATGCAACTGTTTGATCTTGATCGAATCGGGGACTCTTCCAGTGTTAAAAACAAAGGTGTCAGAAGTAGTGACATTGCTCAAATCAAAAGCACCATCTACTGTCTTTTTTCTTCCCGGCTTGAGCATAAGCTCGCATTGGAGTTCTGTTTTTTTAGAAATGTTTAGCATTTGTTTGAATGTATCACTGTTACCAACTTCATCTGTGACAGTAGCTACCAACAACTGCCAGCCAGTGTCTTTATCAAGTGGAAGGTATTTCAGTTTACCATTAATTACTGGTAAACAACTTTGCCGGTTTCCCTCAAACCAGCATCTATATGCAGAGTCAGGGACTTCCCTGTTTTTTACAGGTAGATTGACAATTATAGTATCTGCGGTCGCTTCATATTCCTCATTGATCTTTATTTCATCCTTATCGAACCTGATATGTAGAGGATTTGATATCTGAAATAGTCTTTTATTACTCTCAAATTTTTTTTCTTCCGAAGAAGCAAAAACTTTCCATACATATAATCCGGATTTTTTAATTTGCAGTGTGCAGACATTGGTATTTATAGCAATTGTCTTATCCAATATCGGATACAATCCGTATTGAAGTTCCCAGAGAAGAGCGGTATCGTTAGGCGCTTCCCAAGAAAAAACAATATCGGTATCATTGATAATTGCATTGTCTTCCGGCTTGTTCAGAACAGCCAGTTCGAAGACAGCCCCATAATAGACAACAAGATCGTAGCTGCTATTGTCTCTTTTAGTATTAGCACTGACAAGCAAGGTATCATAACCTTTTATTGAATTAGAGTCATTCAGATTTATCGTAAAATGATCCTCATCAATGTTTTTATTATCATAAATTATCGCATCTTTGCGTTTAACAGATACCGAATAATTCGATCCTTCGTTTCTATCAAAATCTATTATTTTAAATGTAAGTTCCTTTTGTTTTCTTAAATCAACAACTCCTTCCTGATAATATGAAAATGTTCCTGCCAGCTCGAGTAACAATGTTTCCTCAGCCAACAGCTCAAGGGCCATATAAAGCGTATCGCATGTCAACAATGAATCCTGCACTGTTATCATGCAGTGAAAATCTCCCCTCACAATTTCATCCATGAAAGGTCCGACTGTAATCGAATTATTACCGGTATTTAATTCAACAGAGACTTTATGATCACTTAGTACATAATTATTAATCTGATAAGGTGGCCTTCCGGTTAAAGAATCGATGATCAGATTTGATGTGATTTTTTCATCATAGCGCAGTCTTTGCCTTAGCTCGTCCTCTGTTGTGATAAACCTTACCGGCTTAGGGACTTCATTCTTTTCCATTACAAGAATATCAAAGGAATAAATCAGGTTCTTACCATATCCATCATCAGCTTCGATAGAAAAGTTTCTGACTCCTTTTTCAGACCTATCTGGTTTATAGTGAATTACACCTTTTGAGCTGATTGTCATCTTGCTGGAATTGAGTATGCTTAAACTGAGAGGATCCCCATCATCATCGTGTACCGCAATAGTATCTATGTAAGTATCTCCTATCACCAGCATCCTTGGGGGACTTGCCCTTTTGAGTAATGCAGGTTTATTATTGAAATAGACAACCAGTTCTCTCTTACTGGCATTACCCTTTTTATCTACCACCCTTATCAGAAAAGTATCTCCTTGCGGCTGATGGTAGAGTTTGCCAGTAAATGTCCACAGGAATTTTTCAGGAGACAATGGCAATACTTTGTTATTAATCATGATAGTGTCAATGCCACTAGCCTCATCAAAGGCGATTATTTCAAGTTCAACAATGTTTTCGGATAATGTATGTTCGTTTTTTCGGATTATTTCACCACCTGCTCTGACCTCTAAAATTATCGGGTTTACATTATCTATAATAGTTGAGTCATAAACTATTATTTTTTCAACTGAATCCAGCACATTTTCACCAGACACAGCCATGACCTTTATCACATTTGATCCCAACGTCAGGTATGCCTTTCCGATCCAAGTGCTATCGTGTTCAACAGCAGTATCTTTCGTATTACTTTCGATAATCACCTTTAAGTCCTGATATAGCTCTGTGTACCTGTTCAGTTTAACGAAAATATCCTTTTTATCAGTTGAAATCTTACAGGAATCTTCAGATGGAGAAATTACTGATATCTGAACACCTGCATAATTAGCTAATTTTGAATCGTATTGCAGATAATACCTGGCTGTTGTTACATTTCTGTAAATATAGTTGTCAGAAGCATACAAAGAGATTGGTACAGGCTCTTTGCATGTGTCTAAATTATAAAAAACCTTGGTAAAAACGTTATTGTTGATTTTGTCAAAACTCATCCCATTTATTGCTGCCGAATCGATTCTTTCTCCACCCCTGTCTTCTATAGTCACTGTAAAATAGAAAGTTTTTTCTGATGTCTTTACCGTATCACCACAAACAGTATAGGTGATAGGCAGCAAAGCTATTTCAGGAGCCAGCAAGTCGGCAAAATTGAAGTCAAACTCTACCACAGGTGAACTGATGGATTTGTAATATGCGCGCAAAACCCCTTTCCCGCTGCTTTTAACATCCTTGAGCACAACGGATGTACAAGAGGTAGTACTTTTAAAGATATTGCCACCAATATTCCACTCATACAAAACATCCTTTTCCAATGGCTCAGTGAAAAGCCTGACGACATCACCCAAATTGGCATTAATTGACTGCTGTCCTAGTGGTGATTTAAGATAGCACTGCAGACTCATCCGCACCACATCACTATTACTTCGATAAGTTAAAATTTCAATTATTTGCATCCCTGTATCAAAAAAGCTAAAGCAGACAGGATACAGACCTTTTGTATATATTGAATCAGTAGAAAAAATGCTCCGTTGTCCATTATAAAACTCAATATTTGAAGGACACCTAACAATGACAGAATCAAGAAGATTGGGAGCTGTCAGGGCAATCAGCAGGGTTTCTCTAGAAAAAATCTCCAGAGTATCGAGATTGTCAAATGTTTGAGCGGCAATACTGATTTGAGCATTTCTGTAATCCTTAAAGGGGTTGTAATCGGTAGTACAAAGAAAGAATGCATTACATACAACAAGTAGCAGCAGAGATCTAAATATGACAATTCGCTTTTTATTCACGATCATAGTTCAGCCATCCTGTAAAGCTAACAACAACCATTGTGCTAAAAAGTAAAGGACCAGGTAAATACCATAACACCTACTGTAGAAAAAAGGAAACTAGAAGCAGTCCAGACTGCTTTTCGATTAACCTCTGCACGAGCCGCTTCCCATTCAAGGTCGCCACGTGGACCTATTGTCAAGTCACTATCGATTGTTCTAAATCTCTTTTTAGTGTCCCTAAGCTCTAACGATGCCACAGTTCCTGAAATTGCCCCCACGACACAAACACCTAATCCACTATAGCGGAAAATGTTTCTTTTATGAGCCTCAGGATCCTGCAAAATTTTTACCGGAACCCCATCTACCATAGCATCTTTTACTGAAAGACTGTAAGAATAAGGAGAGGACTCCATTAAAGTCTTTTCCACTCCTTCAATGCTAAGATGATTCCGCCCATTTTCTAAAAAAATGGCATTGTCAAGTCTAATGAATCTGGTCTCAGAAATGATCCCTTTCACCGAATATTTTACTACTATGTGCTGCAAATCTGACCCTAAACCGTCTTTATGTATATAGATTCCATTCCAGTCAAAGGGTGTGGGATTCAGAGTGCTGGAAGAATTAGCCAATCGGTCATTTTCTGAGGTAAATAAAACCGGTTTATCTTTTGTTCCACTGGTTACCAGAACACCCCGGACATGAGCACCTGTGAAGTTTTTAAACAAAAATACCGTACCGGCCTCTACATGAACGACTTTACCTGCCGGAACAAAGATATCTGCGATAACCAGATATGGAGATTTATCTGCTGTAACGACCTTAGGCAAATCTCCTGCAAGCTCTGTGTAGGCAGCAGGCAGATTGAAACAAAGCATCAGCAGAATCAGTAAAAATGAAGATAAAATGGATATCTTCAAAATCAACCTTTACCCGAATTAACTTTCTCAGTGATACGTTGCATTTGAAAGTTAGCCTCTCTGAAATATGGATGATCTTTTGATGTCTGCAGCTCAGCTTTCAGCTCATACCAGCTTTCTAATGCCTGGTTTTTAAATTCAACTGATGGCTGTGCATCAAATTCCATGCTTTTACAACGAGCTGTCAAATACAGCCGTTCCAGTCTGATAAGATTATTTTCAACAAAAGCAGCAGGTCTCTTAGAAGTATATTTTAGATAATCCTGTGCTCTGATCGTGTTTTTATTATCTAAATAAAACCTGGCTTTTTCAAGATAGAACTCAGCATCATCCAGTTCTTGATTTATTAATAGTTCCTTAAGCTCTGTATGCCGCTTAAGTGCTTTTAAGGCTCTGACCCTGTAGATTACAGCCTTGCTGCTGGCTGCCTCCTGTGGATCCATTTTATCGATAATTGCTAAAGCGCTTTCGAAACGACGATTATTAACTTCCTGTACAAAAATAGTCACCAGATCTGTAGTTCCGTACGAACTGTATAATTGCTCTAAAATATCCGGTGACTTAATCGGCTTTTTTGACTCTTGGGGTTCATTTTTTACCTCCGCTTTTACATTCTCCACTGGAGCTGCGCTCTTTAACACGCTTTCCTTTGTTATCATTGGCGGTTTGAGAGTATCTACTGGTGGAACATGTGCAATCTCTATAGCAGGGGTGTTTATAGCAACAGGTATAGCTCTGTTTGGTAAATAATGAGCCTTTATCTTAGGCCCCAGAATAATACCAAATATTACAACTCCAACAGCCATAACCGATGTCAGTAACGCTGCAGGTATTCTAACTCTGGTAGATAATACAACTTTTATGGCATTTCTGGTACCTATAAACTGCTTTAAAACCTGTTCTGGTGAGAGCGAGGTTATGTTTTTGTGAATCAAAGTTATTTCTGATAAGAACGAAGTCGCATCCTGAATGCGTTTTTCCCGATCCTTTGCCATACATTTGTGAATAATATTGCGCAAACGTGCAGGAATTTTCAAGTCATAACAGGCAAGAGGCTTAAAATCGTTTTTAAGCCTTGAAAGCATCAACTGAGCTGCATTCCTTTCCGGAAAAGCCTTTTGACCTGCTATCATCTCATAGAAGACTGCTCCTAATGAATAGATATCAGCTCGGACATCCGGTTCTTTACCTTCCAGTTGCTCGGGAGAGAGATATTGCATGGTACCCAGAATTGAACCATCTGTGGTATGAATTGAGCTATCGGTAGGCCGGGCTATACCAAAATCCATAAGTTTCAGAATACCACGATTAGAAATCATAATATTTGAAGGCTTGAGGTCTCTATGGATTACTCCAAAGTAAGTTTTTCCATAAATAACATATTCCTGATTGTGGGCATACCGCAAAGCCCTACCAATCATTACTCCAATCGCAGTACATACTTCCGAAGGGAACGCCCCACGCTCAGAGATAAGAGTTTCAATGGTCTTGCCATCAATACGTTCCATCTCTATGTATGGAAGTTCATTCCAGCAACCCACTGCATGAATTTCAACTATATTTGGATGATGCAACTTAGCAGTAATCTTGATTTCAGTATCGAAACGCTGCATTGTTTCTTCTGTGCAATTTGGGTGAAGAAGCTTAACAGCTCTGCTTAATTCAAGCTTGGAATTCCAGATCTCATAAACATTTGCCATTCCCCCCACGCCTAACACACCAGTAATGATTCCTGAGCCTAAGGGTTCGCTCTGTGAACCATCCGGTAAAATGATCCTGTTACGAACCCGCTTAAATGAGGAAATATCCAGAACTGGCTGATCAGCTTGCCGGAGTGGCTCTTTTTGTAGCATAGAAGAGACTCTGAAAAATGAGGATCATCAAATCGAAACTGCCACAAACAATCGTTATTAACTATATTATATCTTATTTTTAGTAATATAATATATTGCAGGGTTCAATATTTTTATCGGCAACACTAACTAAGAACATATACACGATTCAATATATCGAGGAAATTCATGGCCAAAATTATCAATGAAGTCTCCAGAACATTCTCAGAATACCTGCTAATTCCCAGGCTCACCAAACGGCAACATTCTCCCGAAAACGTCTGCCTTAAAACACCTGTAGCCCGCTATTCTGATGGCAAGCCCCATTTCAATTTAAATATTCCCTTTGTCTCAGCAAGCATGCAGTCGGTCTCTGGTTCTGAAATGGCCATCGCTCTGGCAAGACAGGGCGGGTGTGCTTTTATCTACTGCTCTCAGACCATTGAATCACAAGTAGCAATGGTTTCCAAAGTTAAAAGCCATAAGGCAGGATTCGTTGCTTCGGACTCAAATCTCAGAGCAGACAGCACGCTGCAGGATGCCATAGATCTGCGAAAAAAAACCGGTCACTCTACCATGCCGGTCACTGAAGATGGAACAGGAAACGGAAAATTCCTGGGTATAATAACCGACAAAGATTTCTGGGAATATGAAGATGATCTCGATGCCCTTATTTCCTCATTTATGACTCCAAAGAATAATGTCGTATTCGGCACCGTAGGAATCACTTTACATGAAGCAAACTCCCTTCTAAGAAAACACAAAAAAGAGTGTCTCCCTATTCTTGACAATGGAGGCCGGCTACATTCATTGGTATTTAAAAAGGATTATTTTGATCATATGAATAATCCAGATGAACTGCTTGATAGTCACAAAAGACTGGTGGTAGGTGCAGCAGTTAACACTCACGATTATCAGGAAAGAATTCCTCAGTTAGTTGAAGCCGGTGCTGACATATTATGCTTTGATTCCTCCGATGGCTATTCCGAATTTCAAAAAGATGCCATTCTCTGGGCAAAAAATCACTATGGAGACAAGGTGGTGATCGGTGGAGGCAATGTCGTGGATGCCGATGCATTCAGATTCCTTGCTGAGCAGGCTCAAGCCGATTTTATTAAAGTAGGGATCGGAGGGGGCTCGATCTGTATCACCCGCGAGCAGAAAGGAATTGGCCGAGGGCAAGCCTCAGCATTACTGGCTGTAGTAGCAGAACGGAATCGTTATTACGCTGAAACCGGTATCTATGTTCCTGTCTGTTCCGATGGGGGGCTCTCTAATGATACACAGATAATTATAGCATTGGCTATGGGAGCGGATTTTGTAATGATGGGCAGATATTTTGCTATGACTTCTGAAAGCCCCACACCTAAAGTTTCAATCGGAGGTCGTATCTATAAACCATACTGGGGTGAAGGCTCTAACCGAGCTCGCAACTGGCAAAGATACAATCAGAACGGAGCAGACGATAATGGGCTTAAATTTGAAGAAGGCGTAGATGCCTATGTGCCGGTTGTAGGTACTGTGAAAGAAGTACTGGATGTCACTACAGCAAAGATAAAATCCACTATGTGCAATATGGGTTCTCTTTTCCTACAGGAATTTACCGAAAATGCAGTTCTTACCAGAATTTCTGAGCAGTCATTTGTTGAAGGTGGTACGCCAAATGTCATCTCTCTGGATAAGGACATACCTAGAGAGGTCTGAAGAAGATGACAGCAGCAGGCAAATAAAAACCTACTCTGCCTGCAATATTCTTTTTCTCCTCTCGTATATTCTGATTCTCAGGTATGCTTTTTTGATTTTTCGGAGGAGTACTTTTGAAAGTTCTGTTTTCAAGGCACCTGATTTCCATCTCAGTATTAGTTATTCTTATAACCAGTGCATTGGTGATTTATTCCCACAACCATCTTAACAGCACTGAGCGACCCAAGCCAGGGTCTGTTTCCTTTGGTCCCACAAAAGAGCTAACCCAGATCAGAACACCTCCCAGATTCGAATCCTTTAAAACTCTGTTTGCTGATATCGCCGAAAACGTGGTCCCTACAGTGGTTCAGGTAATTCCTACAAAAATCGACACAGTTATTTTTTCCAATAACCCGTTTTATCAGTTTTTTGGTGACCCATTTGGATTCAACGAATTCTTCGGCCAACCAAGGCACCCACCCCAACGCCGCCCTCCTGTTGAGAAACGTCAATATAGACAACAAGGCCTGGGATCAGGTGTGATTGTCAGCGAGGAGGGATACGTGCTGACCAATTATCATGTAGTCGATGGCGCAGATGAAATCGAGGTAAAAACCTCTGACAATCGCTCCTTTCAGGCGCATATTATTGGTGTAGATTCTTTATCTGATGTAGCGGTAATAAAAATAAAGGAGAATGTGGATAACCTTCCTGTAGCATTTCTGGGAGACTCAGATAAACTGCGCCCTGGTGATTGGGCTGTGGCAATCGGAAATCCATACAGCCTTGCTTCATCTGTGACACTAGGAATAGTGTCTGCATTAGGCCGTACTGCAAGCAATGATTTAAATACCTATCAGAGTTTTATTCAAACTGATGCCGCAATAAATCCAGGCAATTCCGGGGGTGCTCTTGTCAACATTAAAGGTGAACTGGTCGGGATAAACACTATGATATACACCCAATCGGGTGGCTATATGGGAATTGGGTTCGCTATTCCCATAAACATGGCCAGAAGAATCATGGAAGATCTGATCTATGAAGGAAAAGTAAACAGAGGATGGCTTGGAATCTCAATCCAGGACATTGATCCTGCTACCAGAGAGGCTTTTAATTTAGCCTCAGAAATAAAAGGAGTACTGGTCAGTGATATTTTTAAAGGCCAGCCTGCGGAAAAAGCAGGTTTCAAGCGGGGCGATATTATCACTTCTGTTAACAGCAAGGTAATACTGAACTCCAACCAATTGCGAAATGTAATCGCCTCTATCCATCCTGGAGAAAAAGCACACATCGAAATAATACGTAACCAAAGAAAGATCGTGTTAAACGTCAAAGTCAGTAGCCACGACCACAAATTTCACGACTCATTCAAAAAGCATGATAAACCAGTACCTGAAAATCAAAAAGAAGATATCTCCACCCGATTGGGAATTAAAGCTGCCAATATCACACCAGAAATCAGAAATACTTTAAAGGTCAATCCTGCTGTCAAAGGGGTAATAATTATAGATGTTAATCCTGACTCTCAGGCAGCAAAAGAAGGAATCATACCCAATGACATTATTCTAGAAATTAACAGGAAACCCATTTTAACCACAGATGATTTCAAAAGCAGCCTCAGCAAGGTAAAATCCGGTCACTCTGTACTGTTTTTGCTTCAGAGAGACAATAACACCTTCTATAAAGCCTTCAAGATTCGTTAAAGCAATCACTAAAGCTCTTCTCTTTTGGCAAATATTCTTGACTCTATTTTTTATAGAACGTATCTTAGACTAATTATCGTAATTTATTTTCTCAATTGAACATCGGTACTGAATACATACATTTTTATAACCAGGAGGTTTTATGAGGAAATTGGGATTGTACTTGATCAGCTTAACCGCTATAGTAGTCCTGACTGGCTGCGGCGGAGTAAGCCAGAAAACTCTTGATCAGGCTCAAAAACGCATTGATAACCTTAAAACTCAAGGTATCCCAGATAGTTTGCTCTCCATGGCTAAGGTCTACCTTGCCCAGGCTATAATAAGCAAAGATAAAGGAAAAGCACCTGAGGCTAAAAAAGCTGCAAATGAGTTGGAAAAACAACTCACTGAAGTGGAAAAATACTACAAAGACAACGTCAGCAATCTCTTGCCTTCCATTGAATCTCAGAAATCCCAGATCCGATCAGCACGCGAAGAGTTTAGTGCTCTTCAAGCAAAAAAGATTGACAGCATGATCAATGTGGTCGATTCTTTTTTGAACATAAAATTTTATCTGCAGGCAAACAACACCGCTCAGGAAATACTAAAAAGCATTCCCCAGTTCAGGGAAGATCAGAAAAAAGCAGATGAGATTATCAAAAAAATTCCCGGAGAATGGATCTGCACTAATCATATCAAAGGTACTGAAAACAAAGAAATTAATGCGATAGAAAGGAAAATCTTTACCTTCGACAAAAAGGGCAGTGTTAGACTGGTCGAAAACAAAAAAGGACGTAGCGGTCCCTTTCTCAAAGAAGATTATGAATATAGATCTGTAGGAACCTGGGATGTTCTGGGAGATACAATTTATCTATTTGTTAATCGTTTTTCCGCTGTACGGCAAAATTTCGAAAGAATGCACAAAGAAGGCAAAAAGTTAATTTGGAAAAAAGAAACCCATGCTCCTTATGATTCTTCAATAACCGACGGAAGTCAGGACAGAAATATTATTTATGCTGATCTGTTGAGTGATTTCGTGCAAAAAAGAAGATTCTAACATCTTCCCTTGGATAAACGAAAGCTACGGGTGTTGGATTCTTCCAATACCCATTTTTTTATTCTCTACGATTCCTCTTCCCCACCTACTCAAAGGTTTACTTTTCTACCTTTAAACTATTAACCGCACGTGACAGATTGCCCACATTAACACAAATCAAGTTACTGCAATTGAATAAAAAAAGGCAGCACATTGCATAGAAAGTGCTGCCAAACTTATTATTGATACCAGAATTAATCAGACAGGTAGAATATCGACTCGTTTTTTATTTCCAGTGTATCTTGTAAACCTGACAATGCCGTCAATTTTGGCGAACAGTGTATCATCGGAGCCCTTTCCAACATTAGTTCCCGGATGAACAACAGTGCCTTTCTGACGAACAATAATACTCCCGGCACTCACCTTCTCTCCGCCAAATTTTTTAACTCCAAGCATTTTTGGATTGCTGTCCCGCCCGTTGCGGCTACTTCCAACACCCTTCTTATGTGCCATTTTTTATTTCTCCCTGCAATCAGATGTTGATCGAAACGATCTCAATTTTTGTGTACTGCTGACGGTGACCGTTTTTACGACGGTAATCTTTACGACGTTTTCTTTTAATCACCAGCACTTTGTTAGCTTTTGCATGTTCAAGAACTTTAGCTGTAACTGAAGCACCTTCCACCACTGGGGTTCCAATTTTTACACTATCACCATCGGCTGCCAGAAGGACTTTGCTTATTGTAATTTCAGCACCCTGTTCAACATCGATAAGAGGTACACGTAGCTTTGCCCCGGGTGTCGCTTTAAATTGCACACCACCTTGCTCAATAATCGAATACATGAATAACTCCTGTTTATTTTACTGGTCGGTTAATCTTTTCTGGCGCAAGTTTGATACCTGCAGTCCCTTACTGACCAGAAATCCCCCGGCCCAGGGAAAAGATTTCTAAATATATATATTCACAATGCTACAATCAAGAGTCCTTTGATATTGAATTATATACTGGAGTAAAATTGTATTCATCCTGATCCAACTGTTCGTCTTCAACGATTGTGAAACGACATTTGTGCTCTTTTTGCAGCATTTTCTTTAACTGTTCACCATCTTTTATCAGATAAGCTGCCACAGCAGGATGTACAGCCAGAGTGATTTCCGGTGCATTAAAGGTAGTTCTCCGTAAGTCTCTATCGATTCTGGCAGTAACGGTTTCCGCAGAAAAAACCCATCCCAGACCGCCACAGGCATGACAAACATCGGTAAAAAACTCCTGCAACTCAGGACGAACTCTTTTTCTGGTTATTTCCATGAGTCCGAATTTGGAAAGTCCGGTAGAAGAGGTAGCCGTTGGGTCAGCTTCTAACCCCATGCGCATCGCATTCTCGATTTTCTTTCGATTTTCGGGATTTTGCATATCAATGAAATCCACAACAATTAGCCCACCGATATCACGCAAACGAAGCTGGCGGCAAATCTCGCCGGCAGCATCCAGATTGGTTCTAAAAATTGTCTCTTCCAGATTGGATTTTCCAATATTGCGACCGGTGTTGACATCAATGGCAACCAGGGCCTCTGTTTTATCGATCAATATGTAACCGCCACTGCGTAACCAAACCTTTCTTTTCAATAACCGTTCCAGATCTTTTTCAATGTCAAACTTATCAAACAAGGGCTGTTTTTCTCTATACCTGATTACCCTTTTGCAAAAATCCGGATGGAGAGCTTTAAGATAGTCCTGAATTTCCTGATAATCATCATCCTGATCAGCATAAACTTCATTAACCTCTTCAGAAAAGAGATCTCTGATAACCCGGGTGGTTATACCTAATTCCAGATAGACCAGTTTTGGACCACTTCCGCTCAATGCTTCTTTCTGAGTAATGCGCCAGGAATCCAGAAGAAGGTGAATTTCCTTTATAAACTCTGCCTCAGAAACCTTCAGGCCAATAGTACGCACGATAAAGCCCACACCAGGTGGTTTAATCTGAGCAATAAGCTTTTTTAGTCTGGCCCGCTTTTTTAAATCCGATGTTTTTTTAGACACACCAATAAAATCAGTATCTGGCACAAGCACCAGAAACCTTCCTGCCAAACTGATTTGTGTAGTGACTTTAGCCCCTTTGGAACTTATAGGCTCTTTGGCGACCTGAACAAGAATCTCCTGACCTATATCCAAAACTTTCTCAATAGGGATTTTGGCTATCCGCTTCCTTTTAGAGGTGTCCTGCCCCATATATCGTTCCATTAAGGAATCGCCTACATCAAGAAGCAGCGAAGGATCGACATCGGAGGCATGAAGGAATGCGCATTTTTCCAGCCCTACATCCACAAAAGCAGCCTGTATGCCTGGTAAGATTGAAGTCACCTTACCTCTATAGATATTACCCACCAATCTCAGATGATCTGGCCTCTCCACTACAAGTTCAACCACTTTGTCGGACTCAAGCAAAGCAGCCCTTTTCTCGGTTGAGGTTGCATTAAACAGTATTTTTTTCTGCATAAGTTTCTCTTAATTGAATTGGATGTTTACAATCAATGCCATTTTACGGGTTTTAGTTTCCTGTTCATCGATTTTTACATTTCCGTGAGTATATTCGAAATTTCCGGTGATGTTGTCTGTGAAAATATATGATAAATATGGCTTAATTGAATACGAAACTTCATTTTTCTTACTCAGCCCATTATTTTCCTGTGTTGTTCTAACATCTCGATACCCGGTCAACCCCATGGTCGTTTTCCCTCTGACAGGAATTTTCCAGCGTAATAGATTAATCTCAGATAAGCGGCTGTTTCTCTCTATCCTGTAACTTATGTCCAGTTCATGACCGCCGGATTTGATCTGACTGCTCACCCTTTCCTTGTCATAGGATTTGCTTCGGGAGATTCGGCTGCGATAGGAGAAATTAATTGGCCACTTTTTTATAACTCCCTGTATTCCAACCAGAGGAGACATACTGAACTCCTTAGTGGTATCAGGATCTATATCATTTTTGTTTCCACATATTCTTTTCAGATTCAAACTGGAGTTAAATTCAAGGCTGTTTAGAAAATCCTTCACAAGAGGAAGCTTTATCAAAGACGATGTACGCAAACCCAGTGAAAAGTCCGGAAAAGTAGTTGTAGTATCATAGAAGTTAGTATCCGGGATCACTTCATAATTTCTGCTCCAACTTAAACTTATGGGACTGATCGAGAGTTGAAATGGAACGGAAATGGAGAGCCCGCTTGAAATTGAGTAACTCTGATCAGTACTTCTTCTGTCCTGACGATATAAATCGATATTGTCACCTGATAACGCACGATATCTCATCCCCCCTAACATTCCATCATCCATATCACCACGCAAAAAAGAGCTGAAGTCTTTCCCTTTTAGCCCTAACTGGTATTTAAGAAAATCAAAACCCGAACCGATTATATCTTTATTCATGTAATTATTAATCAGTTCCTGGCTTGCAGTATAGTTAAAAGAAACTGAATTGAAACTGATTGCGTTAAAGAAAGAATCGACACCAGAAAAGAATTTGGCCAGTCTGGATTTGGAAGTAATGTCTATCAGGTTTTTTAAAGCAACATCGAAATTAAAAGATGCATCAAAAGAGAGTGAGTTGTTCACTGATGCACTAATATAATCATTCGTATCAGAAATGTAGCTCACAATATCACCATGATAGTCGGAGGAGTAATCCGCAGAAGTGCTAAGCCATTCAAAAATATTAGGCGAGAGACTTATCTTCGCATTCTGGTTGCGATATTTTTCTCCCTCCAGAATAAAATAATGCCTTGCGAATGTGGAATTCCCTTTATAGAGACTCAATACTTTATCAGCCATCTCACGTCCACTACCGTCTGCATACTTTTGAAGGTCTCTGGAGATATTCAGAGAATAATTTAGGTCCAAAAGAGGTGCAATGGGAGAATAAAGAAAATTCAACCCATGCTTGACATCAAAGGTGTGTTTGGTGCTGGATGTTTTTCGTTTGGTATCGGCATTGTATGCTGAACTTTGATTAACATCGATAAGATCGACCTGGAAATTTTCTGGCAATAAAGAGAACTTGTATTCACTGAGTTTAGAAGGGCCTTTGGATTCAAAGGGATGCCAGGATGTCCATGAAGGCGGATCATCCGGGGTTAGATCATATTTAAGATTACCTGAATATGTTTTGGATTTACTGGTGATTTTAAAGTCTTCGCCCTGTACGTTAGATGGCCCTTGCTGGTTATCATTACTGCTTGTATTATATCGGAAACCTCCCGAAATCCTATCCAATGTCAGATTGAGCAAAGGATTATCGTTGTTCTTTGTTTTATCAAAATTAATGTAAGAGGACATGCTGGTATTTTTTTGCTGATAATGCCTGGAAAGAGATTCTTTATCTGTAAGCAGTTCCCAGACGTTATCTGATTGACCCTTTTCATCAGTAAGAACAACATCACTGTTACTTTTGAGCTGAGGACGGGTGACTGAACTATTATAATTTCCTCCGACCGGCAGAGAAACTCCCCAGTCCTGTGGAAGAAACTTATTAAGATTCATTGATGAACTGAAGCTGGTGGAAAGTACAGAATTCTGCCTTTGTATAATGTTATCGGTCATCTTTCTGAAATCGCCATCTGTAAAAGTCAGGTTTCCTGACATATTTATAAAATCAGCCCATTGAGTAGTAAAATTCGCCCTGATAGCCCTTCCACTCAGCCGGTTTATCCCATTTACCTTCCACTCATTTACCCAGATCTCACCAGAAGAATTCTGCGGATTTATATCATCTTCATCACGAATAACACCAATGCCCACCCATTGAATTCTGGAAAAGTTTGGTTGACGCTGAGCTGCTTTTGAAACGACACGCAAAAAAGCATTTCCGTATTGAGTGGAAACCTCAATGGGGACAGTATCAGAATTCATCACCATGAAACTGTCCTTGAGCGCAGCGATTTCTCTCAAGTCGATTTTAACCTCCTGCCACCCAGAATAAACATTGCTTCTATATTCATAGTAGGTGGAATCATCAGAGCCAAATCTAAAAACAAAATGTACTTTTTTATCGAATAAAGGCACTCCTCTTACTGTGCTGCCATCAGGATTTCTTCCATAAAGCGCAAGACTTAATTGCTCATAAGCTGAAATGTTTATCTGATGATAGTTAAATGACTTGGTTACCAGTGCGGTTTCACCAGGTTTAATATTCTTAAAATTCAATCGAAGCGATGCCTCCTGTTCCTCTTCATCGTTGTCGCCTCTTTCCACTAACACCAGTGGTTCACCGGTTACTTCTCTTCTGTAAAAATTATCTTCCTTGTTATTGATTGCGCTCGCCTCGATTTTAGTTCCTATCGAATCGTACATAGGCAACCACTGACTACCTACAAACTGCATTTCAGAAAAAACAAGCTGATGTTCCAAATTAAGAGCAGAACTGTCAAAACCGGTCCATATAAGTCTTATCATCTCGATGTTTTTCCAGCTAGGATTACCTATCGAGTCACGGATATCATAATCCTTGATTACCTCTTTAAGTGGTATACGATATTTTCTCCAGCCATTCTCATATTTCACATTGGCATTTTTGTCAATTAAGGGAGCGTTATCATCGCTCAAATCGATGGTATACTGGTAATAGCTCTCGTTTTTGTGGGTATAAACGATGTAATCGTAGTTGATATCTTCAGAAGTAAGCTTCGAATCGCCCTGTCTGCGGTTTGAGTATCTTCTGTTTTCTACTTTACCATCATTATCATAGTATTTTTTAAAATTGTCACGTCCTGGATCTTCCCGGTCAAGCCCCAGTAAAGGATCTCCAAAGCGTAACGTATCCCATTGCTGCTCTAGTCCTGGTATAAGGTAGTATTCCAGAGAATCTATTCCGATACCGTCAAGTCCGGTATCCAGTTTCGAATCAACCTTATCTGGGTCATTAATCAAATTGGGATCTTCAGTATCTTCAACCTTGTTAGGTGCCCCTCCCCTGATGGAGATGTCTTCTCTCATGGTTCCCATCTGT
Source organism: Fibrobacterota bacterium (assembly GCA_023412475.1). Lineage (GTDB taxonomy): Bacteria > Fibrobacterota > Chitinivibrionia > Chitinivibrionales > Chitinispirillaceae > JAAYPC01. The sequence goes on along the minus strand of JAEYNR010000099.1, from coordinate 49,243 downwards.
ATGAGAAGTTTACCTTTTCCCTGCCCCCCACCAGCAGTAGAAACGATAAACTCAAAATACTGCTCTTCACTTTTATCCTTTATGTACACAGGGGTCATTATTCCCGCCCATGAGCTGTAATAACGTTGGTCGTATTTACTATCGGGTGATGGGACACAATGCAGCCTGAGCAGACTCTCATAATCATCAGCGCTAGTGGTAGCAACGTTAGTGGCCAGATCTTTAATATCACGGATCAGAACCCGATATTGATTATCTTTATCTTTTGGGGTGAACCAGTAAAAATCCCAGGCCGGTGGATAGAGGTGCAATGAATCAGGAGTAAGTGAGTCAAGAAACGGCGGACTGGCCTGATACCATCCGGTTGCATTTATAGGTAAAGTAGAGTAAAGTTTACTATCCTCAAAATCATCTACATAAGCTTCACCCTCGGGGTTTGGATTCATGAAAGACCTGGCGTACTCCAGATCCAGAACCATTTTAGACTCTGCAGTGGTATTAATCAGAGGTATTTTATTAACCAGGCTGGTCATCCATTCCGGATCAAGCTCAATTCTGATATTAAAATCAAGCAATCCCTTATTATAGGGCTCCTGTTCGAGTTGCGGAATTTTATCGTTCACCTTAACATTTTGATAAAGGAAACTCAACCCGGCAAACGAACGATCACTGATAAATGGCAGTTTTAGTTCCCCTCTGGTCCCGAAAAACACTTTTTTTTCAGGCACAAACATAGCCGATCTCTGATACTCTACAGTTATTTTTTCCGCATTCCTGGCATACGGAGATACCAGTTCCATTTCTCCAGAGCTGTAATCCAGGATATAATCAACATTTCTCTGTAGTATCGTACCATCCGCCTTAACAACCTCTCCCTCCATTACATCCCAACCCAGATTGTAGGTTGTCTGCTTTGCAGAGCTGGTCGTATAAATTCTGTAATAAGGGTCATAATTGTTCCGATGCAACACCTCTTTACTGCATTTGTATATGAGAGAGTCCTGGTATTTACCAAGTGCAGGATTTCTAAAAGGCTCATTACCGAAAAACGACGTGTCATAAGGCGGGAATATAAGATAACCACTATTCTTGTCAAAGATATGAGGTTTGTCCACTGACATTTGGCCATTTACGGATATTCCCAGGACATCACTGAACTTGAGGCTGTTTTCGTTTTCTTCCCTCTCATTTTCATCGTCAATTGTCTTCTGCACGATCCTGAATTTGGAATCTGTCAGATTGATCGCATCCAGTTCATACACATTTCTCCACATCAGGTGAAAGCGTGAAGTGTCAAGATCCGCACCTGCCGAATCTATAGGATCTTTGGGTTTGAGAACCCAGAGATTCCAGATTGTGTCAGTTTCATTAAAACTGATTATTTTACCTTTATTAAAAGAAGGATCTTTGGTTCTGAGGAAAATAGCGATAAAGCTGTTACTTATGTCAGGAGTATCTGCAAAGCGTATCCACCCCTCGGTCTCATTAAGGTAATAATGACGATCTCTATAGAGCCGCACAAATCCCTGTTTCTGGGCATCGTTCTCCAATGTAGCTGTGTCAATGTCATTTAACATATCGCCAGATTTCACACTTCTCCACATTATCAGAGTGTCGACCTCAGGAATTACTGGTGGTCTGGCACCACTCACAGCATATTTGCGGTTATATAATCTTCGATACCTGTTATCAAGAAAGAAATATTTGTATGGAATATAGTCCTCTTCTGTTAAAACCCGTTCTTCACTTCCCTGATTAGGAGAGAACGTTGACTTTACCGCTTCACCTCTTTCGTGGCTTATAACAGAAGTAAGCGAAAGCGGACCCAATTGCGAGCGGACCTTAATACCAAAAAGCCCTTCATTACTCTCAGAATATCCAGATAATTCGGTTCCTGGCATCTGAAAGCCAGTCCACCCAGCCTCCACCTCCTGAATAATCTCATCCTCCAGCTCACCGGGCGTGGACTCCTTATAATGAATTTTAAAATTTTTGAATACATCCGATATGGCAAATTCATTCTGATTGTCTGCGCTGATGTTGATAGAAATCAGCCGGCCAATACTTCCGCTGATACTAAATTGATAGTCTACCTGAAAGTCAAAACCAGTGTTAGACTCATGGTCTTTGTCTAGAGAGGATTCCACAAAGGTTGAATTATCAAAACCCATGGTGATGGTAAGTGAACCATTGATGCTTAGTCTTGGTGGATCTGTACCAATAAGCCTCTGTGCCCATGAAGGATAATGAACCGGCATCTCCCACTGAAACTTCATCACAGATTGTTTAGAGCTGGCTGCATCATTTCTGGAAACCGAAATACCACTTTTCCATCCCTTTAAAAGAGCATAATTTCTTCTGGCCAGCAGATAATCGCTTAACTCTTTGTAATGATACTCCCAGAGCCGAAACCCCAGATCATCGTAACGTCTGAAAGTGATCTGGCGCTTCTCAAAATCAATAATTGCCGTGTCTTTAAATACGTTCTCGCTAAATTCCAGTTTCAATATCACAGGATTATCTGAAGTTAATGCAGAGGGAGCAAAAGGATCCTCATCCAAAGGATGAAAACCCTCAATTCTTGGCGACTCCAACTTTAAACCCTGTCCCGACACCGAATAAAACAGGGCACAGAAGAGTAGAAATAATAAAGAGCAATATTTACACAATTTAGCGTTTGCTCCCCTTCTGGACCTCTTTTAGACCGTCACCGGACCGATCTGGCAACTCGGAACAACATCTAAACCCCACTGGATTGTGCTGGTTTTCAGGAAAATAACTATAGCGTTTTTCAGAACATCCACTTTGGGGGCCACTTTCCCAAAATCCCCCCATCACATAATAAAACTGCCGGTTAGCTGTCGCTCTGGTGCTGGTCCATTCTAGAAGACTGCCAGACATATCGTAAACACCAAAAAAGCTCCTGCATTCAGGCCTGCTCCCAGAAATAGTAACTTTTTTATCGTGAGTGGCACAGGCGTAGCGCTCATAGCCCTTCCCATAAGGGTAAGTCCAGGTATAAGGGCCGCTACAGGCTAACATCCACTCTTCAGATGTACATAATCGCTTCCCAACCGAATAGCACGAATCGGTAGCCTGATATAATGATACATAGGAATTAGGAATAACACCTCTTTTATTAGGCCACTCATAACGGTCAATACAGAATTCAGAATCGCCTAATTTCACAAGCTCCATTCCTGGTAAACAAGGAGACTCTTTATCAGAAACTTCGATTTCATAATACTCTTCCCGTATTTCCATCTGCTGACCGCAGGAATCTGCTGCTTTATACTGTATAGTAGATGTTGAATCGATAAGTATTTTTTCTCCCGAATAGCTGGCCCACTGCTCATCTCCGGCAAAGCGATAAAAAATATTACATTCCTTACTGGAAACCATAGAAATAGAAACCGCTTTTCGGTGAAGTCCTCCAGAAGGCTCCGGATAAACCCAGAGTGCCACCGTATCCTTGGAACACAAATCTACTACAGAATCAATTGAAGCAGTAACTTTATCGGCAGTTGTGCTGCTGTCCCTCTGTACCGAATCCTTTTGCACCACTGTGTCGATTGTTTTAACCGGAACTACACTTTTTTTCTTTGCCCTCACTCTTTCCAAAGAATCGATACGCTCCTGCAGAGAGGACAACGAATCCAGCAATATGGAACTGTCCACTACAATAGAATCCACTGTATCTGCAACCGTATCCTTAATGGTATCGATTACAGAAACGGAAGAATCCGACACTGAAGTTAAATCAGGTTCTCCCCTCTGTGAGCTCTTAATGAATAAAAAACGGAGCAATAAAAACAATAATAAAAATAGCAGCAATAGCAAAATTGCATATTTAGCCCGATTTTTTCGGGTTTTCTTAGTTCTTTCAATTAAGCGCTTTTGCACGATACCGCTACCAGTTACTGGTTCCTGAAAATAACTCTATCAAAAATGGTCTATTGGCAAGCTATTTTCAATAACTGAAAATACCTTTAGGAAATCTGCAGTTTCCCTAACATCATGTACCCTGAATAAGCGAACCCCTCTCATAAAGGAAGAAGCAACGGTCCCCAAAGTCCCACAAAGTCTCTGTTCAACCTCTTTTCCGGTGATCATGCCGATAAAAGATTTCCGTGATGTCCCAATAAGAACCTTATATCCAGTGTTTAAAAACTCCGATACATTTTGAAGCAGCTCAACATTATGCCGGGCAGTTTTTGCAAAACCGATCCCCGGATCTATCACTATTTTTTCCTTCTTAACCCCAGCTTTAAGGAACCCGGCTACCGATTCCAACAGCTCATCCCTGACTTCCAGAGTTACATTTTCATAGGATACACTTTGCTGCATTGTCTGCGGAGTACCCCTGCTATGCATTAAGACAATAGTACAACCACGCCTGGCCACCAAAGAGATAAGACGTTCATCAAACCGTCCGGCGCTAATGTCATTGATCCAGGATGCTCCCGCATCAATCAGCGCTTCTGCAACTTCTGACCATGTAGTATCGACACTGACAGGACCCTTAAAGTAATGAACGAGTTTCTCTACTACAGGGAGAATTCTATGTAATTCCTCTGAAGAGGTTATCTGGGCAGCACCAGGACGACTTGAAGCACCTCCTATATCTATAATATCTGCACCCTGATCGACCAGCTCTAGTGCATGCTCCACAGCAGCATCAATACTATTATACCGTCCTCCATCATAAAAAGAGTCCGGAGTAATATTTACTATGCCCATCAGTGAAAAAGGCTTCCCGGTTAGAGTGATTTCGTTTCGATCTTTCATATTATTGTTTCCCATAAAACAGATGAGGACCTCAGCCCAGTAGAGGGCCAAAGTCCTTTTAAAAGAAATACCTGAAGTATCTACAAGAAGCGGCTATACACTTGTTTCCTCTGGCGTGTCGTCAGAAGCAACACCGTCCAGCACTGGTGCGACCGCAGGCTCAGCCCCAACGGTTACCGCACTGGTTTGCCGAATGTAGGTTCGGCTCTTTTTTGCAGTGCGAAGTGTATCACCACTAATCACTATCATTATCTCTTCACGGTCCAGAAGTTCGTGTTCGAGCAAAGCAGCGGCTAACAGATCAAGCTGTTCTCTGTGAGCACTCAGAATGTCCCTGGCCCGTTTTAGCTGCTCCTCGATCATCTTTCGCATCAGAGAATCTATTGCTTCTGCAGTCTTGTCGGAATAATCCCGGTGGCGAGAGATTTCCCTTCCCAGAAAAATCTGCTCATCTTTTTCACCGTAGCTTATCGGTCCGAGCTCCTCGGTCATCCCATAGTCACAGATAAGCTTCCTGATTAAGCTTGTAGCCTGCTTGATATCACTGGCAGCGCCGGTTGTCTGATGATTATAGATCATCTCCTCAGCCATCCGTCCACCCATCATGATACATATCTTATCAAGAATATACTGTTTTGTATAGCTGTGCTTGTCCTCCCATGGGAGAGAGAACGTGACACCCAGAGCGCGTCCCCTGGGAATGATAGTGACCTTATGCAAGGGGTCTGCCTCTTCGCAATAGATATTGCATATCGCATGTCCTGCTTCATGATAAGCGGTCATTTTTTTCTCTTTACCAGAAAGCACCATGCTTTTACGTTCGGCACCCATCATAACCTTATCCTTTGCTTCTTCGAAATCGAGCATAGTCACCAAATCCTGATTAAATCTGGCTGCCATAAGTGCCGCCTCATTGACCAGATTTGCCAGATCGGCACCTACAAAACCCGGAGTACCACGGGCAATAGTGTTTAATTCCACATCGGGTGATAGAGGAATATTCTTGACATGCACTTTAAGAATTCCCTCACGCCCTTTCACATCTGGCATATCAACCACTATCTGCCGGTCAAAACGTCCGGGTCGCAAAAGTGCAGGATCCAGAACGTCTGGACGGTTAGTGGCAGCGATAAGTATAACACCAGAATTCACCTCAAAGCCATCCATCTCTACAAGCATCTGGTTTAGAGTCTGTTCACGCTCGTCATGACCACCTCCCAACCCGGCACCCCGCTGACGTCCAACAGCATCAATTTCATCTATGAAAATGATACAGGGTGAATTGCGTTTTGCTGTCTCGAAAAGATCTCTGACCCGTGAAGCACCAACTCCCACAAACATCTCCACAAAATCCGATCCGCTCATTGAGAGAAACGGTACCCCGGCTTCACCGGCAACACATCGAGCTAAAAGGGTTTTACCTGTTCCCGGAGGCCCCAGAAGCAAAACTCCTTTGGGAATTTTTCCCCCAAGACGTTTGAACTTTTTGGGATCTTTAAGAAAATCGATAATCTCCTGAAGCTCCATTTTCGCTTCTTCCACACCCGCTGCATCGGCAAAGGTGATCTGAGGACGATCCATGGCATGAAGTTTCGCACGACTCTTACCAAACGAAAAAACGCCCTTCTGCCCGGCCTGCATCTGCCGAATCATAAAAAGCCAGAAAAGAATCATCAACCCCCAGGGAAGTATGCTTATCATAACGTCTCCCCAGTTCATCTTCTCCTGCTCAAAAGTATATTGTAATCCAGCCTTTTCCCATGAAGAGAGCATCTCTGAATCAACAAACGGAAGATTTACTACAATGTTTTTGTTTATTGGAACATTCTTTTTTAAAGTTTGGATTTTAAGAAGAGATGAAGGGTCCTCAACCTCTCCATAAAAAACCGCCCTGTTCAACCCTTTCTGAATTATATTAGCCTCTACAATTTTTATTTCAGGATTTGCCAAAACCTCCTGAAACTGGCTGTAGGTGAGCTTCACCTCTTTCTGGGTTCCGTATCCTTCGACAGATCGCAAAGCAAATATCACTGCAACCGTAATTGCCAGCCACATCAGAATGGTCTTGCCAGGGTCCCTGCGCCCCTTCTTTCCACCATCATTGTCTTTTTGTTTTCTGCGACCCGCAGAAGAAGCTTGACGGGAATCTCCGTCTTTCTGCTTTTTGTCTTCCAGTGTCAACGAGTCCTCCGAAGTATGAAAATGTAAAAAATATTATCCAGATTTGTTGTTGGATGTTAAAGATTTCAGCAAGAACCCACTGCCTGCAGCAGCAATCTCCGTATAAAATGTAATCTCTTTTACTTGCGGATATGCTTCGCGCGTCATTCCATAAATGGCAGCAGATTAAAACAAAGTGCCCTAAAAAGGAGTGGACGTTATATGCATTTCGTTTTGCCTGAGCATATATTCAGGGTCGCCCACATAAAAATCTACAGCGCCACCAGGCGCCTTCAATTCCAGCCACACTGCTATAAAAACCAGCAACCTCTTACTACGGTTCTTTTCCGGTACTATTTTTAGAATTTTAAAAAATTTCCAGCCTGTTGCACCGGTTTAACTAGTTTAAATCAAACATAAGATTATATATTATTACCAATGACTTTCGAAGCAATTTTTACTACCTTACGGCTTGTTTTACTCACTGCACAAAGCTGGCTAAGCCGGACTCCCGGTATCCATAAAACCTTATTACTGCCATCAACCACAACACCAGCTCTGGAGCGAATCGACTTAGGGAAGCCCTGTTTTGCCAAAAAACGAAGAACATTGGTGGAATCGGACCATCCAAACGGACAAAAAACATCATCGCTTTTAACCAGGCGGTAAATCAGCGTATCACCACTGATAACATCTCTATCCATAAAAACTGACCGGCTATCTTCAGAACCACTTTTCTGCCATCCACTGACCTCTGTAACGGTGAACCCGATATTGCGCTCTTTGCATTGGACAATGCCGGGGATAGGAATCCTGCAAAGCAGTTCTTCACTTTCACCTTTCTCTTTCTGAAAATAGACAGTCTCTTTGGCTGGATTAAACTGCCATTTTGCTGGCAACAAAAATGTCCTGGAACGCTTTATATTCTCAAATACACGCCTGATATGGAAACGATTTGCCGGAATTCCATGCTTCTCAAAGAGAAATTTCAATGCTTCTGAAGCGATCTCTTTGTCCAGAAATCCTTCTGTTTTTACTACAAACCTCTCTTCCGAGTCTTCCATCACAAATTGCTCAATCCATGTGCCGATACTTTTCTCAACAACTAACCAGGCATCCTGCATCTGCAAAGATAGCATGGTCAATCGCAGAGCTGCATCAGGTTGATAGTTTGTTGTAACTGAGAGGAGTTTGTGGCGGATAAAATTGCGACTCAAAGAGGTATCGCTGTTTGAAGAATCGGTTCTGTATGCAATATTTTTGGAACTCAGCCAATCTATAAGCTCATTTTTTGTGGTGAACAGTAGCGGCCTCACCACATTGTCTTCTCTCACCGGAAGTATCCCACGCATCCCCTTGATACCAGTTCCCCGCATCATTCTAAAAAGCAAAGTCTCAGCCTGATCATCTGCAGTATGTCCTGTGGCGATAAGATCAAAGCCACTACTCTGGCACACCGAATGAAGAAAATGGTAGCGCTCATATCTTGCCCACTGCTCGACACCAGGGTCGTTGAGCTTGCGTCCGCTTAGCCGTTTCAGAAAGAATGGAATATTCAGATCAGCAGCGATACTCCGGACATACTTCTCATCTGCATCCGACTCCTCCCCTCTAAGCCCATGATTAATATGTGCAACAGCTAACTTTCCCAGCTTAAGCTTCTCCTGTAGTTCATTAAGCAGAAAAATAAGTGCCACAGAATCACTTCCTCCGCTTACTGCAGCTAATACTGCTTTTCCCGGCGATAGATAGGAGCGCCAGAAACCACAAATTTTTTCGATTATTGAAGCGGGAGACATAGGATTTTTAGTAGGGAGAAGGAATAGCAGCGGAGGGAATTGAACCCCCGACACGTGGATTATGATTCCACTGCTCTGACCGACTGAGCTACGCTGCCAAAATTTAGTAGTGCTTAAAAATAGAATTGAGCAAAAAAAATGTCAACAACCAAATTATTGGAGGCCAGAACTCTGTTTTAGTACTGGTATAATAATCTAAGACACTAAGCTGAAATGCTCTTTATTTTCAGAAGAAAATTCAAAATCAGAAGCAGGAAAATCAAAAAAAAGACGCTTCCAGAAATATCTGAAGCGTCTTTTTTAGAAGTTCTATCAAATCAGAACTATATTAGTCGCCAGCAGCTTCTTCGCCAAAATTAGGTACATATTTTCCCCAACCAGTCGGAACTGTGTGGGTAGCTTTGCCATCACTATCAACTGCACTTGACGGGCCTACAGTTTCTGCAGCAAAAGATCCTACTTTTTTACCAGTCATTACTTTTGATTCAAATGTAGCACTTGCTACGTCTCCGCCAGCGGTATAGGTGAACCATTTGCTACTAGAACTGGGATCTTCAAAAGCAATTTGACTAATAGAAGGTGCACATTCACCCTTTTCTGCAATATAAGCCATTTGTGCATGTTCCCAGGACCCTATAACAATGGGAATTTCGCTAATTTTTGCCTTGTTGATCACATCGGTTAATTTTGGAATAGCGAGCACTGCCAGAACACCCATGATCACTATTACCACCATCAGCTCGACCAACGTGAAACCCTTGTTTGAACTTTTCATACAAAACCTCCTCTATAAAGTAATTTTAAAAATTATCTGTACCTGTATAATATACACCTGCCGGCCAGCCCCTCCTTTCATTAACTTAGGTACCTAACAGATGAGTATTTCCAATAAAATTATACAGCCAAACAGGTCTGGAATTCAAGCGTTTTAATAAGAATCAAGTTTTTAGCTTTTAATTCCATTCAAATTCAACCATTTAATTTTCTCTCTGCCCTTTTTTATACTGACTATTAAGCTGACTTATCCTTGACTCCAGATGAGAACGGACTTCCGGATTCTCACTAGCTTCATAGGTTAAAACCAGTATTTCTTCGGCACTTCTTCTAAATCCTGCCCTGGCATACATGGCGGACGCAATTCCTGCAAGTTTATCTGCTGGTGCCCCTTTAACCATAGATGCCATCGCCATATACTCTGCAGCAACTTTTTGCTGATCATAATACTTGTAATAGAGCAGGCTTAGATAAAACGGCACATTCCACTTTCTGTCCCCCATATGAAAAAGCCCCCTTTCCAGAATAACTCTGGCAGCATCGGGATTATTGCACACTTCCGGAATCATCACCCCGGCAAATTCATAGGCAGGATAAAATTGAGGATTCAATCGGGTTACCAGATCCACCATTTTGACCAGCCAGGGATAGTTTTTATCGGTTAAATGGTGGCTTCCGAAATAAAGCACCGTCTTAATCCAGAGTATATGAGAAAAAGTGGTCTCAAAACCCAATAAACCTGCTTTTATACGCTCATCTTTAGGTATAAAGGTAATTCTATCTTCTTTTATCTTCTGCCCGGCATATCCGCTCAACTGGTTTTGAAAAAAAACTATTCCGGCAGACACGGTTACAAGCAGCACTGATATAACAATCCGGCTCATAAATCCTTTTCCGAAAAGGACACTACTGATAAAACCAAAAGCAAGGCTATGTAAAGAATGCCATAGCAAACGGCATTAAAAATATAACCCTGCGGGATACTCAGATCATAAACCACCTGCGTACGGATATTAAAATGCTCCAGATTGGGAAGCACATAATAGATCACCTTGAGAGCACCACTCCACAGCAGATTGTTTTTCTGCTCAGCACCGATCCCTATCAGATCATTCAAATGGCCACAAATATAAAAGCCAATGGTAAAAATTGCTGCCAGAGTTGGTGTGGTAAAGGTGGAGAAAAAAATGGCAGCCGCAACCATCACCCCCATCTCCATTATAATCAGAAGAACTGCCCAACCTAATTTAAGCTCTATTGCTGATCCCAAAACATGAATCGAGAGCAAAAAGAGCATCCCTACAAGTATCAGATTAAGCAGCAGGATAACAAATAAACCTGCGAACTTTCCAGCTAAAAATGATTCCCTGGAAACCGGTTTAGTGACCACCATGTAGATTGTTTTTGAAGAGATCTCTTTTCCCAACATACCCACACCAATAAACACCGCCAGCAAAAGACCGGTTATAGACATGGTGGTCAATCCAAAATCTGCTATAACCTGAGCCCTGGAGAAAAGAGAAAGATCCCCAAAAGACATCGAAAGAACCAGAACCGCCCCTGCGACAAGAAGAATATTGTAAAGGATTTTGTTGCGGATTGTTTCCCTAAACATATTTATTGCTATGGTAATAAATGATCTCATTACAACGCTCCTGCGTCGGAATCATGATATAAAAGCTCTTCCATAGACTTTGCCTGTCTGCTGACTGAGTGAAGCAGCGTCTGTTTTTCATAAAGGAAATTCTGCACTTTTAATAAATCGCAGCCTGCAGGTAGAAACAATTGTTGCTGATCGCCATCGGAATCACCGATCACACAGCCATACTGCTTCAAAATTGGAATATCTGGCTTCTTTAACTCAGAAACCACCATTTCGGTTCCTAAAAAACCTCTGCTAAGAAGAGTTTTAACCTCGCCGGAAAAAACAAGCTTACCCCTGGAGAGCACTATTACATCATCACAGACCGATTCAATATCTTCGAGCACGTGAGTGCTGAAAAAGACTGTTTTTCCCTTACTACCCAACTTTCTGAACAGTTCGCGAAAGAGCCTTCTTCCCGGAGGATCCATCCCGCTCATCGGTTCATCAAGAACAAGGATCTGCGGATCCCCAAGCAGTGCAGAAGCCATCGTCAGACGCTGTTGCATCCCTTTTGAAAGCTCTTTTACCTTTAAGTGTCTTTTTTCAGATAATTCAACGATGGATAAGCTTTTTTTGATCTCATCGGTTATCGGTTTAGAAGGCAGTCCTAAAAGGTCTGCTGCAAATTTCAGTGTTTCAAATACTGTAAGATGAGCGTAAAGGTAAGGTTGCTCACACAGATAAGCGACTCCCTTTCGGGATTCGGGCAGAAACGCATCTTTTGCGCATATACTGACCTTGCCCGCCGAGGGCTTGATTAGTCCCATGATCATCTTTATGGTAGTAGTCTTTCCTGCACCGTTTGGACCAACGAAACCGGTGATTACTCCCTTTTTCACTGAGATGGTCAGATCTGTTACTGCAGATACTCTGGGAGCCCAGAAATCTTTGCGGTAAAACTTTGAGACATTTTTAAGTTCTATTGCATTCATAGTGTTACCAGCAAAAATAATATATCCATTTTTAGGGTGTGTAAACAACTACAACTAATATGGGATCCTAGAAAACTCACTTACGGTCATTATAACATTAAATCAATAGATGGGAAGGGTGATTTGGGGGTAATGAGGTACCTGGCTCCTGGTGATTGTGGCCTTCTTTTTCTGAAATTAGAATTCAGGTGGTCCGTGGAGGTATTTCCAACGCAGCACAAGGTATTAGACAAATGGATCACCAGCCCCAGACTGTCGTTTGCTATTTGCTAAGGTGATAAGTTTTCCTCCGTCCCAGAACCATGCAAGACCCCGACCGCCACCTCAAAATTACTCGGAGGAAAATTATAAACTTAATTTTTAAACAAAACCTGTCATCCCTCTTTTCGAATAAAAAGTAATATCTCATGTTTTAAGAAATTCTGGTGGATGAGATATTTATAGCGTTTTTTCTGAATTGATTCGATAACGATACCGACCACAACAACGATATCAATTGGGGATTAAGAACTGCAAATGTGAGCGGGATAGATCAGTTTTTGGTTGTCAGAAGTTAACCCATCCCCTGTCATTTCCAAATCTTCTTACCACTCTCTACACATAAACATTTCACCCCCCTCCTCCCAGTACCATACAATCTGCGCTTCATGAATAGAAGCAACAATCAGATAAACACCTGACTTATTCCGGGATTGCCCGCATGGATAATTGAAATGAAAAGACTGCTAGTAGCTGACCAATCCCCCTAGCCACCTCCTGTTAATATGAAACGAAGCACGCTCTCTGATTAAGTGCACCGGGTCAATTGACTTATCGAGTTAAGCTCAAGACACAATATTGAATTAACATTATTCATACAAAAAAAAGTTACTCCGCAATCTAAAAATGAAATATATATTATTAAAGTAACAATCAGATCCTTCAGCAAAAACAGTATAAAATTAACTCAATTACTTTCCTAAACAGGGAGCCATAATGATAATGTGCCGCTTCTGCAAGACTACAACACCAGCTCCCGAACTACAACATTTTTATCCCGAAGACAAAACAATACGGCATTTTCTTAATACGCATCACATTCCCCATAGAAATTCACTGCCGCTATTCATGCGGTTTTCTTTTTCACATCTGTCATAAGGAGAAGCACCATGGCCCAGTCTCTCAAAAAAACCTACTCCCCAACCCGCTGTGTAAGGCTCAGTAAACGATTCATCCGTATGTGCAACCAGTTTAGAGGAGCCGACGAACTGACCCCAGATGTCCAGAACGCTGTCAATAATGTTCTGCAGAAAGAATCAATATTCAATGCTGCTGATGAAAACATGGATTATGCCTACGATGTCGCTCAGTTAAAAGACAGCGCTCTCGATAACGGTGTACGTGATACCGCAGAAGCCTCTAAGAAGTTTGATCGTGACAACCCGAGTTCACAGGTCTATTCCCTGATTTTTCCACAGCACACTCTTCCGATTATCGATAAACATTTTAAGCAGCAACCTGCAGAAGTCAGTAAACTTACAGATCGTATCCGTAATCTTGGCCCCGATCATCCTATCCAGCAGAATGCCTCTCAGTTGCAGCAACTGGCAAAAGAATCTATAGATGCTATCCAGGCTCTCGCCGATGCAGAAGGGATACGAAATTCCTCTCAGGCAGACCTTAACGCAGCAAAATTTGAACTGATTAAGACATACAACAACACCATTCTAAAATCAATTCAGTTATTCGGTAAAAACATTACCGACAAGCTATTTCCCAATATCAAACCGAACAAGAAAATTGAAACCGAAATACCCTCCGAAGATTCAGTGCCTGTTGCATAATCGAACCATCCCCTTCTCATTAGCACCTGCTAAATGAAAGGGGTTTTCCTGCCAGCTACCAGCTTTTTACAGGAAACACATTTGCCAATCCAAGTGGATTTCGACAGTTATGCTCCATCAACATAAACTGCACTCCGACAAACTCTCGACAACACGAAATAAGGATACCGCTGAACCAGCACCATCCTTATCGTGTTACTCCCGCTTCTGCAAAACAACCGCCAGTTCTCTCTTAAATTCTGTTCTGAAAAATCACAGCCATTTCCACTCATTTTTCACATTTATGAGATAACAGCACGCTCACCAACATCCCAAATAACGCAATCACCAAAAGCCATTATAACCACCGTCACCCAAAATTGCACTGTCACCATCGAACTGTATGACTCCCGACGTCCCTTCCCACACTGTCGCCATCAAACTGTATGGCTCCCGACGTCCTTTCCCACACTGTCGCCATCGAACTGTATGACTTCCGACGTCCCTCCTTACACTGTCACCATCGAACTGTGTGAATCCCGACGTCCCTCCTTATACTATTAGCATCTAATAGTGCAATTTCGGACGTTCGTATACACTGTTTAACTGTTTCAGCTTGACTTGAACTTCACAAGCAAATATTTTACTTTTCATATCTATACCAGAAAAAGAGTTGAAAGCTTTAGTTCAATGGTAAAATGTTTCGAGTTCTGACTTTCGATACTCAAAACCCTATTAAAACATAATTCCATAATTAAAGAGGCTTTTATGCAAAACCGTACAAAAATGTTTTTCCTGTTGCTTTTTTTTGTAGCCACTTCAGGGATTGCTGATCAGCCCAGGATGCAAAACGAGCTTAAAAAGGCCAAACGTGGCGACATTTTCTTTACAAAACACAGTTTGTCCCATGAGTATGGCAAACATAGTACTGTAAATTATCGCCGTGGCAAATTTCTACCGGTGAATACTCCTGTTACTTTTATCAGGTATACAGCAAACAGCATATATATAAGATTACCTGATGATGAAACTATCTGTATATATAATGTTACTGCCTACTCTGGAGAAAATCTGAACGGTATTTTTAAAAGAACACTCTCAACTTCGAAAATTGATCTAAACGAATTTACCCAGGAAGAACAGAAAGCTATTAAATTTGGTGAAGTGCGAATCGGGATGAGTAAGCAAGCAGTACTGGTGGCTGTTGGATATCCACCAAAACATAAAACCGTTTCTCTTGAAAGTAATCACTGGCGTTATTGGCGACACAGATACGGTACATTCGTTGTTGAATTTGAAAACGATTCAGTCGTTAACATCCGTAATTAGAGCCTGGATCGCCTTTGAGCAGTGAGTACCAGTTAAACTGTGTATTCTGACACACACATTTTCTGATTTGCCGGTCTTACTTTACAGAAATTATGGTTGTTTGAAGATCACCTCAAACTTTTTCGCTTCAATAGCTTAATTGACGACTTGACATATTATTCATTAACCAGTTATATTATTCTTTCTTCTGAACAGATACACCATGACCATAAAGAATAATTTTTTCTTAAACTTGCCTTTTCCCTGGAAAAATATAGGCAGCTAAAGGAGGATTGTAAATGAACAGGTACCTTCTCATACTGATAACACTTATTCTACAGACCTGGGTTGTCCAGGCAGATGATGCCGAAAGAGAGATGTTTATTGAAAAAGGATTCAATTGGAAGCATTACGAAAAGGCTCAAAGACTAAATCTGGATCTGGAAAACTACACCATCTTTAATTCAAACAAGTCCAATAAAATCAGAGGTGCTGTGATGTTAGGAGTCGGAGGAGGAACCTGCGGAATAGGACTCTATTTTATTTTTCTCGGAGCACTTGTCAGCTCTGTCGATAATAGCTATGATGATTATTATAATTATGGCTATAGTGGCGATGATGAGGTAGATGCTATTAAAGGTTTTTTCTTGGTAACAGGAGGAATATTTTGTGCCACTGGAGCGGGCCTGATAATTGGTGGAGCTGTTAAACGTACTCAAATTGGAAAAGTATTCACAAAAAGTGGAACACGACTCAGCCTGAAACCAAAATTGGACGCAATAAACGACAGGTACGGGATGCAGTTGTCACTTTCCTTCTGAGTGCTAGTGAAAAATGGCTTTTCCTTGAACAGGCTATATTGGAACAAACAATTTCTTTTATTAGCTACATGACAAACTGAAAATTCTACATAGTATTCTGGTTTGCTATCTTATAAGAACAGCGAGGGTGCCAATAACTCTAAGTTATCATTGTTCTGCTTTTCCAGGTGACCCTGGCTGGTGAATCTGAAGAGCAGAATATCGCAGATATACAGGATACTGCAGGCGTACAAAATGCCATGGAACTGCAGAAAGTTCTCAAGTCTTGCTCTTTTCCTAAACGGCACAGTTTGCAATACGATTAATCACCTGAGGTTTCCTCAGGATTAAAAATTAACTTAACAATCTTGATCCTGGCAATTAGCTTCTCCGTTTCTATCATTTAATTGATGACTTGACTTCTTATTCTTTAACCAGTTATATTTTTCTTTATTCTGACAGGCACACACAATGGGCCATAAAGACAAAATTGTTCTTAAACTTGACTTCACTTGGAACAAGATGGGTCAGCAAAAGAAAGATTGAAAATGAACAGATACCTTCTCTTCCTCGTAATACTTATTCTGCAGACCTGGATTGTCCATGCTGATAATGCAGAAAGGGATATGTTTATTGAAAAAGGATTCAATTGGAAACACTACGAAATTGCCAAAAAAAACAATCTGGATCTTGAAAACTACACCATCTTTGTTTCAAATAAGTCCAATAAAATCAAAGGTGCTGTAATGATGGGAATCGGAGGAGGATTATGCATTGAAGGACTTCTGCTTTTTGTTTTGGCAGCAATACTTGAGCCTTACGATGAACTGTTCGATGACTACAACGATGATTATAATGTGGTTGATAATACCAAGACTATTTACACGATAGCAGGAGGAGTATCTGTGGCCACTGGAGCTGGCCTGCTTATCGGTGGAGCAGTTAAACGCAGCAAAATTGGAAAAGTATTCACAAAAAGTGGAACACGGCTAAGCCTGAGACCAGAATTAGACGCAATAAAAGACAGGTACGGGATGCAGTTGTCACTTTCTTTTTAAGCTTGAGTGAAAGCTGCTTTTCCCTAAGCAGAAATTATTTTGAGCTAAATTTATTTTTAAGCCTAAAACTCCATATAACATTCTGGGGGAGGAGAATACGCTGATGAAAACGATTAGATTGTCAATAACATTAATTGTTTTTATCCTGCTCTCCCGCATGGTTTTGGCTGAACCTGAAGAGATAAATACTGCAGATGCTCAAA
Organism: Fibrobacterota bacterium; assembly: GCA_023412475.1. Lineage (GTDB taxonomy): Bacteria > Fibrobacterota > Chitinivibrionia > Chitinivibrionales > Chitinispirillaceae > JAAYPC01. Next base: position 31,974 of record JAEYNR010000099.1, on the reverse strand, counting down.
ATACTGCAGATGATCAAAATTCTGCAGATGATCAAAATTCTGCAGATGCCCAAAATTCTGCAGATGCCCAAAATTCTGCAGATGCTCAAAATTCTGCAGATGATCAAAATTCTGCAGATGATCAAAATACTATGGATGCCGGAAAGCTCATGGAGCTGCAGAAACTCATTAAACTGCAAAAACTTATGGATTTGCAGAAAATTTCTGAAAAAATGGAGTTTAGAAGCGAAGGATTCAATGCAAAGCATTATAGAATTGCTAAGGGTTTGAATCTTGATGCTGAGAACTACCGACTATATTACTCAAACAGAAGAAACAGAAAAAAAGGTAACAGACTAATGGGTATCGGAGGTGGAATCGCAACCATCGGATTATTTTTTGCTATCGATGGACTGGCAACATTAATAAAAAGTCATAACCACTATAATAATTACTACCATGACTATGATTACTCTAATCACCTTTTTGATTGTTTTTCTCTTGGAGGCACTTGTATTGGCTCCGGCTTAGGCCTGATCATCGGCGGTGCCATTAAGCGCAATAAAATCAGAGATGTATACACCAAAGACGGGAAACAACTATACAGACACTGACTCAGAACAACTTTATTCTACTCAGCACTTTAAACTTCAACCGGAAAAAATTCCAAATCACAAAACTCTAAGTTCTAATCAGGAATAAGAGTATTTCAAGTACCTGAAGTTTATCGAATAGGTACGTTTTCCTATTTTCTGATCTTATGCCCGAAATTCGTTTTATAATTTAATGCTTATTGTTATTAGTTTTGGTGTTTCGTAACTACCGATTTAAAAAATCTGAATAGCTACATCTTTATTAAACTCTCGATAATCTGTGGGTAAAAGCTCTCAATTCATCAAGTGGCATCCCATTTCCTGTTCATTCGTGTATTGCGGTCTATTCGGCAGGTGATTCCGGTCCTATTCGGCACCCCCTGTTCCAGTAGACATGTGACACGTTAGCTAAATAATAAATCAGGTGCCGTATAAAAACGGACTATGCACTATTCTATACTTTTTCATTCTTTTGTGCTTGCGGGTATATAATAAAGATATAAAAAAACTACAATTTCCTTCTGCACAGTTATATATTATTGGATACTTTATCAGCTTTAGCGAATTTCAGAGGATTTTCCGCTTCCATATGATTACTTTGGCCATTAAGAGTTTCTATTTATGGACCCCCTTTTCGTTAAGTGAACCATTAAGCGATTTGGATTCTCGGTTTCGACATGAAAAATGGGAAATCCCTGCTCCAGACCTCATCGATAAAAAGAAGCAGCGAAAGCTTAACAATTTTTCGAAATTAGTCCTGCATTCAGCCATAAAATGCACTAATGCAGAAAACAGAAATTTCATAACTGTATTATCTTCCAGAAATGGCGACATTAACAATGGCTTGAAAATTCTTCAAGACATCGCAAATGGTGAACTAATTTCCCCTCAGATGTTTGTTAATTCTGTTTTAAACATGCCTTTTGCACACTACTCCATCTTTTTTGGCAACAAATTACCATCCAGCGCCATCTCTTCAAGCGAATCTTCCCTATGTTATGGTTTTCTGGAAACGGTTCTGAATTTAAAACGATTCTGTGGTAATGATATATTGCTAACATGTGCAGATCTCCCACTGGATGCAGATCTGGAGGCTTACAGTAACACCTCATGTCTGCCTTATTCGTTGTCTATGATAATTTCAACTGACAAGACCCAGCAAAACCAATTATGTTTCGATTTTGAACCAATCTGTGGCCAGAAGAAACAGAATCAAATGTTTGACGCATTGGAGTTTTATTTTCATTTTCTAAATGGTAACAAAGACATTTTCACATCAGAAACATCGGATTTCCGATTTACATGGAAAAGGCAATTAACAGCCTGAATTATAGCAAGCAACCATCTCTATTTTTTAATAGGAGTTCATAATGAGTGATGAGTTTAAAAAGGAATTAAAGGAACTGATAATAAGAGAGTTGGACCTGGAGGATGTTTCGGTTGAGGATATCAGAGATGACCAGCCCATATTTAGTGAGGGGCTTGGATTGGACTCAATCGATGCTTTGGAGTTGGGAGTTGCGATACAGAAAAAGTATGGTGTAAAGCTGAAAGGTAAATCCGAAGAAGAAATCCAATCCTATTTCTCTTCAATAGATTCACTTGCAGACTTTATTTTAAATAACCTTAATCAATAGGCTTCACTATAGGATAGTTCCTTTTTAAGGAAAGCATTAATTTCCCTGTTTTTCTGGATGAATAAAGATGAAAAACAGTCAGTTTCCAAACAGGACTGTATCATAGGGAACAGATTTTTTAATTTTATTCGAAGCATTTTCCATAATGTCGGACGTTAACAAGATATTTTACATCTGTTTTCAGGTTAGATAAGCCATGGCAGAAGTACCTCAGGTAATAAAACCGTTTAAATTAATACTCAATTTTTTTGTTCCCGTGATCACGGTTCTTGTACCCTTTATTATCTATTTCGGGATCAAATACTTTGGGATCCGATACCTGTTATATGGCTTGTTGTTTTTGTACCTGTTAAGAAGTGCGTCCGGTCTTAGAGGTGGAATGAAAAAAAATCAGGTTTTAATTCTTATCATTATTGCCGCTCTTTTGGGACTGGCCATTATTCTTAATCGGGCTTCACTTGCTCTTTACACTCCTGCTTTGATCAACCTGGGGTTATTGTTGAGTTTCGGATCTACTCTTATAATCGGTCCTCCGATTGTTGAGATATTTGCCAGAAAGCAGGTTAAATCCTTGTCGGAAAAAGAAGTAAAATACTGCAGGAATCTGACTCTTTTTTGGTCATTTTTCTTTGTCATTAATGGAAGTATCTCTTTAGTGATATCCGCCTCAGAAAACATGGATCACTGGATCATTTACAATGGTTTTATATCCTATATATTAATAGGATTAATCTTTTTCATTGAAATGACATACAGATATTATCGTTTCAGAAATTACGGCAACAGCTTTATAGATTCTATTTTTAAACGAATTTTTAAGCCTTATTCAGCCGATTCTAAGGGATAAGGTTTTTCTCTGGTGATGGTGTTTCCTGATTTTAAATCAGAAAACCCGGTAATCGAATCATTAGGATAATTACTACCGTGAAGTTAGCTTTGCCTGAAAGAGTGTTATGATGAATAGAAATTTCAATTCTCTTTTCTCGGTTCTGATTGGCAACGACAAGTCCTCAATCATATGTCGCAAAGATGGTGTTGACATAAACTGGGGGAAATTCCAGTCCGATGTAAGTAAGTTATATCAGAAACTTTATTCCGAACCGGTTCACAATAAATACCTGGTTTATTGTAAATCTTCATATCAATTCGCGGTGGCACTGTTTTCTGTATGGCATAGGGGGGCAGTTTGTGTGCTCCCCCCTAACAACAGCCTGGAAGTTTTAAAACGGTTTGAAAAATATGTTGACGCATTCATTACCGATCAATCCGATTGCGATATAGAGTTAAAAAAAATTGACCCTCTTCAAAACGGTGCACAAGATTGTACAGAATTCAAGCCTCTGCCAGATAATGAAATATTGCTCGAGCTATTCACATCCGGAACTACAGGTGAAAGAAAATGTATCAGAAAAACCATTAACAACCTTAACTCCGAACTACTTGTCCAGAATAGTGTTTTCGGTTCGTTGCTGGAGAATGCACAAACCTTTTCTACAGTTTCTCACCAGCACATCTACGGACTTCTGCATAAAATTCTGCTGCCCATTTGTACAAGCCGGGTATTTATCGATGAAACCTTTTTTTATCCGGAAAAAATGATTGCTGACATGATAGAGTGTGGCAGCAAAAATGTGCTTGTTTCCGGGCCAGCCCACCTGAAACTTTTACCCGATTTGGTTAACTTGGATTCAATGAGTAGTTATTGCAAAGCAATATTTTCATCTGGAAGCATGTTGGATACTGAAAATGCGCACCGTCTCAGCTCCAAATCCGGTATTTCTCCTATTGAAGTGCTTGGTTCCACCGAAACCGGAGGTGTAGCCTGGCGTTCTCAGACTTCAGATTCAGACACTGAAAAGTGGACCCCCTTTCCTTCAATTGAAATTAGGAAAAATGAAGAAGGATTTCTGCAGGTGAAATCGCCGTTTATATCGCTGGAAGATTCACAGGATCAATGGTTCACAATGGGAGATATCGTAAAGATTTACAGCGATAACCGGTTTCTTCTTTACGGTAGAGGCGATAGAATCGTAAAGATCGGAGAGAAAAGGGCTTCCCTGGAAGAGATGGAAAAAACACTGAAAGCCTTTCCAGGTGTCAATTCATGCAAAATATTTCCAATCACCCGAAGACAAGGCAGTTATGATAGAACGGTTCTGGCATGCGTGGTTGAGACTCCAGAAACAGTTCAAAGCAAAGAAAGAAGAACTTTGGTGTCTGAACTCAAAGCCGTGCTGTTTCAGTATTTTGCACAGACACTGGTTCCAAAATACTGGCGTTTTGTCCAGAAAATACCTCTGGACCCACAAGGAAAAACATCTTTCGAAGAACTGAGAAAACTTTTTAATTCACGGACCAGAAATGTTTAAACCTATAGTAGTAATTCCTACATACAATCATCATAAAGAACTTCCATCCATGATCGAAAGGATAAAAACTCATGGTATCGATATTCTTATTGTCAATGATGGCTCAGACGAACCTATTAGCAAAATACTTTCGGAAATTACAACAAAAGCTGATGTGATGTTGCTTAATTTAAAAAGAAACGGCGGAAAAGGAGCAGCAGTAAAGGCAGGTATCCATTATGCCTCGAAAAACGGATACTCTCATTGTATCCAGATCGACGCTGACGGACAGCATGACACTGACGATTTACCGCAGATACTAAATCTGGCACGGAAGTATCCTCATCGGCTGATACTGGGAAATCCGGTTTTCGACTTAAGTACTGCACCAAAAAGCAGAATTCTTGGAAGAAAGATAACTAATTTCTGGATCGCAGTTGAAACGATGTCACTTGATATCAAGGATGGTTTGTGTGGCTACAGGTGCTACCCCGTCACTCCGACAATGGAAGTTATCAGCAAAGTAAAAACAGGTGAGCGTATGGATTTCGATCCCGAAATTCTGGTTCGTCTGAGATGGCATGGAGTGCAGGTCAGAAGCTTCGATACCAGAGTAAATTATGGAGACAATGAACCTTCCAATTTTAATGTTGTGGCTGATAATATCAGAATAAGCTGGTTGTTCATGAAACTATTCTGGGTTGCCCTGGCAATGGTAATACAGAAAAAAGTATTCAAAAAAGGATCACAATCTAACTGGTCAGAAACTAAAGAACGTGGAAATAAACTCGGTATTTACATTACATTTCTTTTCTATAAACTGTTGAAAAAACGGCTTACCATGATAATACTTCAACCTGTGCTGATCTATTTTTTTACCACTGATAAGAAAGCCAGAGAAGCCTCCTTTAAATATCTGGATAAAGTTTATAGAAAAAGTTCGTCGAAAGTGTTATTCAAACCCGGTCTGATCTCTTCTTTTGCTCACTATAGCAGTTTTGCCTCATCGATGCTTGACCAGATAGGAATCAGAATGTCCTGCAAAAGCAATGCTTTTCATGTCTCTTTTTCAGGATACGAAGAAGTAAAGGAAATGGACAGAAACAACAAAGGAGCCATTTTCATGGGAGCTCACTTCGGCAACTTTGATGTATTACGTTTACTGGCAAATGAATCTGCTCTGAAATTAAAAGTACTTATGTATAGGAAACATGCTCAAATGATCAATGGTTTATTCTCCAGCATACGCAAGGAAAAAGGAGAAGAGGTGATTGAAATCGAATCTATCAATGCTGCCTCAGCCTGTATGCTGGCTGACTATGTACAAGGTGGAGGTTTTCTGGGCATTCTGGCTGACCGGGTTCCTCCCGGCTCGGAAAACAGAGTGGTCAGATATCCTTTTTTTAATGAAGAAGCAAGATTCCCACAAGGGCCATGGATCCTTGCGGGAATTTTAAAGTGTCCTGTCTTATTCTTTTATGCAGCCAGAACTGGGACACATGAATATGAAATACATTTTGAAAAGCTCTTTGATACTGTCAATATTTCATCTGGTAACAGGGAGAGGGATATCAAAAAGTATCTGGGAGAGTATATAAACAGATTGGAAAATACCTGTTGTTCATTTCCCTATCAATGGTATAACTTTTATAACTTCTGGCAGGAATGAGGATTGCAAATTGAACAGTGTTTATTTGACAGACAAATCAATGTTAACAATATCAGACGTGGTAAACATATCTAAAGGCACATTAAAACTCGAATTATCCCCTGATAAAGACTGGATTGACATTTTCAACAAAGGTTCGCAGGCGATTACTTCGATTTGTGAAAAAGGCATCAAGATTTATGGAATCACTACAGGTTTTGGTGATTCGGTTGACAGAGATGTCTCTGTTGAAAAGGCTACTCAATTGCAATACAATCTGGCAAAATACCATGGATGCGGTCTTGGCAAAAAATTAAGCCCGTTAATTGCCAGAGCTGTCATGGTCTGCCGTTTGGCATCATTGAAAAACGGTTTTTCAGGAGTCAGGATCAACCTTCTTGAGAGAATCGCCGAGCTGCTTCAAAAGAACATTGTGCCGGTTATCCCTGAAGAAGGTTCGGTGGGTGCAAGCGGTGATCTGACCCCGCTATCCTACCTGGCTGCCGTTTTATATGGTGAAAGAGAAGTTTATTATCATGGAGAAATCAAAGATACTGCAGACGTGTATCGTGATCTGGGTATAGAGCCAATTGTACCCCGCCCAAAAGAGACTTTATGCATCATGAATGGTACTTCGGTGATGACTGCCATATCCTGCTTTGCTTTTACAAGAGCTCAATATATAGCTTCACTCTCAGCCAGGATAACAGCTTTGGCATCGTTAGCACTGATGGCAAACCCGGGCCACTTTGATGACAGAATTTTTTCAGCAAAGCCCTTCCCAGGACAAAGATCAATTGCCCGACTCATAAGAAAAGATCTCGGTAATTTAAATTACAAATACAGAATTCAGGCACCATATTCCATCAGATGTGCCCCTCATGTTATTGGAGTACTGGCCGATTCATTCCCCTGGATGAGAGACCACATTCAGATAGAGCTCAATAGTGCCAATGACAATCCTCTTGTCGATTATCAAACCGGTGAGTTTCTTCATGGCGGTAATTTCTACGGAGGCCATATCGCATTTACTATGGATTCAATGAAAAATGCGATAGCGAATATTGCAGATCTACTGGATAGGCAATTTGCACTACTGGCAGACTATAAAACGAACAACGGCTTACCATTCAATTTGACAGGAGCGTCAGATCCTTCCATAAACCATGGGTTCAAAGCCTTACAAATCGCAGTTTCTTCATGGACAGCCGAAGCTCTGCAAAAAACAATGCCCCTTACCTCATTTTCCAGGTCTACAGAATGTCATAATCAGGACAAAGTCAGCATGGGAACCATTGCTGCAAGGGATTGTATCAGAGTGATAGAATTAACAGAACAGGTATGTGCTGCCACCCTTTTCGCCTTTTCACAGGCTGTGGAGATAAGAATAAAAAAGGGAGAACTCGAAGAGAGTGCCTTAACTGAAGAGATAAGGACACTCAAAAAGAAAGTTCTCAATGTGGCAGGATTTCTATCCGAAGACAGACGCCTTGATACTTCACTGGAAAAAATCGTTGAACATATAACCAATCAGGACTTTGACACAGAGATTCCTGTTTTATAAAAATATGAAAAAATCTCTCTTCATTATGCTTTTAGCTTTCTGCAGTATTTATGCGGATCCTTATAATGAGCTATTTACAGGCAAAGCCTGTAATCCAGTTGAAGAACCAGCTCTTAAAAAACTGTATGCTAATTTTAGCAAAGCTACTATAACAGCGGAATTTACCCAGAAATCTTTTGTAAAAGCATTGAATAAAGAGCTGCTTAGTAATGGGAAGCTTATTTTTATTCCGGATAAAGCCATATTCTGGGAAACGACTTCTCCTTACAAACAATCGCTTTATATTTCCAAAAACGGAGAAGTCTTTGAGAAAGGTAAACCTGACCCTGTCGGGGTATTCCGATATGGCAGCCTGATGAGTGAAATGATTCATTCGGGAGCCGACAACTTATCAGAAGCATTCGAGTTATATTTTTTATTAGATGGGTCTGACTGGTTTATGGGGCTTAAACCAAAAAAACGAGCAATAGGTAAATTTATAAGTAATATTGTCATTGCTGGGAATCAGGAAGGAAAAATCAGAGAACTACACATTATGGGCAAAGATGCCAAAATTACAGAAATCATTTTCAAAAATCACCAATCTCCATCCGCAGAAGAAGTAAACGGGATTCATGAAATTTTCAATCAAAAGTAGAAAAATAGCCGCCTTTTTCTGGGTCTGCCTGATAGCTCTTTTGTCTGGTTTCTCGATCATGAAAATCAGAAACGGTTTTACAATAGAGACAAATGTGCTTAAAATGCTTCCTTATGATAAGGACAACAGGGCTCTTAATGAAGCTTCCGACAGATTTACCGAAAAATTATCCCGAAATATACTGTTCATTGTTACACATAAGGAGAGAGATTCTGCGCTAAGTGCTGCTGCTGCTCTAAAAAAAGATTTGTCTGAAAGTGAGCTATTTAAAGTACCGAAAGAAACCGACTGGTTCGATTTCTACTATAAACACCGATTCAGCACAATTCCTCCATCAATGAAATCTGTATTAAACGAAAAAGAGGATTTCGATTCATTCCGAAGCTATTTCTACAGAAACCTTTTCAGTCCGATGTCAAATATCTACGGAGATATGCTGAACAAGGACCCCTTGATGCTTTTTCCAACTTTTGTCAGTTCATTCGCACCAAAACAGGATAAAAACGATTACGAAAATGGAAATATTATTGTCGAAGACACTACCTCAACTACTGTACTGATATCTGTAGTTCTTAAATCAAATGGTTTCGAAAAAGAGATGCAAACCGCTTTCAACAGTTTTATTGATGATCAGAAAAATAAGATGCGTGTTATTACAAGTGCACAAATTAACTATACCGGAGTAATTACCTATGCAAACCGTTATGAGGAAAGAGCCAAATTTGAAACCGGCTACATCGGAATTCTCTCATTTTCCCTGGTTTTTATATTGTTTTTAATTGCTTACAGAAGTGTTAAATGCTTTTTATGGGGCGCTGTTCCCATCTTTTCAGCATTACTTTGCGGACTGGCGGGATCAGTTCTCTTTTTCGACAGAATACACCTGATATCCATTACAATGGGAGCCTGCCTGATCGGAATCTGTATCGATTACAGCTTCCATTACCTTTCTGAATACGCTTTCTGTAAAGACAAGTGGGACTCTTCTGTTGGATTGAAACGCATACTGCCTGGAATCTCCTTGGGTTTTCTCACTACCACAATTGGATATTCTACATTCTTTTTCATTCCATTTACCGGCTTAAAACAGATCGCGGTTTTTATAATTGCAGGATTGACTGGAGCATATCTTACAGTGGTAATTTTATATCCTCTTCTCTTTAGTAAAAAAGATAATAGTGGAGATTCATACCGTTACTTCAGACCCCCTATACTGGCTTATTTCAAATTATTCGATAGAAAAGGCTTTCGATATCCTGCCTTACTCTTTCTTTTAATTATAATAATCACAGGTTTTCCCAAACTCGCATTCAGAGATGATATTTCTATTTTTGAAATGAAGACCGAAGATCTGGATAAAACTGTTAACAGCGTTCAAGAGTTGACAGGATCGGAATACGAAAGAGAATTCCTGCTTATTACCGGAGAATCGCATGAAAAGCTTTTGCAGAACATTGAAAATACCACTGACAAACTGGAAGTTCTTCAGAAAAACAATGAGATTTCAGGTTACCTGTCATTGTCAAAATTTGTACCCAGCATCCGAACTCAAAAGTCTGGAAGCGATATGCTGGTAAAAAAACTTCAAGCTGAGGAAACCAGAATTGCAGATCTTTTTCTGGAAACCGGATTCAAACCTGAGGCTTTGCAAAATTTAAACATTGAATCAAGAGAAAATCAGAATAACTACATCACTATTGATAAGTGGTTAAAATCTCCGGTTTCTATTGAGCATGAGAAGCTGTGGCTCGGTAAAATCGAAGATCAATTTTTTAGTGCAGTTCTTTTAAACGGAATAAAAAACATGAAAGCGCTGGAAAAGATCGCTATTGATAAAAACACACATTTAATTAATAATCATTCCAGAATTTCACATCTCATAAAGCATCTCAGGGAGAGTCTTATTCATTTCATTCCAGCTATATATTCAATATTTCTGTTGATTCTGATCATCAGATATGGTTTTAAAAAGAGTTTATCGGTTTTTATTCCTTCAGTGATGTCACTATTTTTAACAATTTCAATCCTGTCCCTGTTTTCATTAGAGGTAAATATCATGCACATATTGGCAATGATACTGGTAGTGGCATTAGGAATAGATTATTCGGTATTTCTGGCAGAGTCGATCGAAAATCCGTCAGTTACCTGCATATCAATTGTTTTATCCTCTGCAACAACGATTTTTTCCTTCGGAATACTTGCATTGAGTATGATTCCGGCACTTAAATCCATTGGACTGACCATTACTATAGGTATTTCAACAACACTGCTTCTTTCCCCTTTTGCTGCGGACAGAAAAAAGCTGATAAGGATACTCCAATGAGCTGTAAAATTGACTCCTTTATTCTGGCAAATGCACTTGGAACAAACGAAACAGAGATATTGTCTAATCTGGAAAACAACAACGAGAGGACATTTCTTACCGAAAGCGATGATTTTTTTTCGGACCGTAAGGTGTTCGTTGGGAAAACCAATATCGACCTGCCTGAATGTGAAAAGCAAAAATATGAAGTGTCTGTGAGAAATGATCTATTTCCCGTATGGACTTATCTGCAATTACAGGACAGAGTCGATTTTATTAAAAAGAAATTTAGTAATGATAGAATAGGGATGGTTTTCGGTACAAGTACATCCGGTATCTATAACCTGGAAAAGGCCGTATGTAATAAAAAAAACGGGAGTCTCCCGCCAAATTACAAATATGTTTTTTCTGAAATTACATTTTTTGCAGATTATTTGAAAAATGCCTGGGGTATTACCGGTCCATCGTACACACTTTCAACTTCCTGCACATCAAGCCTCAAAGCTCTTTCATCTGCAAAAGCAATGCTGGATTGCGGCTTTTGTGATGCGGTAATTACTGGAGGTATCGATACATTGTGTCAGATGACAGTGAAGGGATTCGATTCTCTTGAGCTCCTTTCGAGTGGCATCGCTAATCCTATGAGCGTGAACAGAGATGGTATAAACATTGGAGAAGGTATTGCAATTTGCATACTGACGCGTGAAGATGGCGGAGTCCAGATAAAGGGTATTGGAGAATCATGTGACACCTACCATGTTTCTGCACCTGATCCGGAAGGGACCGGAGCATTCAGGTCGATGATGATGGCGATAGAGAACGCACGATTATCAAAAGATAATGTAGATTACATACAGCTTCATGGCACAGGTACTCACCTTAATGATGTTTCAGAAGCCAGAGCAATTTTTAATATCTGGGGCGACTCTATTGCATGCAGTTCATTAAAACCTTCTATAGGGCATTCATTGGGAATATCCGGTATTATGGGAGTTCTTATCTGTTCTTTGATTCTTCAACAGGATAGTAGCAGAGTATTTTTACCCAAACACATTTGGGACGAATTCAGAGATGAAAATATAGCACCGATAAAACTTCTTGATTGTAATGCACCTGCAGGAAATTCCAGATCATTAAACTTTTTGGTCAACAATTTCGCTTTTGGTGGAAATAACTGCTCCGTGATTGTGGGAAAGGATTACCTTTAAACTATGCAAAAACGTGTACTAATTACTGGTGCTAACAGAGGCATAGGAAAAGCCATCGCCATAGGACTTGCAGATGATGGTTTCGATATAACCATCAATTATAAAAGTAATCATGACATGGCTGATGAAACCTGCCATGGGATAGTCGACAATGGTGGTAAGGCCAAGCTTCTGCAGTTCGATGTATCGGATCGAGAAGAATGTAAAAAGATTCTTTTGAAGAACATTGATGAAAATGGACCTTTTTACGGAGTTGTCCTTAACGCCGGAATCAAAAATGACTGCCCCTTCCCTGATATGGATGAGCAGGCATGGGACACTATTATGAGCACTGATCTTGATAGTTTTTATAATGTACTAAGACCGCTTATAATGCCATTGATAAAAATGAGGTGCGGTGGCAGGATCATAACAGTGACATCTGTAAGCGCGATTACCGGAAATAGAGGACAGGTAAATTACAGCGCTGCAAAATCGGGACTTATAGGAGCTACAAAATCGTTGTCTCTGGAATTAGCTAAACGCAACATAACTGTGAATTCTGTTGCTCCTGGCATAATTCAAACTGAAATGTCTGCAGGTATTGATGAAGAAGTAATCAGACAAGTAGTACCAATGAGGCGGCAAGGAAGACCCGAGGAGGTTTCCTCTCTGGTAAAATATCTGTTTTCACCAGATTCATCATATATCACAGGACAGACAATTTCTGTTAATGGAGGAATGATATGATCTGTCCATATTTAAACACTGGACTAATTAATAATCAGACAAGCCATATCACTTACCTAATAATTTTGGGCTATTAAAGATGAAAATTGCACTTATTTACCCTAAATTCGAAAAATTTCTTACTAACAACCCAGAACTGGATAGTGGGTTGGTGAAGTATTTTCTTGGAGATTTTACCACTCCTCCCTCGCTTGGAATTCCTATCCTGGCAGCATTGACACCAGACAGTATTGATCTGAACTTTATCGATGACAATAGTGATGATACTATTGACTATTCCATAAAATACGATCTGGTGGGAATCAACTGCTTTACGCCGCAGGCAACGCGTGCATTTGAAATCGCTGATAATTTCCGGCTTAATGGAACAAAGGTGATAATGGGTGGCTTTTTCCCCTCATTCATGGTTGAAGAATGCCTGAAACATGCAGATTCGGTAAATGTGGGTGAAGGCGAAACTACCTGGCTGGAAATCCTCAGTGATGCCGAAAATAACAGGCTTAAAAGAGTTTATAAGGGCGGTTGTAAATCAGATCCTGCAGATTGGCCAAATCCCAAACGGTCTATTTTTTACAATAACAGAAGTTATCAGTGGGAAGAAGATCTGATCCAGATCTCACGTGGGTGCACCTACAACTGCGCTATGTGTGCCATACCTGCGCACATGGGATTTAAAATGCGTTTCAAGCCAATAGCCAGAGTAGTCGAAGAGCTAAAGACACTGAAATACGAGAATGTCTACCTTGCAGACGATTCTTTGTTTTTTACCCAAAACAGAATTAGAGAATATGCTACTGAGCTGTTCAGAAGAATTAAACCACTGAATAAAAAATATTTCGTATCTTCGACAATTGCACTGAATGTAGATCCGGAGTTTTTGACTCTGGCAGCAGAGGCTGGTGTTAAAAATTTCTACTGTACCATGAATGTAGACCCATTCTCCATTAAAGCCTTGCAGGGCGATAAACAGGAACAGCAGAAAATCATAGATCTTGTAAATATACTGAAAGATAGGGATATCCGCTTTTTCGGCAGTTGTGCTCTGGGGAGAGAATGGGATGACCAATCAATTGCGGACAGGATTCTTGAATTGTACTATAAAGCTGGAATCGAAACCTCAGAATTCTTCATATTTACCCCATATCCGGGGTCGGCTCATTGGGACAGATTAATAAAGCAGAAAAGAATTATCGATACCACCTGGAAACATTATAATGGAGCTCATGTAGTTTTCAAACCAGCAAACATGAGCGAACAGCAACTATATGAACAGTTTGTCAAAGTATGGAATGAGTTTTTTAAATCTCAGAAGGATGTCAGCTTGAGCAGTCTTGAACCATCAACATACGAAAACGGTGTCAGAATTGTGGGCAAACCTTTACAGGAATCTGGTGTAAAGGGAGAATCTGTAATTACCGGCATGGGCTTTCTTAGTCCGTTAGGAGACAGTAAAGAGCAATTGCTGGATTCACTAGAAAACTCCAAAAGCGGAATCGACAGGATCAAGAAATTCGACATGTCGCATTTCAAGCTGAAACACGGAGGTGAAATCAGAAATTTCGATCCGGATGAGCATTTTTCCAAAGATGAGCAGAAGCTTTACAATGACAAATATCTTCAACATGCCATAGTTGCTTTAAAAAAAGCCCTGGATGATGCAGATTTAAATGTTGATAATTTAAGAGATGGTAACACTTCGATAGTGCTCTCAACCTGTAACGGTGGATTGCTGACAGGTGAAGATCTATACCGTTGGAAGCATGGTAAAAGCGACAGAGTGTATAATGAAAACATGAATCTTCAGGCAAAATATTACGGTTTTGGCAGGGCCATTACTTCCTATTTTAATCTCGATTGCGATCTATGGATTGTCACCACTGCATGTTCCTCGTCCACTGGAGCTATGGGACTGGCCAAAAACATAATTGACCGGGGTTACAGCAAAACGGTAATAGTCGGTGGCTCAGATAGCATGGCTATTTCCAACATTGCTGGTTTTGATGCACTGGGCGGCACCTCCGCTGAGGCAATTTCTCCCTTTTCTTTACCTATAGGCTTGAATGTTGGTGAGGCTTCATGCTTCTGGGTAGTAGAAGAGATGGAGAAAGCTCTACTGAGAAAAGTGAGATGTTATGCAAGAATTGCAGGTCACGCAACCGGCCTGGATGCTCACCACCCTACGGCACCCGATCCCAGAGGTGAAGGAGTATACCGGGCCCTTCACATGGCTTTAAATGATTCAGGATATACTTTAGAAGAAATAGGATGTATCAACGCACATGGTACAGGTACTGAAGTAAATGATATATGCGAAACCAGAGGCATTACCAGATTGCTAGAAGATAAAAAGGTCCCAGTTATTTCCCTGAAGTCTTTTTTCGGGCACTGCATGGGAACAACTGGAATTCTGGAAGCAACATGTAATATCCTGGCAATGAGAAAAAACTTCATCCCTCCAACCATTAACTTCAAGGAGAACCGTCCCGGATGTGATCTGGATTATGTTCCTAATTCCAAACGCAAAAAAGGTTACGATGCATTCGTCTCCTGTAATTCTGCTTTTGGCGGAAGCCATGCGGCTGTTGTCATTTCCAAATGGGACAAACCCATTTTCAAAAAAACAACTGCAAATCAAAGAATTGCCATTACAGGAATTGGAATGGTTAGCTCCCTGGGATTGGGTGTGGCAGAAAATCTCAAAGCTCTGAGCTGTGGAGCTAAGAATTTCACCAAAAGTGAATCTGTCTGGCAAAGCAGTGTAAGTGCTCAATTGGCGGGCTTTGTCCCGGAATTCAGCTCTAAAGATGTAAATAGAAGGCTGGATTTCAGGAAGTTATCCAATAAAATCAGTAAAATGGCAACCGCTGCTGCCTCATTCTCTATAGATGAATCTGGTTTAAAACCCAATCGGAAAAATGCCGAAGACTTTGGAGTTGCTGTTGCCATTTCTAATGGGCCACCTGAAATAGTGCACATGGATAAAGTGTTCAGCAGTGAAACATACGCTGCTGATACAACTACATTTTCAAATATAACAGCGAATTCCATCGCCGGCTGGATTGCCAACATTCTCTATCTTAAAGGTGTAAATACGACTCTTGGCAATGGACCCCATTCAGGACTGCAGGCAATTGCTTTTGCATTTGATAATATGAAACTTGGAAGATCAAAATACATGGTAGCAGGTGCAGCAGATGAAATTGACAAGCAAACATTCTACAATTATGACCTTCTTGGGCATTTATTTACCGGAGAAAAAGAGAAGGAGTATAAATACAGACCTGATGAGACTAAGAGAAAAGTTCTGGGTGAAGGTGCTGCAATGTTTCTGATGGAGACACTTTGCGATGCAAAAGAAAGAAATGCTTCTGTTTTCGGAGAAATTCTTGGATATGCATTATCCTGTGACCCCGACCCGTTTGGAGTCCAGTGTTTAAATCCGCAACAGTTGGAAAATGCCATGAAAAAAGCATTGAAACGTTCTGAACTGTCTTGTGAAGACATTGACATGATGGTCTGGGCTCCGCAGGGGAATATTCAGGACAACAAAGTACTCTGTGTCTATGAGAAGTATTTTAATGGTAAACCTCTTATCACAAATACTTTTAATACTGGTTACACAGAAAGCTCGTCTGTTGTTTCTTCTTTGGGTTGTGTATTGTACTGTCTAAAAGCTGGATTACCATTATGGCCACAAGACACAGGAATACAGAGCGTGGATAGTCTGGAATTAAATCGCGAAATAAAAAACATTCTGGTTCTATCTTCTTCTGATCTTGGATATAATTACTCTTTAATAGTGAATATTAAACCGATTGAATAACCTGAATAATCCTGAATAATAAGGAGGGCAAATGAATGTTGAGAGAGAAGAAAAGATAAAAATACGGAAAGAGATTCTTCAGAAGCTAAAAGAGGAGATGATTAAGAAGCTCGACCTTCCATACAAACCAGATGATATTCATGAGGATATTTCTCTTCTGGGAGCAGGCCTGGGTCTGGACTCACTTGATGCAATCGAAATTGTGATGATTGTGGAAAGCTGCTTCAATGTAAGAATTGCAGATGGGAACACGTCACCTCTCAGGTCTCTTAACACTATAACCGATTACATTATTGCGCAAAAGGGGTTGTAAGATGAGGGAATTGTTACTTAAGAGCAAGTTTATGGCAAATGGAATCTCTTTTGAGGAAAGATACGGAATCAGCATTCCATTCACATCAGACAACATTGAGCATGAATACAATTGTGTGAGGAACACGGCCGGATTATCCGACTTTTCTTTTTTACAGAAATATACAATACCAGAAGACACTGGTCTTGATTTTCTGAATAACATTTTTGCCGGCAATGTGGAGAATCTAAGATTTGGAAGAGTGTTGCATACATTTCTGGCCGATGAAAGTGGTAATATCGTTTCAGACTGTTATATTGCCAATAATGACGAGGAATTCTTGATTCTATGTGAATCAATAATAGACGATTCTCAACTTGATAAGATTCTTTTCGAAGAAAATAATGGTGCAGATTTCGGTCTGAAAAATGTTACTAATGAATTTGTTGTACTCAGTATTGACGGAAGTAACGCATGGAAAACCGCAAAGGATATTTTTGGAGTCAGCATTCTTGGACTACCATACCTGTCGATAGAGGAATTTCAATTCGATGGAGAAAAGATCAATGTGATAAGAGCCGGCAAATCAGGTGAGTTCGGTTACTATGTCATAGCATTAAACAAAGTTGCAGAGAAGCTATTTGATACGGCTTTGGAGAAGGTAAAACAAATTGAAGGAACTGTTTGTGGGCTGGATGTTCATAACATTCTAAGGCTGGATGGAAGATTCTTTAACATTTTCAGTGAAGGCGCAGAGGTCAGAAATCCCCTTTATCTTGGGCTGCAATGGATGATTGATCTTGAAAATATGAATTTTTTTGGTGGCCAAAATCTGCAAAATCAAAGAGACGCCGGAGTCACCAGTAAAATTACGGGTATGACAATCGATAAAGAAGTTGGCAATGTTGCCGCCGGAGATAAAATCTGCGATGAAAATGGAGAAATCGGACATATAGTATCATCCAAACATTCTTATGCATTGGACAAAACGGTTGCTCTTGCGTTGCTGCCATTTGGATCGGCTTATTCTGGATTGAAATTTTATCTTAGGGCTGCTGATGGTCCGGAAGTTAATACTGTCTCTATGCCGCCATTCATACCAAAATCATTGAATATGAAACTTGATTAATCCTGCTTTATATATAGATTAATAATGGAGTAATTATGGATTTGAAAGACAGGGTTGCTATTGTAACAGGAGGCTCCCGCGGAATAGGGAAAAAAACAGTTGAACTATTTTCGGATCTGGGAGCTCGTGTGTATTTCACATATAATAGCAGACAAAATGAAGCTGCCGAAATCGCAGAAAAAACTGGATCGGTTGCAATTCAATGCTGTCAGGAAGACAGGGATTGCATCATGAAAATTGTGGATTCAACTTTTGACAAAGAGAAAAATATCGATATTCTTGTAAATAATGCGGGAATCACCGATGACCAGTTTTTTGCCATTGCAGATATCACACAATGGTATAAAGTACTTGAGGTAAACCTCAATGGCACAGTCTACTGGTCTAAATCGGTCTGTAAACCCATGTTTCTAAGTGGCGGTGGTACTATCATTAATGTGGCCTCTGTATCTGGTTTGATTGGTATACCAGGACAAACCAACTACTCTACTTCTAAGGGAGCCATTCTTGCTTTTACCAGATCTCTGGCAGCAGAACTGGCTTCAAAGAATGTGAGAGTAAATTCTGTTGTTCCAGGATTTATAGAAACTGATATGACTGAAAGAATGCCCAGAGATATCAAAAAGCAGAATCTTGGAAAGATAGCGTTTAAAAGATTCGGTAAACCTGAAGAAGTGGCAAAAGTCATTGCCTTTCTTGCTTCCGATGATTCATCGTATATCACGGGTCAAAAGATAGTCGTTGATGGTGGGCTTACCGCCACCACGATTTTCTAAAATACTCTTTTCAGAAGCAATTTAGCTGCCTGTTTTGATTTTTGAATTGCAGTTTACAAAGTAAGTAAATATGAGTTTACTGCAGGATGCTCAATGCTCCTGCAGAACCTTCTTTTTTCTGATTACCTGCTAAGATAGCCGGAAACTGAATAATCATCGTAGTTTCTCACATTATGCTGCCAAAACCCACAAACTGTTTTCGGCACTATCAGTCATCAATCCGAAGGCGGCGGAAAGTATTTATCCAAATTTACAAAAAGGTATTTGTCGCCTTTTAGTATGATCCTTTTTTGCATCAGTGCATCTCTGGGATTAATATCTCTCAGGAAAACATTACCCCAGGTTTTGCTGTCTGTTTCTACCATCAGATCATACTTTTCAGGTTCCTGACCCATTATCAGTTCGCTTTTCCCCTTGTCTATTCTGATGATGAACTTCAGATCTCTATCAGTGAAATGAAAGTACATTATTGCTTTTACTCTTGCAGTTGCTTCAGGATCAATATATGTGTTCAATTCTTTCATTAGAATTACAGGATCCTTGGTCACCCTTTCTGCAATTATATTTTCATCGTGTATTCCCTCTTTATATGCTTCCTTCACATATTCCCAGTAAACTTTTGCATAGTTGATATAAATATCACTTGTCTTGACTATAGGCGTTTTTGCCTTTTCCATAGTCTCTTTTTCAATAAAGCCATTTGTCCCAAGTTCATAGCCAGCCTTTTCAAAAGCTTTTTCGATGATAGTAATTGTCTTTGGCTTTGCCGCTTTAAATCGCAACAGATAGGATTCTGGCCTTATTAAAATGCCACAAGTATCCAGATTCATCCCGTTTGCGATCAGGTTAAATGTTCTAGTAATAGCAGAGAAATTATCCTCCTCTTTAAATGCACCACACGTTAATAATCCCAATTTCTTGTTTTTCCACTTCTCCGGAAATCGTATACTGTTTCGCATCACTCCAAGCGGGGAACTGTTGAAACCATACTCTGAAAAAGGAAGTGTTCTTTCAATAAATTTAAGCATCTCGCTGTTCATGGTGTAATGGTACATGGGAGTTGCCAGGAAGATAATATCCGATTCTATAAATTGCTCCATCAACTGATCCATATCATCACGTATAACGCACCTGCCAGGCGTGGCAGACCAGCACATATAACAGCCTCTGCATGGTTTGATATTGCAACTAAGAAGATCGATCTCATTTACATCCGAATCAGTCATTGATAGCCCACATTTAAAATGGCTAAGTAACTTGGCAGTATATCCGGTCTTTCTGGGTATTGCCTGAACCAATAATATCTTCATTTTTCCCCCTGCTTCTGTATCGCCAGAGTGATGAAACCTTTTGCGACAGTTACATTATTTACGAAAGCAGCTACTTTGTATTTATATAGAGCACCGAAACTTTCAAGAAAAACCGACTCCAAAACAAGAGTCACACCCGGCTTGACCGGCTTCATAAATTTCATCTGATCAGAAGCCAGATAGAAAATAGAGGACTCCTGGTCATCTGAAGATCCTTTTGTTTCTTTTTTGGTAAAACCCCATAATAAACCGCTTGTCTGAGCCAGCGCATCAGTCATCAATACCCCTGGCATGATTGGTTCGGTAGGGAAATGACCCTTAAAATGAGGCTCATCATGTCTTAAATACCTGGTAGCCACAATTTTTTTGTTCAGTTTGAATTCGATGATATTATCTACGAAAAGAAACGGTTCACGATGCGGAAGCAGTTCCAGTATATCGCAAAGGTCATAAATAATTTTTTTTACCATTATGTCTCCCAATTTATAAATATCATTTATAATTCCTAAATCAGAAATCTACTATCCCTTTACCCCTGGCTCATTTTTAGCAATTCTGCACTCATAATCCGGTAAATTTCGTTGGTCAATTCGTTAGCAGTTTTTTCTTCCGGATACACTGGTTCAAGAAAATGAATTTTATACCTTACCCTTTTCAATGGAAAAAATGAGGTAAATTCCCTGGTCATAAACGGTACATCATTATACAAAAGGACCGGTACCACAGGTGCATCATTGTTCTTCGCAACCGTAAAAGCCATTTTCTTGAAGTCCATCAGCCTGTCACCAGGTTTACGAGTTCCTTCAGGAAAAAAGAGGATGCTCTGATTTTTAAGAATTTCAGAACATTTTTTGTCTGTTGTAATTAATCCCTCTGCTGATTGAACATCAATTTCACAAAAATCGAACCATCTTACAAATATTCTGTAGATTAGCAGTCTGGCATATTTGGATTTCATTGTAGGTTTTATGCAATTAACATAAGACATCAGAAGTGGACCATCCAGCTTGCCTCTATGGTTGCAAACATAAACTGCCGGCCCCAACGAAAATACTTTCTCCAGTCCTTCCACATCTATAATTTTGATGACCCTAAGTGAAGTCAGAACATTTCTGATAAAAAAAATCAGAGAGTAATGCAGAAGAGTCGCTGGAAGCCTATAATTACCGAAAAGCCTGCACACCATAACAAAGGGTAGTACTGCCAGAGAGAAACTCATCACGCCAGTCAAATAAAGTGTGTAACCAGTTAAAGATGCCAATATTTTTAAAACTGTTTTCATAATCGTTTTTCACAGATCAATAAACATAAACCACTGTCAAAACCCTATGATGAAACCACCCGAAGGAAACACCGGCAATTGATACACTTTTGCTGGAGTTTCCTTCTGGTCATCATAGAGAAATGTCCATATATTTTTTCTGTTATACAGGTTTTGAACTTCAAAATAAAAAATTGCATTAATCAAACCATAACTGTACCTTCTTTCCCATCGCAAATCCAGGCGGTGGTATGGATCCATTTGTGCAGTATTCAATGTACCCAGCTTGTAACTCCATCTTTTATAAGATGCATCATAGAAAATTGGTGTATAAGGCCTGCCACCACGGTAACTGAACCGGACCGAGAATTCCTGCCTATCAGCAAATGGAAAGATTGGAGACAATAGCTTCACAAAAATATTGCGTTTCAGGTTGTCATACCAGGCTTTGCCTGCAAGATCAAATTTGTACCCACCCGTAAAAGTGAGAACATTCCTGTAATCATAATCACCCCTGAACCACTCTCCTTGCGGTGAGCCACCGTATCTCCAATACGATCTGGAATGAGAGTATGCCAGAGAAAATGACAACCTATCGGTCAGTTTTTTCTCTGAAAAGAATTCAATACCGTAACTTTTACCTTCACCTGCCCCGCTCTTGCGGTAACCTCTTAAGAAGTAAAATTGCTGATCACCGAAATCGTAAATATAGTCCAGGGTCAGGTTGTTATACCTTTTGTAAAAAGTCTCCACCACGAAGTTTATCCCGGCAATTCCAGGTGAGCAATCAACCCCAAGCACACCGGTAACCGCACGTTTTGCTTTAAGATTTCTGCTTTCACTGTTAAGAATCAAATCAGAATTGTCCGGAAACTGATTCTGGATTCCAAACGATGAATTGATGGTGAACTTATCATTTAGCACATAAGAAATACCCGCTCTCGGGTCAATAACCACTTCTCCGGTATATCTGGAATACCCACCACGCACTCCGGTAATAAGTCTGATCCCAGAACCGAAAAACAATGATGATGAAAGAAAGCCACCACCGGTTTCACTTTTCAGATTACCTGATCTGCAGGCTACAGTGCGGATGTCATTTCCGGCTGAATCCTTCAACGGCCTTTTCAGATCGTTCTCATAAAAAAACAGCGTGTCATTTCTGTTTTTTCTTTCCATATCAATATCTGCATATTTACCGAATAAACCGGATTTGATTTTTACACAGTCGTTCAGAAACAGTTCGGATTCCAGCTTGAGTGTATATTCCTTTACTGCAGTCTCATTGAAAAACACCATATCATTGCCGGATGTTGTATTGTAACCAAAATTGTTGAATTTACTGCTCACAGCAGATATCGTCATAACAGAATGGATTCTGTCTTTGAATTTTCTTTCCCAGTTGATACCTGTCAGAAAATTGGTACTTCCTGAATTAATTACATCTGCACTGAGGCCGTGAGTCTCTTTACCGTTTTCTATTTCGATATAGCTGTCTCCATACATCGACAATAGAGACATAGTACTGTTTTTTAATGATTGCTTTATCTTTCCCTGGGCAGCCCAGTATTTTGGTACAGCAGTACCGGGTTCGAATTTTGATACCAGATCCAGATAACTTTTGTTTGCACTGAAAATGAAATTGCTCTTAGGCCATGCCGGCCCCTCTATATGAAAACCAGCTCCTGTGATACCTATATCTGCTCCTGCAAAAATCTGCTCGTCATTGCCTTCTCTAAGAGTAACATCGATAACCGAAGATGCTTTTCCGCCATACAAGGCTGGTGGAGCTCCGGCACTGAAGACCAGTTTCCGCACTAATAAAGGATTGAGTAATGATAGAACACCTCCACCGCTATTTTCCTCTGCAAAATGGTTCGGGTTTATTACTTCGATATTATCAATTAAAAACAGGTTCTCATTTCTCATTCCCCCACGCACAATAACTTCATTGATATTGTCTGCACCAGAAACAACACCAGGCAAATTCTGGACAATGCGCTGTACATCAGCAAGAGCCCCCGGCGCTCTCATCAACTCACTGTTAAGAAAAGTCCCTGTCGAAGTCACCATCTCAGGGTTTTTATCAACCACTTTTGCTGTAATGGTAATATTTTGAAGGCTGTGTATAACCGGATCCAATTCTATATGCAATTGTTCAATCATTCTTCCTGAAACATACACATCACTTCTTTTATACAGCACATAATTTCCATGCCGGAAAATAAGGTTGTAACTGCCATCTTTCATTATTTCAAAATGGAAAACACCATTTTCATCGGTTTTCTCTGACAATTCAGTGCCGGAAACCTCAACCAAACAACCTGAAATAGGTTTCTTTGTAAAGGAATCAAACACTACCCCTGTAACATCACAAAAAGAACTCACTGCAAACACAATTGCCGTAAGGAGTGTTGATCTGAGGTTCATAACAGTAAATCTTAAAGCAGTTAAAATCTTGTTATGCATGTAATTGAGGCCGGAAGAAGCAAGCTTTCTGATTATTATCTTGTTGACACATACTCATTTTTTTTAGCTTCTATTGTATAATCTCTCGAAAATATCGAATAGAAGCTATCTGATATTTATTTTAAAATACATACTAACCGTAAATGTTACAGCAGTTTTTTTCTATCCGAAGTTACTTGAAAAAGAATTTTACAATTAGCGGATCTTTTTCGCTTGCTCTGCAATGTTTTTCGAAAAATGGTTTATAATTGCTGTCTTATTAAAGTATGAGGCCATTTTTGCTGTTCGTAAGAGGATCAGTTCTGACGATCGATCTCATCAAAAAGTATCTTCATCGCATCAAAGCACTTTTGCCGATACAACTTTGACTCGTTTAGAAGGTTATGCCTAGCGCCATCAATCCTTACAACTCTCAAACCCTTGATCTTCTTTTCAAACCACTGCAGATTATACTTCCAATCAACCACTTTGTCATCAGTTCCCTGTATGACTGTTAAAGGAAGTTCAGTTTGGGGTATATCTTTAATACGTTCAAACCAACGGAAATAGGCCTCTGCCCATTGCAGAGGAAAAATTGCTGGCTGCAGCGGATCATCACGGAAACGCTTCTTAACACTCTTATCATGTGATGAATTACGTGTCCAGCGACGAGGGGCAATTTTAAAATGACGAAACATCTTACAGCCGAAAGCAGAAAAACGATAAGATGATGAGCGTACCAGAGGAGCCAGAAAAATCATCTTGAAAAACGGTTGATTCGATGTGGAAGTTACATATTCAAGAGCCGCGGCACAACCGGTACTGTGTCCGATAAAAACAAGCGGTGGTTTAATAAGTGAATCACAGGTTTGCAGAAACAAATGCAGTGACTTCGCATATTCACTGAAATCTCCTATTTCGCCTCGAGATCCACTTGACAACCCATGTCCAGGCAAGTCAAATGCTGCGAAAGTGTAATTCTCGTTCAAACAGGCCGTTATCCCATTTAAATTTGTCCCCAGATGGTCAAACAACCCGTGAAGAAATATGACGGTCCCACGTGATGGTCCGCAAGGCCGGTAAATCTGTCCCACACAGATAAATGAATCGCTTTTAAAGGTACCTATTATTGGATAGGACCCAATGGTATCCAGACCATAGCGGGAGAGATACAAACTAATATTGCTGTCTGATAAGACTTTTCCCCGGGAAAGACAAGGAAGACTATGCCAGTAGAGGTCTTCTGAAATCAGTTTTGCCGGTAGTAAAAGAGTAATAATGCACCCGGAAAATATTATGAAACACCCAGGTTTCATGTTTACCCCCATTTCACCTGATTTGAAAATCAAATAAGGTGCCATAAATGGAGGCAGATAAAAGAATCAATATGTGGTGCCTTGATTTCCCATCTCAGTTTATTTCAATAGAATCATTTCCGAAATATCGGCTCAATCTCTATCAAAACCAGAGAGGTTAATTGACTAAAAAAGCAACATCGAATAATGAAGTAAATTAAATCAAGTTACCACCTATATTTGCATTATTTATAGTGTTTCACCAGTCCTTCCCTATCATTGATAATATTTCAGAAGTCTTTCCTGGTATGGATCAAGATTCGAGTCCGCAGGTGTTCCATTTACATACTGGCAACTGTTGCAAACTGCAATTTGACTTCTGTTACCGGTAATATGAATCTGCCGAATCTTTTTGAACTCTTCTCCATTCCAAATCTCTTCGATGCTATTTTCACAGACATTGCCCATAATAAGCCCATGGCCCCAGTCTACACAGCAAACAGAAACTGTTCCGTCAGTGTTGACCGATAGTTTGGAAAAGGGATCCGGACAGATGATCTGGTCATGAAGTCTCGTAGTTCCATCCATACCGGTTTTGGGCATTTTCCCCAAGGTAAAATCCTTCCTTGACGAATCTGACCAGCCCATCAGTGAATCGACTTTGGTTTGATCACAGAAAGGCCTGAAATCATTGTGGAACTTTTCCAGCTCTATTGCGCTAAATCCGGTATCAGTTATTTTCACCAGGATATTCAATTTGCTTTTCTGTTTCCTTTTTGTATCATATAAAAGGCGCACTTTCTGCAATATCTCATCGTAAGAATGTTGCGATCGACAGATGTTTCTGTATCCCTGATTATTTACATGTTCTATGGAAATTCTGATGTTGTCCAGTCCGCAGCTCACAAGTTCTGATGCCAGTTCATCTGTAATTTGTGAGCCATTTGTGGTAGTGGATAATACCTTGGCGACTCCATTTCTTCTGGCATATCTGACCATATCGCAGAAGAGGGGATTCAATAAAGGTTCACCGTCCTTATACAGATGAATACAGTGTATAACCGAGGTTTTCCTTTTCAGCATTACCGACAGATCATCGATTACTTTCCTGAAAAGCTCAACATTCATAATGCAGGCTTTTCTATTGACTTCTTTCAAAAGTTCGACATCTGCAGTCGGGCAGAATATGCATTTGAAATTACATATGTTGCAGGGATCAATATGTACGGTTAATGGGAAACCTGAAGGCAGAAATCTATGCAGGTGCCTTCCCGGATACTGCTTTAATAGTGCTTTTCTTATTCTAAAGGGCAGCAACTCTCTTGCTGCGCCGTAGATGCTTCTGAGAACCACGTAAAAGCCTCCGTCTCAAGAGATAAGTTTTATGAATTTATTAATCCTATGGTTTTAAAAAATAACCTCGGCACATAGCGAATAAAAATGGACACAAACTCTGATTTAGTATGTGACTACGAATTTAGCGGTTTCCATGTAGTTTCTTTCAAACTGAAGGCTGATAAGGTATACTCCCGGGGAGATGCTGGCTGAAAAAGCAAAGATATTTTCTCCTGCTTTTTTAAATTCATTTAACACTATCTGAAGCTTTCTTGCCCGAAGATCAGTTAGTTTTATACTTACATTGCCACTTTTTTGTAGAAAATAGCTAATCACGAATGAATGCTGACCATTTTTTGTATTCTGCTGCAGCGAAAATTTCTGGTTTCTGAAGTAACGGGTTACCGGTTTTCTAACCGGAGAGATTTGAGGTACTGCTGCAGAATTTGGATTAAATCCCGGCCGCTCCACCCACGGGCTTACATCTACCGCTTCAAAATCAGAACCTCGAAGTTTTTTTAAGGTTCTTAGCTCCGAATCAACCCAGCGGTCATCATGAGTGCCCTGGAAATACCAGTTACTGCCATTGTCGGCCATTATGAGGCCATATTTTTTGAAAGTTTTGAGTATCACCTGCATTCTGGGAGTAAAGCCGGAAATGTCATAATCAGCTTTAAGGCGAAACCGAAGACCCATCGGAGGACGGTTGACATCGGTTGAACTGGAGGCATAGTGGCGTGCAGGCCAGATATAGGCTTTTTGGGTTACTGATGCAGTAAATCGAATTGCATGTGGAATTTCAGCATCTCTTTCCAGTGCACGGTTCACTTCATCATAGCGGATAAGTAAAGGGAAAATCGGTAAACCGGCAGCATCAGCAGAAGTCCAGCCTGCAGGGCGCAATTTATTTAAATTCAGGTCAAAAACTGCACCGCACCCTCCTTCCCATTCTGTACCATCGGAATTACCAATTACATTCCCGGTTTCATAAAGCAGATGTCTGCTGGTGTCGATTATGAGCATGTGCCTGTCACCCACATCATTATCTCGCCAGTCAAAGACTGTTTCAATTAAGGGATTTATGGGAATAGGCCAGGGACCTGGATCACTTTCATCATCATAAAGGGTGAAGGTAATGGGGACAAGCGGCTGGTCTGCACCAACCAGGTTATAAGGAATTCCTATCATGCGTATAATCCCATCATCATCCCACTGAGTTCCAAAGTCAGGATGAAGGCTGGTATTGGCCCCAATAGAATTGATAAAATTCTGTGATCCGGGATGAACCGGAAGAGAGTCAATTGGAGTGTTTAACGCGTAATCAACAGGGAACACTATAGCGGAATAATCATCCATTGTATAGGAGAACGCAACTGATATAAACACAGCAATCAATGAATTACCTAATAAGAAAATAATGGATTTTGGGTCTGTTGAATTCATGAACAATCCCCTTGTGATGGATATCATTAATTGTATCAGCTCAGAAGCCGATTTTTCTATATGAATTGAAAATAACAGGTTTTGGTTTCAGTGTGGTGGCAGATTTGTAGAAAACTATTTTCAGATCGTAGTGTCCGGTTAATTTAACAATGCTGAATTCAGAATTTGTTAACCTGATCCAGAATGTTTCTGCTGCAGGGAAAATGAAATTGTAACAACCAATTTTTTGCTGTAATTATGAAAGCTCTTCAAGCTTGAGCAGAAAGAGAATGCTACAGAATGCCTTTCATAATATCTGAAATCTATTCAGCAGGCAAAATTTCAAGTTCAACAGGGCAAATTTTCATGTTCGGCAGGCCTGATTTTTAGTTTAGCAGGCCTTATTTCATATTCAGCAGGCCGGATTTCAAGTTCAGCAGGGCAAAATTTCATGTCCAGCAGGCCTGAATTCAAGTTTAGCAGGCCAGTTTTCAAGTTCAGCAGGCCAAAATTTCAATTTCAGCAGGCCGGATTTCAAGTTCAGCAGGGCAAAGTTTCATGTTCAGCATCCCAAAATTTAAGTTTAGCAGGCCGGTTTTCATATTCAGCAGGCCAGAATTTAAGTTCAGCAGGCCAGTTTTCATATTCAGCAGGGCAAAAATCCCCTAATGCAGATTATTTTTTCTGGGTGATGAGGAGCACTCTAAGGAATCCTCAAGAATCCTATTCTCTCTGACAGAATATATCTATTTTTATAGCATGAGGATTTAAAAAAACATGAAACAACAATGGCTTAATGAGTTAAACCCCAGACAGCTTGAAGCAGTAACTTTTGGTGACGGTCCCCTTATGGTTATTGCCGGGGCAGGAAGCGGGAAAACAAAAACACTGGCTTACCGAGTTGCTCATCTGATTTCAAAAGGAGTCAGCCCGGAGCGGATTTTACTTCTTACCTTCACCCGCAGGGCTGCAAAAGAGATGCTCAACCGGGCAGCCCAGGCGATTGGTAACGATTCTGCCCTAACTTCCAGAGTCTGGGGTGGAACGTTTCACGCCATAGCCAACCGCCTTCTTAGAATTTATAGCGAATCCATAGGACTCCCTGCAGAATTTACCATCATCGACCAGTCTGATGCGCAAGATATCCTGGATGTAATCCGACATAAAAAAATCGATTCCCAAAAAGGAAGATTCCCGCGAAAGGGAACTCTGTTGGCCATCTATTCCCGAAGGATGAACTCTGGTGAGGATCTGGAAATAATAGTTAAAAAACTCTTTCCCTGGTGTCATCGCTGGCTCAAAGAATTAAAAGATATCTTCAAGGAATATGTAAGTATCAAGCAGCAACAGAACATCCTCGATTATGATGACCTCCTTCAGTACTGGTATTACCTTCTTGAAGATCCTGCTACTTCCGATTCCATCTCAGAACGATTCGACCATATTCTGGTTGATGAGTACCAGGACACTAACAAGTGTCAGGCAGACATCCTTTTGCGGATGAGAAAGAATAACCGCAATATAATGGTGGTTGGAGATGATGCTCAGAGTATTTACAGTTTCAGAGCCGCAACAGTACACAATATTCTGCAGTTCCCTGCTCTTTTCCCAGGTACCCACTCGGTTCTCCTGGAGCAAAATTACCGTTCCTCCGCACCTATTCTTAATACAGCGAATCAATTAATATCACAGGCTAAACAACGTTTCACAAAAAATCTTTTCACAACCAGAGAAGGCGGAGAGATCCCACGAATAATCACCTGCAAGGATGAGCAACATGAGTCTGATATCATTATAGAAATAATATTGACACACTACGAACAGGGAATCGCTCTTCGCGATCAGGCTGTGCTTTTTCGCTCCGGTTCTCATTCTGCATCACTGGAGCTTGCATTGATGAAAAAAGAGATCCCATTCCATAAGCATGGTGGTCTAAAATTCCTGGATTCAGCTCACATAAAAGATTTTCTCAGCATAATCAGGATAATGGAAAACCCAAAGGATGAAATCGCCTGGTTTAGAATTCTAAAGTTACTTGATGGAGTCGGCCCGGCAACAGCCTCTGCAGTCTATCAGCATTACAGCTCACATAATTTTTCTGCCGATTCGCTCAACACTGCAGCAGTGTCAAAAAACATTCGTATGGAACTTCTTCGGTTGCGAAAGCTGCTGATAGACAACTCAAATAGCGAAACAGTTCCACTGAAAACTCAGTTGGAACAAATACGTAATTTTTACGCACCCTTATTGGAAAGCAACTACGATAACCCTCAACCCCGCCTTAACGATCTGGAGCATTTGATAGAGCTTGCTTCCGGATACCGCTCCAGGTCGCAATTCCTGACCGATCTTATGCTCGATCCTCCCAGTTCCACCAGCGATTTTGCCGGTCCTGCCAAAAAGGATGAAGATTATCTGGTATTATCCACAATTCATTCTGCAAAGGGATGCGAATGGGATGTTGTGTATCTGATTCATGCTGCTGACGGATGTATCCCTTCGGATATGTCAGCGGACTCGGAAGATGAGCTCGAAGAGGAACTGCGGCTTAGTTATGTTGCTATAACCAGAGCCAGGAACTATCTCTATGTCAGTTGGCCAATGCGTTTTTACTCCCGCCCGATGGGTTTTTCTGATTGGCACAGCTATTCTCAATGTTGCCGTTTTTTCACTCCCGAAGTTCTTAAGACTATGGAAAAAGTGACGCCAGTGGAAATTGAACAGGAACAGCCTGTCAATCCGGTCCAACTCCACACCGACATTAAGAACAAGATGAAAGATTTTTGGGAATAAAAACGCGAAGTGTTTACTTAGCGAACTGGCTTATTTAAGTCAACTGATTTTTTAATTTGAATAAAATTTTTTTGGGCTCCCAATAATAAGCACTCTATATGCTTTGCTTTTATCATTCTTGAGTCAGGTTTGGGCATTTGAAAAACAGATAGAATCAGAATAAAAGCAAAGAGTGTAAAGTCGGCCAGCCTTCTGTAGTAGGACTGCTGGAGGGCCTGAGGGGGACGGAGCAAATCTAATAACTTATCTAAGAGCAATCCAGCATGCAACTAATGCGTTTATCTGCCAATCGTTGCAAAAGATCAGGCGTGGTCTTCCCTTAAAAGTTAGGTACCAGATGTTCCTCCGAGCAAACTTTTAGTATGTTTTAACCAGGCATTACTGTGATGAAAACTATCTTGAAATTATGGTTTTTGGCATCGAGGAGAAGTCTTTTCAATGAGAATAAACAACTCTACAAAAGGCGGGGTGGGCAAAGGGTGCAAAATCGGCCAGTCTTCTGTAGTAGACTGCTGGAGGGCCCGAGGGACGGAGCAAATTTAATAACTTAAAAAAGCAGAAGAAACAGCGAAGTTTAAAAAAGCAGGACTCTGGTCAGATCCTGATCCGGTTCCGCCCTGGGAATTCAGAAAAAGTAGCCATAAAAAAATTGTTCCTGCTACATCACTGGAAAACAAAACCAAGTCAGATGGATTAACTGAAAATGTAAGGTTTAATACTAAATCGCTGAAGTATCATTGTATATCCTGCAAACATGCTGTTAGCTGTATTACTAATTGTGTGGATATTGATATTTCTGAAGCTTCTATAAAAGGAAACCCGTGTAAGACATGCGGTGGTTTTTGCAAGTAAATGTTATGTTGAAATTGTTTTGCATTAAATCGTGGAATCAATTTTGTTCCCGTACACGCGAGCCAAATCGCTTATTTACTTTCAATAGTTTTTTAACAATATTGTTATCAGTGTAAATGTAATTCCCTGAAGCGCCGTCACTGCGACGGTTTATAGTGATTCTGTCAGAAACCTTTCTTCCCTGCATGTCATATATACCAATAAATTTAGAAGGTTGAGAGTTCATTGCACGTTTAATTTCATGTTTTCCGATAGAAGAAGAATTATATGCTGTAATCAGAGCCAGGCCATAAGAAGTAGCTGCCCACATTGATCCATTATGGTTCTGGACCAAATTGTCCACAAATCCGTAAGGAAGACCAACATCAATATTTCTGATTCTATTCAGGTTTTCATCAAACACTATTATGCCGCTGCCGGTTGTACTTATCCATATTCTGCCTTGTTGATCGATCTCGATGTATCCGCAAATCGTATCATCACCGATAATCTGTTTCCAGTATTGGTTGTCTATTTTAACAAATGCGCCCCCAAAACCTGTTGCAACAATGATTTTGTTCTGAGGTAAAATTTCTATTGAGCGGACAATTCTA
>JAEYNR010000054.1 GCA_023412475.1 Fibrobacterota bacterium | reverse complement strand
GTTTTTTAATAATATTGTTATCAGTGTAAATGTAATTCCCTGAAGCGCCGTCACTGCGACGGTTTATAGTGATTCTGTCAGAAACCTTTCTTCCCTGCATGTCATATATACCAATAAATCTGGAAGGAGAGTTCATTGGACGTTTAATCTCTAGGTTGTCGATAGAAGAGGAATTATATACTGTAGTCAGAGCTAAACCATAAGGAGTAGCTGCCCACATTGATCCATTGTGGTTCTGGACCAAATTGTCCACAAATCCGTAAGGAAGACCAACATCAATATTTCTGATTCTATTCAGGTTTTCATCTACTCTTTGCCTGTTATCTATAACAGCCTGCTACAAAAACAGAACAAAAACAGAACAAAAACAGAACAAGAACAGAACAAGAACAGAACAAGAACGGAACAAGAACGGAACAGGAACAGGAACAGAACGGAATAAGAACGGAATAAGAACGGAACAAGAACGGAAAATTAAACTTATATGGACTTTTAATTTATGATTTCGGTGCAGCAGTATATAGGATCAAGGCTGCTAACCTACATTATTGTTAATAAAAAATCATAATTTTCATGCAGCTAAGAAATCTGCTTATTTAAATAAGTTTAGACCTCTTTTCGAGTAATTAGAGCAAATTTTTACAATAATCGAAAAATAAAAACAACTGTTAGAAGCTTTTATATCAGGTTCAAATTAGCTTTGGTCAAAGTTAATCTGGTAATACCAAGTTACATTGCCTATATGTGAATAACATACGCTATATGGTTAAAAATTAAAATATTATATTGCTATCCAAAAGGCAAGTCACATTATGATTTTTTCTTCCAAAAGTCAAAAAAGTTACTTTCTCTTCTTTATTACACTAGACATATTTCATTAGTACCATACCGTTTTTCTGATTAACAATTAACACTTCTTTTTATATGTGTCTCCAAAGACAGGGAAGTAAAATATGATGTACCAACGAAAAAGGATGGGTATCAGAGGACACTTGTGCAGGGACGGAATGCGGAAAAAGGTTGAAAAGGCGTAGCGATGAAGCAGGGTAATGCCCACAGTGCAAAGAGTTCAACGGAAGGAGGCCTGTTGAACAGCGTATGGTCCTTGTTTGGTCTTTAAAAAACGAAATTCGAAATAAGAATCAGGAGTTGGACAGGAAATAGGAAAAACAGAGTAGGGAATTAGTCAGATGCAGACTCAGATGTTCCTCCGAGCAAACTTTTAATATTTTTTAACCGGAGGCATTTCTGTGATGAAAACTTTTTTTGAAATTATGGCTTGTGGCTTCGAGGAGAAGTCTTTTCAATGAGAATAAACAACTCTACAAAAAGGCGGGGGGCAAAGTCCGCCCGTCTTCTGTAGTAGACTGCGCTGCGGAGAGCCCGAGGGACGGAGCAAATTTAATAACTTATTCAGGAGCAATCCAGCATGCAACTAATGCGTTTATCTGCCAATCGTTGCAAAAGATCAGGCGTGGTCTTCCCTTAAAAGTTAGATACCAGATGTTCCTCCGAGCAAACTTTTGGTATGTTTAACCAGGCATTTCTGTGATGAAAACTATTTTGGAATTATGGTTTGTGGCTTTTTCCTGTAAAGCGCAATCGCGCATACAACCAGAAATACAAACTCCAAACCGACATAAGTCATCAGAGCCATGGCTCCAGAGGAGGTAAACCCGTAAGAATGCATCCCAACTCCCAGAAGATTCACTCCTATCCAGGCACTCATCACCAGAACTGTCCCGAGCACTGCTCCCATTGCGTAACCGGTATCTTTAATCATGCCGCTTAGCTTTGCATGAATCACAATCAGTCCCCACAATATAAGAAGTAAAGCACCGTTTTCCTTTGGATCCCACCCCCAGAACCTTCCCCAGGCCTGATCGGCCCACATTCCTCCAAACATGGTTCCTACTACAGTAAATAGCAATCCGAAATAAAAAATGCCTTTTATTGCCTTGAAAGTTGTCTGTAACTGCTCAGTATCATCAGCTTTGATCATTTTATGAATCAGGTAAATATGGCCAACCAGCCCCGCACCTATATAACCCGCATACCCCAAAGAGATGGTCACTATGTGGGTTGTCAGCCAGAATGAAGAATTCAGTACAGCGATCAGCATCCCCATCGTATCACCATCACCTGCATACTTTCCGGCAATATGAATAAAGAGAAATCCGGTAATAGCAGCTGTTATCGTTCCTATCGATCCGATTCTGAGCCATTCAAGAACTATTCCTATTATTACTGCTGCCCAGGCTGTAAAGATGAATGTCTCATAGAGGTTGGTTACCGGAGGATGAGACATGATAATCATCCGCAAAATTATACCTGCAGTATGCAATATTATGCCAGCCACTACAAAGAATAATCCTGCAGTGTAAACTTTTTTCCAAAGAAGCGCCATTGATAACAGTGAGATCAGAGCCGCAAGACCATATAATATTTTTGCATAAAGAAACGGATTCAGTTTATTGTAAAGAAGTTCAAGTGAGGGATCGGGCAGTTTTTCATTGGCCGAAACCTGCTGTATGATAAGGTTATTGAACTGTAATACCGATTCATCAAATTTCTGCTGGTTCCCATCCAGATACGCTTCTTTGATCTGAACCAAAGACATCATCGTCTCCTGCTTTAAGGCTCTGGATTTATGCTGATTTACCAATCCCCATAAACCCAGCCATTTACCATCATCATTTCTTGTATCAGGAATAAGGTGTGGAGGTGGATTGTCCATGGATTTTTCCATCTCATACATTCTTCTGGCTAGATCCACCAATGCATAATCTTCTGAACCAAGACTGTCTGATCCTTTTTGCTGTATTAATTTCATCTGTTCAGAGATTGATTCAGCTCTGCTTAACAGCTCAAAATATGAGACTGGTCCGTTTAGCGGAAGCCCCAACCTTTTAGAAAGAACCGAGTCATTGATTTGCAGATATGGTGTGGGTTCAAGAAAAC
Organism: Fibrobacterota bacterium; assembly: GCA_023412475.1. GTDB lineage: Bacteria > Fibrobacterota > Chitinivibrionia > Chitinivibrionales > Chitinispirillaceae > JAAYPC01. The sequence continues at coordinate 43,079 of JAEYNR010000054.1, read as the reverse complement.
TGAAAGCAGACCTTAAAAGAAAAAACTCATCCAGATTACGTTCCGTATTAATAATCTCTCTGTCAAATGCAGTCCAGTCCCCCCTCTGTTTCTTTACTGCTTCATTTGCCAACTTACTCAGCCTCTGACTTGCATTAAAAAGCTCTGTAAAAGAGTAACGTCGTTTTGCTCTTGGGGGAATACCTAAAGCATCAGCGACTTCGGGATTATTGATCAAAAATATCAGATCATCATTAGCTGCATCAGGATTTAGCAACACCCGAGATAGCCACTGTAATGCACTTGACCCACCGTTTTTTTTCTTTCCAGACAATTGTATCAGCTTATTTCTAGCAAAAGTATCCAGTGGCTTTTTACGTCCCTCATCAAGTACAATTACTCTTCCCAGAGCACCAACAGAAATCTCATTGTTTTCAGTTGATGCCATCAGATTTGAATTGACCCAGATAAGCATTACCAAAAGGGAAAATTTAAAAATCGGGAGTATTGGATGTTTTATCATATTTCAATTATTTCTTTTCTTGTTTGACATACTGTTTTCTTTTACTGTTTAAACCGCTTACTACAAACTTGAAGATAAAATGATACAATAACCCCAGCATTATAAAAATACCGGTAATGTATGGAACAAACCGAACCGGGTTTTCTACAACCGACAGAGTTGATGCTGTACGGCCATTTTCAATAGAATAGCTGGTCTGATAAAAGGTAAGAGATTTATATCTGAAAGGTCTGTTCATTGATATCACAGCTTCTCTGTCCAAATCTGGCCCACTGATCCTAACACGACTACTAAAGCTTTTTGCGGTTTGAGTTCCAGGGTGTTCTTCTTTGTTAAAAGTTACAAGCTCTACTTGAACAGGAAGTTTAAAGTGGCCTGGTTGAAGAGAGATAAGCAGAGTGTCCTCTCCAATCACACAGTGAGCCGGCACTCCTGTAGCGCCATAAAGCAATGCTTTGGAATTAATCGATCTTGAGGCATCTCCCCTGGAAACCGAAAGAATCAATCCAGGGATATTTTTTACCCGGTTATGATCATACTCTTTTTCCTTTAAGGATTCAATTTTGTGGGGCGAGCTCCCATAAGCCTCACAATTCGAATAAATCTGTTCTACAGAAACAGAAATCCCGTATCTGGAAATCGGAATAGTTGCACCCGGTTTCAGGTGGTTTATGGTATGAAAACCGGCATTGATCAGATTACCATTCTCTTTCTTAAAGAAAGCGATTTCCCATTCCGACTGTTTTATCGAGATATTAGATTTCTCACCTTCGAAAAGCGAAAGCATTGACTCTTTGATCAGAAAGGAGGAAAACGCAGTACCCACAATCAGCGCAACAGTGCCGATATGCATTAATAAAATACCGATTTTTCCCACACGGAAAGAGAATCTGCAGGCTCCAGAAGCTAACAGGTTTACCGCAAGCACAGCAATAACTGATTTAAGGGCTGGAAACGGGATCAGCCCTGCAATTAAAAAAAACCAAGAGTCGAAAAATCTCTTCTGAGCGGCATAGATACCAAAATCGACCTGATAAAAAGTACCCCACACTACCAGTATGGAAATAAATAGAAGGCAAAAAACAGTCAGCTTCAACGAAGCTGCCGTTTTGATTAAATTTGTAAAAAACTTCATAATTTTTTATTCAGTAATCTTTTCTGATTTCTGAAATTCCTTTATTTTCTAGAAGTAAAATTGTACTCTGCTTGCCCAGTACCAGTCTTGTTTTCTGGGCATAACCTCTGTATATTTTGAAAAGCTTGGTGGTGGGCCACCGAAAACAGTTCTTGACATATTGTCACATGCAAACTGCAGACAAATTCTCACTCTGTCCTTTATTTTTTTTGATGCATATATTGACCATCTGAGATCATCATCATGAAGCCGCGTAGTATCAGCTTCTTCAAAAACAGGGAAATTACCACTACTTCCATTAGTCATGTATGGTACAGGCCCACCGTTTTTCCAGATATTTTCTGAGTTATTTGACCAGGGATATTTCCAGTATTGCAATTCAATAGATAGTACATCAAGTATTTTAAATGTAGGAACATTAAAACCAACCATTAATGGCATACGTTCTAAGCGATTATCAAACCAGTAAGGATAATCTTTCCACCCAAGAACTGCCACCTCAGAATAAATCTTCAGGTCTTCAAGACCAAAGATCGGTGCATTAAACAAAGCTTTGGGATCAAGAGAAATTCGTCCCATGGCTTTGGCTCCACTAAAAGTGTACACTATAGTGTCACCCTTTGGACCTATATAACCAACTTTCCTAAACTCAGCAGTGGTTCTATTGTACTTTTCTCTATTATCTCCAGGAGTAGTTTGCGATTTATTTATAGGTATAAGATGCTGATGAGAAACTCCAGTACCCAATTCGACAAGGTTAATTAGTCTTGCACTCAACATATAGGAGAGAGAAAAGTTATAGAGAGGATAGAGACTCATTTCAGTGTGGAAGAAAAGATCACCTCTGATCCATGAGTTTTCAGTAAAATCATTCTGATACATCCCATGCCACCCAACAATCTTCTCCTTGTCAGATAATTCGAAGCCATTGACCACTACATTAGGATAGCTGTTGCTTCTAAACAGGTATTCTCCCAGGTTTCTTACATCTTTATTATATTTAATAGGAAAATACCCAAATTCAGTAAAGAAAGTATTATTATTGAATTTTTTAGTGTACTCTATCGCAGCATCAATCAAATAAGGTACAAAGCGTCTTCTTTTCAGTTCGATTTCTGGCTTCGTTTTGTCGACCATCATAAATGCTGTGCTTAGACCAATGTGAAATCTTCCTTTTACATTATCGCTTAAACCGACTTCAGCCTTCAAACCAGCATCAAAATCAGAAAACAATTGACCATCCAGATCCATATCCTTTGCACCGATTTCGGTTAACGAACTCACAATCTTTCCGTAAGTTAAATATCCCCATCCTGATATTTTCAGATTTGGAGCATCCACTAATGCAAACGAAAAAACTGACATAACCAGAACTAAAATACCGATTTTGTTTTTATAGTTATCCATATTCACCTTTCCTTGAATAGTCCCTTTTAGAATCTGTATTATTCTTCAATTTTTACAACGACAACACATAATCTATAAGATCTTTAATTTCATCTTCAGTAAGTCTCATTTTTCCATCGAGAGTTCTAATATTTGCGTGTCCAGGAGACAGCAAACACTCTCTCATGTTCTCTGAAGAACCAATGTGATTATAGGGTGCAGTTCTCCAGCACTCGTTTAACCCCGGAGTATCCCAATCTCTGTTTCCATCAAATGGGTCATCAAAACCTGCATCATGAAATTTCATGTCAGTAAAAAGTGGTGCGGGATGACATACTATGCAGTTTACTTTATTCGCATCGTAATATATCTCTCTTCCCCTCTGTGCTGCTTCACTTAGTTTTCCCTTTACCAGGTGCGGGCTGGGAACCGGTTTTAGCCTCATAAAAAAGGTATCCATTTCAAAGGCTATAGGCTGTATGTCTCCAATAACCTTTATAAGAAGTTCCTCTTCTATACCAGTCCTGATTGATTGATATGCATTCTCTCTTTTTCCTGCCCAGTTTGTTCTTGGAGTCCACCAGGACAAGACCATGCTCTTTGCATTTTTAGGTGGACTAGCATCAGTGTTTAATCTCCAGTTTAAAGCATCCGGCCTTCCAAAGGGGTGGCATGAGTGACATGATTGCCAGTTTTCCAAGCACAGATAGGCATCATAAAAACGGTATTCCCCTCTGCGGTGAGAGGTCATTGGTTTGGCCGGTTTCTGAAGCAGAATCTGATCTTGCACTTTTCTTCCTGCAGCACTCCCTTTTGTGTCAAGGCTATAGGTCAAAAGTGTATCGGTGAAATAGCCTGCAACGTATACCAGATCATCGAGTGTGGCAACTGCTCTAGGGGCTTTTACATCAACAAAAATCTGCTTGTTAGAGATTTTCCCTATTGTAGATAGTTCAGAAGAAAGACTGATGTCAACGCTTTTGGCGTAATCCAGTAATTGTTTAAATTCAAAAACGAGAAGGTCATTTTTACCTGCCAAAGCAACTACACAATATTTCCCGTCTTCGGAAAACGTTACCCCCCATGGATTAGCAGCTCCACTGGCAGGATTATCCAATGAGATATCATTGATTATCGTTTCTGCCTCAATATCAACTATGGCCATGTTGTTGGTATGTATCCACCCACCTGAGAGTCGGTTTGCAATGCGATTAAACATGCCCAACAGATGCGTTACCAAAGCATATTTTCCATCCGGTGATACTGCAACTCCCAGTGCTGAGTGACTTCCTATCGGCAAAGGTAAGGTTTTGGTTATCTTGCCATCAGCAGTATTAATCAACTGGATTTTATTGGTAATGGTCAGAGAATCGATAGAAATTTCATGCGGAAGAGAGTTAGCGACCACCAGAGTTTTTCCATCAGGAGTAAGCCCGGCAGCATATGGTTCACGAATTACCTCAATTTTTGATTTCTCTTTTTTAGCTACCAGATCGACCACAGAAATGTTGTTGTTGAATATGTTACACACGTACAGCAATTTTCCATCAGGAGAGATGTTCGGACAACGCGCACCATGACCAACGGAGATTCTGCTTATAACCTTTCCGGCAGCAACATCGACCTCTGCCACGAAACCGTCAGGCCACAACTCAGAAGAACAGGTTGCATAAATTTTGGAACCGTCAGGTGAAATAGCCAACCCTGTAACTTCGTTTGGAAGCTGTATCTTTTTCTCAACAGTTTTTTCTTCTACATCAATAACCGCAATTGTCTTGGCAGTCTGCTCAGCAACATACAGTTTTTTCTTATCTGGTGACACTTTCAGATCTGTAGGAGAACTGTATTTTGGCCATGCAGCAGTTTCGATATCTTTATTTAGCGCGAGTGTTTCAAATATAAAATTAGGGGAAATCACTGAATTTACATCAAACTGAGAAAAACCACTCACAAAAAGCATGTGTAGCATTAAAAGAAATTTCGTGGTCCTTTTATTGTAATTCATAGTTTAGAGCCCCTTTCCAGAACTTTTTACCAGGACCTTATCCCTGTAAACCCGTTTTCCATCTATGGACATATTTATCAAATAGACTCCATCTGCTAACCCCGGTATAACAGATCTCAGGTTAATTGATTCTGAAATACTGCCGTAAACCAGATTCTTTGAGAAAAGTGTTGCCAGTTTTTTCCCGGAAAGTGATATCAGGTCACAGGAAACATTTGATGGTGAAGACAGAGTCAGATGTACCATGAAACGGCTACTACCCCGTTGCTGTATAGACATCAGACTGGGAGAGCGTTTCCGGTTGATATTTCTGATAGGAACATTATCAAGTTCCACATAGTAGGCCAGCAATCCTGTTTTATCAAGAACCTCGATTCTTTTACCATTGTATTTCATTTTATTGATCAAAGAACCATTCTGGAAAAAGTCGAATTCATAACCAGATCCGCTGTAACTTACATCGCCCCCAAACTGCTCTACCTTGAACTGGTCTCTAACTGTAAAGCTGGTTTTCTTACCATCTGCTGCAATTGTTGTTACGGAACTGGTATCTTCGTTATAGTCAAAAGAGACCTCTTTTTCCCGTTTACCTGAAGAGTTATCTACAAGGACGGTTCTACGCTTAAAATAACCATCACTCATGTACACATTCCGTTCAGTGTTTTTTCCGTTTTTATACACAAACTCTACGTACATCAGATGATTCCCTGAAGCATCGTAAAAGTCTGCACGTTTGATTTCCTCAGATTCAGAATAAATCAGAGAATAAAAAAGCAAAACAAGAGACGAGGCGATTATTGCTACACCTCGTTTGCTAAAAGAATTCATATTTACCCCACTTTACACGATGTTGATCTTATTTAACTTCACTTGTATATTCATCAACACTACTTAAGTATAAATTATTAACTCTTAACATATCGATCAACAAAATCGAATTTGCTTATAAAAATTGCGCAAATTTTGTTTTATCAGCTATTATGGCCACACCCTCCATTTCAATGAGCCAACCAGGTCTGCACACAGGACCCTGTACTGGCAGAATCGGTATATTTTCCGGTATAAGCCTTGAAAGCAGATCCTTGACAACAATAAAATGTTTGGGGTTGCGCAGATAAATAATGAGGTATTGCATATCTTTTAACGACGCGCCATGTGGGGAAAGAAGAGCTTTAATATTTTCGATAGTTCTTTCGGCTTGCTTACAAATGTCACTAGTATGCAATATGTTTCCCTTATTGTCGATACTTGCAGTTCCTGAAATATGCAAATGAGATCTGTCACCAAAACGAATCCTCAAACCGCGTTCAAATGTTACTCCATACTGGATTGTACTGTTAAGGTTCTCCAGAGCCTCCATCCGCACAATCTGCTCTTCTTTTACATTTCCATAGGAGAGAGAATCTACAGAAACCAGACATTGCGGATCAACAGGACTGCCTTCAATACCAGTAGATGCGATATAGCGGGTATCTGAAGTTAATCCAACAATATTGAACAGCTCCCGTCGGGCATTTACCATTCCCTGATAATTGTTATCTACATCTCTGACGAAAATCCATGTGCGCAGAGTGTTATCCCGTAAACTCATATTATGCTTTTGAAGTTCCATGCTAAGGTCTGCAAAAATTCCAAGAGTCTGCATTGCAGAATCAGGATATGATTTGGAACAGGAACCGGCGGTCCACAACAGGGAGTAATTTTCCCCTCTGGTTAGTGTTTTGTGAACTCCATAGGAGGTTTTATCAATGAGGATGCTATTACTTTCAGTCTTGATATGATAAACCAGCATTGCCAGTTGTCCACCAACAACAGGACTTTGCTGGATACAGGAAACCGCACCAGTTTTAACCAGATTAAACAGTTCAGATTCTTTGAGGAATCTAAAGTCATTTACTATATCGCTTAAATAAAATCGCGTAAACTGAAGTGTAGTCTCATCAAAGCCATTTTCAATTAATGTATCGGTGTACAACAGAGCCAGCTCTTCGGTTGCCTCTTTGAAAGTTTTCCCTTCTGATGAAATAATGGTAAAATAGCACTCACTTACTCCAGAGGAAGTGGAAAAACTACTACATTTCACACCTCGTTCCATCTCATAAACAGTCTGCATTGCTCACCCCCGTTAAAATATTAACAATTGCCAAATAATAAAGCCAAACCACCTCGGGTTATAAATAACCGAAGTGGCTGGCAAAAACAACTGAATAGTGTTTAAAACTGGCAATCAAAAACCTAATGTATCACTGAGAATTTACAACTTTTCACCTTCTTGCCATCCAGAAACCGCGCAATATAAACACCTTTGCTTATAGAAACCGGTATGGTAACAGCCATTGATGTACCCACATTACTCTTATCAATATGGACATTTGCAAGCTGCCGTCCCCGAAGATCGTTTATTTTCAGTTCACCTGCAGATAAGGGTACAAACATTAGTTTCCGTTGACCTGCCAAGAAACGTAAAGGCACTTTTGCCACACTGGCCGACACCAAAGAGTTGTCCTGAGGACGTACAGCAACAGGCCCTGCCGGGTTTCCAGCTTTTTCCGCTATGAATTTTTCTATATTTTTAGCCTCGATAGCCTCATGTCTTATACGCTGCTTTACAGCTTTGTCATAGTATAGAGAATCGGCGGAACTTGTATACCCTTCATTATAAAGGCCCCAATGAGGCACACACAGATCGATCCAGGCATAGATTTTGTGCAACTCTTCCTGGGTTAACTCAAACCCATCTTTACTCTTATGAGCCGGGATGATCTCTTTGGTAAGCTTGCTCACTAGTGAACCATACCTTTTAGGAGGTATGGCATCATTTGGAGAGAAAATGGGCAACCAGTTTATATATTTTCCGTTACCCGAACCAAAAAGGCTACTGCCACCCTGGGTAAGATTGTTGTAAGATCTGGAAAACTTCTTCCTGGCACCTGCATGTTCGGCATCGGTCTTCTCTTCAAGAGTGCCTGTAAGATCAAGCTTTCCAGGACTGTGACACTTCACGCATCTTTTGTCAAGAATGGGCTGGATTATTTCCGGGTATCTGAATAGCTTGCCTGAAATGTCATAAAATGAATCAAGCGGCTTTACTTCTGCCATTGGTCTCTTGTCGGGATCGGAGATAGCAGTGTTTTTATCCTCATGACATCCTATGCAGTTAAATGTTTCATTGGGCATTAAAGTAGACCAGCTCCGCATTGTCTGTATCATTTTACCTTCAGCATCGATTAATTGGAAATAAAGCGGCTGTAGCGCAGGCACTTCAAAAGCGGCTGAGCCATCCTCGTACACTGGTGCTTCACCAATAATCCTTTTTGCCTGCCAGGAACCAGTGTAAACCGAAATCGGCGTGAACACCATACCGTATTCACCCTGATGCCCGAAATCCTGTTCATCGTTCCACATTGCCAAAGGGTTAACATCAGCAGAAGAATGCCGGTATTCGATCTTACACACCCGAATCTTCTTTATTGAACCCTTCGCAACCCCCTTAAGGGTTACTCCACCAGCCACATATACATCTTCTATTCTGAAAATGCCTGTCTTCTTTGAATAATCTATTTTTGTTCCAGGAGCAGGTATGTTTCTTGGTTTTACAAGAAATGGCTGGCTTACCGATTGATCTGCCCAAGCTATCAGCTCTTTGTGCCCCTTAAGATCCATGGCGTAGAGTTTCATGATATCTCTCTCTTTAGGGGTATAGGAGATAAGAAATCGCTCTTCATCCAAAGGTAAGGGGTGAGCATATTTAAACTCAACACCGCCACTATCTGAAGGACTACGGGTAGTGGGGGCTTTAGTAATAGAGCCACCATCTTTAGAAATTGAAGTACCAGCTATCCCACTTAGAGGTGTGATTCCGTTTCTGCCTTTTTTGATATCCACTATGAGCGGTTCACCATAGTAGGGTGCATGATGACCACTGGCAATAAACATCGTCTTAGCTCCCTGGGTGTAGGGAATTTCACGGCCATGGATACAGGTTACCGGCCACAGAGTCTGATTACCATAGAGTTCGGTCTGCTCGGTTCCATCAGGTCTCATTGTAAATAAACCCATGGATTGCATAAGATTTCGGTCATTATATTCCCACCTGGTATACATTATCTTCCCGTCTGATCTCAACTGGGGATAAAAAGTATGAACCTGGTCGTAACATATCCGGCGAAGATATTTGCCTGAAGTGTCAACTACAAAAATTGTAGAAACCATATTGGAAAAGCAGTCAATTAACTGAAAGCAGCGTGAGGAGTTAAACATAATCTCCCCAAACTGGGTATAACATGGTTCGTAATCAGAAACCACCAGTCCGTCATCGGCAAATGTGATCTGCTTTGGTTCAGTTGAAGAATTGGCCAGATGTTTTTCTATATCCAGTTCAAAAATTTTATACCCACTGGCATTGGAGCCAGTGTTGGAGGCTTTTTTATACCATGCAAAAGCGATCTTTTTGCCATCCAGTGAGACGCATGGATCTCGGATAACTCCACTTTTATCCTCTATTAGGGTTTGTGGTTTGGGATAATAATCGATAAAATCCAGATAATACAGCCCTGCACCCGCTTTCCATTTTTCACACATGTTGAATCCTGCTCTGAAACCCTCCTGAACACCAACGATCATTCCGCCCAAATTATGATGTTTTGCATAAACCAGCCTTTTTATATCATCTTCATAATCTTCCAGGAAAGCCACCCTGCGATAATGACATGCTGTGAGATAGGTGCTTTCATTTGATCCTTTGGCAAGTTCTGCCTCAACAAGTTCTGCATATTCATCTTTGTCCATATCTTTAAGCGCTTCTACGATATTGTTAATCGCAGTGGTATAGCTTGATCCGGATACACCATCCTGGTCTTTCCAGGCTGCAACAATTTCTGTAGGTATACTGGCTGGTTTAGTTTTATCGATTGAATCAGCAGACAACATGCACGGCAACAACATAATTACTAATAGTTCTGGCCACATAGTTGACCCTGTTACCTGTGATCTTACAGTAACAGACTTGTTAATAGAACTCATAAATACCTCCTTCTGGAGATCTTCAGGTTGCACGAATAGAGAGCCTCTTTTCTCCGGTAAGTTTTTCCGGAGTCATTTTCAATTTAGTTATTAATGCCTCCACAATGTGTTTAAAATAAAGTGCCGAAATTGTATGCCTATTTGCCCTTTCTTTACGAAAAAGCAATCTGGTTTCCATGTTTTCATATCAAGTAATCATTCAGTTTCAAAACTCTCTTATCAGATTTTTTTGTTGACCGAATTAGATTCCTTACCACATTTACCAGTCACAAAACCGAGGTAACAACATTTACCTTTCAGAAAGATTTTGTTATTACACACATAGATGGATTCAACTAAGAGGCTCTCTCAGAAGGAACACATTATTTTTAAAGAATAATTCCAATCCAATGCTTTATTACATTTTTAATTAGTTTCAATTTATTTTTGGCTACTACTCCGATTAGAGAGCTGAGCTAGTTACATTTTTATAATTAATATAGACATATTTCTTCATATCTTCTTTTATTTCTGCATAGATGCCAGTTTTTTGAAAAGAGCGGACTGTTCAGAGCTGATATTCTCAGGAATATGAACCTGAACTCTTATAAGCAGATCGCCTTTTTGACCGTAAGCCGTACTAAAACCCATCCCCGGAAGCCGTAAAATGGTACCAGTGTCGGTGTTTTGCGGAACTTTCAACCGGATCTTTTTGCCTTCGGGAGTCTTAATCTCTTGGGTGCCACCTAAAATTGCAGTATAAATATCTATGTGCAGGTCGATTAAAAGGTCATTCTCCTGTTGTTGAAAGGGCCTTTGGTTACGGACACGTACAGTCAGGTAAAGATCGCCCGGAGCTCCTCCCAGAATTCCAGGTGACCCTTTATTTGGAACACGCAGAACCTGACCATCACCGATGCGAGGCGGAATGCGTATTTTTATTCTGCTAGACCCGGCAGTAATGACTTGCTCGGTTCCATTACGGGCCTGCTGTGCCGTGATACTCAACTCTGCCCTGTAATCGTTTCCTTTTCTGGGATTGGCTTTTTTTCTGGTGGCAAAAGGGTCACCAAAAAGGCTCTCGAAAAAATCGGAGAACCCTCCCATTCGGGTGAAGATCTCTTCTGCATCAGTGGTAAAACTGTAAGAATCTTCGCCCCTGAAGATATTAGCATTTCGAGAAAACCAGTCATCGTAGGCCTCTCCTTCAGAGTCATTCCAGTTTTTACCTAACTGATCATACCGCCTTCTTTTCTCAGGATCACCCAACACCTCTTGTGCCTCAGTTATCTCTTTAAACCTGACTTCAGCTTCTTTGTTTCCAGGATTTTTATCAGGATGATACTTAACAGCCAGTTTGCGGAAAGCTTTTTTAATCTGGTCCTGGGTGGCATCACGACTTACCCCAAGAACCTTGTAATAATCTTTAAACTCCATTTTTTTCCCTTTTGCAGCGAAATGAGTTTTGCGCCATTACCCTGCTTTGAGCAACATGAAATAGCAATTGAATTGCCGTGGAATTTTACAGGTGGATTTGTTTTTGCTTTCAGCATAAGCAGAAGCAACGGGGAGAGATAAAGTTCAAAACACGAAATCAAAACATGAGATCTGAGGCTTCCAATTTCTGATTTCTGATTTCTGTTTTTCTTTTTCCTACTTCCTGTTTCGAATATCGGGTTTCGAATTTCGGATTTGTTTTTTTGGGATTTGTTTGACAAGGAGTAATTCATGCGAGTCGGCGATCGGGATGCCATCAGGCAGTACTTTCTGGGAGATGAGGATGGACATATCTATTTCTTTTATCATCCCAAATCAATCGAAGCTCATAATGTGGAAGATGTTGAACATATAAGTCTGGTACTACACCCTTTTACATCCAAATACTATCGTCTGATTTATCTTGATGCCCCCTCGCTGCCCGGCGCTGATGACCGCTTCAACATGATTAATGGCGTTATAAAAAAAGTAGATGATAAACAGGTTGTCATACTGAATGAACTGCAGGAAAAACACCAGATGGTGATGGGGGTTCCACAGGTAAAACAGGCTGCTGCCCGCCCCTGTGGAGAAGGAGTATACACGATTCTCTCTCAGGACAACCGCGCATATCTGGTCTATGCAATTGAGCTTCCGCGGGTTGATGGAAAAGTTAAAGAGTCATTGCATATTGGCTCCGACGGGGTTTTTACGATCGGTGTCTACAATCCGTATCTGGAATCAGAATCTTTGTTTGAGAGTCCCCGCCCACATTTTCCGGAAGATTTGAAAGTTCAGATGAAAGATCAGCGTATCCTCTATGACAATCTACCAACCCTTCTTAATTATGAAAATTCCAGGCTGGCCATCTTTAAAGAATCGGACTTTGACATTAAAACACTCAAACCCAGGCTCCATCCGATGGCTGACACTCCCAGGACTGCAGATATATTCGGTGATCTTAAGCTTGAAAGAGAAATCTATCCGGTAGAGCCTCTTTTCAGAGGCGAGTGGAAATAGAAAGGAGGGGAAAAATGGCTGAAGCAGGCAAGGCGATTCGCCGGGTTGAATCTATGCATCGGGAGATTGAGGAGGCTTTTTCAGAACTTATTTACACCCGCTGGGCCCGTACAAAGCCCTGGGTTCCAGCTATAGATTTCCTGGAAACCGAAGATGCTTTTCTGGTTATGGCTGATCTTCCGGGAATGGATCCTTCGCAGATCAAATTTGAAGCAGAACCATGGAGTGTGACTATTTGCGGCACCAGAGAAAACATGGTTTCCATTTCCAGAGGCAAACAACTGATGACAGAGAGAGCAAGGGGCCGTTTCTGCCGCACCATCCGCCTACCCTCTCCCTGTGATGTCAGCAAAGCTCAGGCACAGTTTAAAAACGGTGTATACGAAATTTTACTCCCTAAAAAAAAATAAATAAGTGAAAAACTCATCACTCGTCACTCCCACTCCTCATTCATAGTGGAGGCTATCATGCAAGAACTTGAGCAGCGTCTGAGATTAACCGCAGAACAAGCAGAACCTGCCATAGATTTTAGTAGACTGGAGTTCAGCTCTACTGCAGAGCTGAATGCTTTGGAAGAAATTATTGGCCAACCCAGAGCGGTAAAGGCTCTGGAGCTTGGATTGGGAATAAGGGATACCGGATACAACATTTACATTTCGGGCACCAGTGGAATGGGCAAGAAAGCGCTGATTCAGAAAATGGTCTCGGAAATAGCAAGCAACGAGCCTACCCCTGTCGATTGGATTTACGTAAATAACTTTGGGCAGGAAGACCGTCCTCTTTCCATTTCTCTGGAGCCTGGACAGGGTAAAAAGCTTAAAAAAGAGATGGAAGAGCTTTTGAGTCGTCTGAGAGATGAAGTGCCCAGGGCATTTCGCCAGGAGGATTTCAGCAAGGAAAAGCAGCGCCTTAATATGGAATACGAAAGCCAGAGTAAAACCGCTTTTTCCAGAATGGAACAGCTTGCATCAGAGAGAAATCTTATCATTCAGGAGATGTCTGATGGCCGCTTACTGATGATTCCCAAAAAAGGGGAACGCCCAATGAGCGCCGAAGAGTTTGACTCTCTTTCCGATTCAGAAAAAGAGGAGATTAGTAAAAATCAGTCCGAACTGGGTCAGGTTGTAAGTTCCATCATTAACCAGCAGCGTGAAATCGGCAACAAGCTCCGGGATGAAGTCCGCCAAATTGAACGCAACTTCGCAGCCAGACTAATCGAACCGGCAATTAATGAGATTTCATCACGCTACGAAAACGAAAAGCTCAGATCATGGTTTTCAAAAGTTAAAGAGCACATGATAAACAATCTCAACAATTTCAGGGAACCCGACGGGACTCAGCAATCCTCATTAGCTGCCATGCTGGGAGGAGCAGCAGGGGGGGCATCTGCCGAGGAATTTATCCAAGAATATTCAATAAATTTAATAGTAGATAACAGCGAATCGCAGGGAGCACCTATAATTACTGAAGAATCTCCCAACTACAAGAGTCTTTTCGGAACCATTTTCGGAACCTTTGACCGTGCCGGCCGCCTCTTTACCAATTTCCGTAACATTAAAGCCGGCAGTCTTCTCAGAGCTAACGGGGGATATCTGGTATTTAATCTCATGGAAGCCTTGACGGAACCTCTGGTGTGGAAAGAGCTGAAGCGGACATTAAGAAGTGGTGAGCTGGAGTATCACATGTACGATCCTTTCGGTGTCTTTGCAACCTCCTCGCTTCGTCCGGAACCTATTCCACTCAAGGTCAAGCTTCTGGCAGTGGGGAATCCTCTGCTCTATCATCTGTTACAGATTTACGATGAGGACTTTCGGGAATTTTTTAAAGTTAAAGCAGACTTTTCTCCAGAACTTGACGCCAAAGAAAACATGGAGATGGTGATGGCCAGATTCGTTCAAAAACTCAGTAAAACCGACAATGTAAAACCGTTCTCTCCCCATGCCGTAGCTGAGTTGATCAAGACTGCTGCCAGGTTTACCGGAGACAAGGAGAAAATCACATCCCAGTTCAGCAGGCTTGCCGATGTAGCCAGAGAATCTTCATACTGGGCACAAAAAAACGGCGCTTCTGTAGTGCAGGTTGAACATGTAAGAACCGCTCTTGAAGAAAAAATATACCGCTCAAACCTTATTGCCGAACAGATGCGGGAATACATCGCCAATGCTACCCTCATTATTTCGATCAGTGGCTCGGCTGTCGGGCAGATAAACGGACTTAGTATCGTGCAACTGGGAGATTATGCCTTTGGAAGACCATCACGGATTACTGCTAGCGTTGGCACCGGAGCTGCAGGAATCATAAATATAGAAAGAGAGAGTCGTCTCAGTGGCAGCAATTACGACAAAGCGATGCTTATTCTGGAGGGGTATTTACGCCGTATATACGCTCAGAAACATCCGCTGTCGCTCTCTGCCAGTATAACCATGGAGCAAAGCTATGGTCCTATTGAGGGTGATAGCGCCACATTGGCAGAGCTGCTTAGTCTTCTAAGTGCATTTTCCGGCATAGCGCTTCGTCAGGACATCGCTATAACCGGTTCTGTTAATCAATTGGGAGAGGTTCAGGCTGTAGGGGGAGTCACACAGAAAGTGGAAGGATTCTATGATACCTGTAAGCTGATGGGGTTCGATGGAAACCAGGGTGTCTGTATTCCGGCATCCAATGTCCGTAACCTTGTTCTTCGTAAAGAGGTGATCGATGCGATTCACGACCGCAGGTTTCAAATCTTTGCTGTAAAGAGTGTGAATGAAGCACTGGAACTAATGAGCGGTGTGATGGCAGGCTCCATAGATGAGGAGAACTCTTTTCACTGGAGAGTTAACCAGCGCCTTTTGGAGATGTTGGAGCTGGTAAAGCATCACCGGGGAATTGCAATCGAACGGGAGTATCCCGAATACCGCCCATATCCTGAAGGGACAAGGGATCCGCGCCCCCGCTTTCCTGGAGATGAAGGGAAATCTTGATTTCACTTGTTTGAAACCATGAAAAGTACAAAAGATATTATTGAAGGCATTCTATTTATCGATTTTTACCAGCTTACTATGGCCCAGCTTTACTTTCAAAATGGTATCCACAACAAAAAGGTTCAGTTTGACTACTTTTTCCGTAACTACCCTGATTATGGGGGGCACCAGGCGGGGTATTGCATCAATGCCGGTCTTCAATGGTTATTAAGCTGGATGAAGGATGTGTCATTTACGCCCGACTCAATTCAGTTTTTAGCCAAGCAAAAAAGCAGTACCGGTCAACCGATTTTTAAACATAATTTTCTTGACTACCTCAAAGACCTCTCTATCTTTGATAAAATAGATCTTCGGGCCATTCCGGAAGGCCGGGTTGTACATACTGTTGAGCCATTACTGATTATTCAGGGTGAACTGCTTGCAACTCAGCTTCTGGAATCGGCTCTTCTAAACAATCTCAACTATCAGACACTCATAGCCACTAAAGCATCGCGAATAAAAGAAGCCGGCCAGGGTCGTCCACTTATTGAGTTCGGTTTGCGAAGGGCACATCACACCGGTGCCAATGCAGGGACTCGTGCTGCGCTGATCGGGGGTGCGGATTTCTCCTCCAACACCGGTATATCATTTGAATTAGGTTTCCCGCCAAAAGGGACTCATGCTCATAGTATGGTTCAGGTTTTTCTGGCATCTGGAGAAGGAGAGCTGGAGGCCTTTAAAGCATACGCCAGAGCATACCCCGATGACTGTCTTTTTCTGGTTGACACTATCAACACACTGGAAAGCGGCGTACCCAATGCAATCAGAGTGTTTGAAATGCTGCGCCGTGATGGGCATCGACCGGTGGGTATAAGGCTTGATTCGGGAGATCTGGCATATCTGGCAATCCAGGCATCTTTAATGCTTGACAAAGCTGGCTTTGAATATACCACAATCGTATTGTCGAATAATATCGATGAAATGGTTCTGCTTCAAATTGTGCGGCAAATCTATGACGAGGCACCCAGGTATCAGGTCAATCCTCAAAAATTGATAAACAGGCTCATTTATGGAGTAGGAACCAATCTGATTACTTCTCAGGGAAGCAGTGCACTGGATGGAGTCTATAAATTAACTGCAGTGAAAAATGGTGGTGTCTGGTCTCCTGCATTAAAGATCTCGGACTCCGCGCAAAAAGCAACAATCCCCGGGAACAAACAACTTTGGCGTATTTATGATACCAGAAAACTTGCAAATGCAGATTTTGTAACCTTTGACAATGAAAACCCTTCTGAAATGCAGGAGATTGTCCTGCGTCATCCGTTTGACTCAGATGTAAGCCGAACGATAAACAAAGGTGATATCTCCTCAATAGAACCGCTTCTGGTAGATGTAATCAAAGGTGGAAAAATCTGTCATTCTTTTAATTCTATTGAAGAGCTGCGTCGTAGCAGAGATGCAGATCTGGAACATCTGGAACCCGGTGTAAAACGGATCATTAATCCGCACCGTTATCATGTATCTCTTAGCGACAATCTCTGGAATCTCAGGGAAGAACTTATCAACAAACAAAAACATTACTGAAAAGGTGCACCAAAAACGTTTAGAACAGGAGATACTTCGATGCGTACAGATGAACAGGTTCGAAACGATATCATTAAACAGCTCCAATGGGACAGTCGTATCAATTCCACAGGAATCGATGTAGAGGTAAAAGAGCATATCGCTACCTTGAGTGGAAATGTCAGTTCATATATGCAAAAAACAGCCGCACAAATGGATGCATTGAGCATTGCCGGGGTAACAGAAGTACACAATCATCTCAAAATCGTTAACGATACCAGCTATCAGAAATTTACCGATGAACAGATTGCCAGAGACATTAAAACTCTCATCGCACTTAACCCGGTGATTAATCCGGATACGCTGGAAATCAGAGTCGATAAGGGGATTGTGTTTCTGGGTGGCTCTGTTGATGGGTACTGGAAAAAAATACAGACCGAAGAGATCGTTTTTGAAATTCCGGGGGTCAGGGATGTGGTCAACATGTTATCAGTTGTACCCACTAGTTCTCCTTATGATACTGCGATCTCAGCAGATATCCTATCTGCGCTCCAAAGAATTTCCAATGTAGATATTCAGGAGATCAATGTAACAGTTGATGGTGGAAGAGTGACAATTCATGGAAGGGTACCAGACTGGCATGCCTACACTGCAGCACACAATGCTGCTAAATACACCAGAGGAGTGACAAATCTAACAAATAAACTTGTTATCGCATAACTGTTGAAAATTACCACAGGAGACTAATATGAAATTTTTACCGGCAGTACTGTCTCTTTGCATGTTTTCTGCATTTCTTTCACACAGCTTCTCTTCTGTTATATCGGAAATACCTTACAAAAAAGACCAGAATCTATTGCAGAAAAGGACAAACACCAGCGACTCGACAAAAGAAAAAAGCAATATTGCCGTAAATCAGGCATTTTCTTTTAGCACTGTTGGTTTCGGTCCTGCAAACATGAGACGATTTGGCAATGACAAACTGGCTTACAGTTTTTATAGTGGAAAATTCTGGCTGATTCAGGAATATATGGGACTAGGTTTTATTGGTGATATAACAACAGACCTGGACGGATCACATATGTTGGGTATAAGTATCTCATCCAGCTATTACCCTTTAAAAACCGATATCTCTCCTTATGCGGGAGCAGATATAGGATTGGCATATGCCAGGGGAGACAGCAAAAATGCCTTCGGATTTTCTCTGGGGACCTCCCTGGGAGTCATTTTTTTCAGAAGCGCCACTGTGCAACTGAGTATGCAGCTCAAGGCAGCAATACTTCTGGATGAGCTCTCGGATGGTTATCCGGGAAGTCTTCTGGCCAGACTGGGACTATTGTTTTGATCCGGACAGGATCACCCGTCACACTGCCCCTTCACCTTCCCCAGAGGTGAATTTGTAACATGTCAAAAAGTTACCTCCGGGGAGCACTCCTCACTCCACCATTTCCATCAAACATCTATTTCAAAATGCTAAATCAGACAATCCCTGTTTTATATTCCTGTTGATATAAATTTTCTACTTCTAAAAAGGAATCATTATGCATCACAATATAAAGCATCATATCATTGCTGTTAGCTGTATCGTTTGCGTTCTTTTTTCAGGATGCGCCAAATCACCCGATAATGAACTGGCCCAAACAAAAGAAGCCATTAAAGCAGCAATCGATGCAGAAGCAGATAAATATATGGCTAAAAATTTTGAGAATGTGCACAAAGGACTCCAGGCCGCAGAAGCTGAGATTGCAAAGCAGAAAAACTCATTTTTTCTGTCCCGCAAATACACGGGCGCTATTCAACTGTTAAAGAAAACGGAAGTTCTTGCCAAAGAGATAGCACGTGAAGCTCCAGGGGCAAAACAGAATATGGCAGAAACAGTCCGTAACAACATTTCACTTTCTGATGAACTGATAAAGATAACAGCTAATAACATTAAAAAATCTTCAGCTTTTAAAAACAAACACCTGATTACTGCATTAAAAGAGGAGCTTAAAACTGCAGAAAATGCCGCTGCCAGTGCTGCTGCAGACTTTAAAGCGGGTGATATACTGAGTGCTTCAAATAATATAAGCCACTTTCAGGTTCTAATAACCCAGATTACCGATAAGATCCACTCCGGCTCTACTACGGTTCAGTTCAATGAAGCGGAAGTGCGCTGATTTTTGGGAGAAAACCCTGGCCGCCAATTAAAACACAGGCGATTGCTATGAGCATCAAATCGACATCGTTGTCAGTGGTCGATATCAATATAGAAACCGGCTCGGCTAGTCAACCAGGGGGTCTCCGAAACACTTAGACTCTCCACCCGCCATATCCAACATCTGAATTTTCTTCCAAAAATCCATGATTGATTTCCTCCCTCTCTCAAGCTATTTTACCAAGTGCTTAAAGACTGCCTTTTTTGTTTTACCTTTTTTTTTGTAGCAGAAGGAAGCGGCTAATCATGCAAAACGAAATTGAAAATCCCATTCCAGCTCCTATTCAGGACTTTTACGAACTGTTTAAACAAAATTTTTCCAGCGTTAATTTTCCGGACATAAATCTGGAAATTCTGGATACTCTGATAAATGATGTCCATGAAAAAATGAAAGCACTCAACGAGGTTTATACCCTTATTAACTCGGCACAGCAGGACCTTGAGAACAGCCAAAACGAACTGCTTCAAAAATCGATGAGGGCTTTAGCCTATGCTAAAATCTACTCCGAAGACCAGGAAGAGCTTTTCAAACAGCTCTCTGGCATCAATCTGACTAAAAGCAGCCGCTCATCCAAAAGAAACTCGGAACCAGGCGAAGGAAAGCGGACCAGAAGCAAAAAGGCCGAGAAAACTGAGAAGACCGAAATAGCAGAAATAGCAAAGATCCCAGAGGAAGAGAATGTGACGGTGGGATCTGAAATTCTGAATAACGAATGACGAATGAAGATCTCAGACCAGGTATCCAAATATCTGAGATCTAATCAGAAATTTCTAAATTACAAAATTCTAAATTCTAAACAGTAATAAGAGTGTTTAAAAAAAAAGCACGAAATTCGAAACGGGAATAAGAGTGCTTCAAGGTAGCTATAGTTTATCAGTGAGTCCTCTTTCCCATTTCTTGTTCTTATTTCGAATTTCGTGCTTATTCTTGAAGTATTTCAATTTGGACTTATTAGCCTTTTTACTGCCTTTGTTTAGAATTTGATAAGGAGGAATTATGTTAACAAGGGCGCGAAAAGTGACCTGATTTCGCTGGAATAGCTATTTTCCATGCACTTTTCAAGTTCATCAAGCCTCTTGCAGGCTGCCCTTGCCTCGGATTTTTTCCAGATTATTCAAGCACTGAGATCTAAGCTTCAAGACACCATTTCAAATTTGGTTTTAAACACACTTCTTTACAGATATCCTCCGTTTTCTTCAGCAACTCCATGGCCTCATCGAGACGGCTCCAAGACACAGACCATATTTTCTAATTGTCCATGACTGACCGGCTGCGAAAAGACTGCCGTACCGAAGATGCATAACTTCGACTAGCCGGAAGCGATGTTTCATCATCGTTATCAAGAATCACATGCACAGACCCTCTGATAGAGCTTCGAAGTTGTGTAACATGGTTAAAATTTACGAAATATTTGCGGTGAATCCTTATAAACTGTCCTGGTGGCAGTCGCTGGTCCAGTTCCTGAAGGCTCATGCGTATCAGCAATTTCTTATTATTGGTATGTACTGCACAATAATAATCTTCGGCTTCGAAGTACAAAACATCTTCGACATTTACAAAGTTTATTGTGTCTCCAATTCTGGCCTGGATTCTGGTAAGCGGGGGAAGCTTCGAAGACTGCATTTCGCTTTTCAGTTTATTAATTGTACATTCTAATGAAATATTTCGTATGCCCGCAGAAAGCCTTTGAATGCTCTTTTCGAGTCTTTGAGGTTCGATTGGTTTGAGAAGGTAATCGATAGCGTTGCACTCAAATGCCCGGACCGCATACTGGTCATATCCCGTTGTAAATATTACCGCTGGCTCGTAGTTGAGTTCTTCAATTACCGAAAAAGCATTCTCTCCAGCCAAATGAATATCAAGAAATAAAAGATCGGGTTTGAGCCTATTGGTCTTTTCCACTGTTTGTAATCCATTATCTGCTTCACCAATGATTTTGATCTCTGCTCTGTGCTTTTTCAGCAATTCCCGAAGTCTTTTTATTGCCGCTGGCTCATCGTCAACCAGTAAAGTCCTGAACTGCATAGTAATTATCCCTCCCAGTTTTACCGGCTAAGGGCCCGTCAGACAAAGAAATAAGTGTTTCACATTATGCGCTGGATTTGTGCCGAAGTCCAAAGCGCTGCCGGGGAGGCCTAACAGGGGGCCAAAACAGAAACCAGGAAACCGGTACGAAAGGAAAGCAGAATGTAACACTTATTTCCTGACGGTGCCAAGTTTATACTTGTCGTAGCTCCTTTTTTCCTATACAGCAAGGCTAACAGATATCTTACTTTTATCTTTCGCAAATAAAATAGGTTGTCGACTTCTCCCTGCGCAACAGGTTCAACTAAAATATCATTCACCATATGCTTTTTATAGTGCAAACAAAGCAGACGTTGTTACTTTCAGACTTTCCGGGTTATAGTGTAAATGCCGTACAATGGCAAATATGGGCTGGCTCTTCTTGCCTATATAATTTGCGTTTCATTGGATATTGGAGTAAATGGAAAGCTACGTTTAGCTTTTTACCTACACCCATCCGCTGTGTTGTGATGCTATTTTGATCTATACAACTTACTTCGAATTTGCTGTGGGAAAGGAAGGGCCAATGTAAAGTAACATGTGTGAACTCGTAAAGTTGGATTCTGTTAAAAACAGTTAAATTTTGCTATTTTGGGCAATTATCTGGTATTATTTTTTTAACTTGGATGGTATTGTATGTATTTATTTAATTCTTCCGGTAAGGAATGTCAGCTATATGGAAACGACATTAGACAAGCCAAATGCTCGTACTTTATATTTTAACAAGATTGCCGAACTTTTTCGCAAAATTTTTCATATAGTTTTCAATACCGATTATCGTTTCATACAACGGATTATACCGGGCATGGCGATTTTAGGCCCGATCAGTTGTCTTCTAATTCCTTTTATGGATAAAGCCATGGGAGCGCATGGGTCTCACCTGTTCGGCTCCATTGCTGCCATTTTGTCAGCTTCACTATGGTTTTTCCCCCGCAAAGGCCATCTCTCTTTCTATCACAAAATTCACTGGGAAGTATTTATTTTATGGTGTTTCGCGTTTTATCCTGCATTGATGGTACTTTATGATTCAAACCCTACTTCTCTGACTATCAATTTCCTGGTACGCGGCCTGTTATGCGGTTTTTTCGCCAAGCCGATAGTATTCTGCTTTGGTTATCCATCTGTAATGGCAACAACATTTCTATTCTTTATAATAACAAACAAAATCACCGCTGGCGAACTGCTTTCTCAGGCTCTTTATCCGTTTGTTACTACTATGGTTTATGGTTTTACCTCAGTATTAGTAAGACTGATAATGGAATACAATTATCATAAACTTCTAGATACCGAACTGAAAGTGGTTAAGATGCAGGCCGAAAAGCAGATAAGCGACCTCAAATTAACCGCTCTTCGGGCTAAAAGCGATCCCCATTTTCTTTTTAACACTCTTAACTCCATCTGTCATCTTGCTCAGAAGGATCCGACACGGACAGAAACTGCGATACTGTCCCTTTCCCATCTTTTCAGGTACATTCTGGAAGCAGGCGAGCGAAAAACCGTCAAGCTGGAGGATGAATTATATATTGTTGAATCGTATCTTGAGCTTGAACGGATCCGTTTCGGCGATCAACTTACTTATAAGATTAATATCGATGCAGACGTTAAAAAAGTTCAAATTCCTGCCCTGAGTATACAGCCCCTTGTCGAGAACTCCATTAAGCACGGATTTTCATCCAGAAATGGTAAAGGTGACATTACCGTATCGGTTAATAGATTGCATAACAGGACAGTGATCACGATAGCTGATAATGGTATCGGTTTTGGGGAGAATCAACCGGTTTTCGGATATGGGCTTACTATTCTGGAAGACCGGTTGAGACATTTGTGGGGGGACAGGGCATTTTTGCACATAAAAAGCTCAGCGAGAATCGGAACGACTGTTCAACTGGGGATACCCTGTCAATAGAATCGATAAATTCCAGCGGTGGATGTTGTGCGTTAGTCATTTTTTATCTTTCAATCAGTGATTCTTAGTAAAACAATAAAGATTTGGAGACACGTTTATTCAGGTGTGTCTTTGGTTGGTGCACCTTCAGCCACTATATCGTTCCATGAGAGCTCCCCTGTAACAGCATCGGTAATTGCAAAAATCCCAGTGCTGCCTCCCTTTATATTGAAATTCTCATCAAAGGTAAATATATACTTGATTGAACATGTTTCGAGAAAACCGGGAATGTGAAAAATGCACATATCAAAGTTACTACAATATTTTTATTCATTTTTAATACTCTTCATTAGTCGAACTGTTCTCAATAACTGTAAATTCATGCTTGCACCAAGGTTACTCTATCTCAAGCCTCCATTTTCCTTCACAGTTTTTATAAACACTTACAAATTGATTACTTTTAGAGTTGATTTCAAAATGATACCGCATGTTCCTGGTTTTCTGCCAACAATTTAGGATAAAAGTATGTTAAAAAATATCTGCTAGCGTAAGGGATATGAGTTCTTTGCAGTGAACGGTGGTAATATTGCAGTGAACGGTGCGATATGTTTGTTTTCAAAACCCGTAAAAGTAGTCTGAACGCCCTGCAAACCAGTACGCCACTTACGACATTTGATTGGACAACCTCGAAGACAACAAACGCAATAAATGTCATTTACTGCATTTTTAATATCGTTCACTGCATCGTGTGTATCAGTGGTATGTCTGTTTTTATTGTTTTTTCATTTATTGTAATTGATGCTTTTAGTGCAAGCCACTCTTTAACAGGGCGTGTTATCAATAAAAGAGGTGCTCCGCTTTTCGGATGTACCGTGTCACTTTTGGGCAGTAACCTGTCCGATACCACCAATTTCAACGGCATTTTTTCCATTAATGTAAGCAGTCTACATACAGTCAGGTCTGAAAGTTATTCCGGAACCGTTATTTCAAACACGCATATAAAAATTTCGATACAACAGCCTTTAACCGCGAGTTTCAGAATTCTTGATCTGACAGGTCGCCTGGTTTTTTACCGATTTGGCCATTCAGGAAGAGGACGGTCTTATTCATATCGCAAGTTTTTACAAAACTGTTTCATGGCCTGATTCTGACTGGGGCGAACCGATAAGAGTGGATACCTTGATATATCTTACTCTGGAAGAATATAACGGCATCATAACAAGGGACACCTTTATTATCATTCCCGAAAAAGGTATTCCTCTTTCACTTTCAGCGGATTTGGTGACGTCTCTTATTTACGAGATACCACATGGCCAGAATGACACTGGAAATGTTGAAATCATTCCTGAAGTTGACGGATTGATGATCAATTTTGACTATTCATATGCTTTTGGTTCCCAGACCGGCGAAAGTGAATTTTATGGGGCAGGAAATGGAAAAGTTACAGATATCTACAAAAGTGGAGTTGGTTTGATAAGTTCGGACTGTTACCGCACTGGGAGTGGAAAGCGGCAGCTTTGTAGAACAAACAAGGTATCTTCTTGTCGATGCTATGGTAAACGGAAGAACAATAAAATGATTTACTTCAGGAACAACTTAACATCAGCGGTGTGTATGAAATCAGATATTGTTAACATTAGAATGACAATGATATGAAATTACTTTTTGAATGCAACAAGACTCTGGGGACACCTTCTGTATAACAGTAGAAATTTATTGCGTGAAGTTTTACTTATTTTCAGGTTCTCTTTGAATCTTCAAGAGAGCCATAATTTGAAACAGGACGTTTTTAGCAGAGTCAACTGGAACGGGAAAAAACTCCTATTTTAGTCTGTTTTTATTGCACCATCAGTCCTTTTGACAATCAGCGTAATGGAGTGCCAGGACAAGCCTCCTCAATATCTCAGTAGTAACAAATCGAATATCCTTATATCTCTATTGTCTTACTCTGACTCCCAAAAAATCTAATATCTAACATCTCTATTGTCTTACTCCGATTCCCAAAAAATCTAATATCTACTATCCCAAATCTGACATCTTCACGAGGCATACCGAATCGAGGCGAAGACGGGCGTTATTAAAAACACCGGTAAGGTAGCTTGATTCTTCCTCGATCTGAAGAAACTCATCCGCAGTGATTTCAGCCCCCATCTCAGAGAGTCTTCGTAAGCGGTTTATCTCAGTAGCATAGAATTGCCTCATTTTCTTTATTGCGTCTTCTATATAAGGTTTCATGGCCTTTTGTGCGATTGTCGATGAGGTTTCAACCATTGATGGAATCATGCCAGTGAGCAATTCCCGATTGGACAGAAGCGGCTTTATGGAACCTTTTCTTAGTATTCCAGTTTTCCTGGCTGCCAGCAAATCAGCAGTTACCTCTTTTCCAAGGTGGTTTACTGCTACTCTGAGAGGTAAAGGTGGCAAGAAACGATCTGAATTGAATTGGGCAGATGTGATACACTCCAGAATGTACACGCACTCCATAACCAGCTCTTTTCTTTTAGAATCAGGCCATATTCCAAAAGCGCTGCTACCATGCTCGGAGGAAAGAAAAAGATCTATTGCACCTGTAACCATTGGGTGATCGATAGTGAGAAAGTCGATATCATCTCTAAAAAGAGCAGTTTTGCGATCGTAGGTAATTACCGGCCTTTCCTGTCGTGGCAGTGGGAATGCATGATCCGTAACATACTCAGTTAGAAGTGCCCACCTGCTCTCACCTGCATCTTCGACAGCAACCCCATAATGCTGTAGCAGCTTGTCCATCACAGATTGAGCCCTGTTGTGGGTATCCTCAAACTGGATTTCTTTGACCAGCTCCCTTGCCACCTTTGGATGAAACGATGCCAACTCCAGCAACCTGTCCCTTTTGCTGAAAAGCTCTTCAGTAAGTTTCCTGCATCGATTTTGAGTTAATTCAATAATATGATTCACTTTTTTTTCATCGACTGTATCATCAGCCATCAGCAGAAGCGATTTCAATTGTGGTTGCAGCTCTTCAAAAACAGCAGCCGCTGCCGGAACATTATTAGCCAGGGAATCAACCCCCTGCTGATACCACCTGCAGAGAATATGCTGTGGGGAGTTTAATACGTATGGAACGTAGAGATTAATTTCGTTAAGCTGCCCAATTCTATCCAATCTTCCAATTCGCTGTTCCAGAAGTTCCGGATTAAATGGAAGATCAAAGAGAATAAGATGACTGCAGAACTGAAGATTACGACCCTCACTGCCGATATCGGAGCTGATCATAAGTCTGGCTCCAACTTTGTCTGCAAACCATGCGGCATTTCTGTCTGCCTGAATCAGAGTCATCTCTTCATGAAACAAAGCGATATCTATTGCAAGATGTTTCTGTAGTGACTGCTGTATGTCAGTTGCTTTCTCTTTAGAAGTGCAGATAATCAGAAATTTAGTATCAGGTGAATCCTGAAGCAGCTTAATGATGGCCATTATCCGCGGATCATTATTTTTGATGGTACAATGTTGTGAGGACTGAAGGATATCCCGAGCTATCTCTTTTTTCAACTGTTCTTTACAATTAGATTCTGCATCCAGGGCAATCAGGTTTACTTTTCTTTGAGGGAAACCTTTTATGGTTTTTCTGGTATTTCGATACTGAACTCTTCCCACAGCATAGATATCGATCAGTTCAGCCAGACTGAGGCTTTGGTTTTTAATTCTGGATTCATCCACACCTGGCAGAAGTTCAGCTATCTTTTCGGGCAAGACTATCTGAATACCTTCAGTGGATACATTCTCCAGGTTAATTCCATGTACATTTATCCACTTATCAATGTAATCGGAAAGAAGCTGGAGACGTTTTATTTCCTTGAGATAATTCTCATAAGTGGAATATCGCTGGGGATCGAGCAGTTGTAATCTTGAAAAGTGATCTTTTCTTCCAAACTGTTCTGGTGTGGCAGATAAAAGAATCAAGCCATCGGTTTTTGCAGACAACGCTTTTAGCAGGTGAAAAGAGGGGCTGTTCATTCTCATGTGATGCGCTTCATCGACTACGACCAGATCCCATTGAGTTTCCACCACAGCGGAAGTAAATGTAGGTTTACTAAGCAAAAGATCTATACTGCAGATAAACTGTTGCTCTTCAACAAAAGGGTTTTCTCTTTCTGCATCGGCACCAAACTCCGGGGTGAATATCCGGAAGTTATGGTTGAATTTGCGAAGCAGTTCGACAAACCACTGATGAACCAATGTGTGAGGGACCAGTATCAATACTCTTAATGCCCGTCCGGTCATTATCAGCCGATGAATTATCAGACAAGCTTCGATAGTTTTTCCCAACCCGGTTTCATCGGATAATAAGACTCTGGGGTTTCTTCTTTTTGAGGCATTTTCTGCGATAAACAATTGATGTGCAATCAAGTCTACTCTTCCTCCAACAAAGCCTCTCACCTTTGAGCTGCGAATAGCTGCCTGGTGCTGAAGCATTTCAAAGCGGAGATTAAAGTCGGAGGGGGTATCAGTGATTCCAGCCAGTAGCCGTTTATCAGGAGCAGAGAAACTGATAGTGTCAGAAATCTGATCCTCACCCACTAATAAAGAGCCTTCACACTGATACTGGATAAAGCCATTCTGCATCTGATTTAGAGCAACAATCCGGTATTTACATCCCTCCCTATCTTCGATAGTCTCTCCTTCCCTGAAAGTTATTCTTCGAAGGGGAGCTGAGGAGGCAGCATACTTTCTGGTCGATTTATGAGCACAGAATTCTATTTCAACATATCGATTATCACAGGAAATCACCTTGCCCAAACCAAGTTCAGGTTCGGTTTCACTGACCCAGCGCTGTCCGAGACAAAATCCTGAAGCCATTTTTCAGAACCGCCTTTTTTTAATGTTTTTAGAGTTAATGAAAGAATCCGGACCATCTGTGCCCTGGCATTCAGACAGCTCGAAAATAAAACGTGCCCCCAAAGACTCCTGCTATTAAAAAACCGCCGAGCTCTCTCTCAGCTCATATCATTATTCCCAAGTCCCCACCGAGCTCTCTCACCCATTCGGCATTCCCCAAGCCCTCACAAGGGCGACATCATGCATAACCGCGGGCAAAGCCCACGAACAAGACTACTCGCAGTCCACCATTGACTGACACAGACAGATATCCCACAGACAGACATCCCACGGACAGACAGCCCACGGACAGATATCCCACATACTCAGTCCACCGCGGATTGGCCCCATCATGTGCCCCAGAGATAACTTCTTGACATGATACAAAATCATCTCTGGGGAAAAGACCCGACTCACCACACAGAGACCTGACCCACCCACTACCACACACAAAAAGCCATCAACTGCCCACCGTGCTCTCCCATTCGGCATTCCCCAAGCCCTCACAAGGGCAACATCATGCATAACCGCGGGCAAAGCCCACAGACCCAGACTACCCGCAGTCCACCATCGACAGCCGCAGTCCACCCATTCCACAGACCACCCATCCTTCGCACCGACAAGTTTCAACCTCACCTTTCTGCACAGAATAGAAATCCGATTAGTATTTTTTTTTTATTTAAATAGCTTGCTACTCAGGAAACAAGAACATAGTTTATAAAAAAAGAGTAAGAAAAATTTCCTCCTCGTTCCATAGACAAACTCTTTTTTTTGTTTCATCTTCGAAAATAAGACAAGACCCTGGATAGCACATCTAAACACCTTTGACAAAAGGAGTTATTTCCATGTCAATTACAAACAAGGTCAGCTTTACACTCACCGATGAAGAGCTGACAGAAGTCAATGCAGCCCTGGACACACTGTACCGGATATTGGAGCCAAAGACCATTGATTTGACTCCGGAGTTGCGCAAAGAATTGCCGAAAATGGGAGATAAAACCTTTGCTTTTGTTGAAAAGGCAATTGAGCTGGGTAATCAGAATCCCGATTTTGTCCCTTCATTTGTCGACATAAAAGAAGCCAATGTTGATTTTCAAGCCTTTAAGATTTTACGGGTTGCTAACCGAAGAATTGAAGCTTTGACTCAGAAGCTAGAGGATACCCAACTCCAGTCAGGAAGCGAAGTGTTTATGGTCACATTGGGAATTTATAACCAGATAAAGGCTGTCGCTAAAGCTTTAGGAACTGTGGAGTCCCAGAAAGCGAAAAATGAACTGGGTATCAGGTTTCCTGGAAATTCTGCGAAAATGAAGGCATCAGAGCCACTTTCTGCATAAAGAATACAAAATCATCGTTATCCGGGTCTTTTCCTGATAACGGGGAACCATAAAATCAGGTTTCCCGTTTAAGAACCCCAGGGGTAAATCTAAAAGTCATTAAGGATTTGCCTCTGGGGTTTTTTTTCAGGATGGGTATAAGTGCCCTGGCAACAGTGGTTCAGAACACCAACATTGGTACTCAGAACTTCGGCATCGGTGCTCCGAACCCCAACAATGGTCTTCCGAACCCCAACATCGGTGTTCTGATTCTCAACACCTGTGCTCTGAGCCTCGGTAACTGTGTAAAAACTCTCGATATGGGCCGTGAAAAGCTTCGAAGTTGGGCTTCTGAACTCTGGCACCGGAGTTCAGAACCTTGACATTGGTGTTCTAAACCTTGACATCGGTGTACCATACACCAAAATACTGGTGTTCTGAACTCCATCATCGGAGTAATTAACTCCACTATTGGTGAAAATTACTCCTCAATCGAGAAAAATGACACCGCTGCCGAGAAAAAAAGGCCCAACATCGGTGTTCCGAACACCAACATCAGTACTCCGAACACCAAAACCGGTCTTCCGAACACCAAAATCGGTACTCCGAACACCAAAATCGGTACTCCGAACACCAAAATCGGTCTTCCGAACACCAAAATCGGTACTCCGAACACCAAAATCGGTACTCCGAACACCAAAACCGGTACTCCGAACACCAAAACCGGTACTCCGAACACCAAAATCGGTCTTCCGAACCTCAACACCGGAAGTCCCACAGTGGCTGCCAATTTTCAAAATTAAACTGCTGCCGAATAATCCTTTACTCTTTTTTATCTGCACACATTTTCATATCAACTTAAATCCGGCCGGGCAATAACAATAATAATCATCGTAACTGTTCAGCAATTTCTGCCAGTAGGTACCAAATATCTGATAAGAAAGTAACAATAATTTGATAAGCCCTGATTAAAGTACTTTTTTAATGCCTATTTTTTGTTTAAATATTTTTTCTGGCTGTCCACGTACAATAGTTACTAAGGGAGGTGGCCTGCCCACCGTACTAAGGGTATTAAGGGAGGTGGAGGTGAAATTACCTCTGAATAGATATTGTTTTGATATTAGTTATTATTTTTTTCTTTTTAGATTTTGTTGTGTTGATTTAATAATTTTTTTTTCGAATAGATAGCTGCAGTTGTTACAAATCATCCTGGTTTCAAGACTTGCCTGGTGCTGTCTATATGGATAGTATACTTGATGAATCTATTTACAATCTGAATTACTGCCCGGTTTATCTGCAATTTTTTACTTGTTTTAAAGCAGTACAAATGAGTAAATTACTATTTTCTTGCCGGTCATACACTCATCCAGAGTCGAAGTATCCATCCTTTAACCGGCATAAGTTCTGTTCTCTTTCTTTTTTTTCTCTGTTCATTTTTTTTCTCTGTTCATTTTTTTGTTTTTTGATTTCGTTGTTAGTTTCCAGCAATTTTTTTGGTGCGACAGGCTAATATGAGATACAACAATCAAAAGATTCTGGCCCGTAATAAATCAGCAGAGATAATTCTTGCTGCTTATAATTCTGGAAAAGATGAACAGGCTGTACTTATAAAGACAGTGCTTCCCGAAGAAATTGATCCGATATACGATCGGCTCTGCCATGTTCGAGAACTTCTTCATCCTGGCATTCAACCCATAGTTGAATTTGGCAAATGTGGAAAACCATCCCGCACCAGGCATTATGTTGCCTGCAAGCATACTCCAGGAGTAACCCTCACTCAGTTGCTTCAAAAACTCGCATCTTGCAAAAAGAATCTTCCTCTCCCCCTTGTCCTTCACATATTAAGCACAGTCAGCGAAACCATTGAATATCTTCACAAACACTCCCCCTCTCCTTTTATGCCTCACGGCAATATCTGCCCAGACAATGTTTTAATCACATTTAACGGTAGAATCCTCTTGATCGATAGCGGTTTTGCAGATCTGGTCCGGTTCAGATATGATGGAAATTCTATTATTCCCAACACCCATACCATCTTCAGCCACCAGGATATTAAAAAAGGAAAGTGCTGGAAAAAACATTACGAAATCTACTCCCTGGGTCTTCTTCTTCTTTGTATGCTAATTGGATACAACCATTTTCTGTTTTTTTACAATCAGCAAGATGCTCACAAACTTGATTCACCCAGTCATTTCTTTCCATCTATTCCTTCTGAGCTTAATAAAATAATTGTACGCTGCATTGCAAATAAGACGTTTGGCCGTTGTGCCAGGTATGGTAATATTCAGGAGTTTATCAGTGATCTCAACAATATCACCGCATCCTGCAGCATCGATTATGATAAGGACATAACTGCAATAACCATTTTCGCGCTTTTTTTCGACTCTGAACAGATTCCCCTTCAGCTTCGCTGCCTTCTTTGGGAAAGAATGATTGATTACTGCAAAAGAGGTAATGATAATTCAATCAGGCTTCTGCTGAACAACACCATTGAACGCCTTAAAATCGCAAACTTTCCGATGGATAGTTCTTTCGAAGTCACTATCCCGGAGCCAATCAACATAGAAAAATCATCTGATAAAACTTTTTTATATGATAAAAAGAAAGATGACCAGGAATCGCCAGCGTCTCCTCCTCTTATTATTCCAGCTCCAGCAATGCCAGAGCACAAAGAGATGACTGAACCGGAAAACGGACTGATTTTTATTGATAAAAATAAGCTCCAACCCAGTTCAGAAAAAAACGTTAATGCATTTTCCAGCATAATTGTTGGGAAAATTTCTGATACATCCGAAACAGAAAATCACAACAGCCAATTTACAGTTTCAGATTACTGTGACGAGTCACTTTTGTCCTCTAAAAGAGATCATTACTTTACCTCATTTTCATCAATTCGGTTAAATAAGACAATAGAAGAGAGCTCAAAAGAGCATCCTTTTTCTAAACTATTATTAAAGGAGAATTTACACACATGAACACTGCAACTGTCACCATTTCCAAATCTGAAAAGATAAAAGAAGTGCTTAACCGGTTTCGTTCCATCTCAGCAGACATATTTGGTGCATCAGTGATAACCCTGGAGGGATTCATGGTAGCCAGCGTAACGCTTTCAGAAATAGACGAGGGGCTGGTTGGTGGCTTGACTGCAGCCATGCTGGGAGTTGGAGAGCGAATAGCCAGCGAAATGATGAACAGCAAAATGAGCCAGATTTATATAAAAAGTGACAACGGATATATCATCTGCAATAGCATCAATAACGACACTGTTCTGGTGAGTCTGGTAAATTCCGATGCTAAACTGGGGCTGATTTTCCTTGAAATCCGGCGCATCCTTCCGGATCTGGCCAGTCTCATTTAAAAAATAAAGTTCCTGAGACAAGTCAATATTCAACCGGATTTTTTGGACAGCATTAAAATTGCAAAGGTAAAAATCCGACTGTAAAAGATTTATTTCTGTATACGGAAATTCAGATATGAACAATATTGCAATTATTATCATTCTTGTTTGCCTCCTATTTTTCATCTCCGGTTCTCTTTTTGGTAGTGCTATGGTTTCCACTAAGCTCAATGAGCTTAAGAATAGGTTAAAAAAAAGCAGCTCACTGGTAGACCAGTTCAAAGAAGAGTGCAACTGGCTAAAAAAAACCAATGATGAGGTACTTGCAGATTATAAGAATCTTTATTCCTATTACAACGACCTGCTAAGACAATGCTTTGCACAGCAAAATATTATCATTGCACTTAGAGCCAAAACAAGCCAGATGCAAAGAAAACCGGCTTCTTCTGATGCAGAAACTGAAGTTTCTGTCTTGAAGAAAAAAATAGCATCTCTGAAAAATGATTTAGCAACCTATCAGAAATATGAGGCTTTCTATCAGAAGTACCTTAACCAGATCTCAATCGAGAACGACTTACGTTTCCAGATTCAGCAGTTAAAGGATCAGCTTTCGATTATTAAAAACGGTGTTACTTCGATTATTAGGGATACCAGTCGTTATCCGTTGGAGGCATCAGTGTGTGATACAGAGAATATAAATGGGAAGTTTGATTCAATCGTTCAATTTTTCTCTGCTAATATCTTTGAGAGTGGATGCGTCATTTCCGATAACATGGGTTTTGAAGTAGCATCCAGTTGTGAGAATTCCGAAGAGATAGCCGGGATTTCTGTGTTATTTGAGCAATGTGAAGAGTTAATCAGACGCAACAGTTCTGTTAACAGTCTTGCCAGGTTATGTTTTGTTACACAGGATAAATTGCACCTGACCATTTTTCCTCTGATTCTTGATGATAATCTGCGAGTTTTCTGCTCCGGCTTATCCTGTAAGCCATTTCCTCAGGAATCGGAACTAAACACCATGGTATTACCGGTAAGGATATGAATATCGAATATCGAATATCGAAATAAGAAATAAGAATAAGAATATCGATATTTTGAGAATGGTAAAGGATAAGATGTGATAGTCTTTAGTAGTGTAAATAAAATGTAGAGCCACAGAGGAACACAATGAACACAGTAATTTATTCAAAAGAGAAGTGCCTCACCTGTCATCAATGTGAAATGGCTTGTGCGATCCAGCATTCATTGTCTGGCAATATCTATGGGGCTATCGCTGAACCGGTCAAGCCTCAAAGTAGAATCTTCATTGAATGTAACCATTCTGGCAGCATATCGATCCCCAACAAATGTCACCACTGTAACCCTGCTCCCTGTATCAGCTCATGTCCGTCAGGAGCTTTGAAAAGATCAGAAGATGCAGAAGTCGTGCTCTCAGATGAAAACAAATGCATTGGATGCCGTAATTGTCTTGTAAATTGCCCCTTTGGGGTGATTATATTTCGCAAAAGTAACAAAGATAAGTCTGGCCGTTCTATATCGATTAAATGTGATGAATGTTTTGACAGAACCTCCGGATCTTCTGTTCCGGCCTGTGTTGAAGCCTGTAAATCAGGCGCTCTTCTGTATGGTGAAATCGAAAAACATATCATTGCCAGAAGAAAGTTGTCTATGGCAGCCCTGAGCATTTTGTCTGAACAGAGCAAAACCATTTCCGATCAGTATTCACTTTTTAGAGATCTCAAAAACCGTTGTCATTCAATTGGAAAATAAAATTCGTTTTTAATTTATAACCTGACCTATACAACAGGGAAATATTATGCACCATCAGAAATCATCATGTAATGCAACCGTGGCCATGCTGAAAAAAGCAGAAGAAGAGAATATTCAAACCGTTTGGGATCGTTATCAGCAACAATTGCCACAATGCAGCTACGGTCTTCTTGGAATATGCTGCCGTAATTGCAATATGGGACCTTGCAGGATCGATCCTTTTGGAGAGGGGCCGCAGAAAGGGATCTGTGGAGCTGATGCAGATATCATTGTAGCGCGCAATCTGCTGGTAAGTATTGCCACAGGAGCCGCAGCCCATTCTGATCATGGAAGAGATATTATTCATACTCTCCAAATTGCAACCGGAGAAAATTGTGATTACAAAATAAGAGATGAAATAAAATTGAGATCTTTGGCCCTGGAATGTGGAATACCGGCTCGAAATATACCATTAAAGAAGCTTGCATCCAAACTTGCCATCATGCTTTACGATGACTTTGGCCGTCAAAGATCAGGTGGATTTCCTTTTTTAAAGCGGCTCCCACCTCAGAGACTTGAGATCTGGAAAAAATTATCACTTACCCCCAGAGGAATTGATCGGGAAATAGTGGAATCAATGCATCGAACTCATATTGGAGTTGACAATGATCCGGCATCTATACTTCTGCAGGGAATACGCACCGCTCTTGCTGATGGATGGGCTGGATCGATGATCGCAACAGAAGTGTCTGACATCCTCTTTGGTACTCCCATGCCGAAAAAAACTATGGCAAATCTGGGAGTTTTAAAGAAAGAAATGGTAAACATAATCGTGCATGGACACGAACCGGTTTTATCAGAAATGATTGTTGAAGCAGCTAATGATAAAAAACTGATCAAACTTGCTAAATCAAAAGGAGCAAAAGGGATTAACGTCTGCGGAATGTGCTGCACAGGAAACGAGATTATTATGCGTCATGGTGTTTCTGTTGCAGGAAATTTTTTGCAACAGGAACTTGCTGTTATAACCGGTGTTGTGGAAGCAATGATTGTTGATGTCCAGTGTATATTTC
Organism: Fibrobacterota bacterium; assembly: GCA_023412475.1. Classification (GTDB taxonomy): domain Bacteria; phylum Fibrobacterota; class Chitinivibrionia; order Chitinivibrionales; family Chitinispirillaceae; genus JAAYPC01. The sequence continues at coordinate 7,573 of JAEYNR010000054.1, read as the reverse complement.
CATCGCTGGGAGACCTGGCGAAATGTTATCATACAAAATTCATATCAACCTCTCCAAAAGCACACTTTCCACAGGCAATCCATATTGATCTGGATGAAGATCATGCTTATCAGACCGCCTGCACCATAGTAGAATCTGCAGTCAACAATTTCACTAATCGCAAAAAATCATCAGTGTTTATTCCGCCCGAAGCAATGGAAGCTACAGTAGGGTTTTCGGTTGAAGCTATCGCTGGTGCTCTTGGGGGAACAATTGATCCGCTTATAGAGGTGATTAAAGCCGGTCATATAAGAGGTATTGCAGCAGTTGTCGGATGTAACAATCCAAAAGTACGGCATGACTATTCCCATATTCAATTGATTAAAAGTCTAATTAAAAATGATGTTCTGGTAGTGACCACGGGTTGCAATGCAATAGCCTGTGCAAAAGCTGGTCTGCTTAGTGTCGATGCAGCCAACATAGCTGGTCAGGGACTTAAAGCCGTATGTACCCAGATCGGTATTCCACCAGTCTTACACATGGGAAGTTGTGTGGATATCAGCAGAATCCTTAGCGTTGCCGCTGCAATGGCTCAGGCTCTGGACTGTGACATTTCCGATCTGCCTGTAGCAGCCGCTGCTCCAGAATGGATGAGCCAGAAAGCTGTCAGCATCGCTGCATACGTATTGGGATCTGGCATCTTTACTGTACTTGGAACTATACCTCCGGTTCTTGGATCAAAAGAGGTCACCAATCTTTTGTGTAATAAAATAGAAAAGCTTCTTGGAGCCAGATTCGCAGTTGAAGTGGACCCTGAATTGTCAGCATCCCTGATGATAAGCCATATCGATAAAAAAAGAGTTGCGCTTCTGGACGAAACGGTTTCAAAGGAGGATGAAGAGTGCACGTTATTATCATAGGTGCAGGCCCGGCAGGAATTACTGCTGCCACAACGATAACTGATCTCGACAGATCAGTTCAATGTACTGTACTGACTGCAGAGAATCTGCCCCCATACAGCCCACCTGTGATGTATGATCATTTCATCAATGGGTTTGAGATCTTCTGGAAAGGGAAGACATTTGATAAATTTGCATTCTGTCCGGATACAACAGTTACCAGTGTCGATTTTAAAAATAAACAGGTTACAACCTCTGGAAACCGCAAACTGAATTATGACAAATTGATTATTGCCTCAGGCGCATCTGTTCACTCCCCCATAAAGGGGGTTAAGATGAGCAATGTATACAATTTCAAATCACTTAGCGTTGCATCAGAACTTATCAAGCAGACAAAAAAAAAGAAATCAGCCAAAGCTGTAGTGATAGGTGCGGGATTAATCGGAATCGAAATTACAATGCTTCTCAATGCATTACAGACTCAGGTTACCCTGCTGGAAAGACAGGAGCATTTATTACCTTCTTTGGCTGATCCGGATATTTCTGACAGATTAAAAAAACAATTGAAACAGCATGAAATCAGGGTGATTACAAAGTCTGAAGTGATGGAGTTCAGGGGAAATGGTAAAGCAACCGGGGTAGTAAGTAGAAGTGGAGAAGTCGTGAAAGGTGACTTTTTTGTTATTGCTACCGGAAACTGTCCACAGCTTGGATTCCTGAATAACTCTGATATCCGGATAAATCGGGGAATCTGTATTGACAGAACTCTTAAGAGCTCGGTTGATTCGGTTTTTGCTATCGGCGACTGTGCAGAAAGTTCAGATGACCACAATTGCCACGATGTAATAAACAATACCTTCTTTAGTGCTGTTGAACAGGCAAGAATATGTGCTCACAATGTACTGGGAGATAGCATCGAAAATGAATCCACTGGCAAAGTGATCTCTGTTAAGCATATGAAAGTACCCCTTTTCATCGCCGGATCGATGGCTGGGCAAAAAACTGTCTATTGCAAAAATGACGAGTTAAGAATCGTTTATACAAAAAATAACAGGATCGCGGGATTTCAGCTTTTTAATAGTGAAAAGGCTGCCGGAGTGCTGGCATCGTTGATGAGATCGAAGCGGGATATAAGTGAATTGATGCCCTATCTGGCATCACCTCATTTGAATCATTCATACATATACTGAAGGAGTCGCTAATGGTAGAAACTATCACACGTGGGTTAGATCTGATAGGTAATCCAGCCGAAGGAAGAAAAGTGCTGGGTGAAATGGTTCCTGTTCAACTATTTCGAGCTTTACGTCTAGTAGGTGTTATGGAAGGAATGAGGGAAATAGCCGGAAGAGGAGCAAATGCCATTATTTACAGAGGTGGCAGAAATCTGGGCCTTAATATTGGTAAGACTATTTCTGACCAGCTCACAGTACCTCATGATCTTAACAGCTATCTTGCTGGTGTGGTAAATACGTGTCAACATTTAGGGATAGGCCTGTTGTCAATTGCCAACGGAAGTTTTGAAAGCGGCAAAGTATTTCTTCAGGTAGATGAATGTGTCAGTTGTGCAGGAATGCCTGATGTAGGTGAAGTGGTATGCCATTTTGAAGGTGGTATGATAGGTGGTATAATTGAGAATTTCATTCACAAACCGGTGCGCTGCAAAGAGATAAAATGCTGGGGTAAAGGGGATGGAGTGTGCTTGTTTGAAGCGCTATTATAGGCAATGAGGAAGTAGGGAAAAATATCGAATATCGAAGTAATAAAAATCGTAATAGCGGTTATAAAATTAATCGAGAAATTAACGTATAATATCAAAGCAATATCTAATAGAATAAAAATAAGAAACGTTATAAAAATAATTGTGTTTGTCTGATTTCTCTGATTCTGCGATTGTTTGTTTCTGATTGTTTCTTACTAATTCTGATTTGTGTCTTATTATTAAGTTGTTTCGATAGTAGAAGTATTAAACTTTGCCTTATCTAATAGAAGGGAATACATGTCATGGCCAGAAAAATCGCGATTACCGGGAAAGGTGGAGCAGGAAAAACGATGTTCACCTCCTGTCTTGCCGGCATTTACTCTTCCAGAGGCGAATCTGTTTATGCAATCGATGCTGACCCCAACCCTACGTTGGGTCAAGCGTTGGGTTTTCCGGACGAACTGTTAAAAAGTATTCATCCTCTGCTTTCTTTTAAAGATCTGATAAAGGAAAGGACCGGCGCAGCGGCCGACTCTCTGGGAAGTTACTTTTTACTGAATCCTTACGTAAGTGATATTCCGAAGAAATTTTCTGCTACTCAGAACTCAATAAGTCTTTTAATAATGGGTGCGACCCGTGGAGTAAACACAGGTTGTGCCTGTGCCGAAAACACTCTTATCAAGGCATTATTGAGACATCTGGTATTGGAAGCCACCGAAACTGTACTTGTTGACATGGTTGCCGGAACAGAACACATCGGAAGGGGTACAGCGGTTTCTGTTGATGCCTTTATCACCGTCATTGAGCCGTCAATGCGCAGCATACAGGCTGGCAGATCGATTCTTAAGTTGTCAAAATCAGTTTCTGGACTTAAGAACTGGATTGTAGGCAATAAGATTAGGAGTATCGAAGATGAGCAATTAATTGTAAACTCATTTCCAGGTGAGAGATTAGCAGGTTTTCTACCCTGGAAAGATGAAGTGGTTTCTGCTGAAAACAGAGGAGAAGGGGTTTATCAGAGTGTTCCTGAAATTGTGGAGAAAATGCAGAGCGTACTAAATACCATTGAAAATTATAACTGATGGGATTTTGCCAACTACAGTAGATATCTGATTCCGAAGAAAATTCCAAATCACAATTATTAAATCCTATACAATTTTCAATAAACAAAATTTATGAACAGGAATTAGGTTTTAAAGATAGTTAAAGTTTATCAGTTAGTTCTTCTTCCAGTTTTTCCGTTCCTGTTCTTATATCAGTTCCTGTTCTTATTTCGAATTTCGTACTTCGAATTTCGTGCTTAAATTCTGTATCAAATAGTTTTGGGATTTTATAGCTACCCGAAATAGCTCAATACAATAGTAACTGGAGTTTTTTCGCAATCGATTCTCATTTTGGGAATTAAATCCTTCAATACTCTCTTTTTCTTTCAAATTAACGCATTAAAAACCGGTATGGTAATTGCATATCTCTTCTCCTTCTTGCTAAAAAACAAACAGAAAAGTAATTCACTCAAGGATGGCTCTCAATAGAGGTCCAGAACAAGGAGGGTACGAGGCCATGTATATTATTGAAGTAGCTTCAGAATGTGCTCCGGTTTCTAAAGTCGGTGGATTGGCAGATGTAATAGGTGGTCTTTCTGCAGAACTTTCTTTGCGAGGCAATACAGTTGAGATCATTCTTCCATTCTATGATTGTATGCGCTACGATCAGATCTTCAATCTTACAGTTTCCTACAACTATTTGCCTGTTCCCTGGTTTGATGGAGTAATTCCATGTGTGGTCTGGTTTGGTCTGGTGCATGGCAGAAGGTGTTTTTTTATTGATCCGCAAAGCAAAGATAACTTTTTCAGAAGAAACACCTTTTATGGTTGTGATGATGACACAATGCGATTTGCTTTTTTCAGTAAAGCAGCCCTGGAGTTTATGCTTCAAACCAACAGACGCCCCGATATCATCCATTGTCATGACTGGCAGACCGGCCTCTTGCCTGTATTACTTTTTGAGATCTACAAGTTTCATGGAATGGAAAACCAGAGAGTTTGTTATACCATACATAATTTCAAACATCAGGGAAAGTGCGGAAGCGAAATTTTGGCTGCAACCGGTCTCAATCGTCCGGAATACTATTTCGACTATCAGCAGCTTCGTGACAATCACGATCCGTTCGCACTTAACTGCCTCAAAGGGGGAATTGTTTATTCTAATTTTGTCAACACAGTCTCAACTCATCATGCCTGGGAGAGCCGTTTTACTGATTATGGTTTCGGACTTGTACATACTCTTAACATGCATCAGCATAAAATCGGAGGAATACTTAACGGTATCGATTATAACACCTGGAACCCGGAAATCGACCGGTTTATTCCTTTGCAATACAACTTCACTACCCTTGAAGACAAGTATAAAAATAAGGAAGCGCTACGCAAGCAGTTCTGGCTTTATCATGATGCCAGGCCGGTCATTTCCTATGTGGGGCGTCTGGACAATCAGAAAGGAATCGACCTCATTTGCCATACCGCAAGCTATGCTGTTAATAATGGTGCTCAGTTTGTGCTTCTTGGTACGGGTTCTGACCAATCAATTAATGACAGATTTTTATCTCTGAAAAACCAGCTTAATGATAATGTACACTGCCATATAGAGTTAGGCTTTGACGAGGATCTATCTCATCTTATCTATGCCGGATCAGATATGGTTATTGTACCAAGCGCCTTTGAGCCCTGTGGTCTTTCACAGATGATCGCCATGAAATACGGCACAATACCGGTTGTCCGTTCCACTGGTGGTTTAGTCAACAGTGTTTTCGATCATGATTACTCAGATCTCCCCTGGTATGAGCGTAATGGCTATACCTTTACCCACATGGATACTTGCGGCATTGAATCTGCATTGAAAAGAGCAGTAGGACTATACTACGATTATCCAGGTCATTTTCGTTCCCTTATGGAAAATGCAATGAGATATGATTTTTCCTGGAATATACCTGGGAAGCATTATGAGAATGTATTCGATTTTATCAGACATAAATAAAACTTTACAAGGAGGTTGAATGAGCCCTGAAATGATGCCCGAGTCCATTGATGGTCTTCCAAACATCTGCGGTTCGGTTCAGATAGATGAGACTGTGAAAGCGGCTGCAAATAAGAATCATTATCTCAAAGAGAGCACAGTAAGGTTTGACAGAATCAGAAGTGCCACAGCAATTGCGCTTCACATGCATCAACCATTGATTCCGGCCGGAGGCAATGACCTGCGTACAGCTTCACTGATAAGTAATCTTCAATACATGATGGATAATCAGGGTATAGGGGATAATCACAATGCTCCGGTTTTTCACTGGTGCTATAAACGTATGGGTGAATTTGTCCCCACACTTATTGATGAAGGAAAAGAGCCCAGAGTGATGCTGGAATATTCCGGCACACTGTTTCATGGCCTTCGCAAAATGGGTTTACATGATGTATTTGATGACCTCAAAAAAATCACCATGGATCAAAGATATCGCCGGGCAGTGGAGTGGCTTGGATGTCCCTGGGGGCATGCAGTAGCGCCATCTACTCCGGTGCAGGATTATAAATATCATGTGCAAGCCTGGCAGCATCACTTCGCGGCCATATTCGGATATGAAGCACTGCAGAGAGTCCGTGGGTTCTCACCATCTGAGATGGCTTTACCGAATCATCCGGATACCGCCTATGCATTTGTAAAAACGCTGGTTGATTGCGGTTTCAAATGGGTTTTGGTTCAGGAACACACTGTCGAACTGGCTTCTAGTGGTGCTCCCCTGGAAAGCAGGTATCTTCCTCACCGGTTAGTATGCACCAGCTCTTCGGGAGAAAAGGTCAGTATCATCGCGATAATCAAGACTCAGGGAAGCGACACAAAACTTGTGGCACAGATGCAGCCTTATTATGAAGCAAAGGGCTTGTCCAGATGGCAACTGAATGGAAAGCAGGTTCCTCCTCTGGTTACCCAAATAGCCGATGGTGAAAATGGTGGGGTAATGATGAATGAGTTTCCGCCGAAATTCATGGAAACCGTGCGGGAATCAAGCGGTTCTGATTCGCCATTAATTAATGTTTCCGAGTACCTTGAGCACCTCTTCGAGATGGGTATAACAGAGTCCGATTTTACTGTTGTTCAGCCTATTTTTCAGAAAAAAATCTGGGATCATTTCACTGCGGGAGAGGATCCGCGGAAACTGAAAAAGACCATTGAAGAGCTTAAAAAACAGGATTACCGTTTCCATATGGATGGAGGGAGCTGGACAAACGACATCTCCTGGGTAAAAGGGTATGAAAATGTGCTGGACCCAATAGAAAAGTTGAGTGCTCTATTTGATGAAAAGGTTACAAAAAAAGGTTTCTCTTCAAGCGAGCAGCGATACCGCAATGCTCTTTTTCATCTTTTGACCTCCCAGACAAGTTGTTACCGCTACTGGGGGCAGGGCCTCTGGACCGATTATGCACGTGAGATTTGCAGAAGAGGTGTGGAGATAATTACAAATGATTTTTCCTGAGATGTTTTATAATCCTAAAGTTTTCCATATTGTGCATTTCACGTTTCAAAAATGAACAGATAATAACTTTTTATCTAACGAGTGTAAGCAAACCCTCCTAATCCCCCTATTAAGGGGGACGCTTTCCAGCGGGGGATTTCATCACAAGCCGTCTAATGGACAATTTGAGATTATTTTAGTTTTTTCACCATCTGCATAAAAACCCTCTGCCAGTATTCTGGTGCAGAGGCTTTCGAACCTTACTCCCCTTCTTACTGGAATAATCAGGCAGACAACAAACCAGGTTAATTGTATATTATAGAATAAATTGTGACAAAAAGTCTTTAATATGCTTTTTCCCTAATATTCTAAATAGTTTCTGTTCAAAATACAAAAACTTGAAAAAAACTTGACAAAAAGGGGTGCCACAAACTAGGTTAGTAAATAGTTACAAAAAATAAACTTAGAAAGGACACCCCTGATGAGATTGCGATA
>JAEYNR010000067.1 GCA_023412475.1 Fibrobacterota bacterium | reverse complement strand
TCTAATTTTCTGCGCCGTCGTGCGGGGGCGCAACCCACCCGGGCGCCCCCCGACGAGAATTCAATCAACGAGAATTCAATCAACGAATTATAATTGTCTTAGTGAGGCGGTTAGAAATCTCCAGAATTTCTGAACCGAACTGATACTGACCGCTTCATTGGGGGAATGGGGATGGCAGATGGTTGGCCCGATGGAAACCATGTCAAGTCCGGGATATTTTGCACCGATTATGCCGCACTCCAATCCGGCGTGAATGACTCTGATACCAGGCTTTTTTTTGAAAATGTCTTCATAGGTAGATTGAAGTTTTTTAAGGAGTTGTGAATCGGGGTCAGGTTGCCATCCGGGATAAGCTCCGGAGAACTCCACATGAGCTCCCGCAAGTGAAAGAGCACTGAGCACCGCATTGGCAAGGTCATCGCGGGCGCTCTCCAGAGAGCTTCTTAGAAGACAATGGAAAGTGTTTTTCCCCTCACTGCATTCGAGCATAGCCAGGTTATTGGAAGTTTCTACGAGTTCGGGAAACTGACTGTTCATTCTTACTATTCCATTAGGGCAGGCGTAAACAGCACGCAGCAGGTTTTGTTGAGCTGGGCAGGTAAGTACCTCTTTTATCTGAGGAATTTGAGTGAGTTCAAGAGTAATTTCAGGATCGGTGGCAAAGTATTCCTGAAAAAGTTTATTCTGCAAACCCGCAATGAATGCTTTGAGCTCTTCAAGATATGAATCGGCTATGACAAAGGAGGCAAACGCTTCTCTGGGTATAGCATTTCGCGCTGAGCCTCCAGAGAAGCTGCTGATGCGGATGTCGAAGTTTTGCACCAGTTCAAAAAGTACCCGGTTCAGTTGTTTTATGGCATTTGCTCTTCCTAGGTGAATATCTATTCCTGAATGGCCTCCACGGAGTCCTTTCAAACAGATTTGAAAGCTGGTGCGGTGGTTATCAGTTATTTCGCAAATGGAGGAGAGTTGGGCGGTTGCATTGACTCCTCCTGCACAGCCTATAAAGAGTTCATCGTCGTTTTCGCTATCCAGGCTTATTAACAGTTTTCCTTTTAGCAGTTCGGGGGCAAGGTGGAAGGCACCGGACATCCCGGATTCTTCATCTACCGTAAAAAGAGCTTCTATTGGGCCATGAACCAGATCTGTGGATTGCAGAACAGAGAGGGTTGCTGCGACACCGATGCCATTATCTGCGCCCAGGGTGGTATCTTTGGCTTTGACCCAATCTCCATCGATATAGGTCTGAATGGGGTCACGGTTGAAATCGTGATTAATGCCGCTGTTTTTTTGCTCTACCATATCCAGATGGCTTTGCAGTATGACCGTTGGACTGTTTTTCTTCTCAGCAGTAGCTTCTTTTTTTACCAGAACGTTACCGATAGAATCGACGTGAACTTCCAGGTTGAGCTTATTGGCGGTATGTTGGATAAAGAGGGAGACTTGTTGTTCGTGTTTTGATGGGCGGGGGATTTTGCAGAGCTTGCTGAAGAATCTCCAGAGCGGTGCTGGTTCAAGTGTATCAATCATTGGGTAGGCTCCTGTTTTGTACCAGTGAAATTTATTACAATTTTCATATTAGAAAATAAATTTTGATGTAATGCAAATAGTGCACCATTTTTCATTGGCTTTGTCGCACTGCTTAATAAAAATCAGGTGTTTAGCGGGTTTAAGAATGAGGGTTGATTCATTAAAGAGATCTTTATGCTTTAAAGGGTCAAAATGGCCTGTTGGCCTGAGATATTCAGATAATACATCTTGTGGTAAGCAGTATATGGTTTCTAATCTGATAAATATGGTTTTGATCAGGTAAAAAGAGGTTTTGATAAAGAAAAACATGGTATTGAGCAAGTGAAATATGGCTTTAATCAAGTAAAATATTGTAGAAAGCAGTAGTAATGTTGTTCAGAGATTAGAAGGTTAAGAATTCTTATTAGCTCTGAAAGAGCGTCTTATAATAGCCCAGGCAACCAGGCCTGGGTGGATGGAAAATAAAAACATTTTCCGGAATCCAAACCCTGTAAGGGCGCATTATTTCTGCACCGGGCAACGCCCGTGCGGTTTAGGGGTTCAGGGGTTAAGAGGTTAAGCGGTAGGAGGCTAGGAGTAGAGACGTCCGGCTGGACGTCTATTCAATTAGGGATTTCCTTGCTCAATTAGAGGTTCTTCGACATTCGAAATTGGTTATTCTTTCTTTCTCTCTCTCTTTTTAGAATTAAGAAATGCACATTTGGAACACCGGTTTGGGATTTGCTTTTCAAGATTCTAATATGGGTGTGAGTGAGCTGATTTGTTTTAGGAGTTTATGGCTCGTGATTGGTTGCTGGATGCCTATAATATCATTTTGGTAAGATTGTTTCATTCCTATGCAGGTGATATCTTCATAGACCTGCGATTTTTTTTCCCATCCTGTTAAATCGCAGCGTTGCAGGGGTTGGCCGGTGGAAGGTTTACTGTAAGTATCTGGATTCAGTGGACAACGGCTACTATATTTGTTATCTCAGTGGCATTAACCCGGATTTTGGCAATTAGAAAAACCATCAGGGTAAAAAAAGAGCAGGTGCATCACTTAAAAGGTAACTATGATAGACCAGATAAGAAAAGATCTTCAGGCAGCAATAGATTCGCATGTTTTCCCAGGGTGTGTGGCAGGTGTTTATTTGCGGAACAAATCGCATGTGATAGCGTTGGGACATCTTACATACGACAGCGATTCGCCTTTGGTGAATGAGCAGACTATCTATGATGTGGCTTCTATTACAAAGGCGCTCCCGGTGTCATCACTGGCACTTAAGCTTATTAACGACCACAGGATAAACTGTAGCGATCAGCTTATCAGGTATCTTCCGCAATTCAGTGGTTCTTACCGGGAAAAAATCCTGATCCAGCACCTTTTGACTCAGACACTGTCTTTTAAATTCAGGCTCTCTGATTGCAAAGAGATGCAAAGTACCCAAATTATACAGAAGATCTTAAGTGCTGATTTTAATAGTCCGCCGGGTACCGTTTTTTCTTACGCAAATGCCACCAGCATTCTTCTGGGATTGGTGCTGGAGAGTTGTACTGGCAAAACTCTGGACCAAGTGGCAATGGAGTACTTTCTCGAACCTCTTTCCATGAACAGGACATCATTTGATGCTTCTAAATTTGATAGTGCCACTATTGCGCCCACCGAAATAGACCCCTGGAGGGGAAAGCAGATACAGGGGGAGGTTCATGATGAAAGTGCCTGGGCTCTCAGGCCCAGAGTAGTTGGTTCTGCGGGATTGTTTTCCACTGTACCGGATTTAATGAATTTTGTTGAGATGCTGATAGAGGGCGGCACATATAGAGGAAGACGGTTCTTTAACTCCGAGACAATATTTCAGATGCACACCAATCAGGTCTGCGGGCAGGGGAGGTGGACCGGATTGGGGTGGGAGCTGAACCAGAAAAGTTTCATGGGGAGATTCTGCAGTGTTGCTGCATTTGGTAAAACCGGGTTTACAGGGTGTTCGGTAGTGATTGATCCTTTGAAAAAAGCCGGAATCGTGCTTCTTTCAAATCACACATACCCTAAGCGGCGCAGTAGCAGAGATACCATAAATGAGCTCAGGTGCAAGCTGGCCGATAATGTGTGGAAAAGAATATAGTATTAGCTTTTTTAAAGGCAAAATGTTATTTACTGAGGTTATTTGCTGCAAAATTTCAGTCGAAGAAGGAGATAATTGATGGGTCTGGATTCAAGATTTGAAAAGAATATTATATGTATTGGAGCCGGATATGTTGGAGGACCGACTATGGCGATGATTGCCAATAAATGTCCACAATATAAGGTCACGGTGGTGGATATAAGTGCATCACGTATCGATGCCTGGAATTCTGAAAATCTCCCTATCTATGAACCCGGGCTTTACGAAGTGGTAAAAGAGGCTAGAGACCATAACCTTTTCTTTTCCACCGATGTATCAGCGGCAATCAGAGATGCAGATATAGTTTTCGTTTCTGTTAATACTCCGACTAAAACTTTTGGCGAGGGTGCCGGGAAGGCTGCAGATCTTCAGTACTGGGAAAAGACTGCACGGGAGATAATAAGATCTTCTGAATCCGATAAAATCATTGTTGAGAAAAGCACGCTCCCGGTGCGAACCGCCCGTGCAATGGAGAGGATACTGAATGCAAATGATAAGGGAATCCATTTTGAGGTAGTATCAAATCCTGAATTTCTGGCAGAGGGAACAGCTATCAGAGATCTTCAAAGTCCAGACCGGGTCCTAATAGGTTCCCGATTAACCGAAGCTGGGTTGAAGGCCTGCGAAGAGCTTGTCTCTATCTATGCCAACTGGGTTCCCCGTGAACGGATTTTAACCACCAATGTCTGGAGTGCGGAACTATCGAAACTGGTAGCTAATGCTTTTTTGGCACAGCGGATTTCATCAATAAATAGCATCTCAGCTCTATGTGAGCGTACCGAGGCAAATATCTCTGAAGTGTCCCGTGCTATTGGTAAAGACAGCAGAGTTGGCCCGAAGTTTCTTAATGCCAGTGTCGGATTTGGTGGTTCCTGTTTTAAAAAGGACATTCTTAATCTGGTTTATATTTGTGAATGCTACGGACTACACGAGGTCGCCAGTTACTGGGAGAGTGTGGTTCTAATGAATGAATATCAGAAAAAGCGTTTTGGTCAGACCATGCTTAGGGTGATGTTTAACACTATAGCCGGTAAACGGATTGCCCTTTTCGGTTTTGCCTTTAAAAAAGATACCGGGGATACACGTGAATCACCTGCAATCGATCTTGCTCTTCAACTTATTGAAGAGAAGGCCAATGTGGTTATCACAGATCCTAAAGCACTGGACAATGCTAAACGGGATCTTTGCCAGCATGTTTCAGAAGTAGAATTCACCGAAGATCCTTACCAGGCTGCCAAAGGTGCACATGCACTGGCGATTTTAACCGAATGGGATCTGTATCGTTCTCTGGATTATCGTCGAATTTTCGATGAAATGGAGAAACCTGCCTTTATTTTTGATGGAAGAAACATTTTGAATCATCAGGAGCTTTATAATATCGGTTTTAACGTTTTTCCTCTTGGTACAAGCTCCTATAAACACTTCTAAAAATTGTGTGCGGGTCATATCTTGGGGGATATGATTCCCCCCATACGGTGGGGATACCAAACCCATCATTCGTTGGGCAAGGAGCCCCACGCTAAGATAGTGAAGCCTTTCTAGGCTTCATTGGAATTGCTGTTTTGATTTTGTTGGTTACTTCGATCATCTCTGCTTCATTTTTGTAGTTTTTGCGTGGCCAGAAGAAGCCACGAAGACCATCGCCTCTGGTTCGGGGGACGATATGAACGTGCAGGTGAGGAACACTTTGGCTTACCCGGTTATTGAGGGCTACAAAGGACCCTTGAGCTTTCATCGCCTTTTCTACAGCAACACTCAGATTGCGCGCAGTTTCAAAGAATGGACCGATTAATTCGTTTGGCATCTCTGCAAGTATGCTGATATGAGTCTTGGGTATAAGGAGGGTATGTCCAGGAAAAAGAGGCCTCTTATCCAGAAATGCTATTGAGTTGTTATTTTCAAACACCGTATATGCAGAGATTTTACCCCTTATAATCTGGCAGAAGGTGCATTCATCCATAGTCTCGGGTCCAATCGAAATAGAGTGGAGTTGCCTTTTTGTTACAGTAGCTAAAATTAATTAGGGAAAAAACGAAGAATACAGAAAAAAACGAATACTGTGAAAAGTGAACGCATCAGAAATTACCATGGTTGCAGCGGCTGCTGATCGTTAAACGGTCCACTTCTGATCATAGTAAAAGCTGATTTCTCATATTCATTAAAAGTATATTTCACATTCCTATTTTCTGGAGAATGAGCAAGTAACATTACTGGGTCAGGAGAATTTGTAATGATAAAAACACTGTTGAAATATTTTCTTATTCTATTAGTAACTCTGGGCTGCTTTGGTGCTGACTATCACTCAAAAAGATGGGCAGAAAAAAATCTCCGGGATAAACCTGTGATTACTGTATCGAAGCATTTTCTGGATTTGGGATTTGCTGAAAATCGGGGAATGGTATTTGGTATGTTTAATGGGAAAATGTCTGGGGTTTCATCGGGGTTGATGACTGCTGTGAGGGCATTGATACTTTTGGGCTTAATGGCGTTTATCTGGATCAAGCGCAAACAATCATTTCTATTTCATCTTCCATTTCTTCTTTTCTGGGCAGGGGCTGTAGGAAATCTGACCGATAGCATATTTAAAGGTTATGTAGTGGATTTTATACACATTCATGCTGGAAGCTTTCTGAACTGGCCTTTTTATTTTAATCTGGCAGATGCCTATGTGACCGTTGGAATGGTATTGGTGGTGATTTATGAGCTGATTGGGGTAATCAGCAGGAAACCATCAGTACTGGCGACAAGCTGCTAGGTACGGGAAACAGACGGTTTTGGGCCGGGTAAGGACTACCAGATATAGAAATTCATTTTAATTCTGGTTCGCTCACGAATGTTTCTAATTATAGGGTAATCAGTGCAGGTCTGATGTTTAATGGTGAAATCCCTGGCAACGAGGAGCATGGAAAAGGAGATTTATTCTTTTTGATGAGAATTGCATAGGCATGTTTCCATTTATATATTTCTTTATTGGCCAAAATTAAAGGCTTAAATTCAAACAAACACAACAACCCGAAAAAGCTTACGAGGAACTATCCCGTACGGAGGTTACATGAAGAAATACCAGGCCGGATCGATACGTAATGTCTGTCTGTTGTCTCATGGTGGAGTAGGAAAAACTTCACTGTTAGAGGCTTCCTGTTTTACTGCAAAAGCTACCTCTAAGCTGGGCAAAGTGGATAATGGCAGCAGTGTTTTTGATAGTCGTTTTGATGAAAAAGAACGGAAAATGACTATATCCACGCATTTGGGTTATTGTGAGTGGAATGAGACTAAAATAAATGTTTTGGACACTCCCGGATTTCTGGATCTTCTGGGAGAAGCCAAAGCGGCTCTTAGAGTAGTAGAGACGGCAGTGATCCTAGTCGATGGTGTCAGTGGTGTTCAGGTTGGAACCGAGTTGGTTACCTCTTATCTTGAAGACACAGAAGTTTCGCGGGTTATATTTATAAACGGAATGGATAAAGAGAATGCGAACTTTCAGAATGTTCTGGATCAGCTTAAGGTGGCCTTCGGTTCAGCAGTTGCACCTTTGGTGATTCCAATATCAGCAGGTCCATCTTTTAGAGGTGTAGTTGATCTGGTGGCAAAGGTAGCTTATTCATACACCCCAGAGGGAAATGGCATAGGCAGCAAAATCGAGATCCCTGCCGATATAGCAGCTCAGGTAGATACTTTCAGGCAAGCCTTGATGGAGTCGGTTGCAGAGACAGATGAAGATCTGATGAATGCATATTTTGAAAAGGGAGAGTTATCTGATCAGGAGATACTGGATGGCTTAGCTAAAGGGGTTCAGACAGGAAATATTTATCCGCTTTTATCAGGTAGTGCCACCCTGAATATTGGGGTAGATCAGTTACTCAGTAAAATTGTAGATCTATGTCCTGCGGCCAGTATGCGTAAAAGTGTTACTGTGTTGGAAAACGATCAGCAAAAGCAGATAGCCTGTGATGGGAAAAATCCTGCGGCTGCATTTGTTTTCAAATCTCTTTCTGAAGAGCATTTAGGGGAGATAAATCTGATCCGGGTATTCTCGGGTAACATACAAACCGGGATGGAACTGAACAATCCGGAACGGGGAAATAGCGAGAAGATGGGCAGTATGTTTTATTTACGGGGAAAAGAGAGAGCAGAGACCTCTGAGATGGTTTGTGGTGATATTGGAGGTGTATTGAAATTAAAAGATACTCACACCAATAATTCTCTGGTAGATAAGAGTGCTAATTTCCGATTTCCGGCCACAGAGTTACCCGAGCCGGTGGCTAGTATTGCAATTGATGCCAGTAAGAAAGGTGATGAGGAGAAGATTGCGGTAGGCTTAGCCAAGCTTCACGAGGAAGATATCAGCTTCACCTACAAGTATCAGGCCGATGTTCATCAATCGATTCTCTCTGCAATGGGAGATATTCATTTTGATATAATTCTGGAAAATCTTAAAAACCGTTTTAAAGTGGAAGTAGTGCGTAGGCCTCGCAAGCTTTCTTATCGTGAGACGATTACCAAGCCGGTAAAATATGTAGAATACACCCACAAAAAGCAGTCAGGTGGTGCCGGTCAGTATGCAAAAGTGTGCATAGATCTTGAGCCACTTCCAAGAGGTACCGGCTATGAGTTTGTGGATAAAATAGTAGGAGGAGTTATTGATCAGGTATATCGTCCCAGTGTTGACAAGGGTGCGCGAAGTAAGATGGAGGAAGGAATTCTGGCCGGATATCCTATAGTAGATGTCCGTGTTTCACTTGTAGATGGAAAGACTCATCCGGTTGATTCAAAGGATATCGCTTTTCAGATTGCAGGCAGGGAGGTATTTAAAAAGGCATTTGAAAGTGCTTCACCAATACTTCTGGAGCCGATGGTTAATCTGACTGTTACAGTTCCGGAGGAGTCGACTGGTGATATCATGGGGGATCTTTCTTCAAGGCGCGGTAAAATAGGTGGAATGAATCCTAGTGGTAAAAAGCAGACCATTACTGCGAAAGTGCCGGAAGTAGAGGTTCAGAATTATTCTAACACACTAAGATCTCTGACCCAGGGACGGGGTTTTTTCACTAAATCGTTCTCTCATTATGAACCAGTTCCTGCAGAGCTGGCCAAGAAAGTTATTGAGAGTTCAAAGAAGGAAGTGGCTGTGGAAGCCTGAACCTTAACTCTTCTTTGAAATAGAATAGATTTAACCCCTTATGGATAAATTCCATGGAGGGGTTAAATTGTTTTAGGATGGAAATCGGTACAATTCACAATAGTAAAAACAATTCGTACAGAGTAAGATAGGATAGAAAACACATATACCATAGGAAATAACGAATAACGAACATAAAATAACGAATGTCGAAGTAAATGGGACTGAAGACGGGTACATATATGCAATCGATGAAGAATAGTCAGATTAGAAAAACAGTGATACCTAATACAAAAGGAGTTGTCTTAACTTCCGATTCTTCGTTTAGATATTTATTTCTTATTAGAAATTGTTTTGATATTAGTTCATATTTTTTTCTGATTAGATAGCTGAGTGTTTACAAAAAAAGTTCTTAGATAAAGGAGATACATGTCACGGCTTAAGACTATCGAGTGGACTGATAACTCGGTGAGAATAATTGATCAGACAAAGTTGCCAACAGAACTAGTTTATGAGCAAATCGACACTGTCGAGCAGATGTATCATGCGATAAAGATACTGAAAGTCAGGGGGGCTCCTGCGATTGGAATCGCTGCAGCATTTGGAGTTTATCTGGCCATCAGAAACTTTCCTGAAAGCGGCTCTTCGGCTGATTTTTTTACAATTCTAGAAAAGAATACTGATTATCTGTCCGAATCAAGACCTACGGCAGTGAATCTTTTCTGGGCCATAAGACGAATGAAGGGCACTGCAAAAAAACTGATCGAAGCGGGAAATACGATAACAGGTATAAAGCAGGGACTTCTTGACGAAGCTAATGGAATCCTTGAAGAGGATCGTGAGACCGGAAGATTAATTGGTGAGGCCGGGGTTGAGCTTTTGGGTAGCAAAAGAACGATTCTGACACATTGTAATGCCGGTGGTCTTGCTACTGCAGAATATGGGACTGCTTTGGCGCCAATCTATGTGGGGGCAGAGAGAGGGATCCGTTTTCATGTGTATGCAGATGAGACCCGTCCTCTTTTGCAAGGTGCCAGGATTACTGCATTTGAGCTGAAGCAGGCTGGGATTCCGGTGACCTTAATTTGTGATAACATGGCAGCAACTGTCATGGCCAGAGGGTTGGTAGAAGCGGTGATTGTTGGTGCAGACAGAATCACTTCAAATGGGGATACTGCAAATAAGATCGGTACCTATGGGGTTGCGCTTCTTGCCAGCGCACACAAAATACCTTTCTATGTTGCAGCACCTTTTTCTACCTTTGACATGTCGATGGAAAACGGTTCGCAGATTCCTATTGAAGAACGTGACACAAAAGAGGTCAGTTGCGGGTTTGGAAAACAGACTGCGCCAACGGGTGTTAATATTTTCAATCCTGCATTTGATGTCACCCCGGCTCATCTTATAACTGCATTTATCACTGACAAGGGCGTGATAAATCCTCCGTTTGAGCTAAATCTGAAATGCATGCGGTAAGGAACAGGATGTATGTCCAGGGGATTTGTCAGTTCATTTAACGAAATCAACGGAACCGGTTTTATTGTAAACGATGAGGTTCCCGGGGTGATAAAATTTACCTATAAAGATATTAACAGGCAGGGATATCGAATGGTTTATGAAGGTCAGCAGGTAATTTTTGACCTTCATTTCACCTTCCGGGGCCCAAGAGCACTTAACATCGTACCTGTTGAAACAGAATATTGCCGATGACTATTGCTATCCCGATTTATTTTCTCACAGAAAACACTTATTGTCACTTTCTGATGTTGCGCTGTATACTCAAGTGTATATTATAATTATCAGTGAAATAAAAAGGAGATGCAGAATGGCAAAGAAGATAATAAAAGCTTCATCATGGACGTTTGGCCATCTGTTGTTTTTATGCAATAAAGCTGTAACACTGGTCTTTGCTGTGTTCTGCATGATTTCCGGATTGTGGACTAGAACTGTCTTTTCAGAACAGGGAATAGTTGCCCCAAGCAAAATTAGAGGAAAAGTCCTCAGTGACGTGGATTCGACTGTTTTAAGAAATATAAGGGTTTATATTGGTGGTTTCTGGTTATGTCCGGAGTATGGGATAGCGTTACCATGCAGCTTTGAACCGTTTGATTCTGTTGAAACGGATGCGGATGGAAATTTTGAAACCACTTATTCTGGAAAGATATTTAGTGGAGGAGCCAGGGAAGTAATTTTTGCGAAGAAGGATTCTGCACACAGCCCATATTTCGAACACATTTCCATTTCCGATAAATACATATTAAGTCCATATTCAGATACATCGCTGACAATATATCTGAAAACGCAAGGCACACCCATTCTTCAAAAAAAAGCGGCAGCACCCAGGCCTGCGATAATTAAGTCGATAAGAGGAAAATATCTGTTCTTAAAGATAGGTGACTGGTCTTACGGGAAGCGTTACACTGCAGAAATCATAGATGTGGCAGGAAAGCGGATAGCTTCACCGGTGATTGCTGCCGATGGTGTTTTACGCTGGGATACAAAGGGGATTACAAATGGGGTTTATTTGCTGAAGATTGTTACCAAAGAAACCTCATTCAGCACTGAAATATTACTAAATGACTGAATTACGTATATATCAATTTATGGTATAGAGAGAATCTTATATCGCCTAAGCTTAATCTGGAAAATTTATCCGTCGATCCAGCATACACTCAAATAGGAGTTTTGAAAATGGGAATAAAAGTAATCAGAGCTTCTGTGTGGACTTGTTGTTCTTTGCTGTCTCTCTATAGCAAGGCTATAGCCTATGTGTTCGCCGTTTTTTGTTTATTTTCCGGGTGGTTGTCTGCCGGAATTAAAGATGAAGAAGGAGAAAAGAAAACTATCAGGGGAAAAGTTTATTGGAAGGGTGGTTTGACTCTTGCAAGGGATTTAAAACTTTTTATGGGTGAACATGCGATATGTCCACTTTATGGTGTGAGCTCTTCATGTCATGTAATAAATATTGTTGATTCGGTGGTCACTGATTCCCTGGGTAACTTTGAAACTGCATATCCTGAATCATTATTTAAGCAGGAAACCGGCAGTATAATTTTTGCACAATATGACTCCGATTACAAAATTTCAGAAAATCCTATTGCAATATCGGACCTATATGAATTGAATTCTAATTCAGATACAAGTATTGTTATCTATTTACATCCAAATGACGCAAATGGCATTCGTCAGGAAAAAAAGCCGATATCAGTACCGCTGACTAAAATGATTAGTGATAACACAGTATCACTAAAGATCGGTAACTGGTCTGGTGGAAACAATTATTCGGCCAAAATTATTGATATAACCGGAAAGCTGGTCTCTTCACAGAAAATTTCAGAGGATGGTATTCTGAGGTGGAATACGGAAAGATTATCCCGGGGTGTTTATCTTATTAATGTGGAGACTGCTCAGGGACTGTTAAGTACAAAGATTGCATTGAAATGATTTGCGCAGAAAAAATTTCCCTTAAAAAGAGAATCGCTTTAGAGCTGTATTCTTTGAAAAAGGGTATAGACGCCCGAATTCATGAGCTCAGGTATCTGTTCTGGGAGTGCACGACTCGTTGCAACATGAACTGTTTGCATTGTGGAAGTGACTGCAAGAGTGATTCTGAGCATCCGGATATGCCTGCAAAGGATTTTCTGAAAGTACTGCAGAGTTTAAAAAACAGGGTTGATCCCTCAAAGATGATTGTAGCAATCACCGGCGGGGAGCCTTTAGTAAGGGATGATCTGGTAGATGCTGGCTCTCAGATTCGTTTGTTAGGATACCCCTGGGGTATTGTAACCAATGGATATCTGATGACTGCCCGCAAATTTGAAAATTTGCTTAAGGCTGGAATAAGTTCCATGGCAATCAGTCTCGATGGTCTTTCGCAGGAGCACAATTGGTTCCGGGGTAGAGCGGATTCTTACAAAAAAGCGATTCTTACCATTGAACTGGCATCAGAGGCATCAAAAAAAGGGCTTTTTTTTGATGTGGTTACTTGTGTAAATCAGAAAAATATCGAAGTGCTTCATCAGATAAAAGAGGTGCTGGTTAAGCGTGGGGTTAAAAGGTGGAGGCTGGCCACCATATTTCCCAAAGGACGTGCCAGCGGCAATGAAGAGTTGAAATTAACTGGCAATCAACTGATTAAGCTTATGGAGTTTATTAGAGAAACACGCAAAGAGGGAAAAATCATTGCTTCTTATGGATGTGAAGGATTTCTTGGGGAGTATGAGATGGAAGTGCGTGACATCCCTTTTAATTGTGGCGCAGGGATAGGAATCGGGTCGGTGCTGGTTGATGGATCGATATCTGCTTGTCCATCGCTGAGACAGGATTATATTCAGGGCAACATATATAAAGACGATTTCTGGGATGTCTGGAATAACCGTTTCCAGAATATGAGAAAAAGGGGTTGGGCGAAAACCGGAGTGTGCATCGATTGTAGAGTATGGAAATACTGCAAAGGAAACGGGTTGCATCTACGTGACCAGAAGAGCGGAGAGCTGCTTTTCTGTAACTATCATCATCTGATTACATAATTTTTTCTGAACTTAACTACAGGTGTGCCCTTTGAGAAGTGTGACATAAGAACTGCTGTTGCCACAGATACAGAAAACCTTCTTTTCTGGAGTCGATCCATAATGTCACATGGTTTATCGAAGCGATAGACTCCATAAACCGGAAAAAGCCCTGATGAGATTCGGTTATGATTTCTGTAAAGAGTAGCGGATAAATATCCGGCTTCTCGTGCTTTTTCCCAGACGTGTTCATTCCAGCTTCCGTAGGGAAATGAGATTGTCCTGATTTCTTTCCCGGTTATATCTTCCAGGATTTTCTTTGAGTCTTTAAGCTCTTTTTCCAGGTCACTGTCACTTAAAAATGGAAGATTAGCATGGGTTAGCGTATGGCTTCCGATTTCGTGGCCGCAATCGCAAAGCTCTCTTATTTGCTGTTTGGACAAATGTTTCTGGCCACTAAAGATATCCCATGATGAGGTCTGGCCTGAAAACCCTGCAATACAGAAAATTGTTGAATGCAAGTTAAACTCCTTTAAAAGGGGCAGGACCTGTGTATAGACACACTCCATTCCATCATCAAATGTAATCAGACATTTTTTTTCATCGTTATGTTTTAGTTGATCAGCTTGGCTCAGAGTCAGTGTTCTGTAGCCATTTTTATTTAGGCACTGGAGAAATTCTTTAAACCTGATAGTGGAATAATGGGACATATTCATTTGGGGGTTGGGAAGAACGGAGTGGAAGAGGAGGCCGGGAAGCTGCGGGATATGCTTTCGGCGATTAAACAGCACTATGGAGAGGTATCCAGCGGAAAGTGGTGCTAAAATGAGAGCTGAGATCAGAGGTATTGGGATCTGCATGTTGTTTATCGGTCTTTGTTGCTAAAAAAGGTTAAGAATGAATATCTGGTAGGCAAAAAAATGTTCCATTTCGTTTAATAACAAGAAAATAACTGATTATTATAACCATTATATCGTATTTTTGTCTTTGTGATCAGAAGACCTATATACTTTTTTTGCTGCAAGAGGTGAAAATGCCAAAGGAAACTGCTGTTTGCGTTTATTGTGGTGAGCAGATTGATGCCATGGCCAGGGCTTGTCCAAATTGTGGTTCAGATGAAAGAACTGGCTGGTCTGAGAATACATATCTGGACGGAATCGATTTTGTCGATGAAGATCAATATGAAGAGATCAGGGAGCAGGAGTTTTGCAAACGTACACCATTTCCTGCCTGGCAGATAATTACTGGTATTGTGTTGTTGGCAATAATTGTAATGTTGATAATTTCATCTGCCTGGTAATGATTACTCTTCGTTTTTTCGCTTGACTGTCTCTTTAATTTTATTTTTCAGATAAAGATAGTTGGTGTCAGTGGGGTTGATCTGATTCTGGGCATTTTTGTTTTGTTCTAAATAATATATATCTGAATCTTCCTGTGTTCTTCTACCGTTACCCGGAGGAGGAGTAGTAGATGTAATATCTAGGACCTGTTGGGGGTATGGTGGAGGAGGTGGATAAAAGGTGTCTGGGTTTAGTGATGATTGTTGTTCGGGCTGCTCTGTGAAATAGTTTACAGTATTTTGAAAATTCTGAGGAGGTCTGGCTGGTTGCTGAGTTGAATCATAATCAATCGAATCAAATTGACTCATACCCAGATCTAGGTCTACCTGGTCTTCTGTTTTATCGTAGACCTGTACCAGTGCTGCTTTGAGCTGACGGTCGAACTGTCTTGCAAACACCTTAACCCGATCGATATTGGTGCGATCATCGAAGACAAGAGCAAGGAAGGTGTTATCATCCACAACTGCGATGTAGATATGTTTATCTCTTCCCTGATGATACATGGTTGAAAACTCTGTTTCACCTACCAGATTAGCGATGGCAAGAGTTGAGGCAGAATTGCCGGCAACCAGAGCTGCCAGAGAGACTGTATCGACTAGCTCAAGACTGCCTTGATTAGTGAGCAGCCTACCATCTTTATTTATCAGGACTGCCAGTAGCAGGTTTGCTTTTGTGACCAGTTGTGATAAAACGGCATTAAGGTGATCAATATCTTCCGGAAATAGAATCATGTCCTTCATCAGGGGGCGTCCTTATTAAAGAATTTAGACAGGAATCCCTTCTGAGGTTTATTTCGGGGATTAACCGGTCTTCTGCCAGGTCGCTTCTGACGATCTGTATCTACGGATGTAAAATACATGGTTTCATCGCTTAGTTCATCGGAGATTGCAGGTTGGCGCTGCGTTGGAGGGTGGCCCTGCATGGGATATGACGGTAATTCCAGATTAAAGACATCATAATTATCATCTGCGGATGGCTGCTCAGAGAAGGATTGAGCCGGAGGCTGCTCTGCAGGCACAGACTGTTGATACCCGGAGTCTGTCATTTGATTCTGAGGTTGACCACGCATGCGACGTTGTTTCTCTTCGATTTCTCGTTGATATTTTTCAATTTCCAGATCAAGGTCGGTTTTGCCAGGTGCATTAAAGTTATTATTGGGCATTTGTTGCTGATTAGCTGTATCGTAGCCCTGGTCTATGTTGTGCTGAAAATTGACATTGCCGTAATTGAAGTAATCTTGAGCAGAGGGATCGGGCTGCTGAGGGGGAGTGTACCTTGCGGCTGGTCCTGCTGAATTAGGTTCAAAGGATACTTCGAATGTTTCTTCGTGTTGGTAAGGCGGATGCTGTGAATAGGGGTTATTTATTTGCTGTTTTGGTGGCTGTGGTGTTACAGGTCTGGGTTGTTGCTGTGCAGGAGCAGGTCTCATTTGATTGGGAGACTGGAACTGTTGCTGGTTTGGACGTTGCATCTGCACAGGGGGAACCTGAGTTGGACGCTGCTGTGGTGGCATTTGCTGAAACTGTGGCGGCATTTGCCTGATGCTTGGTTGCGACGGGGTCACCGGAGGCAGTTGAGGTGATCGGTTCGTCGGCATTTGTGATGCTGTAGCAGGGCGTACAGGTCGATGGGCAAAAGGTTGAGCAGGTTTTTGATATGCACCGGTTTGGTTTCCAGCAAAAGGAGGCTGGGTAGCTGGTGCAAAAGGCTGTTGCTGTCTTGGCTTTTGCTGATAGGAAGATGAGGTTGCCGGCGCAGATCCAGCCATCTGGTTTATACCAGTTGCTGGTCGTGGAGTTTGCCTGGAATATTTTTTATTTAGATAATCTATTACGATTTTACCGATCAGTTTCAGAGAATCAAAGACACCTTTGCCTTTATTTGCTACAGCTTCGGTCCAGGGAAGATTATACTTATTAACAATTCTTTGCATTTCTTCCACAGCCAGGGCATTGGGTAGATCTCTTTTATTGTACTGAATGATTATAGGGATACTTTCTCTTTTATAGCCATACTCTGCAAGGTTTTCTTCCAGGTTCTGAAAGCTCTCGATATTCTCCTGCATTTTATCAGGAGCGGAATCGGCTACAAAGACAATGCCATCGACTCCTCGAAGCACTAACTTTCGGGTGGCATTGTAGTAAACCTGTCCAGGAACAGTGTAGAGCTGGAATTTGGTAGAAAAACCTTTAATTTTCCCTAAATCCAAAGGTAGAAAGTCAAAAAACAGTGTACGATCGGTTTCGGTAGCTAATGAGACCATATCACTTTTGTATTCTTGAGGTACTTTTCGGTGTATAACCTGAAGGTTTGTAGTTTTACCGCTCAAACCAGGGCCGTAATAGACGACTTTAACACTGATTTCCCTAGCTGCATAATTTATTGATGCCATGAATCGTCCTTCTGTTTAATAGATGGCCGAATTAGTTCCGGTGTAATTTATTAAAAAAATACAAATATTCTAATCTAATATAGTTCTGAATATAAGTATTACGCAAGGTACTGCTTTGGTTAAAGGCTACATTTTTGCTCTCCTGTTTTGTTTATTCATTTTTATCCGTGCTTTTAGATGTGAATGTTTCCTTTGATTTCAGATATCCTATATCTTTTTTTGTAATCAGCTTGAA
Source organism: Fibrobacterota bacterium (assembly GCA_023412475.1). Classification (GTDB taxonomy): domain Bacteria; phylum Fibrobacterota; class Chitinivibrionia; order Chitinivibrionales; family Chitinispirillaceae; genus JAAYPC01. Next base: position 29,754 of record JAEYNR010000067.1, on the reverse strand, counting down.
AGTGGAGAGCTGCTTTGTTTTTTCAGCCTTTTTACCAAAAAATGTACGGTAATAAAGGTTTGCGTCCGATACATTCTGCTGTGAAACAGAACTGTTAATACTATTGTTAAATTTATGAAATTCATTCAATGGTTTTGAAAGAAACATTTTGTTTACCAGTAATGATAAAGAAAAAATAAACACGCCAATCGTGCAGATAAAAACGGCAATTGAAACCAGCGAAGAGATTGGGGACATAGAGAGGTTACGTTTTTTATGTTCCAGAGCTGCTTTTACAGAGCGGGTATATTGGTCAGAAAGGGGAACAATTGTATTGTCCAAACATAGATTATAGAGCGTCTCAAAGATTTTATATTCAGATAAGCAGGAGTCGTTTACGATTTCGCTTACAGGTGATATACCATCAACAAGGCTTAATGTATAGTTCTGAGGATCTTTAAAAGGGGACGAAGTCTGTTTATCAACAATGAATTCTTTGGAGTTGCGAACAAATACCATGTCGTTTTTAACAGATTCCTGCATCCGATACCATTCATCGGTTCTTCGCATCGCTTCCATAATTATATTTTCAACCGGGAAAGTAAGGTTCAGAAGTGTGAACTCCTCAACAGTACGAAGAGAGGAAAAGCGATAAGTACCTGTTTTCCATAAAAAGAGGCTGCAGCAAATATCCTCAATAATTGATTCAGCCATGCGGGACATCTCTTCTTTGGTTAAAAAACCTCTTTTTATCAGCTCGAATGTAAGTGTATGGATGTCGCCTATAAGCGAAGAAATGGTTTCGGTAATGGATTCGAGAGGTTTATTGGAAAAGCTTTTAAGGTAGTTTAATGATTTCTCAGAGAGTTTTTCATTATCTTTTTCGGCATAGGTTATCTGTCCGTTTTTAAATATTACAAACCCTTCGTTTTTTCCGCTGTTCAGGATGAGTTTTCCGGTTATTTTCTGCTGAGTGAGAAGCTGGAAAACATCTGCCAGAATAAACTCTCTTAAGGTGCCGCTTAAGACCACATGATCTCCTTTTAAGGATTAGTTCGCATTCTGAGATTTTCTAAAACCTTGAATGGTTACCTGAATACTTCTTATTATGTAGTATATATTATATATGATTGGCAAAACCAGCAAAAGAATCAGTGGAAGGAGTGGTTCTGAGTAGGAGGAAGACATGGAACTGAATACTGATTTATATGTGGCGTAAACCGCTGAGGATGCCAGCAAGCTAAAAAGGACCTTCCACATCGATATCTCCGGTCTTAAAAGTTTATCAGCGTTTGGGAAAGCCGCTCCGATGATTGCACCTTTGAGCAGATTAATCTTTTTTGTATGGGCAGAAATAATTGATCTCATTTTTTTCAGAGATTTTTCATTGCTCATAAATTGAGTCGCTTCGTAGCAGGATTGACATAATGTCCCGGATTGGCATTTCCTGCATACAATTCTTCCGCAAAATCTGCATTCGAATATTTTCTTTAGCTTTCTCTGCTCATGAGGATCCCGAAATAATAACAACAGCAGCAACAATAGAATTAAAAAAACAATGGCTGATATCAGGGGGGGAATCGCAAAAAAACATGGATTCCATAGAATAGATGCGGTTTTGCTTTGCAGTGCGTAATCTGGAAAATATCTGGTCCAGAAAATTTGTGGTGATAGATCTGAAAACATGATCTGTCGCAGTGGTGGCCAGTTTCTGGAAAAGAATTTTTCGTTAGTATGTATGAATGAATTAACCAGATTCGGTTTTATATTAGCGGCATCACTTATATATTCGGTCGCCGTTATTGTTTTAAGTTTTCGTAGCTGGCACTGGGCTAAATTGAATAATGCTTCGGCACTTTTTTTGTCATTTTTTAAGATCTGGCGATAAAACAGCTCTGCCTTTTCGATATCATTTTTCAGAAAGTGAAGGTTTCCTGCAGTAATCAGAAAAACGGGATCATCATTTGGCAGAGATTGAACATTTCTGATGTTGGTCGTTGCAGAGGCGAAATCGTGTTTTTTTAAATTGTAAACAGAAGCAGAAAGTGCTGCCAGATAATCTTTTTTATCCAGGGAACTTCTGGATTGTGCAGCTTTATAATGATCTTCAGAATATCCTTCATTTACTGCCAGTGAGAATGATTTCAGAGGCCCCGCAGGATCGGCAGCCAGATAGAATGCACCTCTGATGTAGCTGTCTAGTGGTGAGAGGACTAACAGCACCAATGAGATGCTCAGTAGCTTTTTCTCCTGGTGAGAGAGGTGTTTCCATATAAGGAACGCACTTGCCCATAACATAACATAATAATTCAGCAGAGCTGTTGAAAAATAGGCCAAAATTATCAATGGGACCCTGAGAAAAAGAGGCACGGTGTAAGGAAGATGATCTGAAATTCTATGCAGTGCATACGGGATATATTTCAAAGTTAAGATTAACAGTGGAATAAGAATTAAAAGCATCAAAAAATCTCTGAGCCACTCATAAATACCGGTGAACATCTGTAGCTGAGAGTTCCATGAGTTTTTCAATTGGTATAAAATGTTCTTATATTCCCCGATGAAAGAGGATGGGTCGAAGGGAAAGTGTTGCCAGGCAATTCTTTTTGAGAAGATGCTCTGATCAGAATCAAATTTTTTAGCCCACTTATATATTCGCAGTGCATCTGATTTGTCTTTTTTTTCCTGTTTCATTCCGATATATAGAAGTTGTCTGGAGATCAATCTGCTCTTTGAAGCCCCTGTTTGCAGCATAAGTTTTTGAAGGTGCTCGAGGCACTTATCAGCCCAGGAGTAGAGTTTGTTGCGTTGAAATTCAAAAAAAAGCAGCCAGATAGTTCCAGGAGTATCCTGAGCCAGAAAGAGAGCTCTGTTAAAAAAAACCGCCTGATTAGTATCTGAAAGAGAACCATCTATCAGACCTCGGGTGAGGTGATACCAGGGGTTATCAAGCGATGGGGTAAAGTCCAGCGCTTCCAGTGTGGCTAATTTTCTGTTGAAATCCCAATTTTGAATAGCTGCGCTGTTAGGAGAAATATTCAGAGAGTTAAAAAAGTTTTCTTTTTGATTAAGTGCTGAATCGATCTGATCTGCCCAGAAAAGAGATGTTGCTGGATGTGCTCCAGAACAAATTGTGAGCAGTAAAAAACAGAATAGTTTAATTTTCAGAGCGGAAAATGAGGAGTTCACAGCTTTATTTTATGCCTTTGTGATAATGTTTATATCAGAGACATTCTCCTGCTTATGTCTGCTGACAGAAATAACTGATACTTGGAAATTAGAATGCGACGTAATCCATTAATATATAATTATATATCATTGTAGGAAAAAAAAGGAAGATCAAAAAGAGGGGGAGAAGGTAACAGCCCTTCAATTATCTGAAGGACTGTTATGGATTTATTTCTGAAGTGCGTTAACGATTTTGTATAACTTTGATTTCTTGTTTGCTGCTTTATTTTGATGAATAAGGCCGCTTTTAACACTTTTGTCCAAAACAGAAACTGCATTATTCAAAGCTTCTTGAGCACTTTCTTTTTCTTTTGATTCTAGAACATGTTTGACCGCAGTCTTGATCTGCGAACGGCCCATGCGATTTATCACATTGGCTTTTTTGCTGGTACGATCACGTTTTTCAACCGATTTATGCCGTTGCATCAGGTGTTCTCCTTAAAAAATTTATAAGTTCTTCAAATGTTTTTCTTAAATAATTACAGTTTGATAAGGTGTAGAAAATAGTAACTGTAATGTGAAATGTCAAACTTCGATAATATAAAACATGTTCGGTCTCAAATCTACAAATTTATTACTCCAGCAATTAAGTGTTTTCCATATAAAGAACATTATTTTCGAGTTTCCTGTGCCAGAATTCTACCATTCTTCTATTGAAACTTTTAAGCATTCTTCCAGGCAGTTACGAGCAAACAAATCTTAAAACTCATTGATACAAAAATAAGCACGAAATCCGAAACACGAAATTCGAAACAAGAACAGGAAGTAGGAACAGAGTTAGCAGATAACATTAGCAATCTTGAAGCTACTTACCTGTTTAGAGTGTAGGATTTTAGGATTTGTGGAAATAAATTTTGATTCAGAAACTTCTGGCACCGCCCGAAATAACTTTACGAATAGCTTCATCGCCAAAAAGGATAAATTCTTTAAGCTGGTTTCCGGAAAAATTACGATATCCCTCCTCGTTTAAAAAGCCTGGAAGACATACACGGCGTTTCTCCTGATGAGCAGCAATAATGCAGGCTCCTTCATAGGCGATCTGTTGTAGTTCAGAGTCAAAAGGTGTGTTGTCTTGTGCAGACGGAATAAGAGCGCAGGTGCCGGGTGTGTTGTGGTTAGTGCCGAAGGTTACACAAAAATCTTGTCTGTAAAAGAATTTCGCACATTTTTTTAGTAGCTCCAATGAAGTATTACTGCAGAGAAATTCTACCGCATAGATGCCCAGTTCATTCAATTTGCGTGCCATAGAAGGCAATTTGTTTTCAATATCAGAAAAGCCGTTCAAGCCGGTAAAAAACGGAAAGCTGGGAATACCTCCTGCTTCCAGGATAAGTGAGCGAACCTGATGTGTGTTGTAAAATGAGGTATGGTTTTCATCAACATAGGCGGCTTTACCGGCATCCAGAAGGCGTTTACGAATCTGATCCTGTAAAAAGAAGTTGTCAGAAAGATCGGTTTCAAATTGGGGATCATCGAAAAGGTTTCTAAAAATGGTTATCTGTTCCTGAGGTTTGGGCCACTTATTGGCAATTGCTGAATAGAGATGTCTTGCCAGGTGATACTCTCTTACAGAATTCTTAGCATACAGATTGCGGATCTGGTTGTAATCCAGCGAAAGGTCGATGTTGTGATCTGCTAACAGTTTGTTGAGCCGTTCAACCATTTTCCAGATCCGGTCCTGAGTTATCTTCCACATGGCTGAAATCAGGTTCTTGGAATCGCTGGACAGTTTTAGTGGATAATTTAATCCCTTTCCACAAAGATAGATTACCCCTGGATTAACAGAATCGTTCCAGTGAAATCCTTTTTCCTGGTCTTCCTGACTTATTGATACAAATTCAATATTAAAGAGTGGATACACTCGAGCCTGTTCACATGCAGTTGCAAATTCTTCATATCCCTCAGTTGTATTAAAATCATTTATTCCCAATACGGAAATATTTTGCTCTTTGGCCATGGCTAAAGCCTGGTTTATGCTATCAAAGGAACTGAAACAATAGGGTGTATGGATATGTGTATTTACATTAATCATGCAGTAATACCAATCTTTAGTTAAATATTAAAGATAAGATACTGTTTATCCAAGTTTCAACCTTTAGCATCTATTAGTTCATTAGCACTGGAATCCGACGGGGCGCGAGACTGAAATCAGGGCAGATAAATTGTCTTGGCCAGTTAAGTACAAAACAGTTATTTTATATGTTTTGCCGTTAATTTTGGCAGGTTAGGGACTGGAGGTTTTTATCATCACCACTAAAAACAGGCATCTGATCGATGAGGAAATTGAAAAGCAGGTAATACGGTTTCCTCAAAGAATGTCTAAAGAGCAGTTTTTCCCAGTAGCATACTATTATATGTTTCTTTCCCGGCAGATTGAGGAGAAGTTCAAGGAACTTTTCAGCAAGGGCTACATCAAGGGAACTGTTATAATCGGTATAGGGAATGAGGCCACAACGGTTGGGATGACCCTTCCATTTCGTCCCGGCAAAGATGTGTTTGCACTGGGGCACCGTGATTTTGGTGCTCATCTGGCAACAGGAGCATCACCGTTATCTATGATCTGTCAGTATTTGGCAAATGAAAAGAGCCCCACTGGCGGTAAGGAAGGCAATGTGCATCATGGTGACCCGAAGAAGCGTCGTTTTCCTTTCATGAGTCATTTAGGAAGCATGCTCTCTACTGCGGTCGGGGGCACTTGGGCGGCTCGAAGAGCTGGTGAAGAGGTGTTTGGGCTGACCACAATTGGTGATGGGGGGAGTAGCACAGGTGATTTTCATGAATCATTGAACCTGGCCTCTGTTCTAGAGGCACCTGTTCTTTTTATGGTTGAAAACAATTATTATGCATATTCAACTCCGATAAAAAACCAGTATAACTGCAAAAGACTTTCTGATCGTGCCATTGGATATGGGATTAAAGGGATAACTGTTGATGGTACCGATGTCTGGGAAGTTTATAATGCGGTCTGTGATGCCTTGGAGGTTATGAATGAGGATCAGTATCCCAGACTTATTGAGTGCATGACTTTGCGGCTTGAAGGGCATGCGGTTTATGATAAGGCAGAGTATGTTCCAAAGGACCTTCTGAGCAGATGGCGGGAAAATGATCCTTTGCTTAAAGCACGCTCTTCTCTATCTGAGTGCGGTTTTTCAGAAGATGATATAAGACAATTTGAGCAACAAATTACCGAAACCGTAAACAATCATATTCTTCAGGCTCTTCAGTATGGTCGCCCTAACCCTGATACCACATCCATGAAAGTTTATGCTGAGAGAAACATTGAACGTGTAGAGCCTTTCAAATCGTCTAATGCAAGAAATTTGAATGCAATTCAATCTGCTCTGGATTATCTGCTTTCAGAAAACAGCAATGCTTTTATTATTGGGCAGGATATAGGAGTATATGGTTCAGCATTTAAGACCTGTAAAGGTCTTTATGAAAAATATCCCGGAAGGGTGATCGACAGCCCAGTGTGTGAATCTGCCACAACCGGATTTTGTCTTGGTGCATCACAGACAGGATCACGGCCTATAATGGAGTTTCAGTTTGCTGATTTTGCTACTGAAGCAGTGACCCAACTGGGACTGAACACTGCAACCTGGTTTTATAGATCTGATTCCGCAGCTCCCGTTCTTATACGTATGCCTTCTGGAGGGGGGATTACTCTGGGGGCATTTCATTCTGGAGAATTTGATGGATTATGGTCACGGTTTCCAGGGTTGAAGCTTTTTTTCCCGGTTACTCCACAAGAGACATTCGAGGCTCTGGTTGCTGGTTTTTATGATCCTAACCCCTGTATCGTTTTTGAACATAAATTGCTTTACTGGGGTAAACAGGGCAATATTGATTTCAATGGCGACCTCAATTCTATTTACAGGCCTAGAAAGTATACTGATGGATCCAGATTAACAATTGTCGCATTTGGCGCTATGGTGGAAGCTGCGATTTCGGTTGTTAATAATCAGAAATATTCCGCAGAGGTATGGAATCCATTTATATTAAGCCCTGTAGAGACTGGTGCCATTATCGAATCTGTACGGTCTACAGGACGTCTGCTGGTTGTGCAGGAGAGTGGATATACTGCAGGTTCTGGAGACCGGATCATCTCAATTATCTGCAAGGAATGTTTTAATTCGCTAAAAAGTGCTCCAGTATTAATAAGCGCTCCGGATACTCCAGTGCCTTTCGCTAAGGAACTTGAAACCTTTTATTTTCCAAGCCACAACAGGATTAGGAGCGCAATAGAATCGATGATCGGAGAGGAATTGTGAGTAAAGAGTTATTTAGAACCTTGCTGTATCTGCCTTCACAGGCTGCTGCAGAAACTGAAGCAACAATTATCAAATGGTATGTTAATCCCGGAAATTCTTTTGTTAAGGGGCAGGCGCTTGCAGAAGTCGAGAGCGCAAAATCCACCTTTGATTTTGAAGCACCCTGCGATGGAATGGTTGTTACTCTGCTTTTTCAGGAAAACTGTTCTGTGCCTTTTGACTCACCATTAATAGAGATTGATACATCTGATGAAACAATGAAAAACGCTATTCCATCGGTGAGTTCGAAGGAGTCTGCACCAGCTCAGATGGATATCGGAGCTATTGAAAAGCAAAAGCCCTCTCCACAGATTCGGACCGTAAGTCTCCTGGGTATTGGTACGTATTTGCCTCAGCGTATTGTTCCAAACAGCGAGCTTCTGGTAGAGCATCTGGATATTAATGAAGAGTACATTTTCGGTGTAACCGGAATTCGCGAAAGACATTGGGCCAAACAGGGAGAGAAACCCTCTGATATGGCTTATCTTGCATCTGTTCAGGCAATCGAAAAGTCTGGACTGACACCCTCTGATATCAGCGCAATTGTAGTGTCAACTACTACTCCCGATGTGATAATGCCCTCAACAGCCTGTATTCTTCAGGAAAAACTGGGCATAAGAGGGATTCCTGCTTTTGATCTTAATGCGGCTTGTTCCGGATGGCTTTATGGAATATCGGTTGCCAGAGGTCTTGTTCTCTCCGGGGTAGCCGATAATGTTCTGGTAGTAGCTTCTGAGATGCAATCAAGAGTCCTGGATAAAAAGGATAGAAATACCTATTTTCTGTTTGGTGATGGTGCTGGGGCAACAGTCGTATCGGGTGTTAAACCTGGGCATACTATAATAAACGAGATGCTTTTTGCCGATCCAGCAGGTATCAATATGGCTCGCAGAAGCTATCCGGGATATGAAGCTCCGGTCAATGCCAGCGAATTTGATCCCTGGCTTCGTCTGGATGGCAAGGCTCTTTTCAGATTTGCCACTCAAAGCTTTTCGTCGGTTGTTCGTGAACTTATCATAAAAAGCAGTTGGAAACCTGAAGATGTGAGATGGATCGTTCCCCATCAGGCTAACAGCCGTATCTTAAAAGCCGCTGCTCAGAAAAGCGGTGTTTCTTTTGACCGTTTCTATCTGAATATTGACAGAGTTGGTAATACTTCCAGTGCCAGCATACCTATTGCACTTTCTGAAATTGAACGTGGTCTTCAGAAAAACGACCGCATTATATTCTGCACAGTTGGTGCGGGTGTAACTGTAGCTGGACTTTCTATTGAATGGTAAGGTGGGTAAAGAAGGCCGGGTAAAATCATACCGGTGAAGATCTTTCTTTGTACATCTAATAGCCGGGCAGCATTATGCAGCATCAGGATGATTCAGTTCATTCTCTCCCGGGAAAAGATCAACATCGTCAGTTCGGTCCTTCTTCATCTATATCTGAGTTATCACGTGGACATCGTTCGAGGCTAATGCAGAGATATATCAACTCAGGTGTTGAATCGTTAGCCTTGCATGAAGTAATAGAGCTTCTTTTAGCCTATGCTATTCCGCGAAAAGACACCAAACAAATTGCACACCATCTTGTTTCCCGGTTTAAAACCCTGGGTTCCATTATCAATGCTTCAGAGGAAGAGTTGATTAAGGAAAGCGGAATTTCCATCCGCAGTGCTGCTCTTTTTCATCTTTTACGCGATATAATGGCGATTTGCCTTAAAGAACGATATGAAAAACAGGACCTGATAACTCATCGTCACGATGTTGAAGAGTATCTGCGATTTTACTTCGGTCAACGCAAGGATGAGTACGTGGCTGCCATTTTTCTTGATAATTCCAATCATATCTTAAACACAGAGATTGTGGCAGAAGGGACTGTAAACCAATGTGCAGTCTATCCTCGTCTTATTATTGAGAGGGCTTTACGCTGTTCTGCCACATCTATGATCATTGCTCATAATCATCCCGGAGGAGGCCTGACACCTTCTGAAGCAGACTGGCTGATTACCGAAAGAATATTTACTCTTGGTAAAATGCTTGAACTTCCACTCATTGATCACATAATTATCTCTCATCATAAAGTAATAAGCCTCAGAGAATTACCCCGATGGCCATCGTAGGGATGATAATCATTACCTACCCGATTCAAATTCATAGTATTTTTATTATTCGTTCGATCTGAGAAATCTTTGCGGAAGAGGTGATCATTGGATTTCAGGCCGGAATTATCATGGGAGTTTTTGTCGTTTGATCAGATCGAAGCCAGGACGCTTCGGGCATTACGAAATCATGTCAAATACCTTAAGGAATCATCTGCATATTACAAGGATGCTCTATGGGATGTTTCATCCGATGATATCAATTCTATAGATGATTTCGAGAAGCTTAAATTTACAACCAGACAAAGAGTTTCGGATAACCTCTCAAAATTTATTGCTGCAGATCAGCCACAGATACATGAGACTGTAACAACCAACTGTTCTTCGGGTAATCCTCTGGTTTTTCCGCTTACTGCAAACGATCTTGAACGCCTGGCCTTTAACGAGGCACTCTCTTTTCATGGTGCAGGGATCAATAGTGAAGATGCTGCACAGATAATGATCAGTTTTGACCAGCTCTGTTTTGCTGGAATGGCTTATTACCGGGGTTTGATTCTTCTAGGTTGCAATACTATGCGAACCGGAATTCTTTCGCCGGATGTTCAAAGGTATTACATCGATCAACTTAAGCCTTCTGTAGTAGTTGCCTCACCTTCCCTTTTAAAGAAACTGGCTTTGGATCTTAAGAAAAAACAGATTGATCCTGCAAAGAGCTCCATCTGCAAGATAATTTGTACAGGTGAGAGTATCAGAGACTGTGAAATGCAGCTTAATTCTATTGGAAAAACGATTCAGCAACTCTGGGATGCGGAGGTTTTTTCTTCGTACAATTCCACTGAAGCATCGGTATCTTATTGCGAGTGTCTGGCACACCAGGGGGGACATGCTCACCCGGAACTGGTTTATACTGAGATTGTTGATGAGCATGGAAATGTGCTTCCTGATGGTAAAGCAGGGGAGCTGGTGGTTACCCCACTGGGTGTGGAAGGATTGCCTTTGTTAAGGTATAAAACCGGTGATATTACCTTTAAAATAAATAGTCCATGTAGTTGCGGACGCAATTCTTTGCGTATTGGGCCGATTCTGGGACGTACATCTCAATTGATAAAATACAGGGGCGAAACCGTTTATCCATTAACTATTACCAATGCGCTTGATGCAATAGAAGAGATTAATGATTACATACTGGTAATCGAAAATGACAGCTCCTCGTCTGATCAGGTGGCACTTCATATTGCTACCACACCGGCATCAGTGGAGAAAATCGCCAATCACCTCAGGGCGGTTGCCAGGGTGAATTTTCCCATTCTGGTTTCTAATCTGCCAACAATTCAATCGATGCGGGGCTCAACCGGGGAAAAAGTCAGGATACTGGACTGGCGAAAAAAGCCCGCAGAAGTGCTTCGGTAATCAGCACATTCGATCGATAGGAACTTCATATTTTGATTTCCATCGCGATTATTATCCCGGTTTATAATAATGCCGAAACTATTACTGATGTAATCGGTTCTGTAAAAAAATACTGTAAACAGATTATTGTTGTTAATGATGGGTCTACCGACGGGACAGGTGAGATTCTCGGAAATACAGATGGCATTCAACTGATTCAATTTGACAGAAACAGGGGAAAAGGCGCTGCACTTAAAGCCGGTTTTAGTCTTGCCGGTAATTCAGGCTTTACTCATGTAATAACTGTCGATGCAGACGGTCAGCATCTGCCTGAAGATATCCGACTGTTTGTTGACTGCATAAAAAAAGACCCGGAAGCTCTGTGGGCGGGAGAGCGTTCTATTGGTGGAAGCTGCAATTCTTTCAGAAATCTGATCTGCCGCTGCTGGTATTATCTGAGCACGGGTCATTACATTAAAGATCCATTATGTGGCTTCAGAGCGTATTCGCTTGAATTTGTAAATAATCTTCAATACAGAACCGGTGAACGTTATGAGTTTGAGCTGGAAGTGCTTCTCCTTGCTGTTTGGAACGATCTGCCGGTAAAAACTTTTCCAGTCCACATTACCAATACTACCGGAAAGGAAATTGTTTCTCATTTCCGACCATTCTATGACTTCGCTAGAATTGTCAGGTCGATGGGTACTTTTCTTTTCCCCCGAGAGAATGGTACTAAAAAGTTTTCATGGAACCTGTTTGCAAAGAGTGTAAAAAATCTGATCAGACGGGAATTGAGAGCCAATGCAACTCCGTTGAAAGCTGCCGGTTCACTGGCAGCAGGAGTGTTTCTGGCAATCACACCATTTCATGGATTACAGGTGCTGATGCTTCTAATAGCTACATTTGCTTTTAAGCTGAACCGTCCCTTGGCTCTTCTGGGCGTGAGTATCTCATCGGCTCCTCTTCTTCCATTCTGGTTTGCTGCAGGTGCGGCTGCAGGAAAGATTACGATACCGGATTATATCGTATCGGGGATTGTTGATTGGTGCAGAATATTTCCACATTCTTTTTTCAGGGGTGGACTGATGAACACGGCTGTTTACTACTTTCTGGGAAGTATACTGTTAGCTGTAATATGTGGTATTTTAACATTTGGAGTGTCTTATCTGCTTTTCAGGTGGAGAGCGGGAGGGGATGGAAAGCACGAAATCCGAAGCTCGTAATTCGAAACAAGAACAGGAAAACAGGATGTGGAAACGAGGGACAATTGATAAATTTTAAATACCTTGTAACTACAATTTTTCTGAAATATTATTCTTTATATTTTTGACTTTCAAGCAAAATAAAAACAGGGCGCTTCCCGTAAACAGTTGAAAACAGATTATAAAATTCAACGAAAAATGGGGTGTACATGCAGCGATCCTTATTTCTTCTGGTGACAATCATCTCGATTCATCTTCTGGCAAGCTTATCGGTGGCAAAGGGCGATAATAATAGTATCTTAAAGATAGGAAAGATATTTAGTGGGAAAGAAAGCTGCAGTGAGCAGGTTGAGAGCAATCTGGAGTTGCTACGTAAAAGGGTTGATGAACTTGAGAAAAAAGTGGAGAAGCTGGAGGAAAGAAGTAAACCCGGAGTGAAAAGGATTTCGATTAACAGCTACACAGCTACACGGCTGAACGGCTGAACGGCTGAACGGCTGAACGGCTAAACGGCTAAACGGCTGAACAGCTAAACAGCTAAACAGCTAAACAGCTAAACAGCTAAATATTTTTTTAAACGCCTAAACCATGCAGGCTGTATTTGCAAAAAGAAGAGGTGGAGATGTCTGGTGAAAGTCTGGCTTTTGTTGCAGGTTTTTTTGCAGGAATTTTTCTCGCAGCTATACCACTGTTGATAATTATCGGGCGAATACGTCTCAGGGCTCCTTTCAGTAATGAAATCCGGGTGATGAAAGAGAAGTGCGAGTTGTTTGAGACAGAAAAAAACAGCTTACAAAATGATAAAGAGTTGTTGCAGAGCAGCCTGAGTTCGGCTCAGAACCAGATCGCAGGATTAGAAAGCCAGTTACAGGCACAGAAGGATAGAATTGGTGAGCTAAAGAGTGCTTTGGATTCCATTGATACAAAATTGAATGAATCTGTCAGGATTAACAGGGATGATCATGGAAAAATCTTACAGTTACAGACGCAGTTAGAGATGGAGCGAAAGCAGAATATAGAGAAGCTGCAATTACTGGAAGGTGCAAGAGAACAGCTTAAAAATGAATTCGTGAGTTTAGCTGCTTCAATTTTTGAAGAGAACAGTAGAAAATTTTCTCAGCAGAATAAGGACAGTCTTGGCCTTCTGCTTAACCCCTTAAGAGACCAGTTGGGTGATTTCAGAAAGAGAGTTGAGGATGTTTATACAAATGATACCAAGGAACGGCAAAGTCTTTTTGAACAGATAAAAGTACTTTCAGATCTTAACCAGCAGGTTAACAAGGAAGCCCGGAATCTTACCCGGGCACTGAAAGGCGAGAACAAAACTCAGGGGAACTGGGGTGAGATGATTCTGGAGCGGGCCCTTGAGTTATCTGGACTGAAAAAAGGAGTTGAATTTGACACTCAGGTAAGTATGTCAGATAATGATGGCAAAAGGCAGATTCCGGATGTGATTGTACATATTCCAGGTGACAGGGATATAATTATTGATTCGAAGGTAACACTTACCGCTTACGAATCAATGGTAAATACTGAGGAAGAACCCCTCAGAGAAGATTTTCTTGAGACACATCTTTCTTCGGTGCGAAATCATATCGATCAGCTAAGCGCAAAGTCCTACGATTCGCTTTCAGAGCTGAAGACTCTTGATTATGTGTTAATGTTTATGCCTTTGGAGGCGGCTTTTGTGGCTGCGATCCGCAGGGATCCATCCCTTTTTGAATATGCCTATCGTAAGAGAATTATCATGGTTTCACCATCGACACTTCTTGTTACCCTCCGCACTATCCAGAATATGTGGAAAAGCGAGTACCAGAACCGCAATTCGCAGGAGATAGCCCGTAAAGCGGCTGATCTGTATGACAAGTTTGCGGGGTTTGTGGATACACTTTTAGAGGTAAAAAATGCTATCAGTAAGGCATCAGAAAAATGTGACCAGGCCATGAACCAGTTATCGCAAGGTAAAGGCAATATCGTTCGCAGAGTTGAGGAGTTCAGGAAAATGGGCGTAAATAGCAGAAAGAGTTTACCGGTGGAGTTTCTGGAGGAGTGAACAGGGGAGAGAGGTTTAGAGGTTCGTAGTAGAGACGTCCGGCTGGACGTCTACAATTAGAGATCCCCTTACCAATCATAAAACTGGAGAACAAATTGATGTATAAAGGATTAGTAAAAATATGTGAGCGGCCAAAGCCTTTTTCGATTTATACTGCTGAAAAACTTTGGAATGATCCTCATATTTCTGAACAAATGTTAAAATATCATTTAGATCCTAAATGTGATGTTGCATCCAGGAAAAAAATCCACATCAATGAAACTGTCGATTGGATTATTAGTAAATTTAAAATTGATAAAAATAAGTCAATCTGTGATTTTGGCTGTGGACCAGGTTTATACTCTATTGAATTAGCTAAAACAGGTGCAGAAATTACTGGTATTGATTTTTCCAGAAGATCAATAGAGTATGCAAGAAACCAGGCAATGATTTGTCATTTAAACATAGAATACATAAATGAAAATTACCTTAACTTCAATTTTGATAAGAAATTCGATTTGATATTACTCATATATCTTGATTTTTGCGTTTTGAGTTTAGAACAACGCAAACAGTTGCTTTCAATTTTTTATAAATGTCTTAAAGATAATGGTTCGATTCTGTTTGATGTGCCTTCAATCAATGCTTATGCAAGTAAACATGAAAGTTCTTCATTCAAACACAATTTAATGGATGGATTCTGGTCAAAGCATGATTATTACGGATTTGAGAATTGCTTTAAATATGATGACCTTTATATTTCGTTAGATAAATATTCAATTGTAGAAAACACTGGGATCTGGTATGTATACAATTGGTTTCAATACTATTCAATGGAAATGATTGAAAAAGAACTTAGAGATAATAATTTCAATGTTAAAGAATATTATTCTAATACAAAAGGTGAACCTTACAATTTTGAATCAAATGAAGTGGTAATTATTGGTCAAAAAGTATAAATAGATGAATATCGTAATCTTTGAATGGCAAAATGGAGTTGGACTGAAGAGGTGTGATAATTCCATAAGAAATAACGAATGTCTTGGCGCCAGGCGAAGTCTGGTGCATTGGAATATAGATTAGTGATTCTATTGAAATTTTCTATTTGGTCCAGCGGGTTGAACTCCCACCCCGAAAAGACTGACCATCATTCGAAAGCGAGTCTTGCCCGCACAGGGAAACCGAACCGGGAAGTGTAGGCAGTGGGCACTAAAGCAGTGTGATTGAGCCTCGAAATGTTATCTATTGCCGTGGCTTTCGTTGTCGAGATGAGGGACAGTTTAAGTGGCCCTGACTGCAACAGCGCGCAGGGGTGCTGATTTTGCAAAATTAAAAAGGTTTTAGTTAAAAACCCAAAGCTTTTGGGGGTAGTTTTTAAAGCTTGAGTGTTAAATGGCCAAAGCTTTTGAGTAAAATAGCTAAAGCATTTTAGTACAAACCCATAAGCTTTTTTAGAAAAAGAGCAAAGTTTTTTGGCTTACACTCATAAGCTTTTCACCTCCCCCTTATCAGCTTTTTCTCTGAAACTTAAAGCTCTGTAAACTGTTTTTTAAAGCTCTGTGAAGAAAAACTTAAAGCACTGTAAAGAAAACACCAAAGCCTTTTAGTACAAACCCCTGAGCTTTTTTTAAAAAAGAGCAAAGCTTTTTGGTTTACACCCATAAGCTTTTCAGTTCCCCCTTATCAGCTTTTTCTCTGAAACTCATAACTCTGTAAACTGTTTTTTAAAGCTCTGTGAAGAAAAGCTTAAAGCTCTGTAAACTAAACATCAAAGCATTATAGTATAAACCCCTGAGCTTTTTTAGAAAAAGAGCAAAGTTTTTTGGCTTACACTCATAAGCTTTTCAGTTCCCTCTCATCGGCTTTTTCTCTGAAACTTATAACTCTGTAAACTGTTTATTAAAGCTCTGTGAAGAAAAGATTAAAGCTCTGTAAAGAAAACACCAAAGCATTTTAGTACAAACCCCTGAGCTTTTTTTAAAAAAGAGCAAAGCTTTTTGGTTTACACCCATAAGCTTTTCAGTTCCCTCTCATCAGCTTTTTCTCTGAAACTTATAACTCTGTAAACTGTTTTTTAAAGCTCTGTGAAGAAAAACTTAAAACTATGTAATAAAAATCCTTAAGGTTTTCTCTTAAACCCTAAAACTATTTCGATGGGAAAACGAGTTTTACCGATGGGAAAAAATACAATAGGAAAGAAATTAACAACTGGGGAGTGGAGAGAATACCTTGCTCATAGCCTTTTTAAAGCACTTGTTAGCATCTTAATGTCTTTGTTTCCACTCCGACTTCAACATTCATTATTCGTTATTCTTTCCCCAAATCACTTTCCCATCATCTTATCACCACCTTCTGACCTATTGATATTTTCATTATGTCTGCCCCGCTTCCTTCACGGACTGCGATTTCCATAAAACCTGCCGAACCCACGTAGCAAAGCTTCTCCAGTTGTCTTACTTCCTGGTATTGTGACTTTATGGAAATATTAAACCGGTCATCAAGATTACAGATGTTACAGGGATCTTTGAGCGCTTTGAGATCTGAAAAGCAGATGTTGGTCAGGGCATTGCCGAAACTGTCTATATAGATTATTTCGCCTGTAAGTTTGTCAGGAGATATCGAAGGGAGGGGAAGGGGTATACGGACAATATCTGAAATTTGGGGACCCAGCTTGTCGGGGCTGATTCCTCGCGAGATGTGAGCTGCAGCAGGGCCGAAAATGTCACGCGCCTGGAAAGTGACGCTGGGCTGCTCTCTTGTATAGGCCTTGTTTTCTATGCACCAGATCTGATGTTTATCATTTCGAAGGACCCATGACAGTACTCCGTTATCCGGTCCAATGAATGTGTAGTCATCGGTGCGTGCAACTATCGAGCGGCAATTGGTTTCTGTAGAAATGCCTGTAGCTACGCAGAAGATGCTCTCTTTAGGGAAGCTTTTATATGAAGCAAGCAGATTGAATGCTGCATTGAATATATCGCCAGGGGGGATCTGGTGAGTGATATCAACAATGGTGGTTTGTGGAGCTATTGAGTAAAGAACTCCTTTCAATTCACCAACAAACCAGTCTTTTACTCCGAAATCGCTGATAAGAGCAATAAGTGACATAGGATAACCTTTGCTCCCGGGTTAAGGATGTGTTTGTAAGATTAACGGGAGGAAAAGCGGAGTCCTGGGGACTCCGCTATCGTTTTTAAAGAGATGATATTTTTTCCAGCATGCTGTTTATTCTTTTGGAATAAGCCAGAGGATCGGGTACCATCTGACCTTCGGCAATGAGAGCCTGTTCGAATAGAAGTCTGGCCCACTCTTCAAGTTCAGGATCTTTGGCATCCAATTCGTATCTGGCATTCATGTTTTGCAGAATCGGATGTTCAGCATTGATTTCCAGTATACGTTTTGATTGGGGGACTTCCTGACCCATGGCTTTCATCAGTTTTTCCATATGTGCTCCCATGTCTTTTTCGTCTGCTACCAGACATGCGGGGCTATCCTTTAGCCGGGTGGTGACCCTGACTTCTTTGACAGAATCAGAGAGAATATTTTTTATCCGTTCAGAGATTTTTTTAAATTTTGATTCAGCTTTTTTCTTTGCAGACTGTTCATCTTTGTCTAGTTCTCCAAGATCAAGATTGCCCTGAGTTACGGATTTGAGCTGTTTACCATCGTAGTTATAGATATCGTGAATAATAAACTCATCGATAGGATCCACCAGGTAGAGCACTTCGATACTTTTTGCTTTGAATATTTCCAGATGAGGGCTTTTTTCCACAATCTCCCGGTTGTCTCCTGAGATGTAGTAGATCTCTTTTTGGTCGGGTCGCATTCTTTCGACGTACCCTTTCAAGGAGACCAGGTCATCTTTAGATTGACCCATGGAGGATTGGAAACGGATGATTTCCAGAAGTTTATCTTTATTTTCGAAGTCGATATGAAGTCCTTCTTTGAGTACTGGTCCGAATTCGCTCCAGAAAGATTTGTAAACTTCTGGTTCATTCTCAGACATCTCTTTTAATTTTCCCAGCACTTTTGCAACTATGGCTTTTTTGATCCGCTCAATTATTGGATTGTTCTGGAGTATTTCGCGCGATACATTTAAAGGAAGGTCTTCAGAGTCAACGATACCGCGTACAAACCGCAGGTAATCGGGGAGAAGTTCTTTACAGTTATCCATGATGAATACCCGTTTGACATAGAGTTTAACTCCGTGTTTACGTTCATAGGAGAAGAGGTCAAAGGGGGCTTTTTCCGGGATAAAAAGCATTGATGAATACTCCATGATACCTTCGGCGCGGTTGTGAAGGGTTGCCAGAGCTTTACCGAATCCACCCAGGACCTGCTGATAGAATTCCTCATACTGTTGTTGGGTGACTTCGGCCGGGGCGCGTCGCCAGAGTGGTTTTGTCTGGTTGATCACTTCATCTTTTCCTTTGTCATCGGGAAGCAAGATGGGGAATGCGATGAAGTCGGAGTATTTTTTTACCAGAGAGCGGATCTGCCAGTTTTCAAGGTAGCTTTGCTCATCTTCTTTGAGGTAGATGGTTATTTCTGTGCCGTTAGTTTCTTTGCTGGTCTCAGAGATAGCAAATTGGCTTTCGCCTGAAGATTCCCATTGAACGGCCGGGTCTGAGGTGCCTGCTCTTTTGGAGATCAGTTTGACGCTGCTTGCGACCATGAAAACAGAGTAGAATCCTACACCAAACTGCCCGATAAGGTTGGAATCTGCTTTTTGATCACCGGTCATCTTTTCCAGGAATGCTTTTGAGCCGCTGCGTGCTATGGTTCCGATATTCTCTATCACTTCCTGGCGATTCATACCAATTCCGTTGTCGCTGATAGTGATGGTTTTGGCTGTTTTATCGAGTTTTATATGGATGGCCAGTTCTGATTCGTTGAATTTTATCTCCGGATTGGTGAGAGCTTCGAAGCGCAGTTTATCGAGGGCATCAGATGCATTGGAGATGAGTTCGCGCAGGAAAACTTCTTTATGGCTATAGAGTGCATGGATCATCAGGTGAAGCAGTTGCTTGGCTTCGGTTTGAAACTCCATGTTCTGAGGCGAAGTGGTTGTGTTTTCTGTCATATAATACCTCCTGTTTTACTGGTATGTTTGACCTTATAAGGATATTGTTGTTAAAATGCAATCGATAAAAATAACATTTGGCTGGAAAAATTTGAATAGCTGTGTAGAGGGAGAAAAAAGGGAATACTAAAGTGATAATCTGAACGTAATTGGTGTTTGCTCCATCACGGATATTATTTTCACTTAAGGGGTTAAATTTTTAATGAACAAATATCTGGTAAGTGCTATACTAATATGCTTAATAGCTCAAGTGGGCCTGACTCAGAAGCTTCCAACGGCCGGGAGTTTGGCTTTGGCACCTGAAAGCAGTGCAACTGCGGGCAAAAGGATCGCTAAGGCAGCGGTAGTGTCGGGATTAGTGCCTGGTGTTGCTCAGTTGCTACAGAAACGGTTTTTTATGGCTGGTACATTTCTTGCATTCGAAGCGGTTAGTGGTTCGGTTGCCTTTCATTATTACCGCAAAAACCATGAGTGGCTGGATTTGGCCAATAATCACAGGGCAGAAGCTTTTGCCGATACTGGCGTGGGTAGCAGAGCATTTTCCTTTGAAGAGGAATTTTTGGACCGGCAGAGTGCCCGATTAAGCAGATACAGGATGCAAAATGCAATAGTGTTGACCCTTGGGGGGCACCTTTTTAATGTTCTGGATGCAATTGATGGCAGTGTAGTGGATGAGCCAAAGAGTAGGAATCCGGCGGTGGCGGGGTGGTTGGCAGCTATACCGGGGATGGGGCTGGGCCAGATTTATAATGGCAAATTATCTAAAGCCGGGCTCTTTATTACAGGGCAATTTACCCTGGGGGTTATGGCCTTTAACAATCACCGGCTTATGTCTCGTGCGGAAGATCAAAATGCGCGCTTACTGAAAATGCGTGAGCAGTCCGATATCGGATTAATGGTCTATGATAAGTACAGCGGAGAATGGGATTTCCAGCGTAATTCAGCGTTTCGTAAGAGAAACACTTATCTGTGGTATTCACTGATATTATACTTTGTTACAATTTTTGATTCAGTGGTGGATGCTCATTTAAGTGATTATGGACAGAAGATGAGAGTGTATCCTGATCTTTCCTGGCAAGGCGGGGGGGCCCAGTTTAACTTGAATGTAAATTTCTGAACCGGGATGATAATATTGAAGGATGGTGAAGTATGACAGTGACTCTTAAAGACATTGCAGAGCGTGCAGGTGTGACCTCCGCTACTGTATCCATGGTTATAAACAATAAACCCAACATTTCTGATGCAACCAGAAAAAAGGTCCTTAAGATTGCCAAGGAGCTTAACTATTATCCCAATGTTATTGCCCGGGGATTAGCCACAAAAAAATCCAACTCCATCGGGGTAATTGTTCCTAACCTGGCTTCTTCTTTTGTGGTTCGGGTTCTTCAGGGGATCAAGTCCACCAATCGTGATATCGAGTATACGGTGCAGCTTTTTGATACTGTTGGACAGAAGGAGAATGAGTCTCAGCTTTTTCAGCGTCTGGCCAGAGAGAGGCGCATTGACGGAGTGATTCTGATCAGTTCCACAGTCACCGATGAGGAGCTTAATATTTTCCGTGAAGAGAGTGTTCCCAGTATCATCGTGGCCCGAAAATGTGAAAGTCTGGATTCTGTTTATGTCAATAATGAGCAGGGTGCTTTTGATGCCATCGAATATCTTATTGGGAAAGGGCACAGATCCATAGCCTGTGTTACCAGCGACAAATATAGATCAGATACAGAGGACAGACTGCTGGGTTATAAAAACGCATTGCGACATCACAATATAGACTTTCGTCCAGAGCTGGTATTTACAGTTGAAGATGATTTGATGAATTACGGAATAGAGGTGTTTGACAAGATGATCTCGGCTGATCCGTCAGTTACAGCGGTTTTTGTGCCTGCGGGAGATATGGTGGCTATTGGAATAATCAAGGAAGCGAAGCGTCGGGGGGTTAAGGTTCCCTCTGAGCTGGCTGTAGTAGGGTATGATGATATTCCGGCAGCGGAGGTGATTGAGCCGGCTCTGACTACGGTTAGACAGCCCAAGCTTGAGATGGGGGATTATGCCATAAACATGATTGTGGACAAAATTGAGGGAAGAGAGTCCGGAATAAAGCACAAGGAGCTTCCCACAAAGATAATTATCCGCGAATCTGCCTGAAAAAAGTGGGTTTTTATGACCTGAAATTAAAATAAGCGGCCCCTTTTCCCGTATTATATATTGATAACAGTTTTTGAAGGTGGTTAAACACACCATCGTGTTCTTTGATTTTAGAGGATCCGTCAGCACGTTTAAAATCAGAACTATCTTTTTGTCAAGGTTTCTGATTCCATTTAGATCTTAATAACAATTAGATCTCTTTCTCTTCTCTTTTAATCAAAAATCACAAAATCCTAATCTGATATTCTTTTTCGGGGGTGTACTGGCTTTCGACGGGGAGCAGGAGATATTGGGTTGCATGTCGAGGATAACGGTTGGCCTCGTAAATCATCCGGTAAACTTATAATTGCCGAAGATTATTCTTTCGCAATGGCTGCCTAATTAAAGGCGGCAACCTGGTCAGGGATCGCGCTTATTTTTGACCGGGCAAATTAAGGCGCTGGTTTGGCAGAGGGTATCGGCTGCCAGGCGAGATTGCGGTACTGGCCTTTTGGTTAGCGTGTTCTTCCGCGCACTGAAGGGTGAGATTTAAAAGAAGGACTAAACATGTAGTGGCCCTTATTGATGGTTTTTCGGACAGGGGTTCAACTCCCCTCACCTCCATTATTCGCTTGAGAACAGTCTTCTGTTTCCCGAGCGAAGGTGGGCTTTTTTCTTCCAAGCTACGGATGGCTCTTCGTTAATCTTTTCTCTTCCAAATTTCTTTCAACAAAAATGTCTTTCGCTAAAGCGGATGTATAAAATTTTCGGTTGTACACTATTGATTCAAAATAAAAGACTGTCAATGCGTCTTTAAATAGATGATTTCTCTCAAATAGCAGTGTGTTATCTGATTATTTAACCACGTAACGTCCTCGCGAAGGTGGAAAAACCAGGAGGGGATCTCCCAAGATGTACTACACCTACATTCTTCAAAGTCTTTCCTTTCCAAATCAGCAATATGTTGGCTACACTTCCGATTTGCGTAGAAACAATTTCAGATAATGCATGATCTTCTCACTTCTTGTCTGAAATATTTCCAAGCAAGAAGTGTGGCCGAATCAGGAACCTGTAAAGATACGACCAAGAACAATGGGACGCCGAATTCATGAATGATGACCATCCATCAGAACACAAGGGTGCGGTCGAGGACCGTGTGGTCATGTCCCTGACGCTGCCGGACAACTGTGCGCAAAGGTGCTCACGTAAGGGGCATCACTACTTATTCGATGGTGTCGCCTGTTTTGGGTTCAGGTCTTTTCTGGAAATCGTGTTCCGTAAGCCATTGCGCGAAATCATGCACCACCTTTATGTCGAGCAGGAAATGAGTGGTTTGGATATCCAGAAATTCTTCACCAGACTCTTTGGTTTTTTGATCAGTGATCGAGTCGTTCACACCATTATCGTGGAGACCGGCACTCCCGTCCGGGGTTACTCGGAACACAAAAGACTTGCCTGGAAGCAGGGCAAGATGGCTGGGGCAGCATCGAAAAGCCGCCATGCCCGTAAAGGAACCTTCATACTCGGATCACGAGCGGAAAAGGTAATTCGATATCTGCTTTGTGAGGCATTTCTCACTTTAAATGTGCCCTGGGATGTGATCATTGGCGACACGGTCCAGTATATCCATGAACGGTTCGAAATAGACATCCCGGTGGTCCTTGTTGCAAGAGAGTCCGGGTATTGTTGTCGCATTGCCGTCGAAGTCGACAGCGCATTTACCCATTCAAATAAGGTTGTGCGAGAAAGGGATATTCGCAAGGAGAATGCGCTTCGAAAGCAAGGCTGGCAGGTGGTCCGAATCAACGCGGACCGAATCCGCAACAAGAACCAGTTTGCCGAAGACGTTACTGATCTTGCTTTGGAGATCGAAAGAATCGGCAATGAGTATTTCGCCGATCTATGCAGTAGATCTGAATTGGCGGTGGTACAATGAGCTGCATTCCAGTTCTACAGTTTTTTGGCCCATTTTCGAATGAACACCGCAACATCTGCCTTGTCCAATTCGCTTTTAGCCACCGAGAGAACGAAATCGGCGAATTTCCCCTGCGGCACTGTGAAATCGTAACCGTTCAGAACAAGGAAAACAAGAGTGGCCACAGCTCCGACCCGCTTGTTTCCATCGATAAACGGATGGTTCTTCACGATATGAAAGAGGTAGGCAGCCGCCATTTCGTAGATATCAGTGTGGAGGTATTCGCCTCCAAAGGTGGCCGCTGGCATCCCGAGGGCCGACTTGAGCAACTCCAGATCACGGACACCGAGCGAACCACCATAACGGACTACTTGGTCTTGGTGGATTTCGAGAACTTCCGAAAGACTCAAAAACGTGAATTCAGCCATTTGTTATTCTGCCAGTTTCTTGAGCGCCTTAGCGTATTTCTGATTCACTTTGTCAAGTGCTGCCTTGAAAGCTGTCTGCCGATTGGCATCTTTGACCGGCGTAAGCACCAGCGCTTGCCCGTCCGTGGTAACATCGAACGGCGTGTCGGCCTCTGCTCCGATAAGGTCGAGAATCGGTTTTTCAATGATAAGCGCAAGACTATTTCCATGTTTTGTCAGTGTTTTCACCATAATGAACCTCCATTGTGGTTAATACTATGTATCTACAATGTACCACCAAAACACTACGAGAGTCAATACCTTTTTATTGGAGTATCAATTTTATAGCCGCTCGAGTGCCTCTTCGAGTCGTCCATCGACGAGGTGTGTATAGATCTGGGTCGTGGAAATATCGCGATGTCCCAGCGCTTTTTGCACGAGAAGAAGATCGTTCGTGGCGCTGTAAAGATGGGTCGCAAAGGTATGCCGCAATCCATGTGGCGTCAGGTGCTTATCAATTCCCGCCTTCTTCAGCCAATGCGCGAGACGGTTCGCGATCTGGCGCTCCGAAAGCCTGCTATTCCGGTTTGACAGGAAGAGCGCATCATAGCCGGAACTTTGCCGATTCCTTTCTTGTAAATATCTGCGTAAAAGAATCCGGAGGTCGGTCTTGAGGAATTTCACCTGGTATTGGTTTCCTTTGGCTTTGATACGGAGATGCTTCGCATCCAGTTCGATATCGTCGATATCGAGGTTGGCTACCTCCGCCAATCGGATTCCGGTGCCGAGGACAATTTCGAAGATTACCCTGTCCCGAAGATCCAAGGCGTTTGCACAGCTTTTTAGTTCTTTGAGAAGTGTTTTTCTCTCCTGCGCCGTGAGAAACCGGGGAGGCTTCCGGGATAACCTGTGCATCTTGATGATGCGCGCCGGGTTTTCGCCGATAAATCCACTTTCGACTGCCCACCCGAAGAATGCCCGGACCGCCGCCTTGAGTCGGTGGATTGTCGCACTCGACCGGAAATTTCCCTTCGAAAGGGTTACTGTATCGGATGACATGACTCGATCCAGAACAGTTCTATCGATACTTGAAAGGCTATTCTGTCCAGTCAACGTCATCGCAACGTTTGCCACCAGCGCGATATCACGCTGGTATGCGGCGATAGTAGCACCGGCCTTGCTTTCCGCCGAAAGATGGGCACAGAAGGCCGCAAGCGCGGCCTCTGTGGTTACAGGTGTAGCGCGGTCGACAGTGCTGCTACTGGTCATCGTTCCCCTCGTCTTTCGTTTTGCTGTACCCCATTGGCGTGTTCTTCGGCAATGGCAGTTCCGTGATAATGCTCATGTTTCTTGCCCACACCATCATCATTCGGAAGACTCTCATGGTCTTGGTGATCGTTCGCTCTGCCCGGTCTTTGCCATCTGGTGTTTTGAGCAATATTTGTGATTTGTAGAATTTTCCTACTTGTGGTACCCTGATTTCGCAGACAGGACGTTCTCCGCCGAAGAAGGCTTCGACAATATCGAGGTCTTTCCGGTATGTATAAAGTGTCCGGTTTTTCTTACCGGTGTCACGCAGGTGTTCGATAAAGAGTTGTGCTGTGCGGGTGAGGGTAGTGCTTTCCATGATGATAATTTCCTTTGTAGAAAGTGATTACTTTTCGACTGTCAATTCATCGAGTATTTCGAAGAACCTGCTGGTCAGGAGTCGGAAATGTTCAAGCTCGGTTACTGCTTTCGTCGAAATATCATGATCGAGCAATTGCGCCATTTTCGCTTTTACAAATGTAAGTCGGCCAAAAATTTCAACACATGTTTCCATGTATGCCGACCTGAGTTCTTCCTGTTCCGGCACATCCGGCTGTTGTTCGTTCATTGGGATTTCTCCTTTCATTATGTACCTCCTGAGTTCTATTACAATGGACCGGTTCTTTTTTGTCATGTTAATGTAGCAAACATCTTCTGGTATATCAAGTCATTTCTCGAAATCATTTAGCGGATAGGGTCACGATGATTACCAGAAACGAACAGATGCTTGCGAAAACACTTCTCGACCCGGTGCAGTGGGGTCAGGCATATCTGCGCAACCGGGATGGCAAAGAACGCCTCTACTGGCCTCCTCAGATCGATGATCTTCGGGCACCGGAACACAATATCATTCATCTGGACGGAAGAGATTGTGGAAAGTCGATATCGATTTCCACCGATGCGCTGCACTTTTCGTTTATAACTCGCGGGGGCCAAGGGCTGATCGCGGCACCGCACCAAGGGCAACTCGATACACTTATCGAGGAGATCGAATTCCAGCTCGACAACAACCCGGACCTGATGAACAGTATCGCGCTGACCAAGTATGGAAAACCGAAGATCCACCGAAAGCCTTATTTCCGCATCGAATTCACCAATGGCTCGATCATCTATTTCAGACCGGCTGGGGCTTATGGTGATGCATTCCGCTCGCTGCATGTGGACCGGATCTGGGTCGATGAGGGTGCATGGCTGTCGGAAAAGGCATGGAAAGCGCTCCGGCAGTGTCTTAAAGCCGGTGGCCGCTTACGGATCTATTCGACACCAAACGGCTTGCGTGACACGACATATTATCGACTCACCCTTTCGGAACAATTCAGGGTCTTTCGGTGGCCGTCCTGGCTGAACCCCAACTGGACACCTCAGCGCGAAGCGGAGCTTATCGAATTTTATGGCGGGAAAGACAGCTCCGGGTGGCAGCATGAAGTTGCAGGAGAGCATGGAAAACCTTCATACGGCGCATTCAATATCGAACAGTTCAACCTGTGCCGTCAGGATGTGTTCGAGTACCGCAAGATAGTCATCACTGATTCGGAACTGCGGGACTGTGACAGTGAAGAGAGTTCTTACGATCGATTAGAAATGCTGCTCAATCTCACGCCACAGACGGGAATGTTCTGGCTGGGCGGCGACCTTGGCTACACGAACGATCCGACCGAACTGGTGCTTTTTCAGGAACACGAAATCGGTGACAGGCAGGTCAAGCGCCTGGTTCTTCGCATCCATCTCGAACACGTTTCTTACCCACATATCGCCCAGATCATCGCTCTTCTCGACCGATATTACACTCCTGCCGGGATCGGCGTGGACAATGGCGGGAACGGGTTGTCGGTGGTTCAGGAGTTGTTAACACTCGACAAGTACAAAGAACTCGATCTCGATGGCCGTTTGAAAGGGTATGATTTCGGAGGCATGACACGGTTGGCGGTCCGGGATGGGCGGGATGTCAAGAAACGCACCAAGGAACTTATGACCAGTCTGATCAATGGTGCGATGCAGCGCAAACAGATCGTTTTTCCTGCCGAAGATGTCGAGATCGAAGACCAGTTTACGACACATACCTACACGTTGCGGGATGGCCTCGTCATCTATTCCAAGGGCAATGACCACATCATTGATGCGATTCGGTGTGCTGTTCTCATTCGGGAGGAACGAAATATTGGCGTGACCGACGAGCAGTTAGTTTCGCTCAAGCCGCTGACAACCGAGCCTGTGTTTATCTGAACGATAATTTAATTATAGGCGAAGCATGCATTATTTTTCAGGCTTGTCTGTATAGCTTGGAAGGGGCAAAGCCGGATTGTGACCGCAAGCACTGGTGCGCGAAAGACGCAATGGAATGATACATTCGAACGGGTGGAAGAATTCTTCGAGCAGCACGGGAAAATGCCCAGGTCGACTTGTAAGGACCATGATGAAGCATTTCTTGGAAAATGGCTGACCCGGCAAAGAAGAAAACATACGGCAGGAAGGTTATCCCCTGATCGGAATAAGCGGCTTATTGATATCGGTGCGCTTGTCCCAAACAATGAACCGGAATTCATGGAAAAGCTTGAAGCATGTGCTGCGTTTATCGAAAAGAATGGACGCACTCCGAGTTCGACCGCTAACGACCTGGCAGAGAAAGGTCTTTATTATTGGCGGGCTGGACAGCTTATTTTGAAGATGATCTTGATGATTCAACTAATGCTGCGCCAGGTCTAAAATCATTTCTCGATATTATGGCAGTCTGGTGCACAAGTGTCGATGTTGAAAACAGCTTGAGTAGAGACAATTTGTTTCCAGACAATTACCCGATTCTTCAGCATTTTGATACCCTCGAATCCTTGGAAATAAAAGACACAAGGCCCTGTGCCGTTAATTCCAAGCATTTACTAATTGGTAATGAAAGGATCATCTATTTAAATTGCTTGGAAAAGTGTTCAACTGAAGATGTTTGTGATCGAACCAAGATTAGGGGGAAAGACATAGATAGGGTTGGAGTGCATGAAGTTCTAGAAAAATTAGTCAATCTAAAGCTGATCTTTAAAAAAGATGGTTACTATTTAGCACTCTCAACGGCTAAACCGAAAGCACCAATTCTAAGAGCGGATATTTTAGCTGACGGAGCTGTTGATACAGCAAGGTATCTATCAGACAGATGGTCTGGTGCAATTCCTTTGGAAGTAAGTACATATTCTAAACGAAAAGTACTCATTTGATATTATGATATGAAAGGTTAATTATGAGTCAAATTTGGATTGCTGCTGTAATAACTACCATATTGATCTTTTTCATAGTAGGTGGGATACTACTGAAAATTATTGATATCTCCAAATACAAGAAAGAAATGATTTTCATTTTTTTGCTCAACTTGTTACTTCCAGCTTCATTATACTATCTGGTTCGATTGCCCTTAGACAGCTTAATCAATAGATGGCTGGCTACATATCCCGAAGTTCTATTTTGGGTGAAGTCTATTTATGCTCCAATAACCGAGGAACCGGGGAAAGCTCTAATACTGTTATTTCCGTTTTGTTTAAAATTTCTGAACAAAAGTACGATTCAAGGCGCCGCTATTGCAGCAGGAATGGGTTTTGGTATAGGTGAAGCATGGCTTTTAGCTCATTTGTATGCTGGTAATCCTGTATTCAATTCTTATCAATGGTATGAGTATAGTGGCTTCATTTCTGAAAGATTCACGGTTGCAATTATACATGGGTCTTTTATTGGCTTAACAATATATTTCACAGTCGTAAAACGGAAATTTCTTTTAGGTATTAGCCTGGCGATGCTTTCGCATTTCGCATTGAACTTCCCTATTTTACTGTTTAGTTCTCATGGCATACCTTTGCAAACAATTACAAGGCAAATATTGTTGATGTCCTGGACTACAATATTTTTTGCTTTGTCACTTGTTTTTTTGATCTGGCTTGGTAACAAACCGAACATATCTCTATTGGGAAAATTGCGAAAGGCACTTGGAAAAACGACATGTCCTAAGTGCAATGCAACTTATGATAGACCAATTTTGGGTATTAATCTTTTGACAAAAAGATTGGAAAAATGCCCTAATTGCAAAAAATGGGTCATAACATGAAAATCGTTCTCATATTTATGGTCATGCTTCTTTATATAGGCGTATCAAGGGGTAACGAATCAATGCTTCTTGATGGTTCACCATCTGACCAAAGAATAATGCAAATTATCGATGTGGCTGTAAAATCTAACAAACAATTAGAAAATGCCAGTTGATTACGTTAACAAGCCAAAACCATCTGTTACATCGCTATCCCAGCTTTTTTCCGGCCGATTACTCTCGCAAATCCGGATTGAGTTGACAATAGGAAATGTGGCAATATACTAATCCTGATTAAATAGTTCCTTTTTCAACCCGTTTCAACAAATTAAAGCAACACTGTTGCATTTTGCCCAGAGATTGCCTACATCAAGCATATCCCATATCGCCTTTGTTGTCTTCAGAATCACCCGGTGACCTGTTCTTACTATTTTTACTGCAATATCGATTATCTCCCTGCGAATTCGCGTCGCATAGCAACGGCCTGTAATGATATCGTTTGCAATATCTTTACGGAAAGATTCCATGAGAAAGTGGCTTATAACAATCAAAAAGTAATATGCCCCGTTCATTCCGAAATTGGTAAAGGGCAAGTGTTCACTTACCATGAACTCCTTTATCGAACGATGATTTA
>JAEYNR010000065.1 GCA_023412475.1 Fibrobacterota bacterium | reverse complement strand
TTTTCAGCCCGTTTTTTTGTCGAGAACATGGCACATAAGCGGTATTTAAACTAGTGTGTGGTAAGATTTATATTTCATGTAAACATGTTTTTTAAAAACCGGCATATTTTGAACAGAAACTATTTAGGATTTTTGTACTTGGTGCTTGAGAGTTTGAGTATCTTCCTGTCGGTATCCCCTTCAAGAGGAATAGTTTACCACAATTATTTGGTGCTGATAAAAATTTATCTGTTCACCATTTTTGACAATTCTGAAAATTTTATATAATTTATAAAAAGTCCCCTGCTTAATAACCCAATTCTTGGAAAAATTAATTATATGAATTCCATACTCATAGTTGATGACAATACCGGGCTTCGAGAACAGATGAAGTGGGCTTTTTGTAACGATTACAAGGTTTTTGAAGCAGGTACTGCCAATGAGTGCCTGTCTTGTTTTGAACAGCATCATCCTGGCGTTGTTCTTTTAGATATGGGTCTGGATAATGTTGCCGATAAGGGGCTCGGGCTTATCGATGCTTTGTTAGGAAAAGAGCGAAGAACAAAAATTCTTGTAATTACCGCTAATACTTCTGATACTCTGGGACATGAGTCTGTCAGACGGGGAGCCTTCGATTTTCTTAACAAGCCAGTCGATATCGATCAGTTACAATTGCTGGTTCAAAGAGCACAGAGAATGCTTTCTTTGGAAATGGCTGGAGAAGAGGATAGCAAAAAAAGTGGTAAACTTCAAATCGAAAGTAACTATTTCATGTTTGGGACGAGTGTGCCCATGCAAAAGATCTTCGGGCTGATCCCAAAAATTGCCGAAACTGATGTCAGTGTACTTATTACCGGCGAAAGCGGTACCGGCAAGGAACTTTGTGCCAGAGCGATCCATTATCACAGCAAAAGACGCAACGGACAGTTTGTTCCCATAAATTGTGGTGCTATACCAGAAAACCTCATAGAATCGGAACTTTTCGGTTATGTGAAGGGAGCTTTTACTGGTGCCAATACCGACAAAATTGGCCTTATTGAGATTGCGAATGAAGGAACTTTGCTTCTGGACGAAATAGGGGAGATGCCTAAAAATCTTCAGGTTCGACTTCTTCGGTTTCTTGAAGATCAGAAGGTGCAAAGGCTTGGAGATACAGAATTCAAGAAGGTGGATGTTCGTATCGTCGCTGCTACTAATAGTAAGGAAATAAATGATAACGGTTCTCAGAGAGGCCTCAGAAGTGACCTGTTTTACAGGCTCAGCGAATTTCAGATAGAGTTACCTCCGCTAAGAGACCGGGCTAATGATGTGCTGGAGATCGCGCACTCAATTATTGAAAGAAACCGCACTAAATTTGGTTTGCAGAAACTTTCTTTGAGTTTACGTGCAGAACAGGCTTTATTGCATTATACATGGCCTGGAAATGTTCGGGAACTGGAAAACAAACTGAGTCGTGCCTCTATTACTTGTGTGAATCAGGTGATTGAGCCGGAAGATCTTTCATTGAGCGCTTCATCGGCTATCGGATTATCGCTTAAGGATGCCCGTGATATGTTTGAGAGAGAGTTTATTATCAATGTTTTGCGGCAGGCACAGTTTAATATCTCCGAAGCAGCAAAAATAGCAGGCATAAGCAGACCAACCCTTTATGATCTGCTAAAAAAACATTCGATAAAGCTGGAAAAAGAAACTATAATTAAATAGAGATAAATAAATTCGAAATTCTAAGCACGAAACTCGAAAAAGACAGGAAATGCACCGATATTCTATCGGTAAATTTTAACAGGAACTACTCATCTAAGAGCTTTGGCGGCGTTTGTTCTCTTTCCTGTTTCGAATTTTTTCTTTAACTGAATAAAGCCATGTTTAAATTTAAAAACAACTCCTTGACTAAAACACTGACATTTATCACAGGTTCCGCCCTGTCCCTGCTGCTTTTCGGTAAAGACATTGGTGTATTATTTCATCTGGTAAACAATAACTCTGAGTACACTCATCTGGCAATTATTCCGTTAGCTAGTGGCTTTTTCCTGTGGTCTGGAAGAAAACAGTTTCTAACAGAAAGAGCTAACCTTATTATTGGAGCAGTTGTTGTTGCTTGCGGGTTAGTACTTGCGATTATGTTAAATGCTGTTGTATTTGAGGATCAGGTTACAGGGTTATCTCTCAAGGGAATAGGCATAATCATAGTTATTTATGGATTATTCATTCTGTGTTGGGGATTTAACGGTTTGAGAAAATCGGTTTTCCCGTTTATTTTTCTTCTGCTGGCGATACCTTTTCCTTCAGGAATGTTAAATGCCATAATCGCATTTCTTCAACATGGATCTGCTGTTATGGTTGAAGGTTTATATACCATACTTGGACAAACCTTTGTAAGAGATGGTGTTGTGTTTCATCTTAATACTCTGAGTATTACCATTGCACCAGAGTGCAGCGGGATCCGATCGACTATGGCTCTTGTTATTACCGGAGCAGTTGCTGTGGAAATGTTTCTGAAAAATGGATGGAATAAGGCTCTGATGCTTTTATTGATTATTCCTATGTCACTTTTAAAGAATGCTATCCGTATAGTCACTATAACAATGCTTGCTCAATATGTGGACATGTCGTTTCTAACTGACAGCTTTCTTCATAAGAGCGGGGGAGTGTTTTTCTATCTTATAGTGTTGGCTATATATTTTCCTCTTTTAATTTTACTTTCCAGACTTGAGCACCACCGGATTGCCAGCGCAGGGAAAGAATCCATGCGGGCCGATAATGCAGGGAAGGAAAATCCCAATGTTTAAGGAAGCATAAGCCTTTCTCGGCTAAGCAATGAGGATAGTGGTATGAGGGGCCATTCTGTAGCCCAAAGGGTTGCCCCGGGCAAAACATTGCGTTTTCTGATTGTAACTACTATTCAGTGTTCCCCGATAGTTGCGAAATCAAAAATAAATCCCAAAAAGCACTAAATACGAAAAACGAAATCCGAAACCAAAACAGGAAATGAGAAAGAGGACTCACTCCCTAAGCAATAGTTGCTTGAAACACTCTTATCTCTGTTTAGAAATTAGAATTTTGTAATTTGTTCAGGATTTAATAATTGTGATTTGCAATTTCCTTCTGATAAGCACTAAATACGAAAAACGAAATCCGAAACAAGTACAGGAAATGGGAAAGAGGACTCACTCCCTGAACTATAGTTGCTTGAGTCACTCTTATCTCTGTTTAGAAATTAGAATTTTGGAATTTGTTTAGGATTTAATAATTGTGATTTGGAATTTGTTTACCTCATTTACTTCATCATTCGATATTCATTATTCATTATTCATTATCTTCTCGATATGTCTTTTAATCGCAGCCTTGCTTATATCCATTTCAATGGTACCCTTGGTTGAGTCCATCATTGCCACAACCGTCTCGAAATGGCGTACAGCCTTGTTAAGATCGTTCTTTTTCTCATAAGCCAATCCCAATTGAAACAGGAGTCTTGGCTCTTTCTGGGTGACTTTTGAGCCTTCCAAAATTTTGATACATTCCCCATGTTGACCGAATCGGAGTAACGCTTCAGCATAGGTGTCCAGGATATTGGCGGATGAAGGCAGCAACTGATATGCTCGCTCTGCAGCCTTTATAACTGTTTTTTTATCCGGTTTTTCTGCCTGAAGCAGTGCCCAGGCCATGTTGTTATAAAGTGCAGCGGTCTGTGCACCAGCTTCCTTCGATTTATTAGAATCCAGCAGTTGTTCATAGATCTTAGCCGCTTCTTCATATCTGTCAATTCCCATGAGCATCTCTGCATAAAGGACTGAAAGCTGTGGGCTGTCTTTCTCTTTTCTGGCACTCTCGATTATTTGCAATGCTTCAGTTTCTTTCCCCTGTTTTTTGAGAATCTGGACTTCCAGAGGAACAATCAGCTCTCGTGGGGCATTTCCGGAATGACACAGGGCAAGGGCATTTGTATAATCCCCTTTCATTATCAAAGCAGAAATTCTGGTGGTTCGGAAGTGGTGTTCATTTGGAAACTGTTTTTCAAGATCAATTAACTGGGTAATCGCACTGTCCACTTTACCTGTTCGAAGGGCCATAATTGCTCCGTTAAACCGGACACGGGCATCATTGCCGTACAGCTTTTCCAGAAGCTGTTGCGTATGCTCACTTTTATCTAAAAGGTTTTTCTTGAATGTAAGATCACGGAAAAGTTCCAGCGAGGTGCGGGTAAAAGACTTACGTTTATGCATTATTGAGAGCGCTACCAGTGCTTCGTTTTCTTTTCCGGAACGGGAGAGTACAAGTGCGTATTCGGTAAGTATCCCTGGTGACCTCAGATAAATTCCAGGTAACCGACGGTAGATCTCTGCAGATTTTTCAAATTGATTACTTTTAAGTAATGCACGGGCCGTGTAAAGCTCAATAAAAGGATTTCCCGGAACACTTTTTCGAATCTCATCCAGCTCCTTAAGAAGAGCTTCAGATTCCATGTTTTCACCATCCTGCAGAATTTTATAGAAACGTTGTTCTGCAGTTTTAAATGGTGATGAATCCGGGATTTCAGAAAGAATAGTATTCAGACTTCCTGTGTCTTTACGCATAGCATACATGAAAGCCAGATTTAGTCTGGCTCGATGGTTGATTAACTGATCTTTCTGACCAGGGTTGGCCTCTCGGTAACTGGATAATATGGCCGCAGCTGCATCAAATTTGCCGCTGATAAAAAGGAATGATGCCTCTTCCAGTGCAACTTCATTGGAGTAAAGTCCAAGTTTCTTTGTCTCTTTGAAAATGTCCTCAATTCCTTCGTAGTCATACTCAAAAGCCCGCATCGATGCCAGCAGTACATAACCTGCACCATCAAGCATTTTGGCTTTTCGGGCGTTTTCAAGAAATTCCCGGGCCGCAGTAGTTTCGTTTTTGATGTTAAGTTCACGGCCTATTTTAAATGCCAGCATAGAAGATGGTTTGGTGGTATAAGCATTTTTCCATATAGTAAGAGCAGAATCTGATTCACCTGTCTGAGAGAAGAGTTCTGCTTTCAGCATTGGGCTTTTAGTAGAATCTGGGAGCTCGTTGAAAAGAGAAATCATTTTAGCGGTGCGTTGCTCTCTGTTGGTGAATAGCGACAAACGAAGGAGACTTGCCATAACCGGAACGTTTTTCATTCCGTTTTTCCAGGTCATTTCGGTATGGATAAATGCTGCATTCTGGTTACGGGCAGTTTGAGCTGCAGCCCAGTGGTATTTTGGGTTATCGGGCTGTTTTTTGGTGGCAGCAAGAAAATACTTGTAAGCTGTTTCAATTTTCTTTTCTTTAACAAAATTCATTCCTTTTTCGTAGACTTTTTCCGGATCCTGGATTAACATTGTGCATCCGGAAGACATGATCAGTGTCGTAAGAAAAACCACAAAACCTGATGTTCGGTACATAATCTCTCCTTTTTCCTGCTTATTAATGGATTAATGATGGGCAAAATTTGAAAATAATATAAAAAATCCAAATAGTATCAATCTTATCACACTATAATTGCATTTAAACTTGATTAGAGTCATTTCAAAATCTCTTTACCCATTTTCTTATTTTCACAAAAATTATTAATTTTGACACAGAGACTATATTTTATAAAAACTGAATCTGCTCATAAAGAATCACTTTTAATGCAAATATTCTCGTTTGGTGTTTTTTTTGCTGCTTAAAATTTGCAATGTTTTTTGTTAGGTTGAGCCTATATTGGAAAACATCAACCTAATTTAACATGGGATGACTTAAGATTGCCTGAAACACAGAATGCCTCGGAATAAGCACGAAATTCGAAAAACGAAATTCGAAATAAGAACAGGAAATGGAAACAAGAACAAGAGACAAAGACAGGGACAGAAAGTGAGAATTAGGACTAACCTACCAACTTTGGCTACCTTGAAACTCCATTTTTATTTAGAATTTTGGATTTTGGGATTTGTTTAGGATTTTAAGAATTGTAATTTGGGAATTTGTTGTTGTG
Source organism: Fibrobacterota bacterium (assembly GCA_023412475.1). Classification (GTDB taxonomy): domain Bacteria; phylum Fibrobacterota; class Chitinivibrionia; order Chitinivibrionales; family Chitinispirillaceae; genus JAAYPC01. The sequence continues at coordinate 119,444 of JAEYNR010000065.1, read as the reverse complement.
ATTTAGAAACTCCTCCTGGGCAGGAATTATTAGGTTATTAGTTAATGATATTTTCTGTTCGATAGCCAAGTAGTTATAAAAATCATTCTATCGGGGATAATTTATTGTTGCCAATAGAAAGGAATACCTTTTTTTTTAAGTTCACTATTTTCCTCAGTTTGATGCATCTAAATTTTGCAATAATAATCGCTTAGCAAATCTTCGGCACTTGCTGCCTGCACAGTTTCATCTTCATGTATCAAAAAAGTAATTTGTCAGATTAACCTCGGATGATTATATTATTGCAACTTGTTTTAAGGTTTCGCTCAATTCAGCTTGCTAGTTGTCTGGAGGAATTTCAAATGTTTAAAATGGACGACAGCTTCATATCAGAAGAGGCTATTTCGGCTCGATCTAACAGTTTTAAACTCGATTTTAAAGACCTGATCTCTGAAGAGTCTTTTAAAACCATGATTGCTGTTGAAAGGAAACGCTCCGACAGATCCGGCAAATCCTTTATGGTTATGCTTCTTGATCTTTCCTTCTTTGTTGAAGGAAAAAACCGTCTCCTGAAAAGCAGAAATTTAATAATACCTTTTTATAAAAAGGTGGTCAAGACTGTTGCCGCAGAAACACGGGATATCGATATAAAAGGATGGTATGAAATGGGTAAGTCTATTGGCATCCTTTTTACCGAGATAACCCTTGAGGGTAAAGAAAAAATAGTTGAGAAAATAAAAAAAGGTCTCAATAAAACGTTGCGAGAATCAGCCTCTAAGATTGATATCTGTTGTTACTGGTATCCTCTGGAACACAGCGAGCTTGGTAATGGTGTAACAGAGCTTTTTTATCCTGATCCGGGCCAAATGTCATTGAGAAAAAAGATTTCCAACATTTCAAAACGCTCGATAGATCTATTAGGAAGTCTGGTTGGGTTGATACTTTTCTCCCCAGTCTTCCTGTTTGCTTCCATACTTATAAAATTCTCATCTCCAGGCCCTGTCTTTTTCCGTCAGGAACGGGTGGGTAAAGGTGGAAAGTCTTTCAAAATCTATAAATTTCGTACTATGACTGTTAAAAGCGACGAATCAGAGCATCGGGAGTATATGAAGCAGTTTATTCATGGGCAGGCCGAAGCTGTTAAAGATGAGACTAACGGGCATAAGGTATTCAAATTAGCTAACGATGCTCGTGTTACCCCTATCGGAAAATTTCTCCGCAAGAGCAGTCTCGATGAGGTACCACAGTTTATTAATGTTCTTCTGGGAGACATGTCGCTTGTAGGACCCCGTCCACCGATTCCTTACGAAGTAAAAGAGTATAGTCTGTGGCATCGCAGACGTGTACTTGAGAGTAAGCCAGGTATAACCGGATACTGGCAGATTGAGGGAAGAAGCATGACCAGTTTTGATGGTATGGTCCGGATGGATATTAATTATATCAATAACAGATCAACACTGTTTGATCTCAAGGTAATCATTAAAACACCACTTGCACTACTCACTTCTAAAGGTGCTTGCTAAACTCACCTTTCCTTATTTTATTCTCAAAATTAGGTATAGAAGAGAATCGCAGGAGTTACACAGCAATGGAAAGTGTGAACACCTCACACCAATTTTTAATGAGCCTGAATTGTTTGTTTTTTCTAATGTCTGAGAGTAATTTGTCTCTATATTTTACAGTCTTTTTTGTTTTAAAACCAAAAAAACGATTATCGTTTTGCTATTTCCCATCATCATGTTGGAGGCTTTCATTATGTTGAATGTCGGAGTTGTTGGGTTTGGTTACTGGGGACCAAACATTGTTAGAAATTTTTCTTCTGTTGACGGTGCCAGGGTTACCATGGTTTGCGACAAACGTGTTGAAGCTCTTAAGTCCTTAAAACGGGATTTCCCTGCAATTAATGTCACCTCTTCTGCTGATGACATTCTTTTGTCACCAAGTATCGATGTAGTGGCAATAGTCACTCCGGTTTCAAGCCATTATGAGCTGGCGAAACGAGCTCTGGAAAACGGAAAGCACGTTTTTGTGGAAAAACCATTTACAGCTACTTCTGAGCAGGCACAAGAGCTTATAGAACTGGCCGAATGGAAAAATCTGACAATAATGGTGGACCATACTTTTATATATACCGGTGCTGTCAAGGCTGCTCAGAAATATATCCAGGATGGTACTCTTGGAAAAATCTACTATTATGATTCCACCAGGATCAATCTGGGGTTATTTCAGCATGATGTCAATGTGGTATGGGATCTGGCTCCCCACGATTTCTCCATCATGGATTTCCTGATAGATGAGAAACCGGTGGCTCTAACTGCCAATGGAATTGCCCATGTCAACAAAATGGAGGACATGGCCTATGTTACAATCTATTTTCAGAGTAATATGATTGCCCATTTTAATGTCAACTGGCTGTCTCCAGTAAAGGTGCGTACTACTCTCATTGGAGGCGAAAAAAAGATGCTGGTCTGGAATGATGTTAACCCTGATGAAAAGATCAAAATTTATGATAAAGGGATAGATGTCAAAAGCCGGGAAAATGTATATGATCTTCTGGTCAGCTATCGTTCCGGTGATATGTGTGCACCCAGGATTGATGGAACAGAGGCTCTTAAGCTGGAATGCCGCCATTTTGTGGAATGTGTGGAACAGGGGCTTACTCCAGCCAACGATGGAAAAGCGGGTTTGCGGATCGTGCAGCTTCTGGAAGCATGCAACGAATCCATAAAGGCTCGGGGAAAACTGGTACATTTAGCTGGTATCGCGGAACAGCAGAGAGTAAAATTAGTGTAGGAAAATCCGAAATCCGAAATCCGAAATCCGAAAAGGGAAAACGGAAAACGAAATTTTGGCGTGGTTATTAATTGCAATATTTGCAATTTATGCTTAGTATTTTAATTAATTTTTGTTATGAATTCTCGATCTGGGTACATCTATTGTAGAAGTAATTAGAATTAGAGCCGCAATAGTTGTACCAATGTAGGGAATTTATCTGTAATATTGATCATTAATTTCAATCGCGGTTTATGCTTTAGGACCGTGACGGGGGAAAGGTGCGCCCGGTCCAGTTAAGATTTCAGATTATAGATAAGATTATAGATTTAAGAAGATCAGACATGAGATATTTGGTTTAGTGATTAGATGATCGATATTGCAGGCTTCTTCGTTCTTATTTCGAGTTTCGGTTTTCCACTCTTGTTTCCTGTTTCGTATTTTCCCAAGTTATTTCTTTAAGCCTACAATCATGAATACTTAATGGAACCAAAAAAGATCGAGCATGCGCATGATAAATTCTTTCGGGAATCCATGCAAAATAAAGAGATCGCATTGAATGTGGTGCTCACTTTTTTAGATCCGGATCTGTTATGCAATATTGAGCTTTCCTCCTTTGAAATAGAAAAAGACACCTGGGTAGATACTGAGCTTTCAGAGCATTATGCTGACATTCTTTACAGTGCTTCATTAAAATCAAAATCCGGAAAGATATTCTTTCTATTTGAGCATAAAAGCACCATTGATTACAAGATAGCAAGACAGATCCTTCGGTATCAGAATCAGATATGGGATGAACTGGAGAAACAGAATGCTTTAACAACATCGAAACTTCCTGTTGTAATACCAACAATTATCTATCATGGAAATATCCGCTGGGGTATGGTCAATAGCACAATGCCATTGTTCGCAATTATTAAGGGAACAGAAAAATATGTTCCCGATTTTAAATCTGAGATAATCGATTTAAGTGCATTAGATGATGAAAAATTTGGGGGGCAAGCAGAAAGCAGAGCGTTTTTTCTGGCATTAAAGTATTCCAGAGATTCACGGATATTGTCCAGGATACCTGAAATAGTCAGACTTTTTTCTGATCTGGGAAGCAAGGATAGTCAATATCTTTCGGAAGTGCTCCTTTATATCGGAGCAGTGATATCGAAAGAAAAAAGGTACGAGTTTCTGGAGATAATAAAGAGAGAACACAGAGATGGAGTATCAATTATGGAAACAGTAGCAGATTCTTTTCGTGATGAAGGTATTCAGATAGGTCTGAAAAAAGGAAGAGAAGAAGGAAGAGAGGAAGGACGAGCAGAAGGAAAATTGAAGGATAAGTTTGAAATAGCATTAAAGATGTTAAAAAAAGAGATGAGTGTGGAATTGATAATGGAATTAACCGATCTTTCCAAGGATCAGATTGAGAAACTGCGGAAAACGTTTTAAATCATTCTTGTTCTTATTTCGAGTTTCGGTTTTTCCCACTCCTGTTTCGGATTTCGAGCTTTGTATTTTGAATTTTCTTAAACTTGTTACTGCTTTGTTTTAAACTTGAGGGTCATCAAAATGGAAAATTTTAACGCTATAGCACCGGATGTCAAATTAGGAAAAGATGTAAAACTCTCCAAATTCATAAACCTCTATGGATGTTCTATCGGTGACAACACGAAGATCGGTGCATTTGTAGAGATTCAGAAAAATGCTCATATAGGGGCTAACTGCAAAATCTCCAGTCATACCTTTGTATGTGAGGGAGTAACTATCGAAGATGGAGTCTTTGTGGGACATGGAGTGATGTTCACTAATGACAAGCACCCACGATCGGTTAATCCTGATGGCTCCATGCAAACCGAAAAAGACTGGAAAGTTATTCCCACTCTGGTAAAAAAGGGCGCTTCCATTGGTTCTGGTGCTATTATCATCTGTGGTATCACAATTGGTGAAAATGCCTTAATCGGTGCAGGGGCAGTGGTTACTAAGGATGTTGCTCCGGGAGCAATAGTTGCTGGAGTACCGGCCAGACAGATCAGGGGGAAAAGCACGAAATCTTAAAACCGAAATTCGAAACCGGAGAGGAAAACAGGAAACCCTATGAAAATATTTTGAAATTTCCCCATTCTTGTTCTTGTTTCTGTTTCGGATTTCGGATTTTCTTACTCTTGTTCCTGTTTCGAATTTTCCCCAACATGGATTGGAGCACACAATGAAAAGCTACCTTGAAAAGGAAATGCTGGCTGTCGAAACTGTTCGCAAAGAATACGACCTGGAAAGACGGACCTTTCAGTTTGCTAAAAGTGTGCGTGATTTTATTACAAAGCTTAAATTAACCTTGTCTAACATTGAAGATATAAAACAACTGGTGAGAGCATCTGGTTCTGTAGGTGCTAATTATATCGAGGCGAACGAGTGTTTGGGAAAAAAAGATTTCCTAATGCACATAAGAATCTCAAGAAAAGAAGCAAAAGAAAGCCGTTATTGGTTAAGATTATTATTTGTTGGTGAAGATAAAATGCTTCAAGAAAGAAGAGAATCTCTTGTAACAGAAGCATATGAATTGATGAATATATTTGGAGCTATATTAGCTAAGTTCAATTAAAGAAAGAATCCAAAACCGGAGGGGAAAGCACGAAATTCTAAATCCGAAATTCGAAACCGTAGGGGAAAAATCCGAAATTCTAAATCCGAAATCCGAAACTGGAGGGTAAAACAGGAAACCCTGCAACCAAATTTCGAAATTTCCCCGCTCTTGTTTCCGTTTCGAATTTGGAATTTTCCTAATCCTTGCTCCTGTTTCGAATTTGGAATTTTCCTAATCTTGCTCCTGTTTCGGATTTCGAATTTTCCTAATCCTGTTCCTGTTTCGAATTTCGAACCTGAAACCTATATACATAGAACTAAAAACTTCAACACCTTACATAAACAAAGCAGGCAATTATGAATGTACCCTTTCTCGACCTTATTACGCCTCACCGTGAGCTCAAAGATGAGCTCCTGGCTGTATGTTCGCAAGCTTTCGACACAGCCGGTTTTATTGGCGGCTCAATGGTTTCTTCTTTTGAAAACGAATTCGCTCAGTACTGTGGTACTAAATACTGTGTGGCGGTAAATAGTGGCACCGATGCGCTCCGGTTTGCCTATTTTGCAGCAGGAATTAAACCTGGTGATCTGGTATTAACCGTGCCTAACACCTTTATCGCTACTTCGGAAGCGATTTCGCAAACCGGTGCAACCCCGGTCTTTATCGATATCGATGAGAAAACCTATAATCTGGATGTCAATAAAATGCGCGATTATCTGGAGAATAAGTGTGTATTTAAGGATGGAAAAACCATCGATAAAGTTCGGAATCGCCCGGTAACTGCAGTTGTTCCGGTGCATCTGTATGGTCAGTGTGCGGATATGGATTCTATCCAGGAAATCGCCAATCAGTATAATCTCATCGTTTTTGAAGATGCCTGTCAGGCACATGGCGCTCGTTATTTCTCTAAAAAAGACAATAAATGGAAAATTGCAGGTTCAATGGGTATTGCTGCGGCGTTCAGTTTTTATCCTGGAAAGAATCTGGGGGCCTGTGGTGAAGGTGGTGCTGTTACTACCAATGATGAAAAAATCGCACAACACGTTCGTCAACTTCGCGAACATGGGCAGGCTCAGAAGTATTATCATGATATGGAAGGCTACAACGGGCGTCTTGATGCAATCCAGTGTGGATTACTCTCCATAAAACTGAAAAAACTTCCCATATGGACAGAACAGAGACAGTCTGCAGCAGCTTATTATAATGAACTGTTAAAAGAAATTATCGGCATAGTTACACCATTTGAGCACCAGTGGTCAAAAGCGGTTTATCACCTGTATGTAATTCGCACCAAAAACCGCGAAGCACTACAGAAAAAACTGGCCGATGCAGGTGTCTCTACAGGTCTTCATTACCCTGTTCCTTTGCATTTGCAGAAAGCGTATGCTGATGCTGGGTATAAAAAGGGTGATTTCCCGGTAACGGAGGTGGCTGCAGGTGAAATTTTATCACTGCCCATGTTTCCAGGGTTGACCAGGGAACAGCAGGAGTATGTGGTGGAGAAGATCCGAATGTAAACTGTATTTTGTTGTATCAGTGGCAGTGTGACATGCTCGCGACTGTTTTACGTGTTCAGAATGATTAATTGTGCTCAGGATAATAATTGCACACTGGATAATAATTGCACACTGGATAATTAAATTGCACACTGGATAATTAAATTGCACACAGAGCTATGCCGCGCGCTCTATGCCGCGCCCCGACCGTAAGGGAGGGGTTCCTATTCTTATTCTTATTATAATTCTCATATTCTTCGCAAACACAACATCCCAATGCCGGGTAAATATGAATGCAACAAATCCATATTTCACTCGCAAATTCAATCCAAATGGACCAACCGGTTATTTGATTACATTTCGTTCATATGGTACCTGGTTACACGGTGATGAACGTGGATCAATAAACAGAAAAGGAAAGAACATAGCTGGTACTGCAATGTTACCAGCAGATCCCTATCTTCTAAAATTAGAGCAGAGTCGATTAAAAATTGATCCTGTTACATTTAGTTTTGCGCAACGGGAAATATTAACAACAACTATAAATGAAGTCTGCAATTTTAAAAAATGGGAGCTGCATGCGGTAAATGCTCGAACTCAACATGTGCACACTGTAGTTACTGCATCTGATCCGGCAGATTTTGTGATGAATAGTTTTAAGTCATGGTGCACACGAAGAATGCGTGAAAAACAGCTTTGGAAAAGCAAATATTCGCCATGGTCACGTCATGGAAGCACACGTTATCTATGGAGTGATAAAGAGTTGCAGAGGGCATGTGCGTATGTGATTCACGGCCAGTCATGAAATTTTGGAGTGGGATATTCGGCCCCTCCCTGACGGTCGGGGGCGCGTCATGGTTTGAACCTCCCTGACGGTCGGGGCACGGCAGTTGGATATTAATAATCAATATAAATGTTAACTGAAACAAACTGGACCCCTTCTATCGGTGATCCCACCCTCATGGGATGGTTCACTGTGTTTTTTTATTTTCTGACATCCGTACTTGCGTTTGTAACTGCTTACCAGTGTAGACACAGAAAAACTGACTTTCGATTCTGGATATTTCTTGCCGTATTTCTGCTTTTACTTGGTATAAACAAGCAACTGGACATCCAGTCGCTCTTCACTGAAATCGGCAGGGTTATCGCAAAAAAGCAGGGGTGGTATAATGATCGACGACACTTTCAGTCTGTATTTGTCGTTGTTTTTTTTATCTTGTCGCTGGCATCTATAACACTTATCTGGTGGGTACTGCGAAAAGAATGGCGTAAGTTTTTTTTCCCGCTTACAGGGTTTCTGCTACTGGTTTCATTTATAGTTATCAGAGCCGCATCATTTCACCATGTGGATCGGTTTTTAAAATCCGGTCCTTCTGGAGTCCGAATGAACTGGATACTGGAGTTAGGGGGAATTGGGTGGGTGATGATTTCCTCAGCGTATCGGTTGAAGAAAACCGGGGAGGAAAGCACCAAATCATAAGCACTAAATTCTAAACAAATCCCAATGACCAATAATTAAAACACCAAACAAAAAAGCCTAAATTGAATAAAGATGACTTTGCAAATTCCTATTCTTGTTTAGAATTTAGAGCTTTGCAATTTGGAATTTGTTTAGGATTTAAGATTTGTGATTTGGAATTTATAATTAAACTTAAGCACTCAATTCTAAACAAATCCAGCAATTATTCAAATGAACCTGATTCAAATCAACCCCTTAATCTCTCCTCAGTGGGACGAAACTGTTTTAAACAGCTCAAATCCACAGTTCTTCCATCAGTCTTGCTGGATAAGAACTCTTGCAGAGACTTACAATTTTAAGCCACTCTGTTTTATGATACCAGAGGAGCATGGATGCACCATTCCCATGCTTATAGTGAAAACATTAAGTGGGAGAAAAAAGGCTGTAGCATTGCCGTTTTCTGATGGATGTGATATAATCTGCAATGAAATAACACCTGATGAACTGGTTGAAAAGCTACTATCAATTTCAAAGGAAGAAAAAATAGACAGACTTGAATTTCTGGGTGTTTCCAGTTTTATTCCTTCTGGCGAACCATCTCACAGTTATTACGGGCACCGGTTACAGTTAACAAAAGAGGAAAAGGTGCTCTGGAAAAAATTATCCTCTTCCAAGCAGCGTAACATTAAAAAAGCACAGAGAGAAGAGGTTACAGTTGCTTTTCACAATGATAGTGAATCGATGCGGGAGTTTTATCGTTTGCACTGCATAACCAGAAAAAGACATGGACTTCCACCACAGCCGGTAAGATTTTTTGATGCCATTTTAAATAATATTGTAGGGAAAGGTTCAGGAGAAGTGGCTTTGGCAAGATCCGAAAAAGAGATAATTGCCGGGGCACTGTTTTTATTCTGCAAATCTGAGGTATTGTATAAATTTGGAGCATCTGATAAGAGTCTTCAGAACATGCGATCTAATGATCTTCTTATGTGGGAAGGAATCAGAAGGTATGCTCAAAAAGGTTACAATACGCTCTCCTTTGGGAAAACGGAAATGTTTCATGAAGGGCTGTGTAGATTTAAAGAAGGTTTTGGAGCCTTACGGGTAACACTTTTTGATCATATATATGATGTTTCAACAGGCAAGAAAAGAATTGAATCACCGTATGTACAAGGGTTTCACAACAGGATATTCAGGATTATGCCAGTCGCGCTTTTGCGGTTGAGTGGGGAACTTTTGTACAAATATTCTGCTTAGCATTTAATATTTTCTCTTTTTCAGGATATCATATTGTTATTGCGAGATCTGTATTATTTCATTAAACCAATATTGCACCGAAGAATTCAAATAAACATAAGAAGGGCAATTTTAAAGAAGAAACTACCTCATGTCCAGGGAATCTGGCCAATTAATGAGACTGCTGGAACAGCTCCAGCCAATTGGAATGGATGGCCGGAAGGTAAAAAGTTTGCCCTGTTAATTACTCACGATGTGGAAACTTCCAGAGGAATGAACAGATGTCGGGAGCTTGCGAAACTTGATCTCAAGTATGGTATAAAATCATCTTTCAATATCGTACCATGTAAATATACCGTTCCAATTACCACAGTATGGTGGCTGCAGAATCAAGGATTTGAGGTGGGGGTGCACGATTACAACCACGATGGAAAATTATATCGTTCCAGAAAGATTTTTGATAAACGGGCAGCTATTATAAACCGATATCTAAAGGAATGGAATGCTACCGGTTTCCGCTCTGCATCCATGCACCATAATCTTGATTGGATTTCAACTCTGGATATCAGCTATGATTGCTCCACTTTTGATACCGATCCTTTTGAACCTCAGTCCGATGGAGTAAATACTATTTTTCCTTACTGGTATCAGAATTCCACAATAGAAAAAGGATTTCTGGAGATACCTTATACTCTTCCGCAGGATTTTACTCTCTTTATTATAAAGGGGGATGAAGACTGTACAATATGGCAGGAAAAACTAAAATGGATTGCAGAAAAAGGTGGAATGGCTACGTTAATTGTTCATCCAGATTATATAAATTTTGATAAAAGTAGAAGAAGTAAGATAGATGAGTATTGCAGTGCACTTTATGCGGAATTATTAGAACACATTACTATTGAATATAAAAATCAATATTGGAATCCTTTGCCTAAAGAGTTAGCCGTATTTGTTAAGTCAAATAAAACTCTCAATAAGAGAAACATAGCACAGGTACAGCAGACTAAAGGAGAAAACTAGAAATGTCCTCGAATAACAGATGTTAAGAAGGCAAAGGGTAATATTCTGGTTAATTAAAAGAAAAAGGAAATAATGATGGTGCACTGAGAGAATAAGTGAAGATAGAAGATGTTTGAGTCGGGATTGAGATATTGTAGATCTTTGATCTCCAATCCTATCCTGATCTTTACATTTTATCGTTTTAAACCTCAGCAAATCATTAATGTTAATTAAAAAAACAATCAAACTTTAGATAAAACCAATGATAATAAAAATTGTAAATTGCTTCTTACGAAGTAAGAAAATATTAAACAGGAGAGAAGCATAGTGAGGGCGTGTATGGTTGCTTATACCCAATATGAGCCGGATAACCGGGTTCGCCGATATGGCGAAACGTTGGCTGAATTGGGTTGGGAAGTAGATGCTGTAGTATTGCGTAAGCCGGGCCAGGAAAAATTCAAGCGAGTTAGAAATGTAAATGTATATCGTATTCAGGAACGAACACGCAATGAAAAGTCGAAACTGACTTACTTTTTCAGGCTTTTCCGGTTTTTATTTAATTCAGGAATCTTTCTTGCAAAACAACAGTTCTCTTCGAAAAAGTATGATCTTATACATGTCCATTCTGTTCCTGATTATGAAGTATTTGCAGCAATAGTGCCGAAATTATTGGGTGCAAAAATAATCCTTGATATACATGATATTGTGCCGGAGCTTTTTTTGGCCAAATTCGGGCTAAGTAAAAAATCTTTACTTTTCAAGGCACTTCTTGTTGTAGAACGTTTATCCGCCTCATTTGCACACCATGTGATTATTGCAAACCATATCTGGCAGAAAAGGATAACTGATAGGTCTGTAAAAGAGGAAAAATGTTCTGTAATAATGAATTTTCCTGATACAAATATCTTTGGTGGAAAAAAGAAAACACGTAATGATGATGATTTTATAATGATATACCCTGGCACATTGAGTCGTCATCAAGGAATAGAGATGGTAATTCAAGTACTTAGCAGAATAAGAAACGATGTTCCCAAACTAAAATTTCTTATATATGGAAGTGGAACGGATGAAAAATTCCTCAAAGATCTGACAAATAGCCTTAAGTTGTCGGATATAGTTAAATTTCATGAAGATGTTCCTCTGGAAGAGATTGCCTCTGTAATGGCAAATGCCGATATGGGTATAGAACCCAAGAGGCAGATAGGTTTTAGTGATGAAGCTTTCAGTACAAAAATACTAGAATTTATGCTTTTAGGAGTACCTGTTGTAGTTTCAGATACCAGCGTACATAAGTATTACATTTCTGAGGAATATGTTAAATTCTTTAAAGCTGGAGATGAGGATGATCTTGCACAAAGTATCAAATTGTTTTACAACAATAAAGAAATCCGGGATGGTTATGTTCTGAAGGCAAAACAATATGTAAAAAGTATGTGCTGGAACGTTCAATGTAATGCATATTTGAACATAGTAAATTCTCTGTTACCTTCTCAAAAAAAGATTGAGATGATTGAAAATATAAATACAGGCAATACAAATTAATTAAAAATGATTTACAATGAATTCAAGTCAGAAGGAACAGAAATTTTTGTGTATGAAATTTATTGTAAAAAGGAAACTGACTAATGGATGGCGTTGTTTTAAAACAAGTTGAGGCTGAAAAGAATATTCAGAAGGTAAAATATATAATTATTTCTCCTGTTCGTGATGAAGAAATGTATATAGAAAAAACTATAAATTCAGTCATATCACAAACAATTGTTCCTGAACAATGGATTATTGTAAATGATGGGTCAAAAGATAAAACAGGTGAAATAATTGAATCATACGCAAGTAAATATACCTGGATTCTCCCTGTTCATCGCCAAGACCGTGGCTTCCGGAAAGCTGGAAGCGGTGTAATGGAAGCTTTTTATGATGGTTATAAAAAAATTAGCAGCGATTTTGATTTTATAATTAAGCTGGATGGAGATCTGTCTTTTGAAAAAGATTATTTTGAAAAATGTTTCGCTCAATTCTCAGAAAAGCCAAACCTGGGAGTCGCCGGAGGGGTTATATATAGTGAAAGAAATGGGGCGTTTGAATTAGAGAAACAGCCTTCATTTCATGTGCGAGGGGCCACAAAAATATACAAAAAAGAGTGCTGGTTTGCCATTGGTGGACTTTTAATGGAACCAGGATGGGATACTCTGGATGAGGTAAAAGCGAACATGCTGGGATGGAAGACAGAAAGTTTTTCATCAATCCATCTGTACCAACATCGTTTTACAGGTGCAGCAGAGGGTTCTATAAAGGATTTGATAAAAAACGGAAAAGCCAACTATATTAGCGGCTATCATCCTTTGTTTATGATTTTAAAATGTATTAAAAGATTAACATCACGCCCATATGTGATTGGATCGTTATCGTTGTTGTATGGATATTTAGGAGCTTATTTGAGAAAAGTCAAACAGGTGGAAGATAAGGAATTAATCAAATATCTGCGAAAACAACAGATTAATAAAATACTATTAAAATCAGAAAGCATCTGGAGTTGATTAATTAATGAGCTTTGTCGCCTCGGTATTTACTTTGTTAATGAGTATACTCATTCTTACATTACCGAGAAAATATATGCTAATCCCTCTGATAATGGGGGCCTGTTATGTCACAATTGCACAAAGATTGATAATTGCAGGGTTGGATTTTAATATAATTCGCATACTGGTATCAATCGGGTGGATTAGTCTGATTATTCGTGGGGAGTTATCCTTTTCTTCATTGAATAAGATTGATAAAATCTTGATCTGCTGGATAATATCTGACATCATATTAAATACTATCCTTTGGGGTAAATTTAATGCGTTTATAAATAGGCTTGGTAATGCATACAATGGAATAGGATTGTATTTTCTTTTCAGATCAACACTTACAAGTAGTGAGCAGATAATTAAGAATTTGAGATATATTTCAATAATTATAGTTCCCATGGCCTTCTTGATGTTGATAGAAAAGAAAACCGGGTACAATTCTTTTTCAGTGTTTGATGGTGTGCCGGCTTATTCTCTTGTAAGAGAGGGTAGTGTTAGGTGCCAAGGACCATTTCGTCATGCAATCTTGGCTGGAACATTTGGTGCGACCATGTTTCCTGTTATGGTGGGACTATATTTTGCAGACAAAAAAAAGGTGTATGCCATTATTGGAATGATAACATCGACACTTGTCATGTTGGCAGCTTCATCAAGCGGACCATTAATGTCTTATTGCTTTACAATTTTAGGAATTTTCGTTTGGTTCGTAAGATGCCATATGAGAAAGATAAGGTGGGGTATTGTCTTTTTGATAATTGCGCTGGATATTGTAATGAAGGCACCGGTATGGTACGCTATTGCCAGAATCGGTAACTTAGTTGGAGGACACGCCTGGCATCGTGCTCATCTGATTAACCAAGCTATAACTCATTTTAATGAATGGTGGCTTTGTGGTACAACCTATACTGCCCATTGGATGCCAACTGCTATTTATGTAGACAGTAATATGGCAGATATTACCAATCAATTTATTGGTCAGGGGGTTCAGGGGGGGGTGCTTACAATGATACTTTTCATATTTATTATAGTCTTTTGTTTTCAAGCTATAGGCAAAAGTGTTAGAAATATGGAAGGATTGCATTCTAAAAGCGAGCAGTTTTTTGTCTGGACATTTGGAGTTTCTCTTCTGGGACATGTTGTTTCTTTCATGTCGGTCACCTATTTTGATCAAATAATTGTTTTCTGGTATCTTCTGCTTGCTGTAATTTCAGTATTGTACAGGGTCTATGAAACTTCAGACAAAAATGGGGAAAGTTTCGTGATTAATAGTAAAGTGATGAATAACTTAGGAATACAAATATGAGCGATTTCTTTTTATCATTTAAACCACTGGACAATGAAACTATTTCCAGCATTATCAGGAATGCGTCATATTTGCCATATATAAAAAGTGATGTCTTAACATTTGATCAGTTTACGCTGATTATCACAACACAGGAAGATAATTTTTTATGGGGACCATCCTTTACCTCTGATCGATCAGTGTTTGCTTGCATTTGCGGAAGAATCGCGCTGGAAAAAACAGAATGGGATGAGGCCGGAAAAAAAGATTCTGAGGGAGGGCTTGCTTGCAAAGTGATCCTTGATCGGTATCTGACTGAAGGGATAAACAGCAGCTTTTTCAGTAATCTTAATGGCAATTATGTGGTTATCATATATGATAAGAAAAAGAGTGAACTCTTTTTAATTACTGATCGTTGTGGTATGCAGCCTTGTTTTTGCAGTACCAGGGATCAAAAAAGAATCATTATCGGGTCGCACCCAGATATTGTAGCGCAAGCAGCCGGAGTTGCTAAAAACTGGGATATGGTTTCGCTTACAGAATTCATAGTTACCGGTAAGGTTTCCCATCCAAATTCCTATTATGAGTCAGTTAAATCATTAGATTTTGGGACTATTTACAATTATAAATTTTTATCAAATAATCCACAGCTTCAGCTTTTAAGAAAATACTTTTCCTTCAATTTTCAGATCCATCATGGGTTAAGTGAATGGGAAATAGCAGAGGAACTGGCTGCGTCGTTTAAAAAGGCAGTCACTAAACGAACACTTCCTATTTTTGGCAAAAGTGCAGTTTCTTTAAGTGCAGGTCTTGACTCCAGATCCATCTTGTGTGCAACTGGAGACAATCCATCTATTACAACCTTCTGTTTTTTTGATGAGAAAAATCTGGAATTCTCATTGTCTGAGTTGATAGCCAAAGCAAAAGGGGTTGAATTCATTCCTTTTAAAAGGGATTATGAACATTACGGGGCAACAGCCGAACTGGGAACACGTATATCCGGAGCAATGGGAGATTTCGGCAGTAATCATTACTTGGGATTTACTGATAAATTTAAATCAGTTGGAATAGATAATTTGATTTCCGGATTTTACTGCGATTATCTGTTCAAGGCACTTCTTTTGGACAAAAAAGAGAACAAATGGCTTCGTACAGAACGCATGTCTTCTTTTAGCTACAGTGCCTATATGCCGTTCTACTGGTTTTCAACCGGATTCTGCAATAAAGTACGGGAACGTTTAGAAGAACGTTTTCCACAATCCTTAATTCAAAGAACTTCCCCCGAGCACAGGCTCGAAATAGAAAACCTGAAGATATTTCCTCTTTGCTATGAGCCCGATCATCAGGAAACCGTTATTCCACAGAGAGTACTTGGTACATTCCTGCCGATAGTGGACAATGATATTATTAATGTTTATCTTAAAACACCGCCACATTACAAATTGAATGCTTCAATGTATTCAAAAATGACGGAATTAATTTGCGGAAAAGCGATATCGAGGATTATGAATATCAATACTGGTACTCGTGTAAACGCTCCTCTATATCAGGTTACAATAAAACGTAACCTGATGGCTTTAAAGCGGAAACTGTCTCCTAAAAGCACCATCGTTTCAGACGTTTCCTGGCCCAACTGGGAATACTATTTGTTTAACAGCGATACGATTTTCAGAATATGGAACGATCAACATAAAACAGCGCGTGATCTCTTTATTACTCTGCTGAATTTCGATCCTTATACAAGATCAATAAAGGACTATTGCAAAAAAGACTGCAAACTGTTTTTACGGTTGTTCACGCTTAAAATGTGGATTGACCAGAGGAATCTCAAGTGATTGTAAGATGTATCAAACTTATTTTAAGTTGCCTGCTTTTCACTGTTGATTGTGTTATCGGGTTTACCAGAAAACTCTTTGGGGTAAAAGTAAAACCCAGATGTGTTGTACTCTATTATCATTCTGTATCGGATTCTCAACGCAATCACTTTTTGCGACAAATGGAGATACTGAAATGTAAAACAATTCCTGTTCCTGGTGATTACAAGGGGAAACTTCAACCGGGAACAAAGTATTCTATGATAACATTTGACGATGGCTTCTTATCCGTGATGCAAAATGCAGTTCCTGAATTGGTTAAACTAAACATCCCTTTCACTATATTTGTTCCTGCGGGTAACTTGGGTAAAAGGCCTCAATGGATCGGTAATAATTTATCGCATCCTTTTTCTGGTGAAAAAGTGGTGGATGAAACACAGTTAATAAAATTGTCAACGGTTCCTGGTGCCATTATCGGTTCTCATGGTATGACTCATAAGCCACTCGTCTTTTTGGATCACAAGGCAGGAGATCAGGAAATTATTGAATCCAAGAAAATTCTGGAAAAAATTATTGGTAAATCGATCACTCTTTTTAGCTTTCCTCACGGAAGGTATTCAATGCAGCATCTCGATATCGCACGTAAAGCTGGATATGAAAGAGTGTTTACCATCCAACCAGAATTTGCTTTTTTATCGCAAGACGAATTCCTGACTGGCCGCTTTTCAGTCGATGCTGATGACTGGATAATTGAGTATCGGTTAAAAATTGCTGGAGCCTATCGCTGGATGGCAATTGTGTCAACATTAAAACAAATTTTGAAAAGAAAAAATGACATCATTTGATTTAATTAATGATAAATCCTATTCTGTACAGATTGATAGGATATCTCCCGAGAATTGGGATGAAGTAATTGACCTTTTCGAAGATGCATCAATCTATCAGACCTTTGCTTATGGATCTGTTCGTTGGGGGAGAAGTAATCTTAGTCATATTATTTTAAAGTTTAATGATGAAATTGTTGCTGCAGCTCAGATTGTGATAAAAAAAATTCCTCTGGTTAAGGCCGGTATTGCATTTTCTCCATGGGGACCGATTACACACTTGCGCAAGAACCAATCCTTTGAAAGCCATTCAAATCATCTTTTAAAAATTCTTGAAGAATTGAAAAAAGAATATGTTTTAAGACGAGGATTATTATTTCGTTGTACACCATGTGATTTTATTAATAATAATGATGATGTTAATACCATTTATTTAAAGGCTGGTTTTAAACGTGATGATTCCGTAAAGCGGTATCGGACACTGGTAATGGATTTAACACCATCTTCAGAAGATATTAAAAAAGGTATTGATCAGAAATGGAGAAACCAGCTCAATAAAGCCATAAGAAGTAACCTCAAAGTAGTTGATGGACATTCTGATGAACTGTACTGTTGTTTCCTATCCATGCAAAAAGAGATGCAAGACAGGAAAAAGTATATTCCAGGTGTTGATTATAATGAATTCAGAGAAGTACAGAAAAAATTGCCAGAAAAACACAAAATGAAAATTTTTATCGGTTATGATAATGACAAGCCAGTTTGTGCGACTATTTGTTCACATATTGGGAGTAGGGCTATTTATTTACTTGGTGCAACTGCTGATGAGGGTTTGAAAGTGAATGGATCAAATCTGCTTCAATGGAAAGTAATCGAGTGGCTTAAATCGCGTGATTGTCAGTGGTATGATCTTGGAGGAATTTCACCAGAAAAAAACCCTGGGGTTTATCGCTTTAAAAGAAATTTGACAGGGAAAAATGGGAAAGAAATATTACATTTGGGTCAATTCTCATTTTGCAGCAATATCCTAAGTCGATTATTGGTGATGCTTTTCGAAAAGTTCAGAGCGTTAAAACGGAAATAATGTTTTGACGTAATGTATTGCAGTAAAATCCATTTTCATTATGGTAATTAAAGAATAGGAAAAACAAATGTGTGACCTTGAGTTGGTCGTTCAAAATAATTTTGACAATAATATCAAAAAAGAATGGGATGAAACTGTAATTGCTCTGGGCAGTACAATTCATATGACTTTTGATTGGTGTAGAATCTGGTTTGATTTTTACGGGAAAAAAGGCAAACCGTTTAATTATATTTTTCGTTCTAATGGAAAAATTGTTGGAATTTTACCTTTGTATATTGAGCAATTTGGATTTGGCCCTTTTAGACTCAGAGTGGCAAAGTTAATCGGTTCCAATATACCTCCTAAAATATTTGATCCACCAGTTGACCCAAAGTACTCAAATGAAATCTTTCAATCTCTATTCAATAGCCTGCAGAAAGATGCGGGCTGTAATGTTGTTTCCTTCGGTCCGATTTCTGCAAGTTATTTGAAATTAAACTGTTCATCCGGGTTTTTTAAAAATAAACAAGGTATGAAACATAAAGTAAAATTCGAACCATACGGTGTTTACACAGTGTTCAACATGCCTGAAAACATCGATAAATATTATAGCGAGTTGAGTAAAAGCGAAAGAATAAATATTAACCGCAAGTTTAAGGCTTTAAAGAAAAATTACCAGATAGAAATAGAAACAATCAGTGATCCGGAAAGTGTTCTTGATGAGTTTGGGAATTTTGCAATGATGCATAAAAAGCAGTGGAATGTTGAGGGAAAACCAGGACATTTCGGCGCATGGCCAGACGCATACGAATACAATCTTGCTTTAGTTAAGGAATTGTCACATATAGGCAGGGTAAGGTTTATAAATTTGAAAGCAAATAACAAAACCGTTTCATCACAATATATGTTTGTATTGAATAATGTGGGTTTCTGGGAGTTGCCTGCAAGGGAAGTGGGACCTGTCTGGGAAAAGTACAGCTTTGGTCGCATTGGACTTATTTCGATGTTTGAAGCAGCAATAAACGAAAAAATAAATAAAATAGCAGGTGGGTTAGGACATTATGATTACAAATTGAAGCTGGGTGCAGAGGAACGGCAGGCTTATCGTGTAAGGATAATTCCAAAAACATATTGCACTTTATTTAAATCTGCCTTTTATAATATTGTTTCTTTTCTGCTAATGATAGTTTATCATAAAATCTGGTATAGAAGGATAATGACCAGACTTCCCCAAAAATATTTTAGGCCGGAATCAAAACTATGGCTCAAATTTGACTTTTAAAGCAAAACAGTCAAGGTAAAATGGAAAAAATGACAAAAGAAGAATACCTGAGAGCAATTTTAGATAGAACGACATATTACTTTTCACAGGAAGAATTATCTAAACTAACCAGTGCCACTGCTGCAATCGCAGGAGTAGGGGCTAGTGGTAATATGGTTATTGAATTACTTGCCAGGTGGGGCATCAGTAATTTCCGTCTTATCGATATGGATAAATTCGATTTGTCAAATGTTAATCGGCAGATATTTGCCACTCAGAGTACTGTGAACAAGTGGAAAACCGAAGCTGCCGCAGCTAGAATTAAAGAGATAAATCCATTTGCAAATATTGAAATGATCTTCAACGAAAAAATCTCCAAAGGGAACGGGGAGGCTTTGATCAGGGGTGCAAATCTTGTTATAAACGCTTCTGATACTAGATCGAGTTTTTTAATATTACACAAATTTGCACAGAAATACAAAGTTCCTCTAATAGAAGGACATGGATGGCAAATGACTGGGGTCAAGATACGTGTTTTCGATTATCGTTCACCCGTACAACGTGGGATCGATGAACCTTTCCCTTTTAAAATATTAAATCGTTTTGCCGCAAGATTCATTGATGCTACTAAAAAAGATTTTGAAAAAATGAGTGATGAAGAGATCGAATGTCTTGATAAGCAGACCAATTATTCAGGGGGGTCTCTGGGGACAACCACATCTTTGGTTGGAGCTCTCATCGTTACAGAGGTAATAAAATTGCTTACCGGAAGGGGAAAGCTGATATGTTATCCCAGAGAGCTTTACCTGGATATGTTTAACCATGCCATGAGGGTGGGGAATAAGTATTCATTGAATAACCTGCTTTTTACAATCAGAAATCGTAAAAACGAAATCTTAAAGAATATCTTCAAAAATAACAGGAACTGATTCGATATTACATTTAAAACTCAGAAATAATTAAATCAATCTGCTTTTCAGCATCGGCTTTTTTGGCTTATGCCACGCAGTACGTATCACCAGTTAAATTTGTTCCATTATATATACTAACGCCAGAAGCTAATCAAGACGCAGTGCAGGTCATCGTCAAAGAATTATTGAGTAAAGTTTATACAAGGGAAACTTTTGAATAATCACGGATTTGAATTAACCATTATTATCGTAAATTGGAATACAGCCGATTATCTGGAAAAACTGCTTTCGTCGATATTTGAGAACATTACTGGAAATTTCTACCGAGTTTTAGTGGTGGATAACAATTCAAAAGACGGTAGTGGCGAAATGGTCCATGAAAAATTTCCTGATGTTACCCTGGTCAATACCGGAGCAAACCTTGGTTATGGTAAAGCAAATAACATCGGAATAAAAATGGCCCGGACTCCTTATATTTTATTTCTGAATCCAGACACACTGGTCAATTCAAATGCAGTTCCGTTGATGCTTGATTTCTTGAAAAACAACGAAAAAATCGGAGCTGTACAATGTGCTCTTACCGATCCTGATGGAACTCTTCAGGAAATGGGTTTGCAATGGTTTGATTCTCCTTTTACTCAGTTTCTGACGCTCTTCTTTTTATCAAATGCAACTATACCGATATTTAGCCGGTTTCTACCAAGACAAGATCCTCTCAGAGACGGATATCTAAAGCACATGTCAGGAGATTGCATTCTTATCAGGAAAAGCGTACTTGATAAGGTGGGCGGATTTGATGAACGGTTTTTCATGTATGCCGAGGATGGCGATTTGAGCAGAAGGATTATTCAGCATGGATGGAAGTTATTTTACCTCAGCAAAATATCAATAGTTCATGCAAAAGCCGGTGCAAGCGATAAAACTATTTCCTATTTTTCATTGCTGATGATGTGTGAATCTACTTTCAAATATAATTTAAAGTATTATGGATTATCAGGAGCCCTTTTATATCGTTTTTTTGTATTTCTTAGTTCAATATTTAAAATTTTATTGTTATCAATTTCGTTTCCTGCATTTTTCTTTTTCCATAAAAAGCAAATATGTAAAAATAATATTATCAAATGTATAGTTCTGATTAAATGGAGTCTTTTTATCTCAAGACCCATTATATCATCATAATAGAATAAAATATTGACCCTGATGGGGTTAGTGCCATTAATAGAATAGTTAAATTTAATCAAATAATAATATAAATGAATAAAAAGTGTGCATTAATGGGTGTTTCACCAGTGATTGGCAACAGGGGGGTCGGTGCTCTGACTTTTGGATCTTTTGCTGTTATTTCGAAAGCTTATCCTGAAGCCGAACTTTACCTGATTGAGGATGCCAGAATAACATCTGCTTTTAACGTTTGTTCTGGCGAACAAGTTAAGAAGGTCGATATCGTAGATGTCAGGATATCAAGAAATTTCATGAACGATACCAATTTGTTTTTTCTACTGTTTTTTTCATTTTTACTTTGGTTTTTTCCGTTTCGTTTGTTAAAGAAAATGTTTGTTTCGTTAATACCGAATTTAAAAAAACTCGATGAGATAGATATTTACTTTTCAATAGCAGGGGGTGACAGCTTTAGTGATATTTATGGAATGCGCCGCTTCCTGGATGTCTCATTAACACAGATTCTGGTATTATTTTTACGAAAGAAACTAATACTTCTGCCTCAAACGCTGGGCCCGTTTAAAAGACGTATCAGCCGTATCATAACTAAATTTATACTTTCCCGTTCCTCACACATCTTTTCGAGAGACTACAGCAGTATTACGGAAATGAAATCACTTTATGGAAATCGATTTTTCGAAAATAAATTGTCTTTCAGCTATGATGTCGCATTCGCATTAAAACCTCAAAAGCCGGAAGAAATACCCGAACCATTCTCAATAGACAGAAGTAACATTCCGATTGTAGGACTAAATGTGAGCGGACTGCTCTACGCTGGCGGGTATACCGGAAAAAATCAATTTAAACTGATCATCGACTATCCTGCTTTTATAGAATCAGCTATTGACTTGATAGTAAACCATCTTAAAGCGCGTCTTGTACTGGTTCCTCATGTTTTTGGAGAAGGCTCTGAAAGTGACTCAATTGTATGCCGCAAAATTTATGATAAAATAGGAGTTTCTGACCCAAATATATTTCTGATTAACAAAGAGTATACTCCTTCGGAAATTAAATATCTCATTGGCAACTGCAATTTTTTCATTGGTGCCAGAATGCATGCATGTATAGCAGCAATCTCTCAGTTCGTTCCAGCAGTTTCTATCGCTTACAGCAAAAAATTTGTCGGACTCATGGAGACAATAGGAATCGAGCACCTTGTAGTGGATCCCCGGGAAAAGAATGATACACAAATTCTTGAATTGATAAAAAATCGTTTTGGACAAATAGCCAATACTAAAAGTTATTTGCAAAAAGTTATTCCCGATGTCATAACATCAACGAAATCAATGCTTGTTAACAATAGGACATATTAAGAAACTCTATAAGGATTTCTTAATGAACAGCAAATTCGTCTATACGTACGCCCTGCGGTGTGAGTTATCTTTCGGGAACCAGGAATTTGCAACACAGCGAATGGCATTATGTAGTCCTGACCTGTGAAAGTGGCCTTCAGGTTTTATATATTGATGGATTGGTTGATAACACAAACACGGGTTCGGCTTCCGGTTACGCTTCAGGTTACAAACCCACGAGGAACTCTTACATTGGGAAGTGGTTTTACCGGTTTTACAGATGAATTGAAAGTTTTAAACAGGGTACTGAGCAGTGAGAGATCATGTCAATTTATGAGCAATAATCTCGAAAATTGAGAGGAACAATATCCGTGAAAATAGAATTGATTTGTAAATGATAACATATTTTAAAAAAATACTTACTGGGAAAAATTTGTTATCCAGAATTGCAAAAGGAGGTGTATGGATCAGTTTGGGAGAAGGTTCAGAAAGAATCGCGAGGTTTATACGCAACATGATTCTTGCCAGACTTCTTGCACCCGAAATTTTCGGACTCATGGCGATAGTTCTATCGGTCAGTTCGCTTCTTGAATCATTTACTGAAGTCGGGATAAAAAAGGCAATAGTACAACATCCGGAAGGAGATCGAAAAACATATTTGAACGGTGCCTGGTGGTTTTCGGCTTGTCGCGGATTTATTCTATATTTTCTGGCATTTATTCTCAGCCCAACAATTGCTTCATTTTATGAAAATCCAGCGTTGAGTGATATGATGAGAGTGGCCTTTTTAGGGATTTTTTTTAATGGTCTTTTCAGTGCTAAAGCTTATGTTACATTAAAAAAAATGGATCTTCGGACATGGAGTTTGATTTTCAATGGTGGCGGATTAATTGGTATCGTCATTACGTTGATTCTGGCCATTCATTTCTCAAATATCTGGGCATTAATTATTGGTTTTTGTGCTGAAGCGTTTTTCAGATTGATTTTGTCATATATTTTCTGCCCATTTCTTCCAGGTTTTCAATTCGACAAAGTTCATCTGAAAGCATTGTTCAAATTTACAAGCGGAATGATAGGTCTGCCAGTTATGTATTTTATTTTTATGAAAGCTGATATTTTCGTGATTGGTAAGGTGTGTTCCCCCGAGGAACTAGGATTGTACTCAATGGCAGCGAACCTGGCCAGGATGCCACTTGATTTTATCGTCGTCTTTACTGACCAGTTATTGATGCCCATTTTTTCTGAAATGCAGTCTGATAAAAGTAAAATCAACAGACTGCTGAATTATTCCATTTCCTTTGTTGTATTCCTTTCCATGCCTGTTGTCATTATAGCGCTTTTTGCCGGAAAAGATATTTTGTCTATCGTATATGGCAGCAAGTATGCAACGGTCGCACTTTCATTTGGTTTGGTAATGATATCGGAAATAATTAGAGTGAGTTCAACTCCTATCGTAACAGCATATCTTTCGATCGGAAAGCCGGAACTTCACCGTCTCTTCAATATTATCAGAGTCATTGTAATAATTGCAATAATATATCCATTCATTAAATTATTCGGTTTACCTGGAGCGCCGCTTGCCTGTATTACAGCTCTTGTTGTAGCCCTTGTTTTTCAATTATTTCGTTTGAATAAGTTGATTGATTATCGTCCTGCTTCATATTTACTAATTTTTATGAAGGCGCTTCTTCCTTCTCTATTAATTGTTGCTATATATTTTTTAATCGATAGATTTTCTTTCAATTCCTGGATTAGACTGTGTACCGGAGCTGCTGTTTGTATGATTGTTTACTGGCTGACTATATTGTTAAATTCTGAACTGAGGTATATTATAACGAACAGAGAATCAGCAAGATGATTTCAATGACTCATTCTATCGGCAGGAATCGGATATAACGATATTGTGAATATTAGTGTCCAGAAATGGACAATTTTTAAAAAATTCATAAAAGGTTTGTATAATCTTGCAAAGCAATTTTTCCGGAAATAATAATGAAAAAAAATAGCAGGATCAGAACAGTTGAAGATATTGTCAAATGGCGACTATGCGTTGGGTGTGGAGCTTGCGCATATATCTGCCCTGAGAATAAAATATCTTTACATAATAATCTTGATGAAGGTATTCGACCTTTACTTAAAAACACAGAATGCGGTACTTGCAGTGACTGTCTTGATGTATGTCCAGGTTACCAAATAACTCATCCACGGCATGAATATGAAAGGAAAAAAGACAATTATTGGATTGCCAAATCATGGGGTCCTCTAATTGATGTATGGGAGGGATATGCAGCGGATTCCCAAATCAGATTCCAAGGATCATCTGCCGGACTGGTTACTGCACTGGCTCTTTTTTGCCTGGAAAAAATGCACATGAGTGGTGTTGTACATATCGGTTCGGATCCGGATGTCCCTTGGCAGAATAAAACATATTTTAGCAAAAGTCGTGAAGAGATACTTAGTAGAACAGGTTCAAGGTATTCGCCTGCTTCGCCATGTGAACTGCTTGGCAGCATTGAATCTGCATCTGCCCCTTCTGTCTTTATCGGAAAACCTTGCGATATTTCTGCTCTGAGAAAAACTGCATTAAAAAATAAACTGCTTGCAGAAAAGATTGGTTGTGCAATCGGCATCTTTTGTGCAGGAACACCTTCGACAAATGCTACATTGGAATTACTGAGAAAAAATTCAATAAATCCTTCAGACGTAAGCCGGTTAAGATATAGAGGACTGGGATGGCCAGGTAATTTTACGGTTTGGACCGATGGAAAGGATTCTTCTTGTCTGGCTATGCCATATATGAAGGCTTGGGGCTTTTTACAACAATTCAGAACTTACCGTTGCTATCTTTGTCCTGATGCCACAAGTGAATTTGCGGATATATCATGTGGTGATCCATGGTATCGGGAAAATAAATCAGATAATGAAGGCTTTTCTCTGGTCTGTACTAGAAATAATAATGGTCAGACAATCATTAATAATGCGATAAGAGACGGCTATATTGTTATGGAAAAAGTATCTCCCAAGCTTCTTGTGGATTCACAAAAGGGAATGCCGCATAAACGAGGATCTATTTGGGGGCGCATAATTGTCATGCGTACTTTTAACATTCCTGTACCGGAGTTGAAAGGATTTTCATTCTTTTACAACTGGATCAAACTACCCATACAAAGCAAGCTGAAATCAATTTTCGGTACGATTCGCAGAGTTATTACACGGAAATATTATCGACCGCAAAAAGTAACTAAAGTAAAATGACTTTCTTTCAACATTTATCAAATGTTTTCAGATATATATATCATTGTCGAAGAGAATAAATTTTGTTAATTATAAATTGGAATAGGCCGGGAATAAAGCATTTTTAACAATATTTTAGAGGAGTTTTTATGAAAAATATACTCTTTATATTCATTTTATATTTATTTGTTAAACAGGTCGATTTGTCTGCTGAAGTGATAAAAGTTACTCTTCCTGGCGATATCCCGATGTATTTCTCAAAAATCGACAGTGGATCGTTTTTAATGGGATCCCCTGATACTCTTCCCAATGACTGGAATGGTTGTCCTTCTGGTGGTGGTTTACGTTCCTGTTATGACTCTGCGCATACCGTGAAAATAGGCTATCAGTTTTATATGGGTGTTCATGAGGTGACTCAAAGTCAGTGGGTAGCTATTATGGATACTAATCCCAGTGCTTTCAAGTGTCTTGATTGTCCTGTTGAGAAAGTCTCATGGACGGATTGTAAAGTATTTTTAGAAAAACTGAACGCCTTAGGGATGGGAACCTACAGATTGCCAAGCGAGGCTGAATGGGAATACTGTTGCAGGGCAGGAACTACTACAAAGTTTTTTTTTGGTGATTTACCTGATTCGGCATGTAAACCTGAAGGTGGCCCCTGTCCTGAGCTGGATAAATATGCCATGTGGGGTGGAAATGAAACTAAAAAAACAATTCAGCCTGTAGGGTCTTTTTTACCCAATGCTTGGGGCCTTTATGATATGATCGGCAATGTCTATGAGTGGTGTGAGGATCATTACACTACAAAAGGTTATATCAATGCACCTAATGATGGGTCTGCATGGGTCGATACAATTCCGCATGAAAGAGTATCTCGGGGTGCCTGGAGGGGTTATACTGATCCTAGAAAATATGTTTCATATTTCAGAGGGTCTCATTCTGAAGACACTCGACACGGTTGTTGCGGTGTCAGGATTGTGAGAGAGATTGGAGGAGATGTTATAAAAACAATCGGCAATCGCAGGCTTCCTAATTCGGAAAAAATTAAAATTACATCAACCGAGTTTAAAAATCAGATAAATTTCAGCATAACTGGAATTTCAAAGACCTTTGAAGCAGTGATTATAAATATTGCAGGTCAAAAAATTGCTTGTTTGTCATGGAATGATCCACATCGGAGATTAAGTTGGAACAAGATAACCAATACCGGTAGCCCAGCCGTTAAAGGAACCTATTTTCTGATTGCAAATAATATAACTTTACATAAATTCCTGATTAGCCAATAACGGAATATGTTGAAAGATCTTTGCTAAAGGATATAGATGGTCCATTAAACATCAGTGTTGATTAATAATGCGAAGTAACGGTATGTTTGTGTAAGATTATTTGTCTAAAGGGAAAAAGTAACTCTTGAGCATTTTCTCACTCCAGGAGTATTATTTTCCTGCATTCCATCCTGCTTTTTGTTCGAACAGATAAAGTCAAAAGACCTGTTCCGGTATTAATGGCAGGTAAAATAATATCACAACCATCTTTTATTAACATAAGATTGTTGATTACCATTAATTTATTTCCTATTAGATCTGTTAGAAACAGATCTACCACCTGGTTGTGTGAAACAGTATATTGAAATTTTAAAAAACGGTTATGTTTTACCATTCTTATTTCCAATGGTGTATGATTTTTTTCGTGCCTTTTCTTACTGGATTTAATTCCAACTTTATTGGAAATAAGTAGTTGAACAGTTCCACGATCAGGTATGGCCTCAACAAGTGCATATTTCTCTTTATTATATTCTACTATTTTCAATCCAGTCTTTTTCCCGTTTTGAAACGCAACCGCTTCGTTATTCCAATTGTTATTCAGCCTTATTTTTACGGTAAGTGGATAATTGAATATGGAATCGACCATAGAATCTGATAATGTAAATGTTATTAGTGAATCGGTTCGTCGGTGGACGTTCAATTTGTGGGTGTCACGGGATTGGCCATATCTGGCAACGTTGAAATAAAGATCTACCCAGAGATCATCTTCGCGACTTTTAACATAAGCCAATTGTTGTGCTATTTCATTTGTATCTGGATGATAATGCCAAAAAGGAACTATCCAGCCCCTCCAGTAAGCAGATTCCTGTGGATTCAGGCTGATAATATTATTTACCCATTCTGTGTCTATTACTCCTGAATTTGTATTAATATACCAGGTTCGGTTGGGGATATTTGGACGGCCCCCGACACCTCTTGCTGCAATATAATATTTTGAGATAAGGTTAAAGTCGTGAGAATATGAATCATACTTGATTGTACGACCACTGCTACTATCATAATATTCTAAATCAGTTGTCTTATGACCCGTAACACCCATTATCCAAAAATTTGCCCCTTTTAATGAATCCCTTATGATTTTCTGAGATTCACGGTACTCATATTCGATATCACAACAGGGTTCCGGTGGATCTTTTAAAATACCCGGACATGACATACCGGCATTCGCTACAGGGTCGTTGCAGTGCCCATGGGTCATGGTATGTGAAGACACATCATGTCCTTCATTAATTAATCTACGAAAATCATCCCATTTTCCAAAAAAATTAGAAATAAAATCAGCATCCTGTAGATATTGAACAATTATAAACCAAGTCATTTTCCAACCGTATTTATCCATTTGTCTGAGCCAGAAATCATGCTGAGGAACGACATTGTCATCAACAGTAAAAGAGATGGCACCCATTTTGTCATCTTTCCATAAACAAACACTGGCCTCACCATAACTTTCCGGCCATACTCTGTCAGTTACTTCAAACCGTTTTTCCTTATGTCCTAGCTGTTCTGGTAAGTTGAATTTCTGCAATGGGTTAGATAAGATTACTGAAATATTAATGAGAGTAAACAAAATTATGTTTTTATTCTTTAACATACCTATCTCCAGTTAGATTCGTTTTTCCTCACTAAGCACCAGTTAGATTGTATAATTGTTGTTCTTTGTTTTTAAGTTTTTTTTATTCCAGAGATTTAAATATATGTAACTGCGGGTGAACAAAACAGAGAATGCAAAGACACTATTCCTGAGGGAACCCATAAAAAAAACGGAAACTGCATAAGAATATTAGAGACTATGCTTTAAATGGAAAACCTTTTGAGAGAACCTTAAATAATAAAAGTAGTTAGTTTGTTGAATAGTTTCGCTCTCATTTATCCAGAATTGAATAAATATATTGAAAACTAATCTCTTTAAAATATAACATTAATTTGTAGATGTTTTTTTCAAGTTACTTTGTTGTAAAAAGGGGAAGGATGATGAGATATAAACTTTTTTTATTGGTATTGCTCATCGTTTTGTCAAGCTACAGTAAGACATACTATGTTTCAAAAAGTGGAAATGATAATTCCGCAGGAACAGAAGCAGATGCTTGGCTTACCTTAAAAAAAGCAGCTTCTACAATGGTTGCAGGTGATACACTTCTTGTTAAAACAGGTAATTATCAGGAAACTGTCACAGTCAAAAAAAATGGCGAATCAGGCAAGTACATTACTTTTAAGGTTGCTCCCGCTGCTGTCTGTACTGTAAAAAATTTCATCATCAGTGGTAGCTATGTAAGTGTAGGAGGATTTCACTTTTTTGGGCAAAAAAACGCATATCAGGCAATGATTAACCTGAGTGGAGATTCTTGTATAATTGAGAATAACTTTTTTGAACACGATACTACTTCTCGCAGCGTTTTTGGCATAAGATTTGACCAGTTTGACCCTCCCGACAGCAAAGGATCTTCTGAATACTGCATAATAAGAGGAAATACGTTTAAACACTTTATGTATCTACCCTTGAACATTTTTGGTGTGGGCCATTTGATAGAAGAAAACAAGTTAATCACAATATGGCATGATTGCATTCGGGTTTGGGGTCATGATCATGTCATCAGAAAGAATCTATTCGAAGATATTGGTGATAAATCAAAATATGATATAGAACATGAAGATATAATTCAAGTATTTGGAAGACATGGATTTAACTCTTATAATATCGTTTTTGAACAAAATGTGATTCGAGACTGTAAGGATGCTCAAATTGGTATACTGGCATCGGAGGGGGCACCGAAAATAGAGGGGTGGACTTTTAGAAATAACATTTTTAGTAATATAGGCAAAATGATGAGTATCTGCATGGAAAAAGTAAGATTTTATAACAATGTATTCTACAAATGTACTCAGAATACTGGACATACTCTTAATTTTGCTAATGCAATGGATGGTGCGCATGGAGCAGCAAATTATTGTGAAGTAAAAAATAATATTTTTTATCTATGTGGAAAAGATCCTGCTTCTTCTCAGCAGGGCTGGTATGCATTTGATACAGGACTTGTTGGAAATGAATCAGACCACAACTTTATTGCTGGAAAAATGCCTGAAACAGAAAAAACACTTGTAAATCTAAAAGGAACTGATCCTAATGGTAATCCCAGATTTAACTTTCTTGAAGCAAATGGAATCAACAATGGTAGAGATCCACGATTTATTGATCCTGAAAAGAATGATTTTCGACTGCAAGAAGACAGCCCTGCTAGAGGTAAAGGGCTGAATCTGTCAGCCAGTGGATTCATTACAAATGATTTCAATGGTAATCTGAGACAGGTTAATCAAAATTGGGATATTGGAGCATTTCTCTATCAAGATGTAGGTGTATACATGCCGCAGAAAAAACTTAATAATAATCATTTTAATCGGTTAAAAACAAATACTAAAGAAGCCGTTTATTCTCTGTCGGGAAGAAAGATACTATCGGTCGGCAGACTGGCAACATCCGGTGTCGTTAAATGTGGAATAAAAAAGAGTGTAATCATTTCTATTAAAAAATGATACGATTGAATTTCCTGGAGATGAATATGAATTTACCTAAATTGTTGTTTTTCCTGTTATTGATTTTAGGGTATATCAAGGCCTTTGAATTTCAGGATTCCTCCGAATCATTTCTCCCAAAGGGATTTTACCATGAATCGTACGGAGAGCCAGAGTTTGACTCCCTTCTGGCCGAATTCGACTATGATGAAACAGCCAAAAAAGGCACCACAGAATTTCAACAGCAGTGCCTGCTAATGAACTGGCAGTACTACAAAATCCCTTTCAATGCACCTGATAACGTATGTGTACGACAGGCATTATGCACCTTGCGCAAAGCAATACATGAAGGACAACCGTTCCATTGTGTTAATATGAGTGCTACATTCATGCAATGTGCTTTGAGTCTGGGTTGGACAGTACGTATAATCAACTTGCCATCTCATACCACCACCGAAATATGGTCTAATCAATATAAAAAATGGGTCTACATGGAAGTTACCTGGAATGTACATGTTGAGGACAAAAACGGTATACCCCTGTCCCTTGCTGAAGCAAGAGCGGAATATGCACGTAACAATGCCGAAGACATCGTATATGTGTTTGGAGTCGGTGACAATGAAAATCGTTTTACTTATAAGGACATGCCTTATGACCGTCCCCAGGATAAGAACTCAGTTTATGACAGCAGCAGAAAAATATATCGCGATTACCTGATGTTTCTTTGCAGGCCTTTTTATGTGGGTAGAAACAATTTTCTGACAACTACAAATCACTTCGGTACCGGATACAGCATTGTTGACGATATCAGTCAGCATATGACTGACTGGATTAATATCTGGCTGCAAAGAGGAAACAACAAGAAATTCAATGAGGAAAACCTTCATCAACTCTACCATGATGTAAATAGAACTGATGTGGCAATAAAAAAATTAACAGAAGACAATGTAATAATTTCACTGGATGCTTTTGGTTACAATAACTATACACCGAATTTTAAGGAATTCCAGATACGCAAAAACGGCGGCCCTTGGACAAAAATCGAAAAGGAATTTAATTATCAGCTCAATAACGATATTGACTCTCTTGAATTCAGGAGTAGGAATAAATGGGATGTGAGCGGACCGGTAACGTCAATAGCTGTTGGTAAATTCGACAATAAAGCTCCATCAATTGAAAATGTTACCACTCATATGCTTAATGATTCGAGCATCTCTGTCCGATGGCAGACCGACGAATATGCAGAATGTAAAATTTCATATGGAAAATCGGTCACAGATAAAGAAATTTCCGTGAAACCTGCTGGGAGGTTGCACGAAGTAAAACTGCTGGATCTGGATCCTAACTCTACTTATCAATATAAAATATCTGCAATAGATCTTTTTGGTAATACTATAACTACTAATGTGCGAACTTATTCTACTGTTAAGATCTCCAATAAAAAAATGGATTTTGAAGGTGAATTACCCTCGGGTTGGGACCCTGCGAAAAAACAGTTGTCATCGAAGGTGCATGAAAAAGGGCAGTATTCTTTTCAGGTTCCTGCAAACAGCAATCTTGAGTGGAAGATATCTGAAGAGAATACCTATGGGCGTGTGACTTTTTATGTATATGATAGTGGCGTAGATACATCTGATGCCGAAAACAAAGATCAACCAACTTTGGGACCCCATTGGGGAGTGATGAACAAAGATGGTTCCTGGATCTGCATAGGAATCAACCGGCATAGCAAAAATAAATGGAATAGCAACTATGGATTGACTGAATCTGATGACCTTAAATGGACCTATCCACTTTTTCATCGCAAACCTGGTTGGAACAAATGGTTTTTTGACATATCCCGGGAAGGCACACTTAATATCACAATGAATGACACAACAAAAAGTGTTATTTATAATTTCAGATGGCCCTGGGACAAGGTGACCACAGGTTTCAACAGAATATTTTTCAAAGGTGAATCCACAGGAGGTCCGGAAACATTATACATTGACGATATTTCGGTTACGGTTCTGGACTATAGCTCCAGTGTCGGTGTGAAAGAACCTTTATTAAAAACCGAAAAAAAAAGTTTTGTCGAGATGTTGAAAATGGAGGCTTCTAATCGCAAATCGATTTCTCTGAGTGTTAAACTCAATAAACAATCGAGAGTAAGGATAGAATTTTTTTCCCTGAATGGAAAACGTATCGGCAAACCAATAGATCGTAATCTTAACAGCGGAGAAAACAGGATTCTTTTATCAAAGGGAAATTATCAGGGGATCTCTTCAGGCAGATTTTACATTATAAGGATAACAACTGATTCAAATATTAATACCTGGAAGATGTTTTCCCTTTAAGTGCTGATTGGGAAAGCATCTTTATTTGAAATCAGAAACAGCTTTGATTTTACAAAATTCCTTTTTCTACAAGTTCACTCAAACTGTTTACTTTAAACCGGTTTTCATAACTTCCCCGGTGATTGATCAATCTTTTGATGAAATTGAAGATTGAGTATTTTAATTTCCATTCAATATTAAGATTAATTGGTGGTGATATTTTCAGAGGACGCATTTTTTCTGCTGATTTTAGGGCGATGTAGACATCCTCTCTGATC
The DNA here is from genome assembly GCA_023412475.1 of Fibrobacterota bacterium. Taxonomy (GTDB): domain Bacteria; phylum Fibrobacterota; class Chitinivibrionia; order Chitinivibrionales; family Chitinispirillaceae; genus JAAYPC01. The sequence continues at coordinate 86,040 of JAEYNR010000065.1, read as the reverse complement.
AATTTAAATACTTCAGAACATGGAATACGTGCGATTTTCTGAATTCCTCTGGAATGTTTGGTGACAGTTGTAACTATCCAGGGCATTATGCTTTTAGCTTCAGTACAGGCTTTATCGTCTCCATTAACATAGAAAACTGGAATGTCAAGTTCTCCCGCCATAACAGAGCGCAAACCGATTTCACCAATTTCGTTTCCATTAAGCACATAGCGTTTTATTCTGATCGAGGACATGGTGTGACAAAGATTGGCACAGGGTGTGCGGTTTTTTGCATGAGCTGAATCAAAGAATACAGCATCAATGTGGTTCTCTTTTAAATAATTTATAAAATTAAATTTTCCGTGATGGATGAAATTGTCTACATCGTCAATCTCTTTTTTATTTATTCCTCCACAGCCGTGGCTATCCCAGACATGTAGAGCGATTTTTTTATTAAAACTTCGTATGCTTTGGATCAAGATGTTAAGCTGGAGAGTATGCAGCTTACGACTGTTTTCCAGTGCTTTCCCGCTGCAGCGTGTTTCTGAGAATTTTTCTACTGCATAGCAGCCTTCAAGATCAGAAACTATGAGAATGGAATTCAGATTCATATTTTACTAAAACAAAAAGGCCCTTTTTAGAAAGGGTCTTTTTGTTTGAATTGTCCAAACTATTTCAACATTTTAAAATATGAAATAGAGCAGGAAAAATGAGGCCACTTATTGAAATGGCCTACACTTCCCTGTTAATTTAGATTCTTTTTCTCTTGAAAAAAGCCATGCCAAAAAATCCTAAACCAAGAAGAGTAAGGATTGCTGGTTCTGGAACCGATCCTACCAATACATCGTTTCCACATGAAATAGTATAGTGTACTCCAAAGTTCCCAGTAATACTATGATCTGCAAGATCCTTGAATATTACTTCGTTATGGTATCCACCAAGAAGTCCGTAAACATCAGTGTCGTATTGATTGTAAATAATGGTACCAGTCCCTATTTCAACACAACCACTGACTTCAAATGGATTAGCAAAGTCATGTTTCCAGCCTGGGAAAACATCTACTACGTTATCATCAGAAATTTGATAAATAGTGTAGGTAAGGTTTGTAAGATCAAAATCAATTGCCAAATCATAAGAATTGTCACGTCCAAGATCAATGAAAACATCACCACTTACAATGTGGTTATGAATTGCATCTGCTCCGCCAAACTGATTGTAGGTGAATCCTTCTGCGAAATCAAAGCCACCGACCAATGAAAGAGAACTGCCATCCCAAAAGAGGGCTTCCAGATCCTGCCTTTGCTCAAAATATCCGGCATCGATTTCCTCATCTTCAAATCCCACACCTACGCCTTCAAATTTAGGCGGAAGCTCGTCATAGACGGTTATGTTAATAGGTGCTGCTAAGATGTTGCCCACCGCAAGAGTTGCAATGGCGGTTATTAAGGCCATAAATTTTTTCATATAGAACCTCCATCATAAGTTTAAAATTAGTGAATTTTCTTTTATTGTTCGCAAAAAGTATGCCAGTAATATTATCTTAGATTGAACCATCTTTAATGAAGTGGAATGTAAAAAAAAACTCAAAGTGTCGAAATGTTTTACGTTCGTCTTTAGATTGATGGTAAAAATTTGCATTCTTCTGTTTTTCTCAAATAACGCTATTTTTTTTAGGTATTTTCTATGAAGCTGAGCACTAAAAAACTAAATTAATTTTCATTAGTTTTTTTGGGAGCTTGAAGTAACTTGTTATCCAGTCAAAATTGAGAAGTATTTGTTGCATGTAGAATGGATTCCAAAACATAGATATCGTGTTATGAATGGAGATGTTCGATACTATATTCGAGATTCGATTCGAAAACTCAGTTCCTGGAAAAAACTCAAAATAGCAGCAGGTAATGTGTGCGTTGATCATATTAATCTGGTGCTTGAAATACCTCCAAATTGGTAGGTAAGTCAAGTGATAGGATATTTGAAAGGAAAGAGTACTCTTAAAATAATGGATTAATTTCCGGAACTTTAAAAAAGATATTGGAATAAACATTTCTGGTCACCTGGCTATTGTGTAAGTACTGTTGGCCTTAATAAGGAGCAAATTGAAAATTATGTGCGCTGGCAACAGAAGAAGGTTCGAGATATGGAAGAACTGGCCAGTAAAATATTTTCGCGCAATCGTAACGCACACCCCATTTTGGGGTGAAATCAAAGCCACGGCCTATGGCTGTGGTCGTTTACCGGGACTGAATGTTATTAGGGTACAAGTGAGTATAATCATATAGTGTAGTTGTCCACTTTGAATTAATTTCAGACTCATAATCCATCCGATTATTATTATCGATGGTAAGAGGGCGGTTAATTCGATTGTTTTGGTTTAGTCTTCCTCATTTTTTAATTTCCTTCATTATTGATAACAAATATTTTACAACAAACCGTTGAAACCATTTTTCATTTATTAAGAAGTTACAAGAATAATTCATTACTGTGCTTTTATGTCTAAAATAATTCTGGAAACAAATTCATTTTTTGAATACTCTACAATACCTGAAAATGAGCCTTTCTGGGTAACGCATTCAAAACACTGGGCCAAAGTAATAGAGAAGAGTTTTCCTCAAATAAAAGCCTATATTGCATCAGATAACAGGGTTATTAATTCTGAGACCTCTTTTCTGCCACTTTACCGGATAAACCGTCCATTTAATAAAATCTCCTGGCTCAGTATACCTTATGCCACAATCTCTGATCCTGTGTTGAATAAGGGAACTTCAGAAGGACAATTCTTAAATCTGTTAACCAGCCATAATTTGACCCAAAAATGCAGAATCGAATTGCGATTCTTGTCTGCAATACAGAATACTCATAGTTTCAATATTAGTAATGGGTACCTAAACCATCTGTTGGATATCGATGCCACTGAAGATGAGATCTTCAGGCGCTTTCACAGAACCGCAGTGCAGGTACATATCCGCAAATCACTCGAATCTGGTATAACTTTAAAAACAGGTGCTTCTTTAAAAGATGTTGGGGATTTCTATCGAATTTACATTCAAATGCGGAAGGAACTTCATCTTCCGCCACAACCATTTCTTTTCTTTAAAAATATGTGGAACGAACTATATCCGCATAACAATGTAGAACTTCTTCTGGCTGAACATGATAATAAAGTGGTTGCTGGTATGTGGATACTTAAAAACCGTTGGCTTTATTCTTTTGAATATCTTGCCAGGCCCTGCAAAAATGACAGATTGAGATGTACTCATTTTCTTTACTGGCATGGAATTAAAAGAGCAATCAACAGTAACACTTCTGTTGTTTCCTTTGGCCGGACATCAGCTAAAAATACTGGGTTGAATTTGTTTAAACGCCGCTGGGGGACCAAGGCTATTCCCTATCACGATCTTATATATCCTAATACAGAAGAAAAACCAAGGGAAGATAAACTACTTTTCAGAATCATGAAGAAAGTTACACCAGCTCTGCCTTTGCCACTGTTCAGAATGCTGGGAGAAATTATTTATAGAATCATTTAATGGCAAAGTGATCTTCAGAAACTTCCAAGTTAAACAATATTTGAAATTTGAAACAAAAACGGATAGCAGGAAAATCCGAAATCCGAAATCCGAAATCCGAAACAGGAACAGCCCGCCTACGCGAAGACACTTCGGTGGGCTTCCGTTTTTCCGTGTTTGGAATTTAAATTATTGGTCATTAGGATTTGTTTAGAATTTAGTATTTGAGTTTTGGAACTTATTACTGACGTTATTGTTTACATTACAATATATGGAAAGTTGCCATGCATAGCAAAAAAATCGTTTTCAGCATAATTATACCTATTTATAACAGGGGAAGCCTGGTTGCAGAAACTATCGAATCGGTCCTGAGCCAGAATTTCAGTGATTACGAGATAATTGCTGTTAATGATGGCTCAACGGATAACTCTCTGCAGGTGCTCAATCAATATAAGGACTCGGTCAGAATAATAATTCAGCAAAACCAGGGTGCAGAAATCGCTCGTAATAATGCAGTGGAACATGCTGTGGGTGACTATCTGGTTTTTTTGGATAGTGATGATATCTTACTGCCGGAATCCTTATCAATTTATTATCAAATGATTCAAAGTGAGAACTATCCGGCACTCATTTTTGCCAGAGGGTGCGGTTTCAAGGATGATAGAAAACTCGAAGAATTAAAAAATGAAGATAAGAGTCTCATCTGTTATACACCGGTTAAAGATTATCTTTCAAAAACTGAATCAGCCTGGCTCAGCACCAGTTTTCTAATCTTTAAAAGAGCACTATGGAATAAAAAAACCTGTTTTAAAAAAGGTACAGTTGATGATCTGGATTTTATGCTGCGAATTGGTACTTTAGGACCGGTTATGATTGTAAAATCACCTGCAACTGTCGCTTATAGGTATCATCCGGGCAATTCTATTCATGATATATTGATCAACCTGATCAGACTGGATAATATGCTGTCCCTGGAGCGAAAGGGTGAATATCCTGGTGGTCACAAAAGAAAAATGGAGCGAATGGCAGTAATAGGAGGGCACATTTTCCAGTGGAGTATCAGAGGTATAAAGAAGCGGCACTACAGGGAATCCATTTCTCTTTTGATAAAGGGAATGCCTGCAATTTTTGCTGGGGCTCTGAAAAAAAACAAGGATAAAAAAACAAAAATAGAAATTAAGAAATTGCAAACCAGAAATCTGAAATTGGATTAACCAAAAATATTATCATCCCATAATAAAATAATAGCATCTAACAATTGCCCTAAATCGTTAAGTTTAGACACTTTTTAACAGGCTATGACTATAACGAGTTCACACATTTCCTTTATCATTTTGGAATCCCCCCTTAATAAAGGGGGCGCTTCCAGCGGGGGGATTTTGCTAACAAACACCAGTGGACCTATGAATTTTTAACATAACACATACTCTGTTTGTCAAATTTTATTAAATCCGATGGGATGGTAATGAACCAAAAATATACAATAGCCATCCTTTGATTATCTACTTCTGTCAAGTACTTTGAAATTGAAACCAGTCCCCTTGATATCCTTATCAAAAGGACTGGTCTGTTCATATCAATGAAAGAAGCACATATTCTTCATACACTACCGGTTAAGAATTAACGCTCTCTTCTGTAACAACCTGCTTTTCTGTTGATGTCTCATTTCCCTGTTGCTCCATCTCTTTAGCTGCTTTTCTGACTGCCTTATCTTTGACCTGACTGTATTCAGGAGATTTTCGGCCTAAGTCTCTGCGAATAAAGCGTCTTACCTCATAAAAGAAAATTTCTGCTTTCTTCAGAGCTGCATTTTTTGCTATTACACTGTTACGATACATCCTGCGTGCTTCTCTATCCTGGTCTAGTTCCATATCGAGCGCATCACTTGCAGGTATCAACTCCTCAAGGGCGGTTTCGGCAAATGGAAGCTTGTCTTCATTATCCTCAATAACCCCGATCAACTTCTCAAGATTTAATGCAAACAGATCCGGTTTAACATCGGTCTCCAGCCAGTCCATTTTTGCCACACCCGGAAGTCTCTTTATTACCAGATCCCTATACTTAGCAAAAACATTTTTTGAATTTTCAAGTATAGGATCAGTATCTGCCACCTCTGCGTGCCAGCTATGTTCCAGCTGGTCAGTTTCTTTGATTAAGCTATCAAGCTCGGAAGAGATATTTACTGCATCCTGGTTGAAAACCGATTGAAGAGTAGGGGTTTTGGTAGTCAAAACTTTAACTATGCGTGTTGCTGCTACTATTTCAGAATGATTATAAGTGCTCATAAAGCTACTCCTTTGAAAATAATGATGAGGTTCCCATCTGATTTAAAAAATGATGGGTTGGAATTACTACCTATGCGCAATAGGTCATTGGTATCAGTATCAAACACCTGAAGTTTTCAGGGTTCAAATTATTATCTTACTTTACACTTAAATCAAAATTGCTACATTTAGGATCTGTGTAGCTGCAAAAAAAGAGAAAACTTCTAAAAGCTTCTATAGACAATTATCTTTAGGCTTTTAGGAAAAAACTTACGAGACTAGAAATTTCGGAAAAAACGTGAAAGCGAATAAATAAGAAAAATGTTTATATAGCTTCGTGCAATGTTTTTTTAAATAATTTGAAAAAAATTATTTGCCCGGCAAACAAACAGGTTGTGAAGAGATTCGGAAGGATTATCGGAATTACAATAAAATCAATTTCTTAGATAATATTGAGCAGGATTCATCATGTAAACATGAAGGCTCATCGTGTAAACAGAAAGATCCATCGTGTAAACCGTAAACGTAATCGTGCAAACCGGAAATGCAATCGTGTAAACCGAAAATGAAATCGCGTAACCGGAGAATGCTATCGTGCAAACCGGAAATGCCATCGTGTAACCGAAAAATGCCATCGTGGAAACCGGAAGGCTTATCGTGCAAACCGGGAAGGTCTATCGTGAAAACAGGAAAGACCATCGTGCAAACCGGAATGGCCCATCGTGTAAACGGGAAAATCTATCGTAGAAACCGAAATGGCTCATCGCGTAAACCGGAAAGGCCATCGTGTAAAAAAAGAAATGAATAGCCTTAAAAATAATAAGCATCATATATCAGGGATAGTGTCAGAAATAAAATTGCTTGCTTTGGAAAAAAGTATAAATTGAATGACTCAAATATCTTGAAAATCTTGTTCCCTAATTCCCTCTAATAATAGGATCGCTTCCAGTTGGGTATCCTACCTCCACCATCTACTTCGCGCTATTCCTCTCGATCTTTTCCCTTCCGGTCTTAAATCCCCCAAAGGGGGACTTTAGGATCGCATAATGTGACCAGTAGCTTGATGTGGTTCTTAGTTCCCCCTTTGGGGGTTAGGGGGCTCATTTCGGGAGATTTAGGGGGCATCGGTTAAATTTTTTAACAATCGGAATTAAACCTTACGGCTATGGGATTTAGGGGACTTTTTATTGTCAATTCTTGTATCAAATTTCATGTTACCAGTTTCGAATTTCGGATTTCGAATTTTCTTCAATCAATTGTCTTGTGTCTCTTCACTCTCATCTTCCGCATCAACTTGTGCTGTCAAAAGAAGCGGCTGTTCCGGTTTTAACCCTGGGTTGCCTCGATAATAATAGGCATTGTACTTTTTCTGCTTTGGGGCATTATTTACACCATTAAGCACCAGGCCCAGAATCTTCTCTTTAAAGGAGGGATACTCATTAATAATCTTGTTGAGTCCTGCTGTATTGGTCTTTCCTGCTCTGACCACCAGAACCGATCCTGATACCACTTTGTTAATGATTATCGCATCAGTAACAGGAGATAATGGTGGAGCATCGATAATGACCATCGCAAATCGGGCATCTACCCACTGCATAATGCCTTTAAATAAACGGCTGGTTAATAGTTCTGTAGGATTTTGAACCTGGTTTCCTGCTGTAAGGAGAAACAGGTGTGGGAAAATAGTGGGTTTTATTGATGATCTTAACATCTGTTCGGTTATCTGATGTTCACACAATAGAAGATCGGATAAGCCGGGCTGATTATAAACTGAAAAAGTATTATGAAGTACACCTCTGCGCATATCCGCATCGATAAGAAGGGTAGGGCTATGTTGTTGGGCCGCCATGATTGCCATATTTGCAGCAATCAGAGATTTCCCTTCACCCGAATCGTAACCTGTAATCAGTATCGATTTCCCGTTAGTAGCTTCCAGGCGGTAATTCAGTTTCGCCCTTAAAGAACGGAAAAGTTCATGAACATAGGTAATGGAAGGGCCTAAGATCAGAAGTTTAGAATCGACAGTATTAACCTGCTGATCTTCACTGCCATCTTTGAGTTTTTCCTTTTTTTTGTTTAGTGTCGGAATAGCTTCCAGAACCGGGAATTGCATGAACCTTTTAAGGTCATCTTCAGACCTGGGTCGTTTGTCGAAAAAATCAAAAGCTACTGCCGGGCCGAAAGCAATCAGTATGCATACCAGTAAACCTATGGCCAAAAGTTTCATCAGTTCTTTTTGAGCAGAAGCTATTTCCGGAGGAACTGAATAATCCATTATATAGATATCGGGTACCTCGGTTTCATCAGAAATTTTAGCTTGATTATATCTGCTGAGCAGATTTGAATAGATCTCAGAGTTTATTTGCTGTTGTCTGGTCATGGCTGCCAGTTGCATCTCTTTTTGTGGAAGTCCTTTCAACTGACTTAAAGATAGCGTTTTCTGAGATTTGGTTTTAGTAATTTCCTCGTTCTGCTTTTTAATGAAATCCTGCAGTAACTGCATAGTCTTGACGGCTGCTGCATCAATTTTCGACTGAGCCTCTTTAATCATCGGATGTTCCGCTGAATAGCGGCTGGAAAGTAGTGTTGCTTTTTGCTGTGATTGGGTATTAAAATCCTTTTGAAGAATGATTGCGGTTGATACATTACGACTGCTGAGAAACAGAAGCGCTTCACTGGTAATTTGATCTTTATCATTCCCGGTTTGCTCCGAAAGTCTTTTCAGCAGATCTTTTGCATCATCGATTTCTGTGGAAAGAGTAAGATCCCTTGATTCCAGCATAGTCATAGTGTTAATCGCATTCTGGGCATCTATACCCAAGCCGACTTTAGGGTTTTCCTCTTTGAATGCTCGAACCCTGTTTTCATCATGACGAAGCTGTTCGGATGCTATCTGCAACTGCATCTGCAGTGCCTTGAGTACTTCGCTGGATTTTCTTTTGCGGAAAGAGAGATTTCTTTCTACAAACTTATCCGCAATTTTATTGATGGTAGTGGAGATAAGCTGAGGGTCGGTACCGCTTAAATTGACCATTACTATACCTTCCATCATCGGGTCACGTCTGGTATTTCCCACGATAGAAATCTTGTTTCTTAAATTCTCTACAGCCTTTTCCCTGGGAATCACATAAAAATTAAAATCAAATGGTTTTTTGAGAAATTGTGGTACAAATACAAATTTCATTCCATTTGTATTCAAAGTGTCAAGTGATGGAAGCCTGCCAGTAGTAATTACCTTTTTATTTATTCCCAGCTTTCTATTTGTTACTGTAACCGTGTAGGTGAGTCTCGATTGCTCGTCTATACCAAAGTGGTATTTTCCCGGGATCGCAGTGCTGTCAACATAGGTGAAATTAAGTATGGATGAGCGGTTATGTTTTGGGATTATTAAATGCAGTGAGAGAGAATCCACAATCTCACTAAGAAAATTCCTGCTCTGGATCAGTTTCATTTTTCCCATTTCACTAGAAAGAGCCTCGGGTAACACCAGTACACTGGATTGCTTTTCGAAACCGAAAATTACATTGACCCCAAGTTCCGGTCTTACTGTACCGAATGTAACCACCAGCAGTAACCAGGTTACTACCAAAGCCGGGAATACCGGTATTATATACCATTTCCATCTCCAGAGAAGTCCGGCATAATGCCTTATCCAATACAGGTAATCCGGTTTAAACGAAGGTGTGGGGTTATTCAAGCCTTGCTGCATGATATTACCTTTTCTGGGACCATTCGTAAAGTGTAATTGCTGTAACTGCACTGGAGAGACCGATGCTTAAAAGAGGCAGAACATCCTGTCTGAATATTTCCCAGCCAGTCTTTTTTGGACGGTTTATTACCCTGAATATGTCACCGGAGCGCAGTCCAAGTTTGAAAATCGCTTGAGGGTCTTTTAACAGTTCAGGTACCTTCTGCTCCATTCTTTTGCCATCACGCTCCCATCTGATTTTTTTCAGGCCATCTTCCCGTACTGTGCCACCCGCTAATGATAATGCATACCAAAGAGTTGATCCAGGTGTAACCCAGTAAACCCCCGGCCGACGAAATCCACCCTGAAAACCGATAGACATAACTCTTCTGACCTGAACACTTGAAAACCTTAAAATTGGTATATAGGCATCTTTGACCTTCTGTTCAAAATCAGTCCTGCTCATGGTTTTTACTGAAAGAGGTCCTATCATGGGAAGGTCCACAAAACCATCGGCTTCAACCGGATAGACTCCGTTGGGGAAACCGGTATCCGGGGTTACTATAATCCTTATAGCATCACCAGGAAGAAAATTCCATTCATATGTAGCCGGACCTTCTGAAGAATCTACTGTTGTAACAGTAGAAGTGACATTTTTTGCGGTGGTATCCATAGTTTCAGCAGAAAATACAAGATTAATAAAAAGTAACAAACATAGTGGTATCAGTTGTTTTTTCATAAATTATATCCTCCGGGTTTTGTAGAGTCAGTAAAATAAATATTAAATAGGAATAAAGGAATTAATATACATAAGAGTTCAAAAATTTAGGCATTAAAGAAAAGATAGAAATGTACAAATCTGAAACTTCATTTCACTTTTCATACTCTATATTGTATTGTGATCGGATTTATGGCACCAGATAGCTTTGGTTCAAGTTTATTTGTCAGTAGATAGGAAAAAAGAAATAGAACCATAAAGAAACCCAAGGTGTAAGAAATTTCGACACATTCCTTGTCTTTTTACAGGGCTTTTTTAATTTAGCATGAAAGCATGCGAAGGTGAGTTCAGAATTTAGGAATTTCGCTAAGTTGGTTGTAGTCACAATTTAGTGAACTGTAATGGCATGGAAATTGCTGCCTTTATGCACAAACTTAAAACAGAAATATCTACTTTATTTAAAAACAGCGGAGGTAGTTTTGAACAGAAAGATTTTAAGTGGAATAGTAGCAGTTTTGATGATTTTCAGTATTGCTCAGGCTGATGCAATATGGACAGCCCCAACAACATGGAATGGTGAGGTAATTAATCAACCCAATCAGGTTCCAGATAATCAGAAAGGGTTGCATAGTGATCCCAGGTGGCAGATGCTTGGTAAACAGTGGGGTGTAAACGATGGGATCGGTGTGCTAGTAAATGGACAAGAGGTCAATTTGGTTAATGGTATACTCGAAATTAATGTGGGAGATGAGGTAACCTGTGATTTCACGGTTCATAAAACTCTCTGGGGTGTTCACACTTTCGATGCACTGAAAGTATGGCTGGATGATGAAGTTATTTTAGCCGATAAATGGGTGTTTGGTGAGACTCTTGATGCTTTAAGGAGCGATAAAAACCATAATACCTATTCAGTATATAGCGATTATACGAATGCTTATCAATATAGCTACGAAAAGGTGACAAAAACAAAGGTTAAGACAGGAAAAAAAGATAGGGATATATATGAATGGGTATATGATACTACAACTATAACAGAATATGTTTATGATGCAAATAAAGTTCCTAAGGAAGGGGATTATAGTTCCTACAAAATTCAAAATGTGAAGAAAGGCGAATCACTATACTATGCCAATGTAGACTCAACATTTTCAGTCACTTACACTTTCGATAATGCTGGAGAGTATGAGCTTTTAGCTCGTGTGGTGTGCAGTAGCGATCTTGCTGGAGGTCATCCTGGTTTTAACTCAGAAACCTATAATCCCAATGTGTTCGAAAAAAATAAACAGTACACTCAGGGAGAAACCGAAAATTTCAAAATCCGGGTAACAAACGTACCTGAGCCATCCATGCTGATACTTCTGGGTCTTAGCATGTTCGGCGTAGCATTTATGCGCCAAAAAAGAAAATAATAAGATTACTTTTTTTACGGGTGGAGAAAAGGGATACCAAAAATAACGGTATCCCTTTTTTTTATGGTACCTGCATTAGCGGTCCTATTTTACTACGGTGTTTTCAAAACTAAAATGTAAGAAACACCGACACCTTTCTTAGCCTTTTTACAGGTATGCCCAAAAATTCTCGATAAATTAAAAAAGCGCAACTGGGTTTACGATTCTGTTACAAAGTTTTGTTACCAGGCTAATGCAGTGCTATTTAGCAGGTTACAGCAAGATTAAGAAAAAACGGTCAGAGTATCATCAGTAAAATGTAAACAAACGATAATTAACTAAAAAACAAGGTGTTACTTTTAAAATACCCTAAATGAGAGCTGTCTAAAGGAGTTTTTTGGCATGAAATTAGCATGCAATTATGTGCTCAATTATTTTGTTTCAGCTTTAGTAGGAGTTACAAGATGAATCGTTTAGTTTCTGTTTTTGTTGGGGTGATAGGGATGGCTTTTGTGGCATCTGCTGCACCGGTCTATTTCACTGATGCTACTTTCAGTGGTGCTCATGGACAGGCTTCTTTTACAAGTGAAGAGTATGGAATCACTTTGAGTGCGGCTCCAGAAGGTGCTAAACTTACCAAAAGTAGTGATGGCATTGGTGTTGATTACTCTAGATTAAATGATTGGTTTGGTGGTCTCATTAAAATTCCCGATGATCTCCCTTATGAAATAGATTATCCTGAAGTCCTGACAATATCTTTTGATAAAGATGTAAACCTTGAGTCTGTTTATATCAGTAATCTTTTCACAGATGGGTTTGTGTTATGGAGAGAAAAAGGACTCTATGAACTAAGCACTGGAGAGATCGGCGAATTTATTACTGAAAACCAAAACGGTGAATTAACCCTTAGCATCAACAAAACCGTATCAAGCATAAGTTTTACTGCAAAAGAAGGTTCATTTTTGGGGATGTTGCATGACTTTTCGGTAAGAGGTGTTAGTTATTCATCCGTTCCGGAGCCGGCAATGTTATCACTCTTAAGTGTTAGTTTGCTTGGTTTGGGATTTGTACGCAGTAGAAAAAAATAAATTTTTTAAAATTCGAAATTTGAAATTCGAAATTCGAAACAAGAACAAGAACAGGATTAAATGATAAATTTTACTTGTCGTTTAACTCCTTGTTCTCTGTTTAAAATTTAGAGTTTGGTGTTTTAGAATATCTTTCAGTTTCTTGTTTCGAATTTCCTATTTTCATCATTTTGATTGATTCCTAAAAAAACCACCAATTCTTATCCGCTTTTGTATTTTTTTAACACACCACATATACATTATACTATTTTATTGACTATCAAATTTATTAATAAAATATGATTCACTTCACAAGCAAGAGAGTTTCGAATGAACAGGAAATTTTTAAGGACCATTGTTGTTACAGCTATCGCTTTAGCAACACAGGCAAGTGCCGGCTTTGTTGATTTAACCGGAGGGTATAATGTTTTGACCTTCGGAGATTTTTCTTCTTATAATGATCAGACCTGGGGTAGTCTTGCTGCATCAGGTAATGTTACAATTAAAAATAGCTATTCTATTGGTACGCAATGGGCCCATACTGAAAATTATCCTACGAATGTCCTTGTTGCTGGAGGCGATGTAGATCTCCGAAATGATATGTGGGATGGGGGGGGCAGTGTCTGGGGGGGTATTTCAGCCGGTGGAACTGTAACTAAAGCTGATAACTATGCAGTTCATGGTGTTATCAACGAAAGTGCTGATGTTAAGGGCATATTCGATTTTAACGATGCAAAGGAACAACTTGAAATCTTTTCCTGCCAGCTTGCGGCTAATTCTGGTACAGAAGTTTGGAGAGATCAATCAAATGTGCTTAATTTCGACGATGTTGATGGTGAAGATGTGATCTATTACACCGTTGATGCTAAAGATTTAGAACAGGTTTCAAGCTTGTATTTTGAAAATCTTGATAAGCAATATGTTATCAACGTTGACGGGGATGGTAGCGATATAGCTTTGAAGCATATAGATAAAGCTAATTATAGGACAGGAGATACCTTAACTGGTTCAAATATCTTATTTAATATTAGAAATGCAAGTTCTTTGGACATTAAAAGTTTTTATGGAAATATTCTCGCTGCTGATACTGATGTAACAGGCAATTATGGACAGATGTATGGAACTTTAATTGCAAAGTCTTTCGATGGGCAGTACCAGTTTCATCAGGTAAATCCCGGAGATTTTGATCTGCCACCTCCACCACCAAGTGTTCCAGAAAGCTCAACCACAACAATGCTTGTTGCAGGTGCTCTTTTTCTGCTGTTTCTTTCAAGAAAGAACGTGTTGATAAGAAAATAATTTTCTTTAAATCAGAATTTCGATCCTCTTGTCAGGCTATAGCCGGCAAGGGGATTTTTTTTTATTATCTATTATAAGCACAAAATCAGAATCCATTCTGAGAAAATCGTGTTAATCATGTTAATCAAAATAATCGTGTTTTTTCCCCTCTAACTGCCTCTTTAGCCTCTCCCAACCCCGCACTCCTTAGAAGACTGGCTAAATGTCCGGAAGCATCCTTTTCACCGTGATTAACTATCCAAATTGTATTTGTATCATCTGTAGGTATTGCTTTAGCCCACTGAAGCAGCTCTTTCTGGTCTGCATGTGCAGAAAACCCATTTAGAGTAGCTATTTTTGCTCTTACCTGGTAATCTTCACCATTAATCTTTATCGACTTTACTCCATCTGCAAGTTTTCTCCCCAGAGTTCCCTTGCCCTGCCATCCTACAATCATAATGGTAGTTGATTCTGATCCAATGAAATTCTTTATATGATGCACAATTCTTCCGCTATTACACATGCCTGATCCTGCGATAATAATAAAAGGAGGACGGAGTTGAGTCAATGAGCGGGATTCATCTGCTGATTTTACCTGGTAAAGCCCCCTGAAATCAAGCGGCTTATCACCCCTCTCAATCTGTTCGATAGTTTCATCGTCATAGCAAACCGTATATTTTCGGTAGATCGAGGTGACTTTATTGGCCATCGGTGAATCGGTCAGAACCGGTATCGGTGGGATTTCACCTGATTCCACAAGGGAGTTGAGATGATAAATTATCTCCTGAGTCCGTCCTATGGCAAAAGCAGGAACAAGAAGAACGCCACGGTTTTTGATTACATCCCTGACAAGATCTTTAAACTCATTAATCGTATCACTTCTACTCTTATGTGTACGGTTGCCATAGGTAGACTCGATCACCACCAGATCGAATGGATCTTTCCAGGTGAAATTAGGGTCATTTATTATGGGGCTGTTTTTTGGTCCTATATCACCGGAGAAAAGTAATCTCCTGCCATGGTATTCAATTTCCACATGTGATGAACCCAGAATATGGCCTGCATCATAGAATGTAATATTAATATCATCGATACTAAACGGCTCTTCATAATCATGATAAGTGATTGCTTTAACTGCCTTTTCGCAGGCCGTTTTGTCAAACAATTGATAGCTGTCGTAAGCGGTTAAAGAAAGCGTATCCTGCCATAGAATCGGAGCGAGCTCCCCGGTAGCGTATTGAGTGATAACCGGTCCGTCAAATCCATGCCGAAAAAGCAGGGGCACCAGTCCGCAGTGGTCAAGATGAGCATGTGTAAGGATAACCGCATCTATTGTTTTGGGGTCAAAGGGGAGTTTGTTTCGTTTTTCGCAGTCTTTATCCTGCGTAACGCCGCAATCTACAAGAATCTGTTTTGAACCGCATGTAACCAGTGAACATGAACCGGTCACCGTACCTGCTGCACCGAAAAGTTGTAACTGCATCGACATAAGAGATAGTCCTCCTTGTGCCTGAATATAGTTAAAATGAGTGTGTTTTTAATCTACAAAGGAATAACTCGAAAGCACGCGAAAAAATTAATGCTCTGATACAAATATACACGAATCAGAAACTAAATCCCTGCTAAGTTATTTCTTTTTCGTAGGTATTCCCTCTATTAAGTATTATCATTTTTATAGGTATTCGTGTTACTATCACCAGTGGATTAAGACACTATTTATTAGGGGGCGCATTCCAGCGGGGGATTTCTTGTGCCACTTCAAAACTAACCAAAATACAGTTTTGTGTGCATTTTATTACCCGCTGGCACGATGGACAATGATATTTTTTGTTTTGTATTAAAGTAAACAGTTTCGGATAATCCCTGGTCAGGTGATGCCGATTGCAAATGTTCAACAGTTTGGTTCCGGTTGTTATTTTTACAAGAATAATAGGATTTTGTGTCACTGCAATCATAATAGGGTGTACACTTGGCAATTAAGGGAGTACCGTCACAACAACTACAGCCGCAAACACCTCCGTGATGTGAACAGCATCCCTGGCGGGCGTTTACATAGAAAACGATCTTTTTGAACATGATGGAATCCTTGAAAGTGTATCCCATTTTCTGTGTCGAAGACATCCGGAAAACAATAAATTACAGGAAATTATTTTATGATTTCCTTATAATAGAAGTAATAGAATTGAAAAGAATCAGGAGCGCGCGGGAAAACAGGAGCACAGCCAGACATGGGCAAACAACAACGTTAAGCCACAATATAGCTGTAAAGCACTAAGTACAGTGCATTGCAGTTACACTGCGGCTATGCCGCCACCCATTGGTACGCCATATCTTCCTGAGCGGAAAGAAAGACCCGCGCGGAACAGGAAATACGAGAATAAAAGCATCTTAAGAAATTAAGAAATGTGAATAGATGGAAATAAATAAATACTTAACACAATGAAAAAGATAATATTAGCTATTTTAGCCTTGTCATTATCAACCAACACTTAAATGAGTAAATGTGCGGTAACTGCGTATACCGCCGAATGTTAGCTGCAACACAACTATGTCCCTTAACGAACACACAAAAAAAGAGACCAACATGATAATTAAAGTCGATAATGAGATAGAATTAAAACAATTAGAGCAGTCGGATTCAATAGATATTTTTAAAATGATTGACAATCAAAGAGAGTATTTAGGGAAATGGTTGCCTTTTGTAGCATCTACCAAAGAATTATCTGATACTGAAAAATATGTAGATTCTGTAGTTAATGCTACTGAAGACAGATTTGAATATGTTTTCGTAATTATAAAATGTAAAAAAAATGCTGGATTAATCGGCTTTAAAGACACTGACAAGCTTAATAAAAAGACAGAAATTGGATATTGGCTTTCTGAAAAATATCAAAAACAAGGGATTGTAACAAAATCAGTTGATAAACTTTGTGATTTTGCATTCAATAAACTGGGAATAAATAGAATACAAATAAAATGTGCAGTTGAAAATATGCCAAGTAAAAACATTCCTAAAAAATCAGGATTCAGGTTTGAAGGGATTGAGCGTCAGGGAGAATTACTTAAAGATGGTTTTTATACAGACCTGGAAATATATAGTAAATTAAAATCGGACAAATGATTTGAAAGTGAATAGAATTG
Organism: Fibrobacterota bacterium; assembly: GCA_023412475.1. Lineage (GTDB taxonomy): Bacteria > Fibrobacterota > Chitinivibrionia > Chitinivibrionales > Chitinispirillaceae > JAAYPC01. Next base: position 69,011 of record JAEYNR010000065.1, on the reverse strand, counting down.
AATAAAGAAAAATGTGCAGCAGCTTAAACGCGATATAAAAAATTGCCGGTACAGTAAGTTATTTAAGCGGGTTATAGACCGGCATCAACTCTGGTGTAACTGGGAAATCGCCCGCGCTCGGTAACCTTTCATACCCCCACCGTTGTTGTTGTTTTGATATTAGTTCCTGTTTTTTCCGGTTTGATATTATGATGTTCTTTTTTCGCTACTCAGATACCTGCGTAGTTACATATCTGAAATCTCACTGCAGTGCCGGATGTACTGGCAAATTCACCTGAAGCGGTGCATCCGGATCTTCCTTATCGGATAAATAGGTGAATAAAAGCACTGTTCCTCCGGCTAATCCAGCAGCACCTATTCCAGTCAGAGCTGCTATCAGCCCCTTACGTTTCTTTTTTGGTGGGATGCTATATAGAGCATAACGTTCATTCTTTGCACCTGGCCAGGGTAAAGACAGCGAAACAATTTCATCTTTTTCTGTAAATTTTAAAACGTTTTCACTTAATGGAATTCTGCTGCACTTCAATATTGCATCTGTAACATAGTAGTATTCCGGAGTAAGACCTTTGACTTCCTTGTTTTTATCTTCTATATGCTGTTTTAGCTGCAATGAGATTACCGGACCCTTATCAATCTGTAAAACTGTATCTTCAGCAATTGACCCGGCCAGCTTAGCATTCAAAAAAGAAACGACTATCGATTTGTCATTCTTATCAATTGTATAAAAGTAGTTCTGACATTTCCGGGTGAAGAAAAAATTAAAGAACAGTGTTGAATCACCTTTATCGTCTATTATCTCGGGTATAAAATAAAGCAACTGTAGATTTGAATCCGCAACCACCACAGGAGCTTCATCCTGAGCATTAGTGCAAAAGTGAACCAGAAACATCCATAGAATTATTTGAATTAATTTACCTTTTTTCATGATTACTTATCCTGTTACATGCAAGAAACATGTTGAATAATGGAGTGATTGCTGAATTTGTCTGAAACAAAATTGATTCTCAACAGATATGTACCTGACGCAGTAACCGGTATCAGATAATTGTCATTAATTCTGCCCGGACTATATCTTTTACGGAATATCATTTTTCCCTGCAAATCATACAATTCCATAACATATTGACACTGATAAACATTCTTCATTTTCAGATTCAATATCTTGTTTTTGTAAAAGTGGCTGATTGACGGCTTTAAAACCTGGGTAGTCACTGCCAGTTTTTTCAAATTATCAATATCAGATGATCTTCCGATATGAATCGTGATCTTCCGGTTTTTAAGAACATCTATTTGTGCATTGCTGCCAGATATTACTGTCTGATCATCACATACGAACATCATTTTTCTGTCAGAATTGTGGTCGCCTGTAAAATCTGCAGATAGAGAAAGTGGCGAGCCATTTCCATCACTGCTGAGATTGATTTCATAAGAAGATACTGTGGAATTGAAGAGCGGATAAGAGATGATGCCAAAATGGCGGTTTCCTTTTTCTATGGATATTTTATTATCGTTAAAGGAGGGAGGAGGTGGACACTCTAAAGTGTCGTGACTGAATGTGTGACCACAGCAGTATACTGAGCCAAGAGTGTCTTTTCCAGATCGAAGTGCTACTTTGATACTGAAGCCACTATGTTTAGTTTTTGACAGGCTATTGCCGAAAAATCCGTAAGGGTAGGGTGGGAACCTGAGCGTAATTGCTGTGTCGAATGGATTGTAAACAGTGTAGCCATGCCTTTGCGCCTTTATGGTATCCCGGGAATTATCAGACATCGCTGCGCTATACATAAGAGATGCTGTGTAGGTCTTCTGTGCCATTTGCGCTTGCCAGGAATAAATATGCACACTTCTGGCATCGGCTGATGATGAACCGAAAACATCCGATAATCGTATATCAAAACCATAGGGATTAGCAAAATCGGTCCAGTTTTTTGGTGGAAGAACAAATTCACAGGGCTTATCAAGGGGAATTGTAGTTCCTCTGCCAAGATCGATTATTTGAGATTTGTCAGAAATAAGCCAGAAAAGAGCTCCAGGTTTAATCTGAAAGAGACTCTCGTATTTCGGCTCATATTCGACCCACCGGTTGCTCTGGGTTGGCTGGTTGGGTTCTTTAGCCCAGCGGAATATCCTGAATTCTGATTTTTCGTATGTTTTCTGATTTCCAAATAGGGAGCTTAAACAGGCGGATGCGTTAGGATTGTCAAGAATCGCAGTGGTTAAAAGCGGCATGATCATTTTTGATTCAGTGGTAAATGGATCGGAATTGGGTCGAATGCCTGATTTGGAAAGGTTAATGGTATCAGTGAAACTGCCATCAGATACTATAAGCAATGCCCTGATTCCATTTGCCTGTGCTCCACTGGATGATATTCTGCAGGCAATCTTTGAAGAGGTACCTTGAATTATTCCAGAACGGAGCGGTTTTGATGGAAGTTCAGCTCCTGGCATACTGTAAAATGACCAGAAAACGTTTGCAGTGTTATCACTGATCTCGACTGTATCGTTTAACTGAGTAGAATCTATGAAAGACTGGAAATTTGAAACCAGTTTATGTGTGGGTGCAACTGTATCAACCATAACTACAAGGGGAAATTTCGTTCTGTCGGTTTTCATGAAAACATATTTACCTGAAATGTCGGTTTGGCAGTTGCGTTCAGGGATGAAAACGCCAAGGGAGTCACGGTAAATAAGTACCCGTTCAGCTTTACAGTAAGCTGGGATGCTGTCGATGGAAAGAGCAATGAAAAAGGGAAGAGATGGTTCCGGGGCGACAAATCTGATACCGGTTCCTACCTGTACAAAACCGTTCATCATGCTGGCATCGGGCCGGTAATAGTACACCGTATCTTCATGAGGAGGAATCCCCTGCATGTAGTCCTGATCTTTCCACAGTATTACTTTCCCGTTAAGCGCCTTCACTGTGTCTGTTGATTTTGCAGGGTGAAAAAACGAAACCGGCTGTTTTATCAGGGAGTATACGTATATTTTTTTGGAGGAGAGACTGTCTGGTTGCAGCAGGTTTTCCTGGTGCTTAGCCCAGAACTCAATGTTGTATGTGGTATCGAATTTCAAGTCGTAGATGTTAAGAACCGTATCTCCACATAGCTTTGTGGGCAGGAAGTAGGTCTCCGGGCGCACTGATTGATGATAACTGGTGGTGATTCCGCCTGAGATTCCATTTTTAAGGGCAGTAGAATCAATGCACCAGGAGATCTTAAAAGTAAGATTTGTCTGATCAAACACTGCTTCACTGATCTTGAAAGGATTAGCAATAGTGGCACACAATAATGTCTTGCAAAAGATTAAACCTATCAGTCCTGCTTTCATGGTCTTATTCCTATTTTTCCTACATACGTAGTTACTTTGTCTTCTTTTCCTGATTTTGTAAAAAGCTTGAGTATTGCCCGATAAACACCGGGTGCAGCCTTTTTACCATCCTTTGTGAACCCATTCCAGTAGACAACAAATTCATGAATTGCACCGTTTGCATCCCAGTTGCCTGGTATAATATTGCTGTGTTTCTGGTTTGAGACAACTGCATCTTTAGTAAACAGATTCAGCCATTTGTAGTCGGTTTCAGGATCTGCAATAACCTTATTGCCCATCATATCCAGAATCACCAGTTGTCCTCCGATTACCGGAGTTTTAAGATCGTTGAGTTGGATCTGAAAGATTATAGCCACACCAGACTTATCTTTAGATATCCAGTTGATAGCGTTTGGATTATGTCTGAGATGAAATTCCCCGGGCCTTTCGTGAATCAGCGAGGGTCTTGAAGGATTAGGTGCAACCACCAGTTCTGTCTTTACATTGCCACGCACCTGCACCTGAACTTTGCGGTTGTATACAGAGGGTGTATTTCCTGAGAGGTCCTCGAACAAATATGCATTATTATCAGTTCTGATATCGAAGTAGTAACGTTCTGTCAGGTCATTTCCATTAGTTGTGTTAAAAGCGACAGAATCCGGATGGATTGGAACATTGAAGTTTTTAATGCCCTTTAAAAACTGTATTTGGGTTAGAGCAGTACCCGTGGAATTTAAAAATACCCTGAAAACTTCTTCGGGCATCTTCAGATGCGAAAACTGGCTTCCCTGGGGACCTCTTACCTCTTCGCTGAAAGTCACAGTAACTAAGTCACTTTTGCGGTCACCATTCTGGATCTCTTTGACCACCGATTTAATAACAGGACCAGCTCCGTCACGAGGTTCTATTTCAAAAAAATCAACAGTTCCTCCCAGAGCGAAATTGAAATTGTCGAATGTTATTAACGGTGTCCAGTTTGTCTGCAAAGTCTTATTATCGGTAGCTTCATTCAGATACAGAGTAAGGCTGATACTGTCTGATGAAATGACCATGCTGTCAATATTGAAGTTGTATCTGTTGTATTCGATAGAAAAAAGAGAAAGGATCTGGTTGCTATTTATATAAACAGGCATGTCAAACCGGATTTCTATCCGGTCCAGGATGCCGTTTCCATTTATATCTCTGGTAATTGCATCTACAGGTTTTGACAGTGGACCGATTATTACTACCCGCAATGTATCTGAAATCAGTTGGTTCTCCTGAGAAACAGCAATTAAACTGCCGGACTGATCATCGGACACGATTGAAGAATCGGCGCTGTAGACGATTCTGGTAGCTGTTTTTGTTGTATCACACTGATGTAATGTACCAGTGGTATGCCAGTTACTGAGTTCTCCACCGCGCATGTTTCCGAATCTGTCATATCCTATGGAATAGATAAGTGCCTGTTCATCGGGGTAACGCAGAACAAGAGAATCGGTGCAGCATTTGTGAGTATGTGCCATAGAAAGCGAATGCAGGGCAGATGGTCTGATACGGAATGGGTTGCTGTTTGCAGAGATGCTGCCGAATTGAAGCGCAATTATGTGAAGGCTGTCTCTATCAAATGGAGCATAGTATAAAACCATTTTTACTGTGTCTTTGCCTTCCTGGAAACACTGGTTTAACCCGGAGCTTCTGATTCCGGCTTTGTTCATATTGGCCTTATGATTGTCTGATGCTATAACCGGTATAAATGAGCGCCCTCCATATCCCAGCAGATCAGAGTAGTAAACCTGACCGGATGGCAGACTCTGGTTGAAACAATACTCACCAGGAACTAAGCCGTCTTTATTAAGAATGGTGACAAGGGCGGTAATAGTGTCGCCAGCAATGAGTTTATCGGCAGCAGTCAGCAGGTGAAACTCTGCTCTGACCGGCTCGCCACGGGTAAAATTTACAGAAATAGTATCCCGCAGATTTTCATCTGATGGGTATGTTATGTGAAGGATGCCCTGACCAGGCTTAACCGGAGAGAAGCTGTAGGAAGGTGTTCCGCTGGGGCATTGTGGATCGACAACCAGTGTGTCGGATTTGAACCAGTTAACAGCGACATCCCGCCAGAGTGCAGTATCTGAACGGAGTCCCTGTGCGAAAAGAACCGTATCCTGGTTTGTTGACATGGTAAGGCTGTTTAATGGATTAAAGGCTTTATCGGTGATCCTGACTGCTGTGAAATGGTAGGGAAGAAGTTTAACAAACGCAGTGTCAGTAAATGAACTGCTGGTAACCGTGATTGCCGTGACACCACTTCTTACCTGAAGATTCTTGGTAATAACACCGATAGAGGGATGTGCCCCTGCCTGAATTTTGGCGATAGTATCGATAACATTCCAACTGCCCTGGCGTAACGAATCGATATAGTTGCCCATCGAATCTCTGATAATGGCATGTACAGTTGCACTGATGGCATTGTCAGGTATTTCAATAGTATCTATTTGTGCAGGGCTGGTAAGACTTCTTTTCCAATCAGCATGAGATTCAATGACTACTTGCGCGGGACTTCCAGGAAGAATCGCAATATCAGCAGAATCAATGAACAAACCATAACTGGCTTTTACTTTTACAGTGCGGTATGCTCTTATTGGGTTTAATATGACATCCTCTCCCCGGTTTTTGTTTAAAAGGGCCGAAGGATCGGAAGCCGCAGAGCTGTCATCCTGAAGAACCCAGAGAATGGAATCAACCTTCACATTTCTTAGCCAGATATTGTTCTTATCAAAAACTCTCAGAGACAGGTTCATGGGTTTACCGGCTGATGCAGAAGTATCAGCAGGTAATACTGTAGAGCCAGTGTAGAGGTTTACTCTGGCCGGTGCACCAGGTGTTGCCTTGACTGGCAACCTTGATCTGAGAAAACCCTCATATTGAATTTCCAGAAAACCGGTACCGGTGTCATTAGGGCAGAATTCAAAATCGGAATATGCGGAGTTAGGATTCAGTTTCCATTTTTCCGAACTCCATCTGGTTTTAATAATCACCCAATTTTCGGTATCCATTCTTCTACCCTGTGACCAGAGATCTGCACAACTGTCAGTAGATAATTCCAGTGAAGAGATGGGGACAAAACCGGTGTCTGTTAATTTTACTACTCGTATTGAATCGTAATCTGCAGCCGGGACATTTATCAGAATAGAATCTCTGAGAGTATCTCCTGAAAAGATATCTGCGGCTGTAACCACAATATTTCCACTGGCAATCTTTTCTGCGATACCCTCTCCCAATAATAAATTTCCGTTAGAAACTGATACACATCCGGGAGTAAGCCCGGGTATTTTGGGATCAGAGGTGGTATCCCATACGGTAGATTGCGAGAATCCGCAGAAATTTCCGAATTTATCCCTGTAAATGGCAAAAACACTTTGTGTCAACTTGTTTGAAGGAATAAGGAGCCGGGGAATTTGGGCCGTATTATTGAAGTTGAAATCAGAAGATGCTGTATCTGCCCTGAGTTCGATTGATAGATGCTCTGGTTTTCCGGGTAAAACCGTGACTGATTTACAGTTTGTTAGAGTATCTTTTGACATAGGGTTGATCAGTGATACGCAGATAGTGAAATCTTTAAATGCAGTCGCCGGTAAAAAACGTACTGTATCTTGTGATAATCCTACAAGCAGGGTGTCGTGGTTAATCGTATAACCTTTCAGATCCCATTTTAAGAGTGAATCCAGATCATGTTTCAAGATCTTCTGGCCCGAAGAATCAAACCAGACATGTGCATTACAGATTAATGTATCGCCTGCTGTAACAGTGTCAGGCAAGATCAGATCCACAGAATCGGGAAATGGTTCCACATTGAGCTGCAGTCCTGTTACTCTGAAGATTACATCATTAAAATCCCTGTCTGAGATAACCTGGGTTTGAGTAGGATCGGAGAAGTGGATCATATCTTCAAAACCGAAGATAATGGTATCTGTAGGATTGTTTGAAGCATCAACCACTCTGCCGGCTACTGCCCAGCGGTAACCAAAGCCGGGTCTGCGATCAAACTCCATGGAGACAAAGTCGGGAGTACCCGGGTAAGCTGTGCGGTCTGCCGGATCAATCCCGGGTCTGTTCTGGCCTGTGTACTTATCGTAAACTGCATCCAGACGTTTATATTTGAAAAAAATCTCTGTTCCAGGCGGAATCGGGGATTCAAGTATATTCGTAACATTTATCCTGCTACCTGCATCCTGATTGGAAAAAAGGAACATTGCAGAATCAGAATATCCTGGAATCATTATAAAGAGGTCGCCAATTTTATCGGATTCGGATGTATCCAGCCATACGACTATTGAATCTGTTGGGTCGATATAGTAGAATGATGCACCGACATATAGTTCTGTCGAGTCTGTGATTTCCCACAGGTTTATCATGGATGCACTGTCTGGTGCAAATTGTTCAGTCTGTGCAAATGAACTGAGAATCAGCGAAAATATCAGTAAAAAAAATTTCTTTGAGTTCATGTTTGAATGTCTCTTAGAATGGGTAGTAACCCGTGTTTATTATTAATAAGGTATTGTTTTACTTCAAAACAACCGGATAGGCAAAAGAACCATTATGGTTTGTTATACTAAGCATATAGATCCCTGAAGTCGCCTGCGGAATATTAAATGAAAAACGCTGAGCAACATTCTTCTTTTCAAATATACTTCGCCCTGAAACATCAATCAGGCGGATTTGTACAGGAGTCTTGGATTGAGATGTCACTTTAACCGTTCTGTTACTTATCTGAATGTTGTAATTTGATGCAAATTGCTGTCTCTTCTGTTTGACTGAAATCGAACCAGGTGGAAGAAGAAGGCCATTTGACAGAGAACTTAACAGTATATTTGATTGTAAAGAATTGAGGAATGTGGGTTCTGCCAACATTAGAGATGTAGTATCAGCAGTCAGTCTCTGAAAAGTCATCACACCCAGATATCCTGAACCAGTTACACCTGGAATCTGACCTGAAAGGCAAGCCGCAATCAAGATTCTGTCATTTTTATCTATGGATCTGTTGCTTTGAAAAAAAAACTGATCATTTGCGTTCATCAGATGAGTTGCAGATGAGGTAGCCTTGGAAGTAGAAATATACCGGAGTTTGGTTGTATCGAAAACTACATAAAACTGGTATCCATACAAGTCTTCAATACCTGAAACGTAAAAAGCAGCGGTGAAGGTACTGTCTTTTGCCGGGTCATAGATCGAATCTACGGAAGAATTTGTTGTTTTAAAATCAACAAACAACCTTGGAGCACCTTCAGTTGTACTTATCAAGGCTTGGAAAAACAAAGCCGATATTAATACTCCTTTAAACATTTTTTTCATATTGGATAGCCTTTGTAAAAAGTTTCTACTGCTCAAGTTCCCAGTTTTTACTTATTCGGGAAATGTCCCGGATATCGATTTTCTCGGTTCCGGTTTCTGATAGCTTTACATTGATCGAATGGTCCCAGGCCTGATTGTCTGGTGTCATTTCCCAGTTTTTTGAAGCTTTGCTCATATCATGAATATCTACTTTACCATCAAAGGTGATATCACCCTGAAGATGAGTGGGATAAACCAGAATATGATTATCACTGCGGATCGCAAAACTGGAAATGCCTCTGGTTGAACCGATGAAAGAACTGCTCATTGAGTCTGCTGTTACCAGTCTGCCACCACAACTGAGATTTTCAATATAGGAGAGTGTTGAAAATGTGCTGTCAGGTTTGAACAGCTTCAACTTCCCTTCAGAGAATGCAATCATCTCTTCTTTTCCATCCATGTCGGTATCTAGTAGCAGGGCTGCTCCATTCAGACCTGTCAAAGATACACCATCTGGAGTTGTGCACTCTTTGGCAAATGCGAGCGCTGGAACCGAATCACTTTCACTATTGAGATAAACGAATAAAGCTTTACCGGCATCAACTACGATAATATCTTTTTTGCCATCCCCATTTGCATCAAATATAGTTGGATAGAGCCTGGAACCGCTTATTGAGATAAGAGTTTCTGCTGTTCTGGTTTTTAAATTGATCAGCAATATCTTACCGGTATTAGTGGAAAGAATGCAACTGAGATTGGGGTTATTGTTCCAATGGATAAAGGTGTGGTGGAGCGATGGTTCCAGTGTGCCCGAATAGAAGGTGTCTGCAACCGGGCTGAAAAGAGTATTATCTGTACTGTCTATACCATAATAACAGATGATTCCGGAGGTAGTTGCTATAGACAGATCGGGAATATGATCTCTGTTAAGATCGGCAAATGAGATGCTTCCTTTACAAGAAATCTGGCTTGAAGAACCGCATTTCAATGTATCCGCAGCGGTTACCATCAGTGGAATTATTGGTTTGAGATCTATGGATAATGTGGCAGCAGAATCCGCTTTGATGTCGAAGGCCACCCTTTGGGAACGGCAACCGGGTGCCTGGAATTCAAACCAGCAGGTTCCTGGAGTTCCGCAATAAACAGTCGAGTCTGCACCTATAAGTTTTCCCTTGTAACAATCGGAAGGGAAAGCATAGATCTTGCAGCCTGAAGGACGTGCGCTTATTTTCAGTGAACCGGTTTTATTTATTGATATTACAACCTTCATACTGTCTGTTGAATTTCCATCGGTTGCATAAAATGTTACCGGATAGGTGCCGTCAGTATAGCTGACAGTCCAGTTAAAAACCGCAGAGCCATTGTTCTGAGTGACAAAAGAGTAATCGGGCAGCTTGCTATTTACCGATAAAACCGGAATCGAACCGTTATTGTCCGGATCGTACGCACGAACAGGTATACTAACCCGTTCTCCTGGTTGAGCATTGATATCTTCAGCCCGGAAAAAAACCGGTGTGCAGTTTACATCTCTTACATGAACAAGGATTTCTATAGTATCACCGAATTTTCCATCGGTTGCAGTTGCCCTGAAAAGGAAAGACCCCGAAACATCACAGGATGGACTCCAGCTTACCGTCGCAGTGCCATTACCATTATCGATAAAACGTGAACCCGAAGGAGCGCTTGTTAAACGCAGGGTGGGGATGGTTCCATCAGGGTCTGCAGCCTTTAAATTAAGAACCATATATTCGTTCTGTTGTATGGTAATGTCAGGGTGCGGTTCGAATTTCGGGCCGGTGATATTACTATTATTAACTCTGATTGTTACTGTTTGTGAATCGCAGGATAATGAGTCTGCCTGGTCGAAGGCTTTGATTTTAAAGGTAAAGGTTCCGGTATCTATGGGTGTCCATGAAAACACTGCGTTGCCGTTATTGTCGGTTGTGAATGTGGCATTTGCCGGGAGCTGTGCAGCTTTTAAAACCGGAACAGTTCCATCCGCGTCGGTTGCATGGGCAACTATAACCAGAGGAAGATTTATTGAGCTGATTGTATCAATTGTAGTGACCGTCAGAACCGGTACTGATACATTCTGGTCTATTACCTCTATAATGATAGTATCCCGTACCGGGCTGTTGACACTATCGGTTGCCTCGAAAATATACATGTAATAGCCATAGGCATCTGCACCCGGTGTCCAGCTCAATGTCCCTGTGCTGTTGAGGTTATCGGTAAATGTGGCACCTGTAACACTGGTCAGCATCCTTATAGAGGGAATTGTTCCATCACAGTCCTGCACACTGACATTGAGTTCAAAAGGAACTCCTTCATTGATTTTTCTTTCAAAAGGCAGAGTGTCGAATACGGGTGGAAAATTAACATCATTAACTATGACATATAAAACTGCTTGTGCAGTATCAATGGAATCAGTTGCTATCAGATCAATCTGGTGGTTTCCGTGATCCATGCATCCTGGAGTTAGTTCTATAGTATAGGTATTGTCGGAATTTTTAAAGATAGACACCCAATCTGGAGTGCTGATTGCAAAAATTACAGGAGTAGTACCATCAGGATCGGTTGCAGCCACTTTCAGATTTAATCTTTCACCTTCAGAGAGTACTGTGTCAGTGGGGGCGGTTATTACCGGAAGACGGTTTTTATTAACGGTAATTTTTTGTATGACTGTATCAGAATTTCCGCTTACATCGGTGGCAATCCAGGTGATTGTAGTTAGGCCCGGGCCAAATACTGAACCGAAAGTTTTAGAATCGCTTCGGGTTGCGCTGATACTTCTGACAGTGCAGTTATCACTGGCTACTGCACTGTCGGTGGTTATCTGGCAGGTGGAATCATTTGCACGTATGAGTACGATTGTGTCTGCTGGAACTGTAATCACCGGTGATGTAGTATCGAGAACCGTTATCACAACAGTATCGGTATCGGACTCGTTTTTATCATTAACAACGATCAATTCAATGTCGTAGATTCCAGGAGACAATGTGATTGATGGATTTGTGTCGTAGTGAATCGGCTCAGAGGGTATTTTCCAGGCCCAGCTCTTTATATTTCCAGTTGGGCTAAAGGAGCCGGAACCATCAAGTGTTGCAATCACTGAGCAATCATTGCCAACAAAAAGAGTCTGATCTGGACCAGCGTCGGCAGTTGGAATTGAGTCTCCATCTGGAACTGTAATATTTACATCCTGTGATGCATATTCAGCACCATCACCGATAGCACATACTTTGAAATGGTGGGTACCTGGTGTTGCAGTTGAAGGAACTTTGAATGTCAGTGTAAAACTGGTATCCACATCTGTATCCAGCAGAATATCATTAATATATGCAGGCGTTACTGATTGAAGCCAACTCTCGTAACCTGGAGTGCATACTGCGAGCTCAAGTTTATTAATTTTCTTAACAGTAATGCTGATAAGGCTGGTTATGTATTCGGCAATATTTATATCTCCAGGGACCGTTCCATCATTATTGATTTGGAAGGCATCACCACCTGTGGGGTTAGCATAATTTTTCCATTGTCCTAAATAAGATCCGCTGTGTAGTCCAATAAGTACTATATTTTGTGCAGCCATTTCTGGGATAACTGTGCTAAGATACAGATCATCACTTGTTGATGGTATACCATCTCTGCCTCTATCGGGATTCTGAGCATTCGCATCTGCCCAGAAAACTATTATACGTTTTGAACCGTTTCTCCAGTTAATTGAGCTATCACTATAACTTTCATAGAAAACTCGGAGATAAGATTCTGGAGTATCACCGCCGTTCCCTAGCTTTAAAGAATTGATAGCAGAAGAAACGGATAAAATATCGTCTGAAACAGGATGATCTAGACGATATGGATAGTCGTCTGCATAGTTGTCGTAATCCATGTGAGAAACAACACCAAAGCGGGAATCGGGAATCAGAGTCTTAATCTGATTCATAATTGAAATAGCATTATCCTTTGCATTTTTCAATTCACCACCCATGCTTCCTGTCAGATCCAGAGCAAATAGTACATCAGCCATAGCAGGAGTCACATATGCCGGCAAGTGCAGGTGCTTCGTTTCATTTGCAGTACCATTTGGCTGAAGAGTTTTATCGAATACTGCAGGAGTAAGTGTCTGGCCTGAAGCCGATATAATCAAGAAACATAATAACAGAACGCACTTACATGGATAATTCATAATGTCCTTCATTGTTGAAGACGTTCAATTAGATAGCCGCTTTTTCAGCTTTTTTAATCAGGCGAAGCTGAAATGATCAATAAAAGATATGGGTAGTAATTTAAGGAATGTTTTATGCTTTTGCAACAAAAAAGATCGAATAACTTGGATGTTTCAAATTATAGAGTTTCTTATGCTGATACAGAATTCGCGTAAGACGATAATTTTGCTAATTTGAAAAATGCAGTCTGCAACAGTTCAGTTTTCCTGTTGGACTTTTCTACTGTCGGGCTGTTGCTTCAAAAATCCGCTGAATTACATCCAGGAAAAAACTGTAATCAAGTAGGATTGAAAGAAATATCGATGACTCTGCCGGCTACTGCCCGGCGATAACCAAAACCGTGCCTGCATTTCATTAGATAAAAAGAACTTTGCTGAATTAGAATAAGCGGCAATGATCTACTGCTTTAGTTCCCAGTTTTTACTTATTCGGGAAACGTCCCGGATATCGATTTTCTCGGTTCCGGTTTCTGAAAGTTTTACATTGATCGAAGGATCCCAGGCCTGGTTGTCTGGTGTAATTTTCCAGTTTTTTGAAGCTTTGTTGATATCATGAATATCCACTTTACCATCATAGGTGATATCACCCTGAAGGCGAGTGGGATAACCAGAATGTGATTATTGGTGCGGATCGCAAAACTGGAAATGCCTCTGGTTGAACCGATCAAAGAACTGCTCATTGAGTCTGCTGTTACCAGTCTGCCACCACAACTGAGACGTATCGGCCCCGTTTACCGTTTGCCTCCATAGTTACACGATCATTTGAAAGTATGAAATTGACAAGGGTATCGGTAAAGTATGCCTGAGCTGTTGTGCAGATAGCTGCGCTGTTATTACGAAGAAACTGCAAATTGATAATGGAACACTCAAACGGTAATATGCTTCCGTATTTTGAATGAATTTCAGGTTGTGGCAAATTGGCAAGATATTTCCTTGCTACAGCTTTCCCTAATTCCGTTTTTACATCATAGATTGCTTCATCAATTTCCCTCAATGCTTCCTCAAGTACCATTTCCGGTGCGGCATTTTCAAGCATATCAATCAACTTGTTTGCCCCCCCGCTCACAATCCTGCCTACCCTTGTAGCAATGCTCTCTTTCATGGTTCAGCCTCCTTTTAATTTGGAAAAATTATCCAGGATAATTCCAGATCAATCTTTATATGCCTTTTGATAGCATTTTATCGTAACACGGTGCACTTTATGTAACTGCCATTCTGGGGAAGCTTCTGTAAAAGAGAATATAAGAGATGTCAGATCAGCTTCAAACTCCTTCATCTCTTTTCCAGGCGGAAGCAATAGCGGAGGGTAGCATTTAACTGAGAACATCCACAAGAATACTTACATTAAAGCCAGTGCCATATTAAAGGAGTATGCAAAATCCCTTTTCATCAGCAGGAGTTAAAGGATGGCGGTTGATTAGTTGGCTTAATAAGAATGCGCTATAGTATTATCATGATTTTTGAAAGAGATAGTAACGGCTTCATCATTCGACCTGGCGGTAAAGCCGCTGCCGAAATCTTCCTTTATCGTTTTGTTGTGCTGAACCTGAAGCTGGCATCGACAAGACCTCCGATGACGATACCTTTGTGGTTGTCAGGATCCCTCAGGCCAAATAAGGAAGTGACATAGGGCGAAACTCCGAGCCTGAAATCGAATTTTTCTCCCGGTCTACGGAAGTCAAGCCCGGCATATGCGCCGACAATGGGACCCAATGCGAAAAAATCTGCGATACGGTTATCTCCCGAAGATTCGGACTTGTAATCGGGACCATAATGCAGCGAAACTCCGAGAACAGGACCGGCGACCCACCCGGTTTTGCCTTCAGATTGGTCAGAAAACCTGAGTGCCACTGTGGGTTCGAACTGCAGCATTTTAAAAGCAAGTCCGAACATTATCGGCCGCATCACAGGAAGGTCCACATGAACCGATGCTCCATGTTCAAGGGGAAAATCAGCGAAAAGGGAGATATCGGCTGCAATGCCTCCTTTAACTCCCGCCGGTGTTGCCACACACATACGGACATTGTCGTATCGTCCGCCAAAACGGAGCTTGAAGCCGACAAGCGGAGGATCGGCGTGCAGAACAGCAGGATGGAGCGTAAAAAGAAAGAGCGCGGCTACTGGAAGGATACGTTTTGATATCATCATTTGAAATTACTCCTTTGGATTACAGAGAACTTGGGATGCCGTAAGCGCCTACACACAAAAGCAAAAATTGCTGCGTGCGATAATCAATATACATTCCATGGAAACTAAATTTTCTTTTTATTGTGCACTATCCGACTTCCGTTATCGTTATCCGTTATCCGTTATCCGTTATCCGTTATCCGTTATCCGTTATCCGTTATCGTTATCGTTATCGTTATCGTTATCGTTATCGTTATCGTTATCGACATTCGATATTCGATATTCGATATTCGATATTCGGTCTACCTGGCTATGAGCCAGTTTCAAGAAGACAAGGAGGTCTTCCGGAGTAAGATTTAACCAAATCACTCCGTAGTGCTTGGGAGTCTTTACATAATGACGTACGAACCAGTACGAGTTTAACGAGGTGATGGCATAGCTCTGAATCAGACACGTAGCCCCGAAAGGAATGAAAGATGGAGAGCGAGAAACGGCCCATGTTTACATTTCTGGGATTCACTCACTTTTGTGGTCACACTCGGTATGGTTATTTTAGGTAAGTAAAGAGATGTACCAGCTTGAAGGAATTCAGAGTGAATTGCGTGAATATACAAAGTGGATAACAGATACGCGGTTTAAACTTCGAACTGTAGAGCTGATGCGAGAGCGAAAAGCAGAATACAGGGACGTTTGAATTATTATGCAATAACGGATGACGTTATCGATATCTGAAATGCTAAATGTGATATTCGACCGTTATGTATACGGGCTACTTTTTGTAACGATTTGCTTTATCTGTTCAGTTTCTTTCGATTCGCCCTGGAAACCAGTTGTCCGGCTAAAAGGAAACCTGTACCTGCAAAAGCCAGCAGCACTTCTGTAATCAAACGTCCACCAGTCATTTCTGAGCCGATCATAAAAAAGCCAACTGAATAGAAAAGCAGTGCAAGAACATTCAGAATGGTCGAGGTCAATGGAGGTTTTTTCTTTGGCTGGGAGCCCTTGATTTTATGATAACAATCAGGACAAAGTACTCGGCCATCATCCAGTTTGAAGGACATTAAAAACGTCGATTTTCTGCATTCTGAACATTTCATTGCTTGTTATCCTTTTGCAGATGTTGCTCAATTGCCTCTCTTATCAGATTTAAGTCATATTCTTTGGCAATGCTGTAAGCGCTTTCACCGTCTTTACTTTTATGGTGCGGGTCGGCACCACGCTTGAGGAATTCTTTTATATAGGGGAGATTATAATCTTCACTTACAATCAATGCCAAATCTGTATCATAAAAGAGTCTTCTATGTTTTTTTGAACCCTTCCCACCTGTGTAATCATTATATGCAGAAACTTGCATCGTAAGAAGCAGTAATGGGGTGTAGCCGAAGGAGTCAACGACGGTGACATCGACATTGTTGGCAAGGGCAAAATCCAGACATGCCGTATCACTCCTCATACAAAAATGCTTTAATGCAGTTTCTCCTTGTCGGTTGGCAGCATTTATGTCGACACCGTGTTCAATAAGTAACTTTGTCAATTCTAATCGTAGCGGTTCGTCTACTCGTAATGAGGCATGAACAATTGCAGGAGTCCCGTTAGTATCAACAGCGTTTGGGTTAGCTCCTTTGGCAATGCATTCACTAATAAAACGCGGAGCACAATCAATATTTTGGGTAGACAAATAAACAACTTCCATTGAAAGACTGTCAATTTGCACATTTGTCAGAGCCTTCTCTTTTAGTTTTTGACAACTAAAGAGTAAGAACATAGAGCATATTAAAGTGGCAATTACAGACCATGATATCGTTTTCACAATTTATCTCCTCTGTATCTTAAATGTATCAGTGCAAGAACATTCAGAATGGTCGTTGCCAATGGAGGTTTTTTCTTTGGCAGAGAGTTCTTGATTTTGTTATAACAATCAGGACAAAGTACTCGGCCATCATCCAGTTTGAAAGACATTAAAAACGTCGATTTTCTGCATTCAGAACATTTCATTGCTTGTTATCCTTTTGCAGATGTTGCTCAATTGCCTCTCTTATCAGATTTAAGTCATATTCTCTGGCAATGCTGTAAGCGCTTTCACCGTCTTTACTTTTATGGTGCGGGTCGGCACCACGCTTGAGGAATTCTTTTATATAGGGGAGGTTATAGTCCTCGGCTGCAATCCTGGCTAAAGGGGTATTCCAGAACAATTGGTTGTGTTTATCTGAACCCTTTTCTTCCATCTGCTTGTTGTATGCAGATACTTGCATCGTAAGGAGCAGCAGTGGGGTATAGCCGAAGGAATCCACCACGGTGACATTCACATTATTTGCAAGGACAAGATTCAAACAGGCTGTATCTGCCCTCATACAGAAATGCTTCAGTGCAGTTTCACCCTGTCGGTTGGCTGCATTTATATCTGCACCGTGATCAATAAGCAGCTTTGCTAATCCAAAACGCACATCTTCCGTTGATTCAGAGGCGTGGACAATTGCAGGAACGCCATTGGTGTCAGCAGCATTTGCATTAGCACCCATTAAAAGCTTTTTTTCTACCATACGGACTGCATTAGAAACGCTCTGGTCAATATTGGCAAGCATTCTTCGATTTAAGTCCTTGAGGTCAACCTCGTTTTTTGTTTCTTTTGTACCACAGCCTGCGAAGTAACACATCGAGATAAACAATATCAGTTGCAAAATTTGCGAACTCTGCAATTTAGCTAAACGCATATTTCGGATTCCTTTTCTTAAACCTTTCTGAGCTCTTGATTGGGATTACCAACCTTCCAGAGCCAGTTTCGTCTGATTCGATCAAAGCTATATATTCATTTTTCTTAGCGGTTTCATATTCGATACAAGTCCCTTCATAATCTAAGCGAACTTTGACATCTGCCTTTATTTCGTAATCGGAATACACATACAGACCATTAATGTAATCGTCAAGTTCGGGTTTCTTACTCACATACTTTTTATACTTCATCGTTTCGATGAACTCGTCAAACTCCTTGCTCTTGTATCCATTAGAGAAGGCTATTTTTGCAAGTTCTTCAAGGCTGTAGGAAACCTCAATCTTTGAGCTTCCATTCAAGCAATTGGTTTCATGGTCAAGCACAACTGAATCCTTCAAAACAGGAAACTCTGATGAATAAATGCTCTTGTCAGCTATTACAGAAATATCAGCCAAGAATTTTGATTTATTCTTATGCAGAGCTTGGGGAGCAATTGAAATCTGAAATGTCTTGAATTTCCATAGATCGGAAGGTAGTGCTTGAACACGCTGTAGTGCTGTATGGAATTCAACAGTGAATTCTGCAAGTATTGCAAAAAGTTTCTGTCTTTGTATGTCAATTTCATCTTCTAACAAATCGGTATAGTCCTCGATGCTGAATGGTTTTTCTTTCTTCTCCCAGGAATCAGGCAGGTTCAGCTTATCGACCACAGCATTTGAGACATCATGAAGCTGCAATGTCTCTGTAAGATTATTGAACGGGCATTGCCGTGCCCAATCTCGCAATGGCTTTTCCCTGAGAACGTATGCAATGAGTGCACCTGCAAGGACAACCCCTGAAGCAATTAAACCCCATCCACCAGTTGTAACTCCAAGAAAGAGGACATCACCGACAGCCTTTCCTGTAACAAGTGTCCCGATAGCAGTGGCTGTCCCCATTACTTTGCCTATGCAGATTATAGATTCACCAATGATCTGCCGTTTTTTGTCGTCCTGCCAATAGTTGTAAATATTATAACCGCACACCACTATATCGCAGATACCCGAAACAGCGTCAAGTCTGTAAATGGTAATTTGTCTTGCCGAAAGCTCCTTGATTTTAGTCAGGCTTTTGGTATAAAGTCGGCGTGTATGCAAGGGCTGTCTGGCAGGAGATAAAGCTTCTATTACAAACTCAGATTCCTTTCCAATGTCAACAAGAGCACCCAGAGTGCTGACTGCTTCAAAGCTGCTTTTTATGGCATCCCCTTCTGCCCACGTGCTTCTGAAACTCTGGACTGCCAATACAACATTCACGTGCTCTATGGCAATGAATATCTTATTGGTTATCACATTGAGGCTGCTGGTCTTGATTGAATCAATCTGACTCCTTACTTCGTCAGCCTCGAATTCAGCCGTAGCAGCCCGTGACTTCATCTTTGCAGCTTCTGCCGATTTACCCCGTGCATCCTCTAAAAGGGCTCTTCCTTCAACACTCTTTATTGCTTTCTCGGTCGTGATTTTTTGCTTTCCTGTCGGTTTTAAACCACAGTTGTAAATCAGTTTATCTGAATTCTCATTTATGAAGTCAATATTATCGGATATGTTCAGTGAGAGGTTGTGAGATTTGAGTAGTTTTTTTATCTCGTACTTGACCAGTTTTTGACGTGCTCGCAGTTGATGTCTGGTGATGGTGCCTTTCTTGTTCTTTAGCGCACGAAATTCTTGAAGGGCATCGTTTCGTTGTTCAAGTGCTTGCGCTGATTCCCATGTGTACCTTTGGGCTTTTGTAGTGTACTTGAATTTCTCAGAAACAAGGGCGTTGACTTTGCCCTGTAATATGGTTAGCTTCAGGTCAATCAGATTCTCTTTTACACTGTTGGTAAAACGGGAGGACGTGAGCAACTGCTTGAATCCTATGCTCCCTTCATTAACCTGATAATACCAGCTTTCCTCATCGTTTGCTTCCTCTGCAAGGAAGGTCGCGCCACTTTCCGTTCTCGACAGGTTTTCCGTCCAAGAAGCCTCACGTTCAATGAGAGTCTCTTCCAGTTCATCATTTCCACAATAATCATTACGAGTAATCTGGTATTCCTCAGTCTTCAACCAGTTGCAAAGCATTTTGCAGAACCAGTCAAGCGTGAGTTTCCGTTCTTCCTGTTCACGTTCAAACTCTATGTTGTATTCGATTAGTTTATCATAATGGATATTGGATTTCACAACAGGGTGTTTATCGGCAAGCTGTTGCAGCATATTCGCAAACTGCCGACGGCTGTCTTCATTGGGTTCTTTGAGCCTGTCCTGCAGACTCTCAAGGTACTTATTGAAAGAAACTGCATTTTCTGCGTGTTTATACGCCAAATGCTCACCAATACCAACAATATCTGGAAGAACAATTTCAAGAGGAGTATCTTTTTTCAGGTCTGCACTATTGAGCGTACACCCGCGCTGTTTTAAAAGTGCATTGTCGGATTGATATTCAAGAACACGGGCATACGTAAGCTGGTGATCTGAAATAAAAATAACCGTTTCGCTTTCTGCTGGTACAAGAAAGCTATCTTTCTTTTCCTGTTCTGTTTTACGAGGGTATGTATCTTTGTGTGATTCAGCATTTTTCCAGGAAACATGCTGGTATTTGGCTTTCCCGTCGCTTCCGACCGTTTCAAATGATTCTGAGATGAAATCTTTGTCGCCTTTTTTTGAGAAGGCATATAGCCACTTCTCGTCAGGAACGACAGTTGGTGTATCGGTTTCTTTGCCGTCATTGTTGGCACCTTCATAAGGTAGAAGGTGAGGTTGAAGAGGGTGTTTTATTTTATCAATACAATCGGATGGATCAAAAACCTCGATTCTGTCATTATCCCATGGAAACCCGATAAGCCGTCGAAAGTTTTCAATGGCGTATTCACGCACATCAAGAGGACAGGTCGCGGTTTCAGCTAACTCCCTCCTACCAATCGGACATGGCTTGCCATACTTTCCTCGCACCACTGGTTCGTGCTTGAGCTCAAAGGTATCGCAATCTTTGAGCGGTTCACTCAGATCAACAGTCCATTCTGCACTGCCAATGCCATCTTTTATTTCCCCCACAACCGTATCAAAATGGGTACTGCCACTTTTAGATGTACTATAGTAGAGTTCGAATTTTATCCGTTCCCCATCGGGAGCTCCATCAACTTCTGCCAGTAGCTTCATTTTATCACCTTGGGCCACATTGCGGTAGTGCTCCTTCTGCAGCAGTTGGTCAAGGTGCTCCATTCCAGATGCAGTTATCTCTATCGGTTTCGGAGTAACAGTTGCTTCGGTTATCTCCTGCGGCTGTACTTCCGAGGTTTTCTTCTCCAGTGGCTTTTTTTCTAAAACACTGTTACTGTCTGCCCAGAACCCAAACAGTTTCCATGGATGATAGTAAGGATTTTGAGACCTGGCGATCATAACACATTTACTATTACGGAAGTGATAGAGTATGTGTTGTATTTCGCCTTGAGTTCCGTTACTATAACGGGTGCCCACGTTGTGTTCTACCCATATCTTGCCGGCAATGTGGGAGATTTTATAGTCGTTTAAAGAGCGAAGTTCCCAGCTAATCTGTGATAAATCATTTACACGAAGCGGACAGTCCAACGGAACTGCAAAATATTCTGAAAAAACAAGAGATCTTTCCCAATGTAACCCAATACAGCGTTTGTAACTGCATCTTTTGCAAGTGTCAGGAATCTGTTCTGGTTTATTCATGATCTTTCATTTCTCTGAATAAAATTGTATTTGCAAACAGTTTCAATTCACAATAGCAAAAATCCATTTTTGCAGAGTCACATAATATGATTCCACTCCATTTAAAATTTCCCATTTTGTTAATGGGGTTTTATCTGCATTTCTGATATACCAGTAAAACTAACCGGGTCCATTTAAGCTTCCACGGCAGATCAGGTACCATTAATGACCATGTTTGCTTCAGAAGCAAACACAAGTAATGCACCAGATTCAATTGTCAGTAAAGAAAAACTTGGAATGTATAAGATATCTTCAATAATATAGGCTTATGCTTGTAATGTGCTCACACACGTTTCCTGCGCGTGGTTCATTAAACCACTTGGGCACCTCTACTCAATTCTGAATTTTAATATAACTCGTGCCAGAAAATGAGTTTAAAATTCCTGGGTGCAGTAACTCAGAACTGGAAATTACTACCATCCCACAGGATTTCAAAAAAAATGACAAAAAGCTGGTCATGTAACATGTTTGATTTGTTTGCAATAATTCAAACAAAGGAGTTACAGAGCCTCCCGACTCTTTTTCAGTTATCGTTGTGGAAATCGAAATCGAAATTGAAATCCGAAATCCCACATTCGACACTCGATATTCGATATTCGATTTCTTTCCCAATCCCTTTTTCCCCTCTTCTCTTCCCCGCAGTTGATTCCGGCAAGTGCATAAGTTATAATTCTGGTATTAAATGTATAGCCTTGAATTCCAATGTTATAATGAATAAAACAGTGATTTTATTACTGTTATGTGTTTAAATGGATCTGACCTCATGGCAACTCCTGAAGAAAAATCACGCCAGATTATAGATAAAATGCTTCGCGATGCCGGCTGAGGGGCTCTCACTTGAACAATATATAAATCTTTTGTTGAAGCATAATGTGAACCTGCTTGTTGATGTCCGGAAAAATGCCATGAGCATGAAATATGGATTTTCAAAAAAGACACTGCAGACTGCTTGTGAAACTGTGGGTATCATCTACGAACATTATCCTGAACTCGGAATCGTATCTGATAAAAGAAAAAACCTGGAAACGCAAGCTGATTATGATACTCTTTTTACGGAGTATCGCAATACTGTTCTGAAAGAAACGGTTCCTGTTCAAATTACACTATGCAAAAAAATAGAGACAATGAAGCGGGCTGCTCTACTGTGTTTTGAAAAGAAACCGGAGATGTGTCACAGGAGCCATTTGAGTGGAGCGCTTATGAATTATTTTACCGATACAATTCAGTTGCAACATATTCATAGTTAATTTGTTTAGTGATATGGAGATAACTGGATCAAAAATTATAATGTATATTTTGAAATTTTTTAAAAACCTTAGTATTCGTAAAAACCTTAGTAGCCTATGTATCCCGACAATGTTTTTAACCTTATTACCTTATTAAAATATGATGAAAATTGAATATCATAATTTATATACACATTTCATTTTCACAACTAGTGAACGCCAGCCATTAATACCTGAAATTAATCGTAACAGAATAGAAAAGTACATTACTGGAATTGTAAACAATAATGGTTCCAGATTATATGCAATTTACGCTAATAATGATCATATGCATTTTTTGATTTCACGAAATCCTTCGATATCTGAAGAATATTTCGCTACTACAATCGCTCAGAGTTCTGAAAAATTTATTAATGAAAATAATCTGAGTGATTTTAATTTTAGATGGCAGCAGTCTGCTTCTGCGTTCTCAGTATCAAAATCTGATGTCGACAAGGTATGTAAATATATTCTAAATCAACCGGAACACCATAAAAAAGTAACATATGCTGAAGAGTATGACCTTTTTATAAAACATTACCAGGACACGTTGATCCGAAATGCGAATAAGGTAATAAGGTAATAAGGTAATAAGGTAATAAGGTCTTTTCTTGTTTTCCTGGTACTACTAAGGTTAAAACAAATACTAAGGTTTATAGGGAAAAAATGGTTAATGAGTCATTTTGTCCTGGCAACAGATAATAAGGCCGGATTAACTATTGCAAATGATATTATAGGGAAAAGGCTTTAATCATGGCACAAACATCAATAGAGTGGACCGAAATGACCTGGAACCCCATTACGGGATGTACCAAAATTTCTTCAGGTTGCAAGTTCTGTTATGCAGAAATAATGACAAAACGATTGAAGGGTATGGGGCTTGCAAAATACAGCAACGGCTTCGACCTTACACTACATGAAAATGCGCTTGAGATCCCCTACACATGGAAAAAATCAAAGGTCGTTTTAGTTAACTCCATGAGTGATCTTTTTCATAAAGAAGTACCGCTTTCATTTATTAGAAAAGTATTCAAAGTGATGAATGAGAATCCTCAACATGTTTTCCAGGTTCTTACGAAACGGGCAGATGTACTGCTCAAACATAATGAACACTTGAACTGGACATCTAATATCTGGATGGGAGTCACAATTGAGAACGATACAGTTCTGGAAAGAATGGATCTTCTCAAAAAGACCAGCGCGCACCTGAAATTTCTCTCATGCGAACCGCTTATCGGATCACTTGGAATGCTTGACCTAAACGGTATTGATTGGGTAATTGTTGGCGGTGAAAGCGGCAGAAAACCAAGACCGATGGAAGAAAAATGGGTAGTGGAGATTCAAAAACAATGTGCAAATGAAAATGTGCCTTTCTTTTTTAAGCAGTGGGGTGGGAGGAATAAGAAGGAAGCTGGTTCAGAATTAATGGGGAAAAAATTTAAAGAGATTCCGAAGGTGGCAGCTTGAAAAAAGTACAGATGAGGTTATTGTAAATGGAACAAAAATACCCCCATTCTGAATTAACCGGCCAGATAATAGGATGTGCCATGGAAGTCCACAGGGCACTTGGAAACGGCTTTCAGGAGCTTATTTACCAGCGTGCACTCGCTTATGAGTTCAAGTTGCGACACATTAAATTTGCCCGGGAATTTGAAATGCCGGTTTTTTATAAAGACCTGCAAGTGGGCACAAGACGAGTGGATTTTCTTGTTGAAGAGTGCATCGCTGTCGAATTAAAAGCAGTTATTAAATTGGAAGATGTACACCTCGCACAAGCTATCAACTACCTTGAAGCGTATAACCTGCAGATAGGATTACTGCTAAATTTTGGTGCAAGAAGCCTCGAGTTCAAGAGAGTGCGGAATAAGAAACTGTCTTAAACTGTGATTAGTCTGATTAATTGATTATTGTGATTAAGAGGTAATCTGCTGCCAGAGTCGGGCCAATCACCGTCCTGTTTCTTTTTTGGCCCCTAATTCCGCATTTTTAGCTCCCGGAGGGTCGTTTAGCATTTGCCCGCCCTCGCTTATCAGTTGCCCGGGCTCGATTAGCTTTGCCCGGATTTGAAATGAAGTCCCCGGCCTCGATTAGCAATTGCCCGGGCTCGATTAGCAGTTCCCCGCTCTCGTTTAGCAGTTCCCCGGGCTTCGGGAGTGTCATTTCGGGCTCCAGGTACCCTTTGCAGAGCAGAAAAATGGTTTTATCTGAAACGAAAAAGTTGTTGAGCTTTGCCCTGAAGTACCATAAGGCTCGTCTTTGGGGAGTATTCTTCTACAGTCTGAGGAATCATTTAATGGTCAAAAAACATTGAGAAAGGGAAATGGCACAGGGTTTAACATAAGAAAGAATCCTCTGTGTCTGGCTTCATTTAACCATATAAGCAGCTCTTTTTCCAGGATTATCCAGAAAAGCTTTCTTTCCGGCGGTTCTTATAACTTTCATTATTTTGCTTAATGATTGATGTGAATCAAGACATTTTTTCGTTGCTTTTTTACTGTCATTGAAGAATAATTCTTTCCTGCTCATCATCTTCAAAAGGCTATCTGAATCTTTACGGGCTTTCAGAATTAATCCTGTTTCAGTAAAAAAACGTGGTTCTTTAGCCACGAATTTTTCTGCTGATACTGCCAGCTCCAGCAGATCCTGAGAGATATCGATATATGCCTTCCTGGAGGAAAGGCCGGGCATTTTGAGTTCCCATTGGGCCAACTCAAGTGCAAATATTAATGTCTGGCGCAATTTTGATCGAAACTTGTGACACTTTTGTGCAAATTTTCTCAGTGATGCTACTTCACATTTACAGTCCTCGCGGTACAGTAACAATTTTCTGTTCAAAGCAGTCAGTTCATTTGTAGCTTCAATCAACTCATCATACCTGCTCCAGGGAAGCCCTGCTTCAATCAACTGCGCCTTATCCTTTTCGCAAAGTACTTTCAAATCAAATGCATCCTGAATTGTTGCGGATATGGAGCTCTTTCTGAAACCATTATTCTTAGCCTTCATTATGGAATCTCCTTTTCTCCCAAAGCAGGAAAATCTTGCGTGTCTTATTGTCCCTCTTTCACTGCCACATCATCCGACATCCGTTATCGTTATCGTTAACTAAATCCGATATCCGAATCCGACTCCGAAATTCGCTATTCGCTATTCGATATTCGATATTCGATACTCGATACTCGATACTCGATACTCGATACTCGTCTTTTCCTAAAAAAATATCATGTTACAAAAATAAAGTTTGGCATAGTTTCGGTTCACTATTATTTTACTAAAACGCAGATGACCCGATCTTTTTTGAGCTTATAGTGTTACCAGTTTAATAAACACAATGTATTTGCAGTATTTTACTTCCTTGTTCTGTATCAAGTTTCTCATAGTCCTTTCTTAATGATAGAATAGCTCTGAAAAAGAGAAAAAAATATTACGATAATCAGACTGATACACTTTAGCTAAATTTTGTTTCTCTGATTTTTACTGACCTTTTAAGCTCCTTATTGCTCTTCTCCAGTATCTTCATTTGGTTCTGGAGTTACATATCCAATAACACCGATGGTTTTTTGAAAACCATTAGAAAGGCCTTCTTATGTCAGAACAAGTTACCGAGTTAATCTCCTTGATCAATGCAATGCCTTCAAAAATTGCAGATGATGTAGACATTCCGCTCCGTCCGTTTCTTCAAATCGCAGACAGGCTGGTGGAAGCTGGAAATCGTGATATCGATTTGCTCAAAGAAAATCGGTACGATACATCCAAATTAGAGGATATCGCCCTTCATATTCAGGCTCTTCGTCAACAGAGTGCAGCCTTTAATTACGTACAGTTTGACACCCCTGAGACTGCTAAGAAATTTTACAGTTTGAGGGAAGAGGCGGAAGAGACTCGTTACGAACTGCTCGCAGCCATGGATTATGCTTTTGCAGATGATCCAAAGCTTTTAGAAAAATGCAGCAGGGTACGTGAAGGTGGTTCACATG
Organism: Fibrobacterota bacterium; assembly: GCA_023412475.1. Classification (GTDB taxonomy): domain Bacteria; phylum Fibrobacterota; class Chitinivibrionia; order Chitinivibrionales; family Chitinispirillaceae; genus JAAYPC01. Next base: position 42,339 of record JAEYNR010000065.1, on the reverse strand, counting down.
CAGATCTGATCCAGGATCTTCTGGATATAAAGGTTATCTGCGACTCCAATCTGGAGCTTCTGGATAAAATTAAATATGATAAGACATTGCTGGAAAGAATACCCTCACTCTCAAAAGAGCTTGCAAGTCTTCTTGCCAAGGCGACACTGGATAAAAGCGAATCCTCTGAAGAGCGGGTATTGCGGGATAAAATATTTACAATCCTGAAGGGAAAGATGCGGGAGCTCAGTTTTGCCGGTAAGTACGCATTCAGACACGAGCCGAACCATGTAACCCGTTATAGTATCAGTTATACCCCGCGTAAACGCAAGTCAAAAGAGGTTGTTAAAGAGGAAGTGGTGGTTTCCTGATTCTCTATTTTGAAAAGATCCCTCCTGTAATCCCTCCTGGCATGGGGTGCTTTACAGCGGGGGATTTCATCAATCCAAATTTTAACAGACAATTTTAAAGTCTTTATGAAATCACAAATCTCAAATCTCAAACCACAAATATCAAATATCAAATCTGCAACAGTCAGTTTTCCTGCTGAACTTTTCTACTGTTGGCTGCTGCTTCAAAAATCCGCTGAACAACAGTAATCCAGGAAAAAACTGTGAGTGCACATAGAACCCATATCATCTTCGGGGGACCGGTTAAAAGCCCTATCGAGAGAATAATCACCCGTTCGGGGCGCTGAAGAAAGCCAGTTTTGCAGGATATGCCTGCTCCTTCGCATCTGGCTTTAATGTAACTTACCATTACTGAACCGCAAATACTTGCAAAGCAGAGAATCACCCCAAGTTGATTTACCTCTGGAGTTTTAAGATAGTACACCAGAATTCCCATAAGCAGAACCATTTCGGTTAGCCGGTCGCAACTCGAGTCAAGAATTGCACCGAAAATTGTGTTTTTATCCGATTCGCGCGCCAGAACTCCATCTAATCCATCCATAAGCGCCCCCAATATTACCAAAATCAGAGCAGTTGTCCACTCTCCGGTACAGCAGAACCATCCGGCTGCGGCAAATAAAGCAAGTCCCAAAAGTGTTATATGATTTGGCCGGATACCTGTATTGCAGAGAAAACGTGCTACAGGACGTAAGATTCTGTTATAAAGCGGTTTGAGCCCTTCTAACATTGGAGTTCCTTTGGAGTTGTTTTTTTTCTTTCTGAACAGATCAGTACGATATAAGCAGGTTCAATATAAATCGAAAAATAGGCGAGAAACAGAGCTTTAAGCATTGATTAACACATTGGTTCCAGAGCAGATCACCGCTGCAAAAACCAGTTAAATCCCCATCGGAAAGTTATTCCCGGAGAATAATACCCTGGCAGATAGGCGAAACGTCGGTTAAGAATATTATCCACCTTATAAAATATTCTGAATGAACGGATGTGAGCTGATGCCTCGAGTCCCAGGTTGTAGATGGGGATGTTCCAGTCTGAGAAACCGGCATATGAGATTTTATCCCGTTCACTCCAGTAGTCAAAAGTCAGGGATGCATCGATATATTCCTGAGTGTTTGCCGGGTGGGCGGTAAAAGAGAGAATATTGTGCATTTTTAAATAAGGTTTGCTGCTGGAAATGTTGATACTGGATTTGAAACCAAGTCCATGCCATCTGCCAAATGATGGTGCTAAAATAAAGGAAGAGACGGGCTGTTGATAGGGGGCGATGCCACAAGCCCAGGATTTGCTTACAGTTGTAGAATCGGTGCCATAAACCATTTGATATCCCACAAGAAGATCTGCCTTATTCCACCTCCAGTAGGCCTGAGCACCGGCTCTGTAATATGAATCTAGTAAAACCTGATTAAGCCAGAGTGAATCGTAATCTACTATAAAAGGGATATTATCCAGCTCTACGTATACACCATATCGCTGATTCTCTTTTTGAGCAGATACCCCGACGTTCCACACTGGCGTGATCTCACTGGTGTCTTTTAGGGAGAAATAATTCAGTCCTGCAGTTGCCCGGATTAGTCCCTGAAAATTCCATAAATTAAAATGGTAGTTGTAATAAGCTTCTGGCCGGTTAATCCAGCTCGTTGCTTCCGCTTGATCAAAAAGAGTGTAACCGGTACGGTTTAAATTGTATCGCAGCCCCAGAGAGTCTTTTTGTTGCAGTTGGATCCCGCTGCGTAATGCAAGATCAATTTCCTGATCCCTGGCATCTTGGCGCTTGGGCACAATCTTATTATCTACAGAGTCTCCTTTAGTGCGGACAATTGGCTCTTCTCTGAACATCCCTTCAAAGTCTAAAAAAAATCGTTCATTGATTTTAAATGAGGTTCCGGAATTAAGCTGAAAAGGGAATCTTTCGTAGAGTGCATGAACCAGCGTTTCTCTGCGTCTCTCCTTCTTGTTAGGATCCGGATCCTGTTGGGCCAGCTTATCTTCAGTTATATCGTGACTGAGATCTCCGTAAGTCATTTTTAAATGGGCCTTAGACTGGTTCTGTCCAAACCATGAGAAGCTTACACCCGCTATAAATTCATCGCTGAGGGGATTATAACCCTTATCTGCTGTGTAACTGCCATTACCAAGATTGCCATAAAAGGAGCTTATATCTGCGCTATGGGAAAATGCTCCATCTTTGAAATATCGGTAGTTGGTAAAAGCATTAATAACGAGGTTTTTAGAGATGGGGCGGGAGAGGCTTACCTGAAGCAGTCTTTCTTTAAAAACTCCATTTTCCCAAAAGATCAGCGCTTCTGGGGAAACGATTTCTTCAGGGTTGTAACGGTAAGTTGCTGTACCAAAATCATCAAAATAGATTTTTGAAATATCGACTGTTGAAATCTGGTCGGTTCCCTCAATTGTGCTGCTGGTTCTGCGATTATATAGAAGGTTGCCGGTATAAATCCGGTTTACCGGAGCTACTGCTCCAAAAAGCATAAAGCGGTTTATCGATGTTGAAAGGCCATAACGGGCGGTGGTAACCAGGGGATGAGAGCGTAGCAGCTCTGAGGGGCTGGTGCCATCGGAGAGAAAAAGCATCGATGAGTTGATGTCAAAGGGATTAAAAAGAGTGCGATCTATGTTTTGGTGTAGATGTTGGGTTGAGCGTTGCTTCTCCCGTTCCAGAAGAGATTCCCGCAGCTTCTCTCTTTTAATCGAGTCGCAAATCGCGCTGTCGATCTGTTGTTCTGATGGTTGTATAGGGGGTTCAGGTTTTGTAACTGCAGAATCTGTGTTACTTATGGAAGAATCTTCTTTAAGGCTGGCGATGGCCAGGGTATCAGTTGATAGAGAGTCTGTGGCAAATCCTGAGCCTGGAATCCACAAACTTATAGAAAAAAGCAAAATTATTAGTGTGATTTTCATTGCACTTAAAAATACTTCGTTAAAAGAGAAATAGTTAGAGCTAAATCAGAAGATTTTTTTTGCCATCATGCACCTCCGTTGTTTAATCGATACAGAAACTTTTTGACCATATCACAGCAAAAGAACTGTTTTTGAAAGCTTCAGTGCCATTTTTTAAAAAGGGTCCTATACAATTCTTACTACAAAATCACCAAAATCAGACAAAAAAACACAAGTTCATCCTCAAAAAGTTAGAGATTTCAACCAAAAAACAAGGATGTTGCTTTGCAAAAAATATAAGACGCTTTGCGAATGGGTGGATTTTGATTAAAAAAACGGAAAACAGCTTAGCTGTAGGACATTGGTTCATTCATTATTTAACTTTCTTATCTCTTCGAGAATTTCCATTGACAAGCCTGTTGCTTTTTTGGTCTCGATGATTTCCATACCCTGTAAAAAATGTTTTCTCGCCAAATCAATTTTATCTCTTATCTCTGTTAAATTCTCAATTGGCAAAGATGTTATTTCCTGGATCAGCTCAGGGTCGATTCCTCTTATAAGCATTTTTTGTGCAATATCTAATTTGCCCGTTTCTTCAACTATTTTTTCTCCTTTCTCTACACCCTTCTCAAAACTCTTCTCAAAACCTTTTTCAAAACCCTGTCTTTGCAATATTTCCAATATCCTGGACATTTTTCGATCCCCCCTGATACCGGATATATTTTATAGCATATTTGTAATAAAAACCCTTTGTTACTACTCATTTATTGATGAGGCAAAAATAAATCACACATGGTCGTAACTCTTAAATCTTCGTTTAGAATTTTTTGCAATTTTTTCTGATTAGATATTGTTTTAGTATTAGTTCTTATTTTTTCTGATTTGATATTGTTGATGTTAGTTTTTTTTCAAAATAGATACGTAAAAATTTAAACAATTAATTATGAATCGCTTAAGAGATATGTACAAATTTTCCAAATGGGTTCTTCTCTCCGTTTTGACACTGATGAGTTGTACGGCTTACCTGAATACTTTTTATAATGCAGAGATTGCCTTTAAGGAAGCAAATGAAGCGCATAAGAAGCAGATGCGAAATTTTCCGGACAGTCTGCTTGCTCCTACTGCTGAAATCTCCACCAACTATGAGAGAGTTATAGAGAAATCTATCAAAGTACTGGAAACGTATAATAAAAAAAAGAAATGGCACGATGATGCACTGTTTTTAATGGCAAGAGCTTATTACTATAAAATTGAAATGACAAAAGCGATTCGCCGGCTCAATGAACTGCAGCAAAATTTCCCGACCAGCCCCTTTATTCCACAATCATACCTTTATATGGCCAAGGCATATATCGAAGATGATAACCTCAATAAGGCAGAAGAGATCATTGAGATGATTCTGCAGAAATTCCCCGACTTGGATGCTCAGCAGGAAGTAAGTCTTCTGTTGGTAGATATTGCGATAAAACGGGGAGGAAGTTCTCAGGCAATCCTTTTGCTTGAAAAAGCATACAAATCGGCTAAAACAGAGATAAAACGAATGGAGCTGATATTGAGGCTTTCTGAGTTGTATATCGAAATGAAACAGTATTCAAAAGCGATTATTCTGTTGGAGAAAACCCCAAGAAGCAAAGATCTGCCTGAGCAGTCCTACCGTATGGACAGAGCACTTTTAGACAGTTATATGGAGATCGATTCTTTGCAGAAAGCTCTTTCTCTGGCCGATGTGATGAAATCCAAAAAGATCTATGAAAACCACAAAGATGAGATTCTTTTTAAAAAGGCAATGGTGTTATCCCGTTTAGGAAAATATGATGAAGCGATTGCTATACTTAAGGATCTGACAATTAATCTTGATAGCAGCACTGTTGCTTCCGACACCAGTCAGGTACGTGCACGGGCATTATACGAGCTGGCGCTGCTTTATCAGAAGAAGAAAAATGACGTGGAAAATGCTGATAAATATTTCTCTCTCTCTGCGCTTTCAAGAGATACTACAGGCAGAGAAATATCAAAAAAGCGGATCTCTGCACTGGAGAGACTGAAAAAACTTCGTGAAGGTAAAGACAGCCTGGATGGGCCCCTGGTTTCAAGAAAATATAAAATAGCTGAGCTTTTTAAATATGAACTTGATGTGCCCGATTCGGCCTATTATCATTATCTGGAGCTCACAAAAGACAGCTCTGCGGACAGTGAGTTTGTATCTAAGGCTATCAGTGCAGCAGCATTTATTGCACGTGATGAATTGAATGATACTCTCAGATCTGACAGCCTTTTTAAGCTGCTTGTTTCCAGATTTCCTGCTACGGAGCTGGCCAAAGATGCTCAGAAACAGCTAAAAGTTAAGGTCACAATTAAAACAAGACAGGACTCCGCATACGATGCTTTTCGCAGAGCAGAAGATCTGCTCTATAATAATGGGGATGTAAAGGGGGCGGTACAGGCCTATTATAATGTATATAGAAAATATCCCGACCTCTCTACCGCACCCAAGAGTCTGTTTGTTGCCGCATGGCTCTCAGATGACAGGCTGGAGAAGAATAAAACTGCTAAGATGCTTTATGAAAGAATCTGCGAGAAATATCCTGAATCAGAATACTGTAAGGAGCTGGCAGAGCAGAAAATCCAGATTGTAGAGGATACCTTGAAGGCTCTGGATTCACGCAAAAAAAACGAAGAGAAGTTTCAAAAAAGCTCTAATGCCCAAAAAAGCAAAGCGCTTACCGATTCTTTGGAGCAAAAACAGCCGGATGTATTCACCGGGGAAGAAAAAATGAAAGGCGAGGATTCGCTTTCGATCGACGAAGCTGATGGTGAATCGGGAAAAAGAGAGGATTAGGACCGCCTGCTTTTCCGCTTTACCTGTAACAACTTAAAAAATCTGATCATCCAATTCAGTAGCTCAGGGCTCAGGAAATAAGTGGAGTTCTTAGAAATGCATTCTTAAATCCTAAACAAATTCAAAATTACAAAATTCTAAAATCTAAAAAGGAATAAGATTTTTTTAAGGCTAACAAAGTATTTCAATTTGGGCTTGTTTGTCTTTATAACATCTCTGTTTAGAATTTGATAGTTTTTAGTTAGTGGGATTTATTTGAGAATTCGTAACCACCGGCATAAAAAAGCTGCGGAAGTTACAATAAATGTAAAAAAAATGAGCGCATTTTTCACCCGGAAACGTCTATTCAGCAGGATTGCATGAAAACAAAAGAAAATCACAAGGAAATCAGATCGCTTTATGAGCGGTATGCATCCATGGTTCACAGGCGGTGCAGATCATTTCTGAAAACCGAAGAGGATGCCTGGGATGCTACACAGGAGGTCTTTATGAAGCTGGTAGACGCTTTACCAAAAATTACTAAAAAAGAATCGATTTATTCCTGGCTTCTAAGCACCAGCACCAATCACTGTATCTCAATTCTGCGAAAGAAAAAGCATGTCTCTTTTGATGAAAATATTCATTCTGCCGAGCAAGTGCAGCTTCCTCAGGAAAAGAGGGCTGTCAGGGATGAAATTTTCAGATATTTTCTTAAAAACTGGGATCCCAAAATCCAGGAGGTCATCGTTTACACCTATTTCGATGGATACAAGCAGCAGGAGATCGCAAAAATTACCGGAATGGGTGAATCGACCATACGACGACACCTGACCAATTTCAAACGTCACTGCTCGCAGGTGGGAATTCTCATGGGGGACATAATATGAAACATTCTGAGCCATTAAAACTATCTATCGAGCTGTATTTTACCGATGAGCTTTCCGGTGAAGATGCTTCTTCTCTGGAAAGTCACCTCCAGCAATGCCCGGTCTGTCATGATTATCTCCAGGCTCTGCGCAGGGAAAGAAACGAATTTCTGGCAGACCATCCTTTTTCTGATCTGAAAATAGAGAGACCTCCATCACCCTGGTTTCAGAAGCTCTTTGATGCTCTGGCAAAGCCGGCACTATTTCCAGTATATGGTTTATTGCTGATAGTTGCCGTAACTGTCCCGGTTTTCTTTTTTGGAAACAGAGCACAAATCACTGATGAAATAAGGTTTAAGGGAACAACAGGATTAACTTTCCTTTATCAGAGGGATGGGGTTATAGAAGATGGCGACAAAACGAAGGCATACCGGGCCGGTGACCAGATACAGATCCAATACAATTCTTCAAAGGAACAGTTTGCAGCTCTTCTGAGTGTCGACTCCAAAGGGCAGATCTCTTTTTACCATCCACAGCAGCATTCAGATCACTGCAGTGTGAAATCACCTGCCGGGGCGACACTTACATTTCCTGGAAGCATCATTCTGGATGATTCTGAGGGAGCTGAGTTGATAATTATGCTGCTCTCTGATAAGCCGATGTCAATCAAAATAGTCCAGGCCTGGATCTCTGCATTGTATGAAGAGGTTCGAATCATTTCTGAGCTGGAAAAAGTGATTATTAAAAAGAGGCTAAAAACGGTCTCAAAGGTTTCTACATTACTTTTGCATAAGGAGTAATGGATGACAAGGATATTATCTCTGCTGTTTCTGCTTGCGTTTACAGTAGAAATTCTGGCAAACCGCTATGCGGTTATCATTGGGCAAAACGACGGGGGCAGACAATATAAATCCCTGAGGTATGCCGAAGATGACGCAAAGCGTTTCTCGGATCTGTTAATTGATATTGGAGGGTTTGAGCGTGGCCATGTCATCTCTCTTCTGGGAACCGACAGTCTGCAGATTGATGCTGCGCTAAAAAAAACCGCTGAAAAGCTGGCTCGAAACAAAGCAGAAGCCAACAGCCTTTTTCTGCTTTATTATTCGGGTCATGCCGATGAGACCAGTATGCTATTGGGGAAAAGCCGTTACTCTTTTGAGGCGATGCAGAAACAGATCAGTAATTTCCCATCAAGAATAAGGATCGCAATATTTGATGCCTGTCAAAGTGGGGTGATCACTGCATTCAAGGGAGGGGCTCGTGCTGATCCTTTCTATCTGCAGAATCAGTCACAGGTAAAGGGGCAGGTAATAATTGCCTCCTCTGCTGCAAATGAACGGGCTCAGGAATCAGATGCCCTCAAGGGTTCAATTTTTTCTTTTAACTTGTTAAATGGTTTACGCGGAAGTGCTGATTTGTCAGCAGACCGTAAAGTCACTCTCAATGAGGCATATCAGTATGCTTACCGTAAAACAGTTGAAACAAGTGCTTTGGCTTCAGGAGAAATTCAGCACCCAGTTTACCGTTTTTCCATTCAGGGCCAGGGTGATATTTTGTTGACCGATTTGGAAAAGGCAAGCGGAGGCATATTAATTGAGAAATCATGTGTTGGCAAGTTCCTTGTTCTCAGCGAAAACTACCTTGATGTATTTGCTGACTTTTACAAGGATAAGACAGTTGAGCAGTTTATCTCTCTGGCTCCAGGCAGATATACCGTTATTAATGCCCAGGGCAGGGATGTGGGAACCTGTCAGTTTGCAATAAGCAAGAACAGGAAAAAGCAGATTCGGAAATCCGATTTCGAACCTGTTACTCTGGTTCAGAGCAGATTGAAAGGATTCAGCTCATCGGAGCTTGAGGTGGGAGAGCAGATCACAGGACCGCTTTCTAGGTTCAGCCTGGGGTTTGGCACCGGACTTATGATGGACAGGGCTGGGGAGGAGCAGGTGTGGAAAAGAGACATGATGCTCAATCTGGGTGGATTTTACCAGGTTAATCAGAATATCGATTTTAACATGGAACTTGGCGGACTTATCAACAGAAAAGTTGTTAGCGTGCAAACTGGGATCGATTATGTGTTTGGGCTTGAGAAGGGTAAGATCAGTCTGGGGGGAGATGCCGGGCTGGAATTTTACGGTTCAAAAAAGTATAATAAATTTAATAATGCCGTAAGCCCATTACTGTCGGCCAGATTAGCTTTTACAGCAGATATTAGTGATCGTTTTAATGTTCAATTGTATGTTCCCTATAAAGCTGTGTTTAACAAAAGTACAACTCATCGGATCGGCATCGGAATACGGTTTCTGTTCTCTGGTCGTTTTAAAGATGTGCAGCTTATTAAATAGAATGAGCGGTTTTTGGTTTTTTATGCGTCTATTTGTTGAGATCTCGATAAATGCTGAGCATAAACAATGAAAAAGATGAGGTGAATTTATGATTAATATTATCGCAGTTACTCTGGTTATGGTTTTTAGTGGACTGGTATCGGCGCAGGATTCATCTGAAAGGAGTGCTATTAAAACCCCGTTAAGGATTTACAGCGGTGGGTTATCCCTGGGGTCTGCTTTGGCGATCAACGAGGAGCTTAAGGATGAATCTGAGCAGTTTTTGTCGGTATCTTTTATAAATTCGGTATATCTTCGGGACCACATTAGCCTTTTCTTTGACTTGAACTGGTTTGCTCCGGGGCTTAATTTAGCTTCTAATGTGGGGTTTGACTTTTTTATGACCAGGAGTGGTTTCAGGCCGTTTATAGGTCTGGGGGTAGGGGTGCAGTACTTTGATAAAGAAGGACCCACAGGTGAGAATATCGGGCCATCAGGTACACTGCATGCCGGTTTTCTGCTCGATGTAACCGATAGAGTGCAGGTAAGATTCCGCGTTCCCTATTATGCTGTAGCTAACCATAGCAGGGATCATGCTGCGGGTTTTGAGGTCGGAATATTGTTTTCCGGAAGATTCAGAAATATTAAAAAGTTGCATTATAACTAAAAAAAAAAGCCGATTTTTAACGATCAACCTGGAGTTGAATTATGAATAGAACTTTGAGTTGCCTGATTATAGTAGCAGCTTTTTCAACCGGCCTTCTGGCACAGGATCAGAAACAGATGGTTGAAAAGGATATAACCATAATTCATGGTCAATCAACAGCCGATGGGAAATCGGAAGTTGGAGAGAGAATCCTGGAGGAGTGCATTGTATCGCTTCCTCAGACAGAGGATCTTGTACCGGAAATCTCTTCTGAGAGCCATTTTTTAAAGGAAATCAATGGTGATCCATCCAGAAACGACCATGTGAAAACTTACAACGCAACAGTGGAGATTAATTACCTGATCTATCAGAAGGTTCTGGTTGTTGTAACAACCAGCTCTATTAAGGGGCAGGAGCCGGTGATGAAAGTGATGGAGAAAAGCTTAAAACAGTCCAAACGGTTTGTATCGAATTCATCAGAAGGTGATTTGTATGCTGGAAGATCGCGGCGGCAGTATTATTTTTCAACCCCTGAGGGGGCTGCCAATGATGTTAAAAAAAGAGCTGCTATCTGGCTTAAACAACAAGCAGCCGTCACATGCAAGAAATAAATGATCATCATTTAAAAAAGGAGATTATACGATGTTACCGCTTTCAAAAAAGATACTGATTCTGACTGGGCTAGTACTGATTGGTGGCTGCACTACCAAAGTAAGTAGAGTTCAAAGTGATTCCACCATCGATTTGACCGGAAAATGGAATGATGCCGATTCCCGCCTGGTGGCAGAAGAGATGATCAATGACTGTCTGCAGCAGCGATGGTTATATAAATATGAGACTGAAAACACGCGTCCTACAGTCATAGTTGGTAAAATTGTCAATAAGAGCCATGAACACATTAGCGTTGAAACCTTTGTAAAAAATATAGAACGCGCATTGCTCAATTCCGGGAAGGTAGATTTTGTGGCAACCAAAACCGAACGTGAGCAGCTTCGTGAAGAAAAAGAGGATATGGCTGAGAATGCATCTGCTGTTACCGCAAAGTCGATGGGAGAGGAAAGTGGTGCAGATCTTATGATGATCGGTTCGATCAATACTATCGTTGATCAGGAGGGGGGCACAGCGGTTGTGTTCTATCAAACAAATATGGAACTGGTAGAGATTGAAAGCAATCGCAAGGTATGGATTGGTGAAAAGAAAATAAAGAAATTTGTGGAGCGTGCAAAGGTAAAATTCTGATTCTGGTTGCCCTGAACAAATTGATTCGAAATAACAGTAACTTGGGAATTCTATGAGACTAAGATTTTGCCTGCCATTAATTGTTTCTGTTTCGCTGTGTCTTTACTCCTGCGCCGGGCGTACTGCTCTGCGATTGGAAAAGCTGGAAGATGTGGTAAGAAATGGAGATTATTTAACGGCAATCGAAAAGATAAAGAAAAATCCCAAAATGTATGGCAAAGCCAGCAGCTTTCTCTACTATATGGATCTAGGTGTGTTATTCCATTATGCTGGTTTATATGATTCCAGTACGGTTTACCTGCAGAGATCTGCAGATATTCATCATGAATTGTTTGCACGTTCATTGACCAATGAGGCTGCAGCGGTGATGGTCAATGATTTGGTCCGGCCTTACCGTAGTAAACCTTACGAAATTGTTTTGATGCATCAGATAATTGCTATAAACTACCTGGTCCAGGGTAAAACTGATGAGGCACTGGTTGAGACCCGCAGGGTACAATTGTTACTTGATGAATGGGATCGCAAGGATAAGGCGGAAACTAAATACAGCTCTGATCCGATGTTTCATTTTTTCTCATCCATTGCCTACGATGCGGCGGGAGAATTTGACAATGCTGCAATTTCACTCTTCAAATCTATTCAGGCATTTAAAAACGGTCCTCTTCAGTTGCCATCGAGAATTAAAGATTATGCCTATTATCAACTGCTCTTAAACGACAGAGCATCTGATATTGAATTACTTAATATCAAAGCGGATCTTCCGGAATCCAATATCACCGAGTTGGGAAATAACAACTCAGAAATCATAATTATTGGATACGGCGGTAAAGGACCATCTCTGGATGAAAACACTTGGTCTGGAACGTATATAAAAGATGGACTTCTGGTATTAAATCACACTGCGCCTGATGGAAAAGTGGAGACTATCAGTACTCTGGCGCCTCCTTTACCGGAAACACAGCAGGAAAGGGAAAAGGGTGAAAAAACCAGCTCTGGTACTACTTTTCATATTAAGTTTGCACTTCCGGCAATGAAAGTGTCACCGTCAAAGACTGAAAGCTTTTCGGTGCGCTGCACTGGCACAGGTATGGAATATAAAAGCATAGTTATAAATGATCTGGAAAAGCAGCTCCAGAAATATCTTCAGGACACAAGAGCTGCTACTGTGACCAGAACCACCATAAGGGTAGTATTGCGGACTATTGCATCACAGAGGGCAAAAGCCAGTATTCAGACAGAAAGTCCTTTTGCTAATCTGCTTCTTAACATTGGGACCGATGTGCTTACTGATCAGATGGAAAGGGCAGACATAAGAAGCTGTTTTTTGATTCCGCAGACTGTTCAGATCGTAAGAATTCCGGTAAAACCCGGTACTTACACTCTGGATGTCGCTGCACATGATAAATCGGGAGCAGTGATAAATAAAAGACAGTTTGCAGATGTCACCTTGAAACCGCAGGAAAAAAAGTATATTGTCTACTCTTCTTTCAAATAAAAGAAAATTGATTGAAAAGTTAAGATCAAAAAATATATGTTTATCGAACAGGGTATTAATTATTTACTCAAATTTTATTTTTCACACTAACACAGAGGTGAGGTACTATGAAGTACATTTTGTCTTTAGTATCGTTTTTAATTGTTTTCTTTTTCATGACAACATCAACTGTAACCTTAACCGGTTGCTCAGATGTTCTGGGGGTGGGTGATACTGTACGTGATACCGTGAGCCTGGAGAAACTATCGGTACCTACAGTTGACAGTGTTGAAGTATTGGCTGGTGGGGATTCTGCAAAGATCCATTTTTCCGGAAGTTTCGTTGAAGATGAGAAGTTCCGTGGATTTTATCGTTTAGACGTTAACGGTGGAAATGTTACTGTCATCGATTCATTTTCGGTTCCCGATGTAAAGCACTGGACTGGCAGCAAATCCTTTACCGTCCCAATATCCAGAGATGGAATTCAAACATTCTGGATCGCTTCTTATAACAAATCCGGTAAGCCTTCCCAGGCTGTGCCTGCGTTTGTGTTTGGTCGTGATATGTCTTCAGCTTCGGTCTCTCGTTTCACTGTCAATTCCACAAGCGATGGAATTGATGTTGATGGAGTACCGGAAGTAAAAGATGTTGAAGAAGGTATTCGTGCAGAAGGTGCAGTGAAATATGCTACCAATTCAGGATGTGATATGATCGTAGAAGAGCTTATATCTGCTCCTGGAAACCTGTGTATTACACCTATTGGTGGAGCGGTTATTTTTAAATCAGACGAGACTCAAATCTTCTCAAAAGATCAGATAAAAGATATCTATACTAAAAGCTTTAAAGACACAGCTACTGTTTTTAGTAGTTATGGAAACATTCGGGTTTACGCTCAGGGAAGAAGCGTGAGGGATGGCAGCGGGTTGTATCAGTTAAAAGCTGGTGACCATTTCATCGTAATAACCAGTGCAAAGAATGTTGCACGAGTCCTCGTTCAAGCAACTGATGGTAATAAGAGTGCTACTCTTGTAGTTTATCAGGATTCTGGCAGAAATGCTGGAGAGCCACTTTATAAGAAAGCTAATTAAAGCACTCTTGTAGAGCTACTGTCTTTTTAAATTGAATTGAGAGGGGCACTCCTTGAGGGGTGTCCTTTTTTGTGGTGCGCCCGGCATGGGGAAGAATAGTTGATGGCTACAAGTCCGTTAGCCACAGAGAAAGCGCGCTGTTGCTTGACCTATGGTCTCTTGTCTGGTAGAAAGTTACCTCACTGTATTATGAAATTACCAGATGAGCTTCTGTAAATCAGAACTGTGCTTCTGTAATTTCAAACTAAGAAAAAAATCAAGGCAAGTCTGATGGGAAGGAGAGAGAGGACAGTTAGGTGAATCATATTTTCAAACAGAATACTGCAAGGAGCCGCCTTTTTGAATAATATCTCCTTTTTATTAACGAAATCGAGGTAAAGCTTCTGAAAAAAACCTATTTTTCACGTTTCTCTTACTCAATTCGAATAAGCGATAAATTCCCTAAAAAAAGCAAATCCCAGGAAATATATGAATCAAGAATATATCGTTATTGAAGGTGCAAAGCAGAATAACCTCAAGAATCTCAATTTAAAGATCCCACTAAGGAAGATGACTGTTATTACCGGGGTGAGCGGCTCTGGAAAATCATCGCTGGCCTTTGATACTATATATGCAGAGGGACAGCGACGATATGTGGAGACTTTCTCCTCCTATGCCCGCCAGTTTCTGGATCGTATGGATAAACCCAACGTAGAGAGAATTGAGGGAATTCCTCCGGCTATTGCCATCGACCAGACTAATCCTGTACGCACGTCCCGCTCTACAGTAGGGACTATGACCGAAATCAATGATCATCTGAAACTGCTCTATTCCAGAGCATCTTTTCTTGTCTGCCACAACTGTGGTGAAAAGGTAAAAACCGATGATCCCAATTCTATCTGCAAAGAAGCGTTTACTCTTTTTGAAGAAAAAGAAATTCTGGTTACCTTTACCGTTCATATCCCTCAGAATTTTACAAAGCAAGAGGTTCTGGATCTGCTTTCAAGCCAGGGATACACCAGAATCCATGCTGAAAAGAATAACTCTGTGGAGATGATTCAGGATCGGCTTAAAGTTGTAATCAGCAACAAAGACAGACTGGTGGAAGACCTGGAGGCGGCTCTCAGGTATGGAAACGGAAAAGTATCTATCTATCCTGTAGGTACTGGAGGTAAAGGGAAAAGGTATGCATTCTCCAGTGGTCTTCACTGCGCAGAGTGTGATATTCAGTACAAAGAGCCTTCTGCGGCTCTTTTCTCGTTTAACACACCTGTTGGAGCCTGCGAGAGCTGCAAAGGTTTTGGAAGAGTCATAGCTGTTGATTATGATCTGGTCATTCCGGACTGGAATAAATCCCTCAAAGATGGTGCTGTAAAGCCCTGGCAAACCAAAAGCTTCAAGGAATGTCAAGATGAACTGATGGAATTTGCACGAAAAAAACGGGTCCCGGTCGACACCCCCTTTAAGGATCTTTCAGAGGCTCATAAAGAATGGGTGCTTGAGGGTGAGGGAGAGTATGACGAGGGAAAATGGTATGGGATACGCCGCTTTTTTAAGTGGCTGGAGACCAAGAGCTATAAGATGCACATACGGGTGCTTTTGTCCAGATATCGTGCTTATCATGTATGTCCCGCCTGCAATGGTGCCAGGCTTAAAGCAGAAGCTTTGCAGTGGAGACTTGGTGATGGAAAAGGTTTGACAATTCATGATGTCATGTTACTTCCGATACAGGATTCACTGGAGTTTTTCCAGAATCTCAGACTTCCTGCACCTTTTGATGAGGCAGCGGAGATGGTGCTTCAGCAGATTCGCACTCGTCTGAAATATCTCACAGAGGTTGGCCTGGGGTACCTTACACTTGACCGGCAATCCAGAACCCTGAGTGGGGGAGAAGTTCAGAGAATAAACCTCACCACAGCCCTGGGGACTTCACTGGTAAATACACTATTTATTCTGGATGAACCCAGCATAGGACTTCATTCCCGTGATATCAGTCGTCTTGTGAATGTGTTGCATCACCTTAGAGATGCCGGTAATACCATTATTGTAGTTGAACATGATCCGGAGGTGATAAGAGCCGCAGATTATGTGCTGGATATGGGGCCCGGGCCAGGTGAGCTGGGAGGCAAAGCCATATTTTTTGGTACTCTCAAAGATCTCTTCCTCTCAAAGGAGTCAAAAACTGCTTCTTATTTGAGTGGAGAGCGAAAAATAGAGAACATCTCTTCGGAACCAAAGTTTCAAAGCAAGCCTCTTGTTATTAAAGGCGCTGCAGAGAATAATCTCAAGAATATCGATGTCTCAATACCTCTGGGTCGTCTGGTGTGTATTACCGGTGTAAGCGGATCAGGTAAATCCACCCTCATGCAGCAGGTCTGTTATTATGGATTAAAAAAAATAAAAGGAAAACCGGTTGACATTCCGGGTAAATGTGGCTCTATCGAAAATCATGAGGCTTTTGCAGATGTGATCATGGTTGATCAGGCTCCAATTGGAAAAACAACCAGATCCAATCCGGTTTCTTATGTCGGGGCTTTCGATGAGATCCGGTCGCTTTTCAGCAAAGTTCCACTTGCTAAAAGCAGAGGATATACTGTCGGTGATTTCAGCTTTAATTCAGGAACAGGGCGGTGTCCTCTCTGCAATGGAAGCGGCTTTGAGCATGTCGAGATGCAGTTTCTCAGTGATGTTTATATCAGATGCCCGGAGTGTGATGGCAAAAGGTATCGTTCGGAAATTCTGGAAGTGAAAATTGGTGCACAGGAGTTATCGAAGAGATTTAAAGGTACTGAGCTCTCAATCAGTGAAGTGTTGGAATTGACCGTTGATGATGCCTGTGATTTCTTTGCAGGACCTAATTGGCTGAAAAGCCGCCTGACACCGCTTATAGATGTGGGACTTTCCTATCTGAGACTGGGTCAGCCTTTACCTACCCTTAGTGGTGGTGAAGCTCAGCGGCTAAAGCTTGCCGGGCACATTGCAGAAGGATTCTATAGCATGAGTAAAGGAAAACTCTTCCTTTTTGATGAACCGACTACCGGACTGCATTTCCAGGATATCGAAGTACTGATGAATGCTTTCAGAAAACTTCTGAAGGAAGGGCATTCGGTGGTGGTGATAGAACATAACCTTGATGTAATTGATGGATCGGACTGGTTAATAGATCTGGGGCCTGAAGGGGGTGCGCTAGGGGGAAATGTAGTATTTACCGGTACACCCGACAGAATAGTAAAATGTAAAAAAAGCCACACCGGAAAGGCTCTGTTAAAGTACAGGGGAACCAGGAAAAAAACACCGCAGCTCAAGGCTTCCGATTCAATTTCACCAAAAGATCAGTCTGTGGTTAAATTGAAGGATGAAATAACCATAAGAAAAGCCAGAGAGCATAACCTAAAGGATATCAGCCTTACAATTCCAAGAAACCAGTTTACTGTGATTACCGGGGTCAGCGGAAGCGGTAAAAGCACAGTGGCATTTGACATACTATTTGCCGAAGGGCAGCGTCGGTACCTTGAATCTCTCAATGCCTATGCAAGACAATTCATTCAGCCCGCTTCAAAACCGGATGTGGATGCGGTTCTGGGAATCCCGCCTACCATTGCCATCGAACAGCGTACAAGCAGAGGCGGAAGAAAAAGTACAGTGGCTACCGTCACAGAAATATATCATTTTCTCAGACTGCTGTTTGTAAAACTGGGAGTTCAGCATTGCCCCGACTGCAATCTTCCGATTACTTCACAGAGCACTGATGAAGTAATTGCTGATACTATGAAACGGTATCAGGGAGAAACGATATCGGTCTTTGCACCCCTTATTATTAACCGGAAAGGCTCTTATTTTGATCTGGCCCAGTGGGCTTATTCACAGGGATATTATAAGTTAAGAACTGATGGAGAGATACATTTTGTTGATCAGTTTCCAAAAATGGACAGATATAAGGAACATTGTATAGAAGTTGTCATGGGTGATATTGTTGTTAACCCGGAGAACGAGAAAAAGATACGGGAAATGCTGGAAAAAGCATTCTATTTCGGTAAAGAAAACGCTTACATCGAAACAAAAAAACGGGGCAGAATTTCTTCACGAATCGTTTCCACATCAAGAAGTTGTCCGGGGTGCAAAAGAAGTTTTGGTGAACCTGATCCGCGACTCTTTTCATTTAACACTAAACACGGGTGGTGCCCAAACTGTTTTGGAACCGGACTGGAGATGAGCGGTTTTGATGAGAGCCAAACGGGTGAGGAAATAATTTGGAACGAGTGGTGGGGTGGCAATGAACACACCTGCAAGGTATGCAATGGAAAACGGCTCAATAAAGAAGCAATGTCGATCTTTCTTAAAAGAAAATCGATAGACGAATATACTGCTTTGTCGGTTAAGGATGCCCACACAACGTTTCGTTCTTTCAAGTTAAAGGGCAGAGATTCTCTGATTGCCAGCAGCATAATTTCCGAACTGCTCTCCAGACTGCAGTTTCTTCAGCATGTCGGTCTGGATTATTTGACTCTTGATAGAGCTGCACCAACTCTGAGCGGCGGTGAAGCACAGAGAATAAGACTGGCAGCTCAGTTAGGGACAAACCTCAGAGGTGTCTGTTACATTCTTGATGAGCCAACTATAGGCCTTCACGCCCGAGATAATCTTCAGCTTCTGGATACTTTGTTTAAACTCAAGGATAAAGGAAATACCGTGGTAGTCGTAGAGCACGATGAGGAGACTATGCGAAGGGCTCAACACCTGATCGATCTGGGACCAGGAGGTGGAAAGACCGGAGGTAAACTGATCGCTCAGGGTACGATTAAGGATATTATTAAAAGCAGGGAGTCTCTTACCGGACACTATCTTAAAAAGCCACTTACTCATAACCGTACCCGCAGATTAATTAACAGTACCCGATCGGTACATATAAGTGGTGCAACATTACACAACCTCAAATCCATTGATGTATCAGTTCCTATGGGGGCTTTTGTGTGTGTCACCGGGGTAAGCGGAAGTGGGAAAAGTACTCTGATCAGAGATCTTTTATATAAAAATCTTAAAGAACGGCTCTCAGATAGAAAAGAAGGACCGTATTATGGGTGTAAAAAAATAACCGGATGGGAGCAGGTCGGCAGAGTCCTGGAGGTAGACCAGAGTCCCATCGGCAAGACGCCAAGATCCTGTCCTGCAACTTATGTGGGGTTTATGGATGAGATACGGAAAATATTTGCAAAGACTCCTGAAGCCATGATGCGGGGGTATACTGCAAGCCGTTTTTCATTTAATACTGACAAGGGGCGATGCCCGTCATGTGATGGTCAGGGGATGAAAAAAATAGAGATGAGTTTTCTTCCTGATGTGGTTGTTCCATGCGAGACATGTGAAGGGCAAAGGTTTACACCAGAAACACTTGACGTTAAGTTCAAAGACAAATCAGTCGCAGAGGTTCTAAACATGAACATCGATGAGGCGGTAGAGTTCTTTGCTGCTCATCATTCTATCCACCATGATCTTAAATTGCTTCAGGAGACTGGACTGGGATACCTGACCCTGGGCCAGCAGAGTCCCACTCTCAGCGGGGGTGAGGCACAGAGAATAAAACTTATCACAGAGCTGGGGAAGGCCAAAGTACAGACCAGAGCACGCAGGAAAACAATCGCTCATACATTGTACATTCTTGATGAACCAACAGTGGGACTTCACATGGCTGATGTTGACAAACTGATACAGGTTCTGCACAGGCTTGTGGATGCCGGAAATTCGGTAGTGATTATCGAACATAACCTCGATATGATCGCCGAGGCCGACTGGGTAATCGACATGGGACCGGAGGGAGGAGATAAAGGAGGTATGATAGTGGCTCAGGGGACACCGGAGCAGATCGCAGGGCAGAGGGGAAAAAATCATACCGCCCGGTTTTTAAAGGAATTGATGATTTCCAGGGGAAATGGGGGTTGAATCAAACGCCAGGTTCGAGGTCTGTAGAATAAAGTGCAAACCCAATATTCAGGTAAGTACGGTGACTATACCACTGAATTATCCAGGTCCCAGTGACTGGGCAATAAAATTCAAAAATTCAAAAATAAACTGAAGTGTAGTTTATTTTGCCATTTTCATAACGATATACCCTGAATGATGGCTGTCTGCCAAAGGCTTTGCTAATCGGTGGAGCTATAAAAAGCGGTTTGGTTCCAATCATAGAAAAACCATTTCTGTGGAAATGCCCGGTAACAACTGCCTTCACATTGTTACTTTCGCAGATATTCTGAAATCTCAGAATCTTATCAGCAGACCATCCCGGATGAACTGCATTGGAAGCATTGTATCTGGTGCAAAGCCACCGATAATTGTGACGATGAGATGTACAAAGCCGTCTTGAGAAGACTGGGGTTTCGAGTAGGCTGAGATATCCAGTGGGTAATATGACTAAGCTTTTGAAAGTCTCAGGATTCACGGAGAAGCAGATCGCATCAAGCAAAGTGGTATACTTTAATTAGGTTAGATTTTAGCGTAATTTTTATTTCCTGTCCTGCGAATGAAAAAGAGGTTGGAAAACTAACAGGAATCGGAAAAAAAAAAGGGAAAAAAGCGACCCTACTGACTTTCAGATCCCTATACCGGCAAAATCAAATACGTCTTCTGCGGAAATACCGGACTTGGGGATTCTTTTCACATGGAGCTGTTTGACTACCACATCTATCGATGGATCCTGATTTACCACCGATGAAATCTCACTTCCCAGTCCATTGCCATAATTATCCTCCACTGTCACAATTTTGCCCTGATTTCTAAGAGCAGCTTCTTTAACAGCCGTTTCGTTAACCGGAATGGAGTAACAATCATAAAGGCTGGCCGAGATTCCTGCCTCCGCCAGATCCTCGATAACCTTCTTGCACGGATGAACCATATAACCGCTGGCCATTATTGCTATATCGGTTCCCTCTTTGAGAGTTTTTATTCCACCAGGTTCAAATGTTTCTTCTGGAGAATAGACTATAGGAAGATCCATACGGATTGTACGAAGATAGCAGATGCCTGGAAGCTCTGCCATCAGGCCCACACATTTGTATGCTGCAACCGCACAGCAGGGGTTAAAAATAGTGACTAATGGATCATCGGTGTCAGTATTTGCTGTAGAGAGTGTGCGCATGTATCCCAGATCAGTCAACCCCATCTGACTGGGGCCATCAGCGGCAATATTGGCTCCTGAATGGGATCCGCAAAGCTTTATGTTGGCTTTAGAGATTGTGGCCAGTTCAAGCTGATCGTAGCCGCGGACCAGAAACTTCGCAAAGCTTGACACAAATGGAATGTAGCCTCCTGCGGACAAACCGCATGCCAGAGATATCATATTTTGTTCAGCGATACCGCATTCAATAAATCTTTCAGGGAAAGCTTCAGCCATATACTGTGAGAAGGTTGAATTACTTACATCTGCATCAAGTGCGATGATTCTGTGGTCGATAGTTGCCAGGTCTTTGAGGGCCAGACCATAGGCTCTGCGGGTTGACATGAGACCACGGTTGTAAACTTCGAGATAGGGGGAATTTTTTAGAAGAGTCGGAAAGTCGGGATTTTGAAGCCGTGCCATTTTTACAGGATCAGTGCTTATTTTCTCTGGTTTTGGAGGGTGAATATGATGGTCTTGAGTGACCGAAATCGCTGGTTGTGAAGATTCAAGTTGCTGCAGACATTCCTGAAGCATGTTTTCTTTTAAAGGCTTTCCATGCTGGGTTTCGTGCTGCAGTGTTGGCACACCCCATCCTTTGGTGGTTTTTGCTATGATGGCGTGCGGGTGATGGGCTTTGCAGGCGGTCTTAAGACATTTTTGAATTTCCTCGGGACTATGCCCATCTGTATTAAGGGTTGTAAAACCGAAGGCATTTAATTTTTCTGTAAGCTTATTTATTGATTGCTGATTGGACACAGGACCGGTTTGTCCCAGCCCGTTACAATTAAAGATAGGAATTACAGTATGCAGGTTATAATCGAGGATAAAATCGCATGCTTCCCAGATCTGCCCCTCTCTGGATTCTCCATCGCCAATGACACAGTAGATTCTTTTAGGGATATTCTGCTTTTTAGCAGCCAGCGCCAGTCCTGCTGCGCAGCTTAAGCCCTGGCCAAGAGAGCCGGTTGCGCAGTCGAAAAAAGGAAAACCGGATGAAGGGTTTGGATGACCATCCAAAGGAGAGTTAATCTGGCGGAGAGTGTCCAGATCATCGATAGTTAAAATATGGCGATTGGAGGGGGAGTTACCGTAAACGCCCTGAAGATCTGCATAAGCGGCATAGATTATGGGTACAGCATGTCCCTCACTGAGAACCAACCGGTCATTTGCAATGTTCCAGGGGTTTTGAGGATCGTAATGCATAACATTGTACATTAGCGTGGTGATTATGTGTACCAGGGAGAGGCTTGTGGATGGATGTCCGGAGCCGGCTCGGGTCGTCATTCTTAGCACAAGTTTGGCCAGAGAGAGAGCTTTTTTAGAAATTTCGGTTGAGTAATCCATGGTTTAATTAAAACTCTGGGTTGAAAGGAATTTAAGGATCTTTTTATGGGTTTTTATCAATTCTTATGCCATCACTCAAAGAGGCATAAACCGGTTAGAGTAATAAGGGGAGGGCTGGGGGGCTTTCCCTTTTTGAGAATGGTTGAGAAAGTGAATGGTTCTGGGATCTTCTCTGGCATGTTATTTGTTCTGATGTCAAAGGCAGGGAGAGCCAATCAAACAAAAAAGGAGGTGGTATGTGGAAATCGCAGTTATCTAGAGCAGCGATGTTTCTCCTTGTAATTTCTTGCGGTTCTGTTATTAATGCGCAATATCAGTGTTGGACTACTGATATTGAGAAGTATTCCTATCTGTCATTGGGAACTGCAGATCTTGACATAAGTCATTTGAACAAGACCATGCAGAAGCTGGGTTTTTCATCTTTTCCGGATCGTCCGTTTGCTTTTCAGTTGGGTTCTCAGATCTTTATACAGCATCTGGTTCTGGAAAGCGGGATTGGGGGGATGATTTTCCGTAGTCAGCGTAGCGATGATCGTAAGGCGACATTGCTGGGAGGTAACTGTAATTTCACCATGGGAGTGAATCTGCCTATGGAGGGAAGTCGATGGAAAGTTTATCCTTTCTTTGGACTGGGAGGTGCGCTATACCGGTTCTCCTATCACCCGGACAATCTCAAGTTTGAACAGAATTCACCAGGAGATGCAAAGGAGTACTGGCTTCCTACTCTGACAACAGTGTATGGTTGTTCCATAATGCGTACCGTGCATCTTCAAAAACGTGAGCTAATGTCAATAGGAATCCGGGGGGGGATATATGTAGACCCCACAAGACAGAGTACCTGGTATCGTAATGGCGTTTCTTACAGAGACGGTCCTGCGCCACTATTTAACGGTCCGTTTATCCAGTTTGTAATCGCCAAAGGACACTACGTTACCGAGTAAGAGAAATCATGGATGTGCTTTCATATTACAAAAACGAACATGTACGAGCCCGGATGATTGAGTTTTTAGGGGGTAAGACACTGGATTCCGCCTCGTGCATGTTCCTTACTCAATGTGATACGGATAGTGAAGCAGGATGGGACTTCAAGTTCCCTCAGGAGCTTGATTATTTCCTGTCCCAAGGTATTGATGTAAGCAGGTCATTGTGGGATAAAAAATGGCTCATCTCTCATCTGGATCTAGAGTATGTAAACTTTGACTTTCTGGCAGAACCTTACCTGGACCCTGAGAGAAGTTTTCTTTTACAGCGACCTGCAGAACTGGCTATTCAGAAGGTTCTTCTGGGGCAGGGAATCTCTCCTTTACATGTTCTCAGTGGCAGAGGGCATCATTTCACCTGGAGTATAAGTCGCGATTCCACTGCTTTTGGAAAACTCATCCAGATTGGTCGTCTGCCGCAGCATCTGGAAAAGAAGTACGCAGAGCTTCTGGCTCCTGTCAACAAAACCATAGATTATGATCTGGGATCAGCGTATTCGGGACTTGCATTGGTGATGGAGTTTGTGGCAATGCTGGTAAAAGATCTGGCTCAGCATGACAGCTTGATTCCAGTGGAACTCTCCGCAGTGGAGGTCCCTCCGCAATCCAGGGGAAGAGAGATGGTGTCTATTGATATCACAGAATATGGTGATCTGCTTAATACCCGGCTTATAAGAATCCCTTTCAGCATTTATCTGAAACCATGGCAGAAACTGGGGGTTTTGCCTGATGAGCTGCGGGCAAGGATTCCCCCGATGGTGGCGATTCCTCTTTTTGAGATGGATATCAGTGAGGGAATAAGTGTAATGCGTGATCTTAACAGGGCTGCGCTTTTATCCACCAGGGCTTCGGTGCAGATCCCTGATCAGTCCATCCAGATGCTTGATCTTATACGGTTATATGAGAAGTCTCAAATCGCTCAATTTCACGACTGGTATTATTCCGAAGAACATCATCCTGCGCAGCTCTGGCCTGACACATACGATACTATGCCTCTGGAGATTGTTCCACCATGTGTTCAATATATTTTACAGTTTCCAAATGATCTTCTCTTAAAGCCAGCCGGAATAAGACAGGTGGTAAGGGTGATGCTTTCTCTGGGATGGCATCCCAGACATATTGCTGGGCTGATAAGATCGAAATTTGAGCGTGATTATGGATGGGGAAGAGAGTGGTATTTTTATGATGCTGCAACAAGGGCTGATTTCTATACCCGAGTCTTTTCCGGTCTGATTAAGACGGGCCGTGACAATCTTGATACTTTCGATTGCCGGGCTGCTAAACAGATACATTATTGTTTCGATGAGCAATCCGGATGCGATCTTAAGGAATTTAAACATTCTTTGCAGAAGAGGATAAGTCATGAGCGACTGGCCGGTAGGCCTTTCAACAGGCTGTTTTTATCAGATGGACATTTTTGATTGTCTGGAGCCAATCCGTAATGGAGGATTCAGCATGGTGGAAATCTGCTCTTCACCGGGGCATCTGAATTTCCATGACCTTAGTACTGTTGCTCAGGTATCCAGGCTTCTTAAAGATCTGGGGTTGGAAGCGTATTCCTTTCATGCGCCATTTATCGATGTGGACATATCATCTCTAGATGATCAACACCGCAAATATTCTCTTGAGCAACTACTTATAGCCGCAGAAGCGGCGGCTACGATGGAAGTTCGTCATTTCGTGATACATCCAGGTCCGGACAAGACCTTGAGTTTTTCGGTGGAAGAAAGAATGCAGCGGTTGAGAAATGCTGCAGAGGTGCTCAATGTAGTCGCTAATAAATGCAGACAGCTAAGAGTAGGTCTGGTTCTTGAAAACATGCTTCCTCATCTTCCTTTTGGAAGCAGCTCGGATATGCTGTGGATCATTGGTGCAATGGACAGCCTTTACATAACCACCTGTCTGGATACCGGGCATGCTATTTTGTCAGGTGATATTTATCAGATCCTCTACAAGCTTTCTGGACATCTTCAGGTGATCCATGCCAATGACAACTATGGTACTTCAGATGATCATCTGCCGCCTGGAGCCGGGGTTATTGATTGGTACAGGCTGCTTTATGAACTCTCAGAAACCAATTTCCGTGGAGGGATAATTCTGGAGCTCTCAGGAGCTCATGGAAAAGATATCGAAGGGACATTACAGAAGGCACGCAATGCACAACTGTATCTCAGAAGCATTGCTCGCTCTCTTTATCTTTCCAGTCCCCCTAGTGTGGATGTCGCAGGTTGTAAGGACAAACCCTGAGGTGTAGGTCTATAAGGTTTCTATTGTTGATTTCAATGCTTCCCTGATCTTGACATTAGCTTCCCAGAAAAACAGACCGTATGGAATGTCTATATTCTGTTCATAACGTTTTTCATACTCTATGATTTCCTGTTTTGATCTGGGGGGATCGATTGAAAGCCCTTTGACTGTGATTTGACAGGATACTTTCAGACTTGTCTCTTCGGTTTCATCATAGTCATATTTAAACACCTGGGAATGCAGACTGATAATAAGATCTGAAGGTGTCCCACCTGTTGTTTCCTGCATATAGCAGGAATCCTTTAGGTAGGTTTTTATATAAGATGCATTGGCAAAATCGGGTGGAATGGTGATATGGCTGACAGATGTCGTTTTGAAGTTCAGAGTATAAAGAGGACGGGAAATTTTAAATATAAAATTCTGATCCTGACTTTTTCTAAGGAGAATGCCAAATTGTTTTGCGCTGATAAAGCCAGGGGAATAAATGATTTTGCCAAGATCGGGACTGACATAGAAAAGAGTGCCGTTTTGAACAAAGGGAATCTTGGTGTTTTGAAAGGCGATTTTTCCCTCTGCATCAGTTTTTTCGGTGAAGAGGGCTTTGCCATTTTGCAGCAAACCGGTGAAGGCAATATCATTTAGAGGAATGCTGTCGATAAGTACAGTTACCATTGGAGGATCTATGACTGGCTGACCGGTTTTGCCCTGAAGAATCATGTTGCTGGAGGAGACCTTCATATCATCAAAAAAATCCTGCAGAATAAGCCGGATTTCATCGCTCAGTAATTTGGCTGGATCATCCGGACTGGCCAGTGGGGGGCCGATGTGTGCAGTGGCGAAAGAAAGCGCACGTATTCCTTCAGAATAGATCTGCTGGAAATTATCTTCCTGAAGAGCTGTTTTTAACAAAAACCAACATTCTCTGGCAGCATTGCGAGCAGCATCGTTGAAAGCCATGACTGCCGAATCTGCCTTTTCGTAGGTCATTACCAGGTTGGTTGTGAGCAGCTTGCCTCTGAAGTCATTCTCTTCACTGCAGAACCTGAGACAAGTGTCAATAAAATTGTCCAGGTGAAAGTTGTGAAGCGCGTTCAGTGTATCGATAGATGCGCCTTTGGTTTCTGTGAGCCAAACAAACGTTTCATGTTTCAGTTTGTTTTTGGCTAAAGTGCGTACCTCTTGGGATTGTGCCTTGGTTGCAGGTCCTGAGAGCTGAATGGAAGCAGAGCCTTTCAGGATATCAGCATTGATAATAGAGACGGTCACCAGAATAATCCAACACCATAGAATTTTTCCCATTATATAGTCCTTTCGCTACCAGGGTGAGCTATGCAGTTGTGCAAAGTTACATTAATTAACAACTGGACACAATATAGCAATAATATATTATCTGACACTCCGTGCTGCGCTCAACACCATCTCAGCGAGTTGTTTTGCTTGTTGAGAGCTGCGTGCTTCGGCATAACAGCGGATAATCGGCTCGGTATTGGAGGCTCTAAGGTGCACCCATCCATAATCTCTGATAATTTTAAGACCATCCAGCCGGTTTTTCTGCTCCGAAGGAAACAGTTCATCTACTTTTTTTAGCACCACACTTGGGTCCCTGCCTTCACAGGGGAGCTTTTCTTTAACAATAGAATACTGTGGCCATTCCGAAACCAGCTCTGAAAGCTTTTTTCTCCTGGATGCCATTAATTCCAGAATCAAAGCCATTGCACACAGACCATCGCGAGCAGAAGAAATTTCTGGAAAAATAACTCCTCCATTACCCTCTCCGCCATATAAACAATTATGTTTTTCCATCTCTTCCACCACATTCGCCTCGCCGATTTTTGAACGGATCACATTTACTCCATACTTTCCGCCAACATCATCGATAAGCATCGATGTGGAAAGATTAGTGGTTACCGGAGATTTTTTTCTGTTCAATAGGTTATCTAAGGCCAGGGCCAGAGTGAATTCTTCAGATATCTCCTGTCCATTTTCTCCCATTGTGGCTAAGCGGTCTGCGTCCGGGTCGAAGACAAACCCACCCCAAAGGTCTGGGGTTTTCTTTAACAGATCTGAGAGACCCTGCAGATGTTCAGGGCGGGGTTCGGGGTTGTGCACAAAATCACCATCCAGCTTATTATTAACTCCTACCCATTTGACCGATAATTTTTCCAGAAGCTGTGGGAAGACTGCACCGGCAGCCCCATTAATAGAATCGATGGCGATTTGCAGAGAGGCTGACTGGATAAGTTTTACATTGATGTTTTTTAATATTTTTTCAATATGTATAGAAGCACCATCAATGTTGTTTTCTGCAATTGCTGGGAATTTGTCATAATCATCCGATGAAAGATATTCACCGCGGTGAAAGGCATCGTAAACGGTTTGACACTCACTAGCCCCGTAAAGCCGCCCGCTTTGGTGGACCATTTTGTACCCATTGTATTGTCCGGGGTTATGGCTAGCAGTAATAATAATGCCTGAGGATGCATTCAATGCAGAAACACAAACACAGGTAGTAGGAGTAGGTGCGATACCCAGATCAATGGGGGTTCCTCCTGCAGCACGTATTCCTTTAAAAATGGCTTCTGACATCACTTTTCCGCTGGCTCTGGTGTCCCGACCAACCACAACATTTCCGCCACCGGCCAATTTTGTCTGAATGTAGGCGATGTTCGAGACAAACAAAGGATCTATAGTTTTTCCAACTATTCCCCGGATGCCCGAAACAGACATTATGGGTAATTCAGCCATTATTTTGCTCCTTTTCAATGAATTTAACCAATTCAGATTGCTAAAATTGCTGAAGGATTGCCCTGAAGGTATATTATAAGACACCTGAGAGGAGAAAACTTTCCTTCAGTAATGTATAATTATTTTATTCGCAAGGATAATCATTTTCCCGATTCAAGTTTAAAATAGATTACTCTTTTGAGACTTGAAAGCATTCAGTTTGTTGAGAGGGTATTTATTAAGGGGTTAAACAGTATGTCTATTGAACTGCTATGGATAATTCCAATAGTCGCTTTTTCCTTTTTTATCTTTTTATTGATTTATAATGCCACCAAGGATCAGGAAAATCCCTATAAAGATCTATCCAGAGAAGTCGCTCGTTTTAATACAGGTATGCATAACTCGGCTCAACAACTTCCCATAACTTCTGAAAAACGTCTGGAAGAGCTGGAAAAAGCTATTATATCGGTTAATGAATCCATAGCTAATCAGCAGAAATTAATGGACCAGGTTAATCTTGGGAACAGCTCTAATAACTCCGAAATTGAAGAGCTCAGAAAAAAGCTTCGTGAGTTGCAAAGAGAGTACGATATCGTTACCAGTGAAAATTATTCACTTCGTGCAAAAATAAAATACCTGGTAGAAAATAAAACTTCTGTTGAAGACGAGAATACTATTCAAAAACCTCCTTTCCAGAGTAACAAAAGCCAAATAAATCTGAAATTATATGAAGATACCCGCATTATGAATTTATCTCAGTTGGAAAATAACGACGATAATGAAAAGGTAAGCGCGGGCTGACAAATTATCAACTGCTTTCTCTCTAAGCAAGATTCGCAGAATCTCATTCATCTTAAAGCAGCTCTCAGGGTGTATTTAACAATTTGTTTGACATCATCCGATCACAAACCTTATTTTGATAACTGAAAATTCAGACATATACAACAGGTGCCAGGGAATCCGGTGATAAATCCGGAGCGGTCCTGCCACTGTAATCCCAATACTTGGTTTTTTTGCTCATCTGTTTAGTTCGGATGGGAGGAAAAAATCAGGAACTGTCAATCCAGGTCACTGTTACCGTAAACCATAGTGGTTCGGAATGGGAAGACCGGCAGTTCGGGTAAGCCAGGAGACCTACCTGATTGTAGCTCTTATAATCTTCTTTAATCCTCTAGGAGGGGTTATGAGGAGGAATATTCCTTGTATTCACATTCTTTTATCGCAATAGCGCTTTCACTATCTGCTATTGTTGGTGCAAACAGTCATGAGTTGACAGACTCGGCTGAGGTCTCCGCAATTTCTGAACTCAATGAAATGGTGGTAAGCGGCTATCGAACAGATGCTGCTTCTGCTTCTACAAAAAAATTTAAGGCAGAAGATTTTACCGGTAAATTTCAGGATTTGGCAGCTTTGTTGGGAACTGTATCCGGTGTTACTGTGCATAGGACCGGAGGGCTGGGGGCTTATTCATCAGTACAGATCAGGGGCAGCTCTTCAAATCAGGTTCAAATCTTTCTGGATGGAATCCCGCTAAACTCTGCCAGCGGTGGTGCTGTTGATATAGGGAAGATTCCTCTGGGATCTCTTCAGGAAATTACAATTCATAAATCATCTGCTCCTCTTGAGCTAGTAGGCTCCAATGCAGGGGCAATAATTGAATTGTGGAGTAAACCGAATAAAGGCTCCACCATTACCAATGCATCTGGAGAAATGGGAAGTTTTGGATACAGGAAAGTCGGGAGCTTGCTCAGTAGAAGAATATCTGGTGTAGATCATTGGTTCTCTATCGATTACTCACACAGCAACAACGATTTCCCCTATGACTGGGATCCTACGGCGTACTGCTCCGGTGATGAGGTCGAAAAAAGGATCGACAATCAGTATTTTACCGCAGCTTTTGGACAATATGGATTTTCTTTAAAATTACCTGGCAACCGTGTAAAAATCACCTCTCATCTTTCTATAAACCATTCAGAAAATGGTATCTTCTGGATCGCAACTCCTGATAGTAATGATGGCTTTTCCAGAAAAAACAGTGTTGACGGTCTGCTGAAGTGTCAATTTATTGCAGGTCAGAATACTGATTTAATTCTGGGAGTTTCGGGAAGAGCTCAGAAACGACTTCTGCAGCGTAAAGCTCCATTTTCTGTGGGTAACGCCAGAAAAAGGGAATCATCGTTTCCTTATGGAGAATTATCTGGCATGTTGATTCATACCTTTACAGAGTACTGGAACTTGAAAGCATTTGCAGCAGCAGAATTTAATTCATATCATGAAAAAGATCTTTGGAATCAGCAGAGGGCGATTCCATATGCAAGAAGAATAACTACACGGGCAGGCATGGAAATCGCCTGGGACTTTTCTCAAAAGTTTACGGGCAATGTTAAGGGAATGCTTAGATTTGAGGCGGACTCTAGTAACGGAGTAACCTATTCTTATATTAACCACCCTAAACCGGTAAAAACATTCGATATTTTCCCCAGCGCAGAAGTTTTTCTCAATTACAATATTTCACCTCAGTTATCTGTTTTTACTTCTGGTAATTACAGGTGTCGAAGTCCCGGCTTTTCCGAAAAATTCGCCAGTACCGAAATTACAAGGGGCAATGAGGAACTTCTTCCGGAAAAGCGAATGGAATGTGATGCCGGTGTCATTCTGAATACTTCAAAATTGAGATTATCCCTTAGCGGTTATATTAATCATGTGCATGATAAGATCTGTTTTATCAGCAGGTCACAGGGTATTTTCGTTCCTCTGAACTTCAGCGATGTCCTTGGGTTTGGGCTGGAGTCGGAATGTAATCTGTCATTGTTTTCCTGGTTGTCGGTGTCTAATATACTGACAATAATGAGAAATCAGATTTATTCTGATGAATTCTCATCCTGGAACGGCAAAAACGAACCTTATCTGCCACGCATTCAGGACAACTGTACAATAGATCTGAATGCAGGCAAAGTCAATTTTCGCCACCAGTTCGTTTTTTCTGGCGGTTACTATACAGGAGCTGACAATGTCAGTGCTGACTTCTTTAAACCGAAACCTGAATTAGGTTTATCGATAACACTGCATTCAATCGGGCCAGTAAGTGTCTCCTATCGTATGGATAACTATTTGAAAACGAAATTGTATCAATCCGAAGGCGAAGGAAGATCCGTACAGCATACACAAATTTATCACGGAACTCCTAAGCCGGGAAGAATGCATATCGTTTCATTACAATTAAAAATGTAAGATGATTCATCCATATAATTCAAAGGCCTTGATTGTATGAAATCTGTTTTATGTTTTGCTAAATGTAACTGCAATTAACATTAGATAAGAGGAATTATGATAAAAACAAGTTTGACTTTTGTTACCTGTTTACTTCCATTAGTATTTTTTCATGGGTGTGATTTCGGAAACAATCCTGAAACAGATAATTTTAAAAGGTCCAGCAAGGTGATTGTTGCTGCAACAGTCTCTATTGATTACCAAACAGGCAATGTTGGATTATACTCTATTGAAAACAATACCACCAGCAAAAATCTACTGTCTATCCATTCTGATAATGGAGTAAGGATATTTGACACGACAGTTTATTTGATTGAAAGGTTTGGAAAAGATAATGTGATAATGATAAAGGGTGGTAATATCTTTTCAGGAACTGTTAATAATCACAAAAACATTCCAAACAGCGGTAATATTCACGATATAGTATTTGTAAGCCCTCAAAAAGCCTATATTACCGCATATGATGGCCAGAACCTTGTCTGCTACAATCCTTCAACAGGTGTACCAACCGGCAAAACAATTTCTCTGGGGCATTTGTCCAAACCGGGTGCAACAGTCCCAAATATGGACAGGGCAATACATTTTGAGGGTAAAGCATATATAGGGCTTCATAGATTTAATGGTAGCTTTTCAGAGATAGATTCGGGATATATTGTAGTAGTAAATTCTGAAAACGATTCTGTGGAGAAAACAATAACCTTAAGTAAAAAACAGCCACAGGGAATGTATATTTATGATGGCAAATTATTTGTAGCCTGCACAGGTACTTATGAATCGATTGGTGACGGCGGGATTGTGACAGTGGATCTGGTTACGGGAAATTATTCAAAAGTAGTTGTGGAGGAAAGTGTTTTAGGGGGAAATGTATCTGATGTACTAGTTGTAAATGAATCAAAAGGCTATGCAATTGTAGCAGATGCAAATGTAGCGGATGTTAACTTTCTGATTTCATTTAATCCGGCAACCGGAGATGTTATCTCAAAAATTGATGCCGGTGGTGTTCCATCGGATTTTCTTTTAGATGATGGTAAGCTTTACATCGCCAGTCGCAGTGAAAAGGAACATGGAATAATAGTGCTGGATACCCAAACTGATAGCAGAATCAGTGGACCTCATGATCTGGGCCTTCCACCCAACAGGATCGCTTTATTAAAACTTGGAGATTAAGCGTGTATTGCCTGAATAGTTTTAACCGGACCCTTATTGCCCTTTTTGTAGCCTCTGTAACCGTATTGGTGGGTTGTAAAAGAAATGAAAATCCACAGCCGGTTGAAACTGTTTCCAGAATCGTCTCTTGTGCACCCAGTATTACCGAAACTCTCTTTGCCCTTGGTCTTGGTGATAAAGTTGTGGGAGTCACTAAATACTGTAAATATCCATCGCAAATGGAGATTCAAAAAATAGGAGGCTATTCTGATATCAATCTGGAGATGGTAATAAGTCTGAAACCGGATGTGGTTATTCTGCAGCAGGAACATCAGAAACAGAAAGATTTTTTTACCGGATTTGGAACACATGTTATTTCTGTGGATAATAAGACAAGTAGTAGCATATGCAGTTCATTTGTGCAGATTGGTTATTCCTGCGGTGCCAAAGATGCCGCAGACAGCCTTGTCGAATTATTCAGGAGCAGCCTTAATGGAAAGCCTGATTTATCAAGGGCTCCAAAGGTTCTTCTGTGTGTCGGAAGAGATGGAACGGGTGGGGGAGCAGTTCAGAGTGCATTTATCGTAAGCAGGGCGACTTTTTATAATGATCTTTTAGAGGCATCGGGAGGGGTAAATGTGTATCCGGATTCTTTGCCTCATTATCCCAGAGTGTCAAAAGAGGGAATAATTGCTCTTGCACCTGACATCATTATCGATTTGGCATCTTCGATGAGTGCCTGGTCTTGCAGTACGCTGGTTGCAGACTGGAAATCTTTGCACATGTTACCTGCAGTCAGAAACGGGAATGTATTTTGTATATCTGCTGATTATTGTACTGTCCCTGGCCCCAGAATACTGCTTTTATATCATGATTTGCGTAACATCATTGAGAGCTGTGAGCGGTTATGAGCGTTTCCAAAGACATTATCTCTGTTCAAAATCTACACGTGGCTTATCGAAGTAATATTGTTCTTAAAGGTGTCTCTCTTTCCATCGGAAAAAATGAACGATGGGCAGTTTTAGGTAAAAACGGTACTGGTAAATCCACCCTTATCAAATCTGTTGCCTCAATAATAAAGCCGCAATCAGGTAAGGTTCTTATCAATGGAAAAGATATCCAGAGTTACAGAGCACGTTCACGAGCGCGGCAGATAGCATATGTGCCACAAAAAGCTGAAGGAGTAATTCCATATACAGTTTACGATTACATTATGCTTGGAAGATACTCTGCAATGGATCTGTTTGCAGTTGCATCGCAGAAGGATCACTCTGTAGTAAGAGAGGTGCTGGATCTTTGTAATATCGCACACTTGTCCGATCGCATTATGAGTACTTTGAGTGGAGGTGAGCTTCAGAGGGTGCTTCTTGCAGGAGCCGTTGCCCAGAAAACCCCGGTGCTACTTCTGGATGAACCAACAACCTACCTTGATCCGGCCCACGAACGGCTATTCTTTCATGCGTTATCGAGGGTATATGATCATCAGGACCTCACTGTCATGATGGTTACCCATGATATAAACATGGCACTTTCTTAC
Organism: Fibrobacterota bacterium; assembly: GCA_023412475.1. Taxonomy (GTDB): domain Bacteria; phylum Fibrobacterota; class Chitinivibrionia; order Chitinivibrionales; family Chitinispirillaceae; genus JAAYPC01. The sequence continues at coordinate 8,223 of JAEYNR010000065.1, read as the reverse complement.
TGCAGCCATATTTGCGGATTACTGGACGGTTATGTTGCATTTTGCGGTTCTTCAGATGATTTCAAAAGCAAATGCCCGACAATCCTTCAGCAACTTTTCGGAATCTCCTTTCAACAGTATTTATCAAATGAAAATTCAGCCGTTGTATTTGGTGCGTGGGGGGCGGAATGCGTACCGGCAAAATGATTCACTTGAAATTGATGATCATCTCTTTCCTGTCGCTCTCAGTACTGGTGGTCTGCCCCTTTATTGGCATAAAATGCTTTTCTTTACAGGAGCTTATTTCAAAAGAGGAAATCCGTTTTATTTTTTTCCAGATCCGTGTACCAAGAACTTTAGCTGCCTTTTTTGCAGGCGGAGGACTGGCTGTCGCCGGGATGGTTTTTCAGGCACTATTCCGCAACCCTTTAGCCAGTCCCTATACGCTGGGTGTATCGGGAGGTGCTTCACTTGGAGCTGCTTTATGCATAGCTGCTGGTGCCGGAAGTACTACTATCATGGGTATTTCGATTATCTCTGTGGGAGCAGTTGCAGGTGGAGTCCTCAGTATGGCTCTGGTTTGCGGATTTATTTTATCCAAAGAGAGTAATTCCACTACTCTGGTTTTAGCAGGTGTTGTGGTATCTACTGTCTGTTCAGGGTTAATCATGTTTATACATCAGATCAGTCCTTTACAACATGCGTTTCAGATAATGAGATGGACGATGGGTGGAGTCGATGGGATCACCTATGAGCTTCTTATGATGATGTTAATTCCTGTTCTACTTTTTTTTCTTGTAGTGGCAATTTTACTTCCACAGTTAGATCAGTTCATGACTGGTGATGATATCGCATATACAAGGGGAATAAATATCCGATTGAGCAGGAATCTTCTTATCGGTATCACTACACTGGCTGTAGGGTTTATAGTGGCATCTTGTGGTCCGATAGGTTTTGTAGGCATCATTGCTCCACACGCTTGCAGAATTATTATTCCTGCAGTTCGCCATCGGATGCTGGCAGTATGCTCATTTCTTATCGGTGCATCATTTTTAACCATTTCTGACACTATTGCCAGAGTGCTTGTTCCTCCGGCTGAAATTCCGGTAGGCATTATCACTGCAATCTTTGGTGGACCTTTCTTTCTTGTCGTTCTTTTCAGAAGAAAAAATCGTCTGTTGATGTAATGCATATAAAGAGAGTTTGTGATGAATTTCAGAAACATCAAATCCGGTACTTTTGAGTTTTTCTGCTCCTGGAGTGGTGGAAAAGACTCATGCCTTGCATTATACCGAATGTTAAATGCCGGCCATGTTTGCAGATCTCTTTTTACAATGGTAGATGAGGATGGTAAATATTCAAGGGCTCACGGCCTTACTCCGGATCTGATTAAAAGGCAATCCCGGATGATGAATCTGCCGTTATGCACCGTAAATGCAAGCTGGAAAAACTATGAAGATGAATTCAGGAAAAAATTGACCTCATTCAGGCAGAACGGATTGACTCATGGCGTGTTTGGAGATATCGATCTGGAACAACACAGGCAATGGGTTGAGAGGATCTGTGATGAAACTGGTTTTCAGTTCCATCTTCCCTTATGGAAAGAAAAAAGAAAAGATATGGTAAATGAGTTTATCGATTTATCATTTAAAGCGGTAATTGTAGTGGTAAATACCAGAAAAATGCCTGAGAGATTTTTGGGTCGCGTTATTGATTACAGTATAGTTGGTGAGCTTGAGGATCTGGGAATTGATGCCTGTGGAGAGAACGGCGAATTTCATTCATTTGTCTTTGATGGACCACTGTTTAAATCTTCGGTCGATTTTACCATTCACAATACGATAAATATTCAAGGCTATAGTTTTCTGGAGATAGGTTAATGTGGGTCAGTGAGTGTGTGTGACTTTGACATGACATAGTATGAAGGGGATGAAATGAAGAGAAATGGATATGTTCAGGTGTACACTGGAAATGGCAAAGGTAAAACCACTGCAGCAATAGGGTTGGCAATAAGGGCTGCTGGTGCGGGCTTAAAAGTCCTTCTTATGCAATTTGTAAAAGGGATGAAATACAGCGAAATATCTGCACTAGCACGTTTTTCAGATTGTATTTCGATTCATCAGTACGGCCATCGCTGCTTTATAAAAAACAAACCTGAAAAAGAAGACATTGAGATTGCCAGAAAAGGTCTTCAGGAAGTTCAATCGGAGCTGCTTAAAGGCAAATATGATCTTGTTATTCTTGATGAAGCCAATATTGCGATGCATTTTGGGCTGTTTAGTGTTGATGAGCTTCTGAAGGTAATTGAATCAAGAAAACCTGAATGTGAAATAGTTATAACAGGGCGTTATGCCCCTGAGGAGTTGATTGAGGTTGCCGATCTTGTCACTGAAATGAAAGAGATAAAGCATTATTACAGTAAAGGAGTTCTGGCCAGAGAAGGAATAGAGAGATAAATTAACTGAAGCATCCTGTCTGGTGTTGGCAATGGAAACTCTTTACTCCTGGTAAGGGTGATATGAATCACCTGAAAATTCAACCATTACAGTGTAAAAACCTCACTGAAAACTACCAAATTTTGTCCACTCTCCGTAGCAGACTACTGCGCACGCGCTCCGCAGTAGTTTGCTACAGCGGGGTTGAAGGGCAGACAAAAGGTAAACGCTTTGTGTAATAAAAGCACTTTTTGCCCGACGGATATTGTACGTTTTGAATAATAAAAACGTGGCATTTCAGTCGAAGTCTGTAGCACTCTCAGGTAGAATAAATGATTCTATTGAAAATTGGCATTGGATCAGTGTGTTCAACTGCCGTCCGGAAAAAACTTACATCTTCCAGAAGCGAGTCTTGTCCGCACAGTGAAACCGAATAGGGAAGTGATTACTATGGCAGTGGATCGGTTGAGAAGTCTATTGAGGTTGATAGGGTTCGAAGATAGATTGACGTGCTTTCTTTGCTTTCTGGCTCATTGTGCAGGCGAGTTGATAGAGCTTTTCCTGGCATCGGAATCCTTTTTTTCTGCCAGATGGTTTCTGTCTTGTGTATATGTTATTAGACAGTTTCCAGGAATTGATGTTATCGGCAAAGCAGCTATCAAGAATTTCAACACAGCGGTCTTTGGCCTGCTGATCAAGTATGGGAACAAGTAATTCGATTCTTTTGTCAAGATTTCTGGGCATCCAGTCGGCTGTCGAAATAAAGACTAAATCATCTCCGCCATGATGGAAATGGAGAATGCGGCTATGCTCAAGGTAGCGGTCTACTATGCTTGTAACACTGATGTTTTCACTTATGCCTGCAATTCCGGGTTTCAGGCAGCAGATTCCGCGAATGTTAAGCTCAATTAAGACTCCGGCCTGTGATGCTTTATATAGAGTCCTGATTATCATTGGGTCTGCAAGTGAGTTCATTTTTGCCCTGATAAAAGCATTCTGGCCCTGCCGTTTCCGCTCTACCTCGTTTTGAATAAGATCCATTATACGCTCTCGAAGTCCAATCGGAGCAGATTCGATTTTCCCAAATTGAACCGGTTGAGAATATCCGGTAATTGCGTTGAAAAATGCAGAAACGTCGGCACCCAGAATTTCATCAGAGGTAAAATAGCTGATATCACTATATATATGAGCTGTGATCTCATTATAATTGCCGGTTCCGAAATGGATATATCTTACTAACCCATGTGGTTCTCTTTTTATGATCAGGCATACTTTCGCATGTGTTTTCAACCCCTTTACACCATAAAGAACCTGCACTCCGGCATCTTCAAGTTCTTTAGCCCATTCAATATTGCGTTTTTCATCAAATCTTGCTTTTAATTCGACAATCGCAGTGACATATTTACCTTTTTCTGCAGCACGTACCAGTGCAGATACAATTGGGCTATTCGGACTTGTCCTGTAGAGTATCTGCTTTATGGTTAATACATCAGGATCTGCCGAGGCTTCTTCGATTAGGCGCACAACAGGTTCGAAACTTTCGTAGGGGTGGTAAAGTAAAATATCCCGTTTTGATAAGAGATCAAACATTTTGAGGTCTGGTTTAACTATTGGGGAGGCTTGAGGTTGCCAGTGTTCGTACTTTAATTCTGAATATCCATTAAGTTCTGTAATTTTCATAAAGGAAGAAAGGTCAAGCGGGCCATTTACATAGTATGTATCACGCTGGTTTACCTCCAGGGCCTGTTGAAAAAATGCAAACATTTCCTGGGATGCATTGTCTCCGATTTCCAATCGAACACAGTCGCTTCTCTTGCGGGCGTCAAGAATAGCCTCCATCTCAGCCAGGAGGTCAGATGCCATATCTTCTCGAATATCCAGATCTGCGTTTCTGGTGATACGAAATGCAACACATTCAGCTATTGCTTCTCCCGGAAAAAATGCCCTTGCAAACATGTTAATGATATCTTCAATCATCATAAACTGATATCCGTTGCCCGAAGGCAAAGTAATAAATCGGCTTAGATGTCTTCCAAGGGGTATAGTGGCAAAAAGAGTTTGTTTTTGAACAGAATCGAGTCGCACGGCTATATGAAGAGCCTTGTTTAATAATAATGGAAAGTTAACTGGAGGAGTCACTGCAATTGGTGATAACAGTGGGAAAATATCATTCTGAAAAACAGTTTCCACATATCGATGCTGTTCGGAAGTAAGATCAGCGGGTTTGACTCGTCGGATTTTTGCCCCTTCAAGTTCGGTTTCAAGGTGGTTATTATAGCAGTCATATTGTTGTTTAACCATTTCGTGAACGCGATCGCTTATGGCATTAAGCTGCTGATCTGGAGTCAGTCCGGAGGGGTCGGCATGCTGTATTTTCTCCAATGCAAGTATTTGCAAACCTCCGACCCGAACCATGAAAAATTCATCCAGATTCGAGCTTGAGATGGCCAGATACTTTAATCGTTCCAGTAAGGGAAGACTGGTATCACGAACCTGATCCAAAAGCTTCTCGTTGAATTCTAACCAGCTTAGCTCACGATTTGTAAATGGTATATGGTTATTATTGAGCATGCCTACTCCAGCAATATAGCTTTCTTAAGAAGAACAACTTTCAATCCATATACTTCTTCAAACAAAGTACCTTTATTCTGTAGACTGAGCTGTTCAAGAGCAATGTCATCAACATTGGGTAGAGTAATCAGAAAGGTGTTCTCACAATGGTTGCAACTGATTTCTCTTATTCGCTGGCTGTTTGAACGGTCCAGTGCATCTGCAACTCTCAGCAGTGCCGCCAGCTTAATAACCGCCAGACGGCTTTCTTTGTCCAGAGTGCTATACTCCAGATGTTCAGGTCTGGGAGGAGACCGGCGATGATATCGGGCTGTCAGAGCGATTATGTGTAAATCTTTTTTACTTAATCCGAAAAGATCACTGTTTTCAATCAAATACATGGAGTGCTTGTGATGACTGCGAATACTTATAAACGATCCTATATCATGAAGCAGTGCGGCAACTCTCAGGTGAAGTTCATACCAGGATTCAAGTCTGTGTTCATCCCTCAATTCGTTAAAAAGAGAATGTGAAAGCATCTCCACATGACGGGCATGTTCCTCATCAAAATGAAACTTTCTTCCTATCGCCAGAGCAGAATTAATTATCTGATTTGTGAATCGTATTCTCCACGATCCATGCTGTGTCATCTCCATAAGAATCCCTGAGCGCATGGAAATACTGGTGACGGTGATTGATTTCACATTGAGAGCCCTGGCCAGATGAAGATAAAAGAGAAGCGCAGGTCCTACTGTCTCTGCATCAGAGTATGACAGGTGATATTTTGAGACAATCTCATCTACAGACAAGGACATAACTTGGTCTGTTAATTTTGATAAAGAAGAAAGAGTTATTTTTACCGGTGAGGTGGTGTCCCAGTCTTGCTGAATTTGTGCAGCAGCAAATCTTGCGTCACCTCCAAGTGCAATTATTGTTAATGGGCCAACATTACAGATATCCTGACAGATGTGGGAAACGGTGCGCTGCGTGTCACTCACTATAAGTTCACGCTGTCTTTCAACAGGTGCACGAAATTCTTCTATCATTTCGCGAAGCCGCACAGCACCAAGCCGATAGCTTTTTGATAACATCACATCTTCATTTTTCAACAGTAAAACTTCTGTTGTTCCTCCACTCATTTCTGCGATTAAAATGTCAGGATTTCTCTGAAATTTATTAGTGGAAAAATAGGATACCGCACTTAAATATGTTAAACGAGCTGTGTCTATGTCCTCGACAATTTCTACTGTCAAACCGGTGGCGATAAATATTCTGTCTACAAATATTTGATGGTTGGATGCCTCTCTGACTGCAGTTGTGGCTATAATGCGAATCTGCTGGTCATCGGTGATCTGGTACTCCTTTAATTTCTGCATGAAACTTTTGAGTGCCCTGACACAATCCTCTATGCTTTCCCTGCTTAGATATCCTTTTGAGAAAGTATCTTTGCCCAGAGACAATCCATGTTGAAGGGATTCCAGTGGTTTTATCATCTTTAATTTATCGGTTTGTGCGATGGTCATACGAATCGCGGCTGTTCCGATGTCAATGACAGCCAGTGTTTGAGGTTTTTCCCTTCTGTTGTTAACAGAGGTGGATGTGGAAAGTGCTTTTTTCATTATTCTTAAAAAATGGGATCAGGTTTTAATAACTTTACGGGCCCAGGCAGCAGCACCCAGAGCTGTCGCGTCATCACCAAGTTCTGCTACAGCTATCTTATATGTATTTTCAAAAGAAGGCATCACATGATTTCTTGAATGTTTACTTACTTCTTCAAGATAGAGCTCCGGCATGGCTTCCACAAGCCCTCCACCCAGAACTACTGTCTGAGGGGCCAGAAGATTTATTATGCCGCCAAGCACTCTGCCAAGATGCATCGCTGCATGGCGCACGATCTGTTCAATTTTTTTATCACCAGCGGCGATTGCCGAGGCCAGTGCTCCACTGCGGATTAAGGAAATATCTGTTCCGCTTATTTTCCGAAGATTTGGAGCCTCGCCACGGTAGATCGCCATGGAAGCTGCGGCTGAAATAGCCAATCTGCTGGCTACAGTTTCAAGACATCCGGATCGACCACAACCACATTCTAGTCCATCAGCTACAACGGGAAGGTGTCCTATTTCCATGCAACTGGTGTGGTTGCTGGTAAATAGATCTCCGTTTTTTACAAATCCTCCGCCAATTCCAGTTCCTGGAAATACCCCTAGAACTGATTGGGAATTGCGGCCGGCTCCAAAACAGTATTCTCCATACACCCCTGCATCCACATCATTAGATATAACCACAGGGCAAGAAAACTCTTTTTCTAATAATTCCCTGATGGGCAAATTCTTCCAGCCCAGATTTGGGGCTTCAAGCACAACGCCGTTTTTTAAATCTAGTGTCCCAGGTACTCCGATACCAATTCCACCTGGTATCTTTGCTGAATTGGATGATTCCAGCGAAAATTTAATGGCTCCAATTATTCGATTAACATTCAACTCACCGGAATCTTTGTCTTTTGTCTTTTTTCTTTCGCGACCTAAAATTTGATATTCATTATTTAGGACAAGAGACAGCATTTTTGTTCCACCAAGATCAAAACCGATCATTGGTTTGTCTGGATTAAGATTTGAGGCCAAAGATTCTCCTAATTTACGTGATCCCTTAACTATAATTCGTATATAATAGGATATGATTGTTAGGAAGATATTAGCCTTGTTGTAATATACTACATTAATATTTTCCAGTACAGTAAAGGGGAACGGCTCCTGAATGATAAGCGTAACTGCACTTGAAATTAATGTCAAAGCAATTGTTCCTGGTGTTGTTCGTAGTGTTTGTCTAATATTCATTACTTACTGACGGTTCGAGCATCTGTATTTGACCTCTTGTAGGAGTTGCCAATAAGAAAGGTCTGATCAGCGGAGTAGGTGGTTATTAGAACGTATAACGTTATTCAAGTTTTCTGCAGCTACAAGTTTGTAGAAAAGTGGTGTTTTTGTACAGAAATATTTCTAGGGAATTAAGAAAAACCCTCTTGCCTTTGCTTTCCCATTCCAATTATATTATCAGCCTCGATTCGGTAAAAGTGATCGGGGCTGCTCATTAAAACTTCGACAATATCCATTCACCTGATGGCATGTTAGGTGAGAATTCTGCCCGGTCCTCAAAAGGGAAAAAAAGAGTAAAAAAGAGGTTGCATTCTCTTTAATGTTTTACTATTTTTACGAGCACGATTTTGAAAGTGGATCTTTTAAGGGTAAGGCAAGCAAGTTTC
>JAEYNR010000071.1 GCA_023412475.1 Fibrobacterota bacterium | reverse complement strand
CAGCCCCAGGATGCGACGAGCCGACATCGAGGTGCCAAACCTCCCCGTCGATGTGGACTCTTGGGGGAGATCAGCCTGTTATCCCCGAGGTAGCTTTTATCCGTTGAGCGATGGCCCTCCCACGAGGAACCACCGGATCACTAAGCCCGACTTTCGTCCCTGCTCCACTTGTCTGTGTCGCAGTCAGGCTCCCTTCTGCCTTTGCACTCTTCGCGCGATTTCCAACCGCACTGAGGGAACCTTTGGGCGCCTCCGTTACTTTTTTGGAGGCGACCGCCCCAGTCAAACTGCCCATCTAGCAATGTCCTGTGACCAGTTTCATGGCCTCCAGTTAGAATCCCAGTACTGTCAGGGTGGTATCCCAAGGATGGCTCCGCAGAACCTGACGGTCCTGTTTCTCAGCCTCCCACCTATCCTGTACAGACAATACCGAAACTCAATGCTAAACTACAGTAAAGCTCTACGGGGTCTTTCCGTCCAATCGCGGGTAACCAGCATCTTCACTGGTACTACAATTTCGCCGGATTTGCTGTTGAGACAGTGCCCAAATCATTACGCCATTCGTGCGGGTCGGAACTTACCCGACAAGGAATTTCGCTACCTTAGGACCGTTATAGTTACGGCCGCCGTTTACTGGGGCTTAAGTTCATACCTTCGCTTGCGCTAAGCATTCCCCTTAACCTTCCAGCACCGGGCAGGCGTCAGCCCCTATACATCAGCTTTCGCTTTAGCAGAGACCTGTGTTTTTGCTAAACAGTTGCTTGGGCCTATTCTCTGCGACCTACTTGCGTAGGCACCCCTTCTCCCGAAGTTACGGGGTCAATTTGCCGAGTTCCTTAACAGCAGTTCTTCCGATGGTCTTAGGATTCTCTCCTCACCTACCTGTGTCGGTTTGCGGTACGGGCACTTGCTTCCTCCATAGAGGCTTTTCTTGGCAGCGTGGAATCAGTTACTTCGCTCTATTGAGCTCCTCATCACACCTCAGATTCGGCTAGCGGATTTGCCTACTAGCTACTCCTAAATGCTTGAACATACATCCAATAGTATGCACAACCTATCCTCCTGCGTCACCCCATTTGTAATAACGTCTGCAAGTGGTACGGGAATATCAACCCGTTGTCCATCACCTACGCCTTTCGGCCTCGGCTTAGGTCCCGACTAACCCTGAGAGGACGAGCCTTCCTCAGGAAACCTTAGGTTTTCGACCGCTAGGATTCTCACCTAGCTCTCGCTACTTATGCCAACATTCTCACTTCTGCATCGTCCACCGCTCCTTTCGGTACGACTTCAGCCAATGCAGAAAGCTCCTCTACCACGTGTACGTAGTACACATCCATAGCTTCGGTGGTAAGTTTTAGCCCCGGACATCTTCGGCGCGGGATCTCTTGACTAGTGAGCTATTACGCACTCTTTAAATGAGTGGCTGCTTCTAAGCCAACATCCTAGTTGTCTTAGAAATCCCACATCCTTTACCACTTAACTTACACTTTGGGACCTTAGCTGACGATCTGGGCTTTTTCCCTTTTGACTACGGATCTTATCATTCGCAGTCTGACTGCCGGACTCATAGTATATGGCATTCGGAGTTTGATAAGGTTCGGTAAGCGATATGCCCCCTAGCCCATTCAGTGCTCTACCTCCATTACTCATATCCGACGCTAGCCCTAAAGCTATTTCGAGGAGAACCAGCTATCTCCGAGTTCGATTGGAATTTCTCCGCTATCCACAGCTCATCCCATGCTTTTTCAACAGCAACGTGGTTCGGTCCTCCACGGGGTTTTACCCCCGCTTCAACCTGGCCATGGATAGGTCACCCGGTTTCGGGTCTACGGCATGCAACTAGTCGCCCTATTAAGACTCGGTTTCCCTTCGGCTCCGTACCTTAAGTACTTAACCTTGCTACATACCGTAACTCGTTGGCTCGTTCTACAAAAAGCACGTCATCACCCTCATAAGGGGCTTTGACCGGTTGTAGGCACACGGTTTCAGGTTCTATTTCACTCCCCTCCCGGGGTTCTTTTCACCTTTCCCTCACGGTACTGCTTCACTATCGGTCATCAGGTAGTATTTTGCCTTGGGAGGTGGTCCTCCCTGCTTCCCACAAGGTTTCACGTGTCTCGTGGTACTCTGGATCAGAACTTGATTATTGTAATTTTCACTTACGTGGCTATTACACTCTATGGCACAACTTTCCAGTTGTCTTCAATTAATCACAACTTCTCGTTAATGTTCTGTCCGCAACCCCAGAGATAAATCTCTGGTTTGGGCTCTTTCCCTTTCGCTCGCCGCTACTAAGAAAATCGATTTTTCTTTCTCTTCCTCTAGGTACTTAGATGTTTCAGTTCCCTAGGTTTACCTTCCTATAACTATTTATTCATTATAGGATACATGGGGTTTCCCATGTGAGTTTCCTCATTCGGAAATCTTCGGATCACTGGCTATGTGCGCCTACCCGAAGCTTATCGCAGCTTATCACGTCCTTCATCGGCTCCTGATGCCAAGGCATTCACCATGCGCCCTTTGTAGCTTGACCTATTAGTCAAAATTTTTCAAAGTTTTGCATTTAATATCACAAAGAATATTTCTTGGCTTACTTCTCAATATGTTTTGAAGTTATATATTATTCATGTGCAATTTTCAAAGAACAAAATTTCCAGTTATAAACTTCGCATTACTTCGTCAATTTCCTCATTCCGCTACTCACTTATCTAAATAAGCTGTGTTGCTCATTCGTCATTTCCTTGTACTGCTCGTTTCTAACAGTAAATTATTTTTTTGAGAAACATGGTTTCTCAAAATTGAACAGACTAGTTAAACCAGTTATCTTTTAAGATTACGAAATAGACATCTTGCTATTTCATTTCTCCATAGAAAGGAGGTGATCCAGCCGCAGGTTCTCCTACGGCTACCTTGTTACGACTTCACCCCAATCGCTGACCCTACCTTAGGACGCTTCCTCCCTTGCGGGTTAGATCACGTACGTTGGGTATTGCCAACTCTCATGGTGTGACGGGCGGTGTGTACAAGGCCCGGGAACGTATTCACCGCGGCATGCTGATCCGCGATTACTAGCGATTCCAGCTTCATGAAGTCGAATTGCAGACTTCAATCCGGACTGAGATAGATTTTGAGGGATTGGCTTGCTGTCACCAGCTTGCATCCCGCTGTATCTACCATTGTAGCACGTGTCTAGCCCTGGACGTAAGGGCCATGAGGATTTGACGTCATCCCCACCTTCCTCCTGGTTAAACCAGGCGGTCCCCTTAGAGTTCCCAGCATTACCTGATGGCAACTAAGGGCGAGGGTTGCGCTCGTTGCAGGACTTAACCTAACATCTCACGACACGAGCTGACGACAACCATGCAGCACCTGTGTAGGGTGTTCCTTGCGGAAGGCTCCATATTTCTACAGAGTTTCACCCCCATGTCAAGCCCAGGTAAGGTTCTTCGCGTTGCATCGAATTAAAGCACATGCTCCACCGCTTGTGCGGGCCCCCGTCAATTCCTTTGAGTTTCACCCTTGCGGGCGTACTTCCCAGGCGGGACACTTAATGCGTTAGCTTCGTCACCGAAGGATTGACTCTCCCGGCAACTAGTGTCCATCGTTTACGGCTGGGACTACCAGGGTATCTAATCCTGTTTGCTCCCCCAGCTTTCGAGCCTCAGCGTCAGTATTGGGCCAGGCGACCGCCTTCGCTACTGGTGTTCTTCCAGATATCTACGCATTCCACCGCTACACCTGGAATTCCATCGCCCTCTCCCATACTCAAGAATCGCAGTATTAAAAGCAGACCACGGGTTGAGCCCATGTATTAAACTTCTAACTTACAATCCCGCCTACGCTCTCTTTACGCCCAGTGATTCCGAACAACGCTTGCACCCTACGTATTACCGCGGCTGCTGGCACGTAGTTAGCCGGTGCTTACTCGAATGGTACCATCAATTCCCGGTCACCCGGGCTTTTTTTCCCATCCAACAGAAGTTTACAACCCGAAGGCAGTCATCCTTCACGCGGCGTTGCTGCGTCAGACTTCCGTCCATTGCGCAAAATTCCCTACTGCTGCCTCCCGTAGGAGTCTGGGCCGTATCTCAGTCCCAATGTGGCCGTACACCCTCTCAGGCCGGCTACCCATCAAAGCCTTGGTGAGCCGTTACCTCACCAACAAGCTAATGGGCCGCAAGCTCATCTCCAAGCGGTCTTGCGACCTTTAATCCAATAAACATGAGTCTAATGGACCACATCCGGTATTAGCCCCGCGTTGGCAGGGTTATCCCAAACTTGAAGGCAGATTACTTACGTGTTACTCACCCGTTCGCCACTTTCATCCCGTATTGCTACGAAAATCACGTTCGACTTGCATGTATTAAGCACGCCGCCAGCGTTCGTTCTGAGCCAGGATCAAACTCTCCATATTATTGAAAAATTTAATCTTACTCGAAAATTAAAATCAAAGTACTTTTTCAGAGAACCTCTTATTCACACTATCTCTCTCTCATTCAGACTTTCAAAGAACTCAATATTTATCAAACAGACTTCTAATATACTTATTAAAAAAGAAGATGTCAAATTTTAGTTCTACATTTTTTCCCCCGGCCCTGCCGGAGATGGAAAAAGTCGTTCAAATATAACTGTAAAATGAAGGCCCGTCAATCTTTTTTTACAATTTCATTCCGGCTATCAGTTTTAAATATTGTAAAAAATAAAGTTACTGCTCAGTTATCTAATCGTAAAAAAAGCTATAAACCAATAGTGTAATAAAATCCAAACAGAACAAAATTCCAAATCACAATTCTTAAACCCTAAACAAATTCCAAAACCTAATTTCTTAACTAAGGATAAGAGGGCTTCAAGTAACTAAAGTTTATCGAGCCTTCTTTCCCTGATTCCTCATCCGGTTATTTGTTTCAATAACCGTGCAGTTAAAAATAACCGATGTATGATGCCTGGATTTTTTACCAGAAATGGCGCATTTATTTTGTTCAGTCGACCTGTAATAAACAAATTTCACATAAATCGAAATGTCTGATTTAATTTTTAATTTCGAAAACCAATGATAGTTACCAGAAAACTACAGGTGGAAGATCTTCCCTGGGAACTGCTCACGGAAGAGAAAGATATGCATAAAATGACCAAAAAAAATGGTAACTACTCCGGCATCTGAGTAGCAAAAAATAATGTTAATAATATAAAATCGGAAAAAATAGGAATTATATAATATCAAAACTATATCAATCGAAGAATCGAAATGAAAAAACACACTTTTTCCTTCAGGACTTATCTGATTAGAAATTCTATTTCTGATTCTATCCGATTGTTTTTATCTGATTATTTCTGATTCGAAACTTAATTGTTTCTAATTTTTTACAAGATATTTGTTTCAAGAGCTACAGTAGTTACAAAATAAATGTTAACTAATCAATTCAATTATTACAGGATAACTTATGAGAGACTCTCAACAAAAAACAAAGAACATAGCCATTACCGGATGCAGCGGCTTTATAGGCTCTCACATTTTGGAGAGACTATTAGCTACAACTGACTATCATATTTATGGAATAGATATAGCAGAGTCTAAAATCAGACACTTGATTAACAACAAGTCTTTTACCTTTTGTCATCACAACATTACTGATACCGCGAAAATGAGAGAACTTCTGTCTCAATGCGAAACAGTTGTCTCACTTGCAGCATTATGTAATCCTTCGCTTTACAATACTAAACCGGTAGATGTGATTACACTCAATTTTACTAATGCACTGGATATAATAAAAATGTGCTGCGAATTGAAATGCAGATTTATCCAGTTTTCAACCTGCGAGGTATACGGAAAGACTCTGGCTGGTTTAAGTGGTAGTAAAGAACCGGGTGACTATGTTTTAAAAGAGGACCAAACCAATCTAATAATGGGCCCGGTATCTACTCAAAGATGGAGTTATGCGTCTGCTAAACAACTACTGGAACGGATTATTTATGCTTACGGTTTTGAGTATGGGTTAAATTACACGATCGTACGTCCGTTTAATTTTATCGGCCCACAAATGGACTATATCCCTGGTTTTGATGGAGAGGGAATTCCACGGGTTTTGGCATGTTTTATGAAATCACTACTCTGTAATACACCACTCAAACTGGTCGATGGTGGACTAAGTCGAAGGTGTTTTACTTTTATCAAAGATGCGGTTGATGCCTTTATGCGGATACTGAAGAACCCGGAAATTGCTAACCGGCAAATATTTAATATAGGTAATCCAAAAAATGAAATTACCATCAAAGATCTAGCTTCTCTCATGGTTGAACTTTATGAACAGATAGCCCCGAGAGGTTCATTTTCTGCAGGAACAGAGATCATTTCATCGCTGGAGTTTTATGGCAAAGGATATGAAGATTCTGACCGAAGGGTTCCAGACATCTCAAAAATTCAAAATATGTTGGGATGGAAACCTGAAACTGATCTGAGAAAAACACTTCAAATTACTATTGAGCATTATTTCAAAAAATATGGATCTACAGAAAAGAGCTGAAATGCTTGAAGTTATCTTGTGCCTTTTCTCATTTTTTCATTTAAAAAAATCGAATCGACGATGTCATAATGCGGATTTTCCGTAAAAAAATACGTGTTCCACGTATTTTGGCAACAATTTATAGTAAGCATCTTTTCTTGGAATTATTTTTTTCATCGATAACATCTATACAAACAAACCCAAAAAGGCAGGTCCTTTAAAATGAGCAGCAATCTAAGCGGTGTGCTGGAAGTACAACTAAATGAATTCATGGCCAGAGTAATAGCTAAAAACCACGGTGAGCATGAGTTTCATCAAGCAGTTCAGGAAGTGGCAGAGAGTCTTATCCCTTTTATTGAGGAAAACTCTCAGTATAAAAAGGCTCAGATACTCGAACGCATTGTTGAGCCTGAAAGAGTAGTTATGTTCAGAGTTGCCTGGGTGGATGATAAAGGCCAGATCAGAGTAAATCGTGGATATAGAATTCAGATGAATAGTGCCATTGGACCCTATAAAGGTGGTTTGAGATTTCATCCCACTGTGAATCTTGGTATTCTGAAGTTTCTGGCTTTTGAACAAGTTTTTAAAAACAGTCTCACCACTTTGCCAATAGGCGGTGGAAAAGGTGGGTCGGATTTTGATCCGAAAGGAAAATCGGACAATGAAATAATGCACTTTTGCCAAAGCTTTATGACTGAACTGTTTCGACATATTGGACCGGACACAGACATACCTGCTGGAGATATCGGAGTGGGCAGTCGTGAAATCGGATATTTATTCGGGCAGTATAAAAGAATTTGCAATGAATTTACGGGTGTACTAACCGGGAAAGGCATCCCCTGGGGTGGAAGCCTGATTCGACCGGAAGCAACAGGTTATGGATGCACATTCTTTGTTGAAGAGATGCTTGCAACCCGTCAGATGAGCGTTAAAGGCAAAACTGTTTCAATCAGTGGTTCCGGAAATGTGGCCCAATACGCAGCACAAAAAATTATCCAGCTTGGCGGAAAAGTAGTAACCATGTCCGATTCTGATGGCTTTATTTATGACCCGGAGGGTATAAACGAGGAAAAACTTGCTTTCATTATCATGCTGAAAAATCAGAAACGCGGCAGAATCGGTGAGTATGCTGCGAATTTCAAGTCTGAATATGTCCCCAACGAACGGCCCTGGAAAATTCCTTGTGACATTGCTCTGCCTTGTGCCACTCAGAATGAGATCAGCGGTGAAGATGCAAAAATGCTCATTAACAATGGATGCATTGCAATCAGCGAGGGTGCAAATATGCCTTCAACTCCCGAAGCAATTGAAGTCTTTATCAATGCAGGAATACTATTTGGACCAGGAAAAGCCGCAAATGCAGGCGGAGTTGCTGTCTCCGGACTGGAGATGACCCAGAACTCGATGCGCCTGCCATGGACCAGTGATGAAGTGGAGAATCGTTTGAATAAGATAATGATCGAGGTCCACAACACATGCGTTAAATATGGAAAGGAAGATTCCGGATTTATAAACTATGTCAAAGGAGCAAACATCGGTGGGTTCTTAAAGGTCGCAGATGCAATGCTAGCTCAGGGTGTTTTATAAAAAAGACCGGAACCGATTGCATAACAAACAATAATTCCAGTCTGGTCTCGCGGAGCAATTAACTGAAGTTTCACGACTATAATAAAAGGCTCTTCTTTTAGGGAAAGAGCCTTTTTTATCGCTCTAAACGAGACTGCATCGTTGCATTTTGTTGACTTAACTTTCAAAGGTGCGTGAAAAAAGCTCTTCAATAGCCTTTTTGCTTTCATCTGTTAACTCACGGGTACCAGTACCGCAAAAAGTACTCTCATTAACAACCGGAATATCCTCTACCCATTCATTTTGTTTCCAGGTAAACCATAGATTTCGCTCTTTATCGAAAACATGTACATTACGATTAAAAAATTTGCCCAGTTCAATCCCCCAACCGGTACCGCCCTTAACAGTGTTATCATTTTGTATAACTCCAACAGCAAATATCTGACTGCCTTTGTTAACCATATGAAAAATTGATTGAAGAACTCTTTTTATTGCATCAGCATGTGCATACTGGCGATGCATATGCATGGAAACCATCTCCATACTGATATCACCACGACGCAGTTCCTCATCACTGAGCATTACAACATTTTTCTCTCTCTTTATGAAATGCCCCTCATAAGAAAATGTAATCTCATTTACCCCCCAGCGCTGCGCGCATTCCCCAAAAAACGACTCAGCCCCAGCATGACCGCCGCTATACAAAGTACATTCTGATGGTTTTAGCATATCCACCCCTTCTATATTGATATTGATATAATCTTAATCAGAGGATTCATCACCATAGAAAGCGGTTTGATAAAAACGGATGCTATTACACCGAACACCCTAACGCTTAAAGCAGGTAGTGATAATCAGTCCGATTATATATAAAATAGAACCTGTAAGCAACAAATAAAAATATAGTAACTACTTAACTAAGCTATCCAATCAGAAAAGATTGTAGAATATATCTCAATGAAATAATAGCTACTCAGAAGAATCAAAAATAATATCTAAACAAAGAACATGAAAAACCTGGAAGTTACAAAATATTTATGATATTGCTATGATCAAACCGATGATCTTATTTTTAAGCTCTTTTCTATTTTAACCTGAGGACATCCAATTCATGAACAATTACTGTTTTGTACGACCTGAGCATCTTAATCATCATAACTTCCTTTTTGGAGGACAATTATTGAAATGGGTTGATGAATACAGTTGGCTTGCTGCTGCACTTGAATATCCCGGGTGTGTTCTGGTAACACGTGCAATGGATAACATCTCCTTTACCAAAACAGTCTGCAGCGGAGCAATATTGCGTTTCAATATCGAATGGAAATCTCAGAAGAGCACATCGGTGACTTATACTACGAAAGTTTTCGCCAAAGAAGTAGATAAATCTGAGGAGCATATGGTTTTTTCCACAAACGTAACTTTTGTCTGCATAAACGAAAAAAATAAGAAGCAGGTGCTCCCAAAGAGAACATCCAAACAGAAGAAAATTCCAGCCCTTAAATCCTAAGCAAATTTCGAAGTACAAATCCTAATTTTTAAACAGAAATAAGAGCGTTTAAAGTAACTAAAGTTTTCTAGTGGGTTCTTTATCCACTTACTGTTCTTATGCCCGGATTTCAGTTTTTGAATTCCGTGCTTATTGTTTGTAGCAATTACTTTGGTGTTTCGCGTAACTACCTACCTACCGATTAAAGAGCTGAGTAGTTACTAAAAATATCTAAACGAAGAATCGGCAGTTAAAAGCTACTTTGGTTACAAATTAAAGCTTACCCTTTGAATGCATTGAAGAATCAGAAATACATTTATTAAATTCTTCAAGAATCCCCTCCTGGACCATCCAGTTATCATACTGCCCACTTCCGACATTATTGCAGATTATAGCAAAAGCATAAGTCTTTCCAGGTTTAAGCAGAAATCCGGCAAGGGAACTTACTTTAAGAGAATTAAGTGTTCCTGTTTTCCCCCTTACAATTCCCTGGAGTTGAGATCTCCTGAACCTTGACTTAAGTGTGCCATCGACTGCCGATATTGACAATGCACTGATATATTCAGGCAAATAAGATTTCTGATTCCAGACATGAGATAACAGGGATACAATCTGTTCAGCGCTGATACGGTTTACATCTCCTAAGCCGGAACCGTTTTGAAACTGCAGTTCACCAGATAACTTGTTTTGTTTCCACCAGTCAGCTATTACCGATGATGAGCGAGGCCAGGAACCTGGCTGCCCTTTAGTTGCTGAAAGGGTTTTGTAAATCATCTCTGAAGAAAAATTGTTGGAATACTTAAACATTGCACCCACATAGGCTGAAAGCGGTTCTGAACTAAATTGGTAAAGAGCCTTTTTTGAAATAAGACTGTCAGGAAGTTGGGTGTTGCCCATCTTGCCCGAAACTTTTATCCCAATTTCATTTAGTTGGGCCATTATTGCGCCACCAAATGTTTCCCAGGTTTGCCATACCTTGCGATAAGTATAACGTGGTGAATCATCCAGAGCCATTCCACCTTTTATCATAATACTGGTACCCAGATCAGTGCCAATTGTTTTTATATCGATATTTCCACTTTTTCCAGTTTCAACTGTTTTTGCTGTGGAGACAACTTTTAAACCGGAGATTTTTGGAAAAACATCTATATATACCGGAGCTCCCACAACAGTACCAGTGCGATGATGAATCGCTATTGAATTAAAACTTGAAGAAAGCGCACCAATTAATGGCAGATAAGCTCTGCTGCTACTATCATCATCAAAGCCAGGCCCTACAGTCACCGAATCAAAAAAAGAATCATCAAATAACAGATCGCCTTTTATTTCACGAATTCCAAGATGATAAAGGTGCTGCGCGAAAAGCCAGAGCCGTTCAGCAGTTAACCCCGGATCACCTCCCCCATAAAAGCAGAGGTTTCCCTTAACAATTCCCGAATCACTGTCAAATGTACCATCTACAAATACACGGGTAGAAAATTGGTAACTAGTACCCAGAAGCTCAAATGCTGCTGCACCAGTGACCAGCTTGGTAACTGAGGCAGGATTCAACATTTCTGAACCGTTTATCGATACCAATTCTTTCTGTTCCTGCACATCTTTAAAAACAACTCCAATGCCCCGACCCTCATATTTTTTGGCATTGAGATAGTTCTGGATTTCTTTCTGAATATCCAAGTCTGCTGCCCAGCTATTCACAATAACCGATATACAGGCAAAAATTACAACAACTGGCCGATTCATCAATCTCCTCCTGTTATTTCGACTATTTTTGTTTTCCATATATGTTTCAAAAACCTATTTTAAAAGAAACATAAAAATAGCAATATGTCCATTCTTTTCTAACATTTTAGGAGTACAGTATGCCCAAATACGCTATCGCTTTCATCGCGCCATCCGAATCTGCACAACTTCGACACAAAATTCAGGAAGGTGAAAATAAGGAAACCGCATTGCGTAATTTTTTCACTGAAGAGGCAAGCGAGTTTTATTCCAATGATGAGCAGGGGTTTTATTATTTCAAAGATGATTTTTTTGATAAAAACACCTTATCAGGAAGCATCATAGAGATTTAGCCCCTGCAAAACAACGCGCTCTGTACTCTTTAAAAATCATTTTCCTTCTTTATTGTTTAACAAAAGAAGGATTATGCTTATCAGCACTAGCTATTTTGGTGCCTTTGCCACATTAAACAAATCAAAATACGTTCTCTCCGCAGGTATATTTTTTGTAGTTAAAATAGAAACGCATGACTGGATCATTGCCGGTTTGCCACACAGATAAGCCTCATATTCAGATACATCACCGGTCAGATACCTTTCTGCTACTTCGGGAATAAGCCCTCTTTCACCCTGCCAGGCACTCCCCTCAGGTTCGTTTGATAAGGCGGGGATGAACTTAAAATCACTCATCTCTTTTTCCAGCTTTTCCATTTCGTCAAGATAAAACAAGTCTTTATGAGCTAGAGCGCCAAAGAGATATATTGCCTTTCGATTTATCTTAAAATGATTCATGGTCTTTAAAATCGATCTCACAGGTGCCATCCCGCTGCCACCAGCAATAAAAAGCATAGGACGCTCTGTGTTACGCATATAGAATTTCCCCTTGGGTCCAATAAAATTGACTACCTCCCCCTCTTTAAGCTCATCAAATATCCACGAAGAACAGATTCCTTCAGGATTTCGCCTTATGTTTAACTCAATAAAGGAAGTATCTGCACTTGAAGAAGCGATTGAAAAGGGGCGCATGAAAGTTTTTCTACCCTCATGCGGTGGAACTTTGATCAATATATATTGCCCTGGATTAAAAGAGATTGTGGCGGGAGAGATAAGTTCAAGAGTAAGCTCAACGATATCGGATGTTAAATATCGCTTGGAGGTTAGTTTTGCAGAGTACTCCTGGGATGTAAGGTATTCTTCCGGAATTTCTATACAAATGTCATTCTGCAATGAGATCTGACAGCTTAAATGAAACGCATTATTTCTTTCTTCTTCGGTGATCCGTTGAAACTCAGATTCTGTGAATGGGATTTGGGGGGCGATGACTTTTATTTTGCATAACCCGCAATTCCCTTTGCTTCCACAAGCAGAAGGCAGGTAAATTCCTTGCGCAGAAAGTACATCTACAAGCTTCTCTCCCTCATTTACTTCCAGAACCCGTTTCCCATTATTGATATCGACTTTAACCATTTCTTCCGGACTCCCTGTGATTTATTGTCACTTTGTAGCACTTTTCAAATATAATTTCTGCCGCTATTTATACATTTCGGCTAAAGTGAATAGGTGAGTTCTACAGATAACAACGTATCAGCTTGAGATGAGTAGTAGCTTCAGCTTGGGAAAAGCATCTCTGGCTAAGGTGACATGGGAACTAAACCCGGAAAACTGATGACCAGACTCAGGTTATATGTGAACTCAGCCTGGGGTCAAATTGAGAGAATAAATACGAAATACGAATTACGAAATTCGAAACAAGAGCAGGAGCAGGAAACAGGAATAAGAAATTCCAATGGAATGGTTCTTCACAAACATTCATCACATTGGATTCTTTATTCGAATAAAAAAAAAGATCGATAATATTTGTACAGACGCCCGGCCGGGCGTCTCTACAAATATTATCGATCCTTAATT
>JAEYNR010000038.1 GCA_023412475.1 Fibrobacterota bacterium | reverse complement strand
TTGGGTAAACAGCATTTCCACCGGTCCACTCAATCACACAAGAATTAAAAACGGAGACAACGGATCTGTAGTGCTTGTTGATTTAAATGGTGCTTTTAATAAAAATGTGGAAAACATCACCTCAGGAGTCATGACTGTTAAAGTAGAATACAATCAGTTCCCCTATATACCCAAAAACTCAACTGTGAAAGATAGCGCGGCACCAGTGCTTGTTTCTGCGATCTATGCTCCAGCAATATCATCCGGAAATAAAACCAACGAACCAGATACATTATTTGCCACATTCTCTGAAGAGATCTTATCAATCAGCACTGATTTACCTTTTAAATTCAGAAAACCTGGCGGTGAGTCCGATTATAAGATTTCCCTTGAGCTACTCAAGCAAAGGGGCACAGAATATGTGTTCAAGGTCAAATCGATCGAAAACCCACTGTATCCGGAAAAAAACGACTCTGTCTGGATAAACCCGGAAATAAACATTACGGATATGTATTCCAATAAACAGAGTAACCCTCTAAACAACAGGGTACTTCTGGGATTCCGCCTAACCCCCTTGAAGTTCAAATTTAAAGTAGGGCCAAACCCTTTTAACCCAAATAAACAGATGATAACCATCACAGTTGGTCCTGAGGTTAAAACACGTGAGCGTCTTGATATCAAAGTAACCGTCAGAATATACGATCAGTTGGGAAACAAGGTTCACGATGCTTTTCAAGACATCTCTGATTTCGAAACTTCTCAAATTGAATTAAAATGGAATGGCGAAAATCTCTCTGGAAAAAAGGTGGCTACTGGCACCTATATGGCTATCATCAGAGCAGAAGAAAAGATTGGACGCAGGAGTGAGACTGCCAGGTTTTTTATCGGAGTTAAAGCAAAATAACAAGCATCAACCAGAGGTTGTATGACTTATTTAATATTCAAAAGGTTTAATATGACGAAGGCCGCCCTCTCCCTCTTCTGAAACCGGCTCTATCCCCTTATGGAGGGAGCCAGAGCAAATTCCCTCCCACAGTAGCAGAAGAAACTGCTCAACACTGGCCATCTCTACCTGGGGCAGGCTTTCAAGACAGCTTTTTTCATACAAATAATGGTTCTCCATCGCCACCTGCAGCGGTTTTTAAGCTGAATACTTGAACCACTGGTATAGCCAATGATCACTATATCTTACATAAACACATTAATAAGAGAAGTTTAATCTTTGTCAGAAAAATATTTTTATCCCTCAGTGCTATAGATCTATTTGCCAGAATGACTTAATTTTTTTTTTAATACAAACCACCAGTAAGGATTGGTGACTATGCAACAATTAGGAAAATTCAAGCATCTGCTGCTGTGTGCGATCCTCTCTCCCCTGTTTTTAAGCTCAGTTGGTGCCCAGATAGTCATACATATTCAGCATCCCTGGGCCGCCGATGACACAGTAAGAGCCAACACCCCTCTCTACATATCATCAGAAGAACCCGGGTGGTATCCTGGCAAAAAAATGACAAGCGAGGGCGGTAACTGGTTCAGTTACACCTTTGTCACTACCACAAGGAAATCCAATCAAAGAATAGAATTTTTGAGTGTGATCCCCACCGCCTTTGATAATATGGCAAACCGGCTGACCTGCCCCTCAGCAACATCACCTCAACTCACCATGCTTTCGATTTTTTCCGATAACGCCGAAGCTAACGAGGTATGGATCATTTTTCCCACTCCGACCTCTGCCCCTGAAATCCATTTTACTCGCCCGCCAAGCAAAGTAATAGCCTTCTACAATCCCTGGGAAGTAGGCTTTCCCCAGGCCGATATCGATAAAATGGCCATTGTAAAAATGAGAAGAATGCCGGACTATTGCGGATGGTTCATCTACAACTATTTTGGTTCCCTGAGCTCTGTGCGGGTAAAGATGGTCAATTCGAAGAACAGAAGAACTGTCTATACTCTTAATGGAATCGGAGAGGGTGATTATATTGACATTACCGAAGCAGTTGAGGCTAGTGACACAGTTTGGATCTTTCCTGACCCGCTTCCTGATGGTCCTCCCATTATCGAAACTTCATTTCCAGGATTCACCGGTGATTGTGGAGTAATAACTCTTGCAGTTACTCTCAGAGACAAGGGCAAATATGGTGATTTCAACGAAAACGAATCACAAAGCTGTGACGGAAAAGAAAATGCCACTAGAGGAATGGTACAGAAACGTTTAGGTACCGATGGAAAACCAATTAAAGTTAATGGCGCTTGTCAATCCGATAACTTTCACCAGTGGTTTGTAGCCGAAAACCTCACCGATGGCTACACCAATGAAATTTGCCATAACATAACTCTGCAAAAAAATGAAGACGGTCTCTACGAATATGACACCGAGGCCTTTTTTCCTCTGGACAGTTTTCTTTTTCTGGATGAAGCCGGCAAAATAAAAAACCCTAACTACACTCTTTATGAAGCAGATGACGGTAAAGAGCATAATTTCTTGTTTACCATGGAACTGTCTGCAAAGTTTGAATATGTTCCGGGACAGACCTTCCTTTTCAGAGGTGATGATGATGTATGGGTTTTTATTGACAGCCAACTGGTAGTCGATCTTGGAGGCCTTCATATGGCAGTCGCAGGTTCTGTGAATCTGGATAATCTGAAACTGACTGCTGGAGAAACCTATAACTTCAAACTCTTCTTCGCAGAAAGAAAACCCACTAGCTCAAACTTCAGAATAGTCACCTCTATTAACCTGCGCTCCAGCAGTAACCTTTTCTACGATAAAGACTCCTCCAGCTCTGTTATCAAATACCACATGAAATCAAAACGTACCAAAAGCGATCTGGCCTGCGATTCGGATGGAGAAATTGTGGATACCGTTAATGCTGATGTTGTCTACTATATTGAAGGGCCATCCTTTTCTTCTCCCCTTCAGCTCAGACCTGGTAAACACTTTGGTGACAGTACCATCGATAAATACGGTATTGTAATAATATCTACACGGGACAGTTCACTTCTAGAACTGGATACCGCCAGTTTCATTGGGGTTGTTCCTGGTGATTATGTAATAAAATATTATTCTGCATTAGACCGCTCTCAACAGGGAAGTATCCCCTTTACCATTTTTGAGGTGCCTAAACCACCCAGAACCCCAAATTCTGTACTTCGTGCAGCTTATTTTGCAGATAACGGCTTTGGACAGGTCAATCGTGCTGAAATTTACCTGAAAAATGCCCCATCTATTACTCCAGATTCAATTCATCTTTTCTGGCCTAACAGCAAAACCAGCAGAATCGTAACCCGAAAACAGATTACCGTTGATACGGCAGACAGCAGGCATCTCACAGTCATTCTGAGCAAGCCTTTCGATCCCGAAATAACCTCCTTTTCTGGAATTAATCAGCTTGGATATATCTATTCGTATGATACTACTTTTTATAATCCTGAGGAAATTCTCCCCATCAGATTTGCCGACAGCGTAGGACCGCTCCTCAAAGATGTAATTATGCTGGAGCGGGTTGGAGCTGCCGAGGATACATTTTTACTGACCTTCACAGAAAAAGTAAAAGACAGCTCTATAATCGGCAAATCACTTAAACTGATTAAATCTGGCGGAAAACATCTTGTTGAAGCAAACCTGGTACGTAACAGAGCGGATACTCTGGTTGTGAC
>JAEYNR010000082.1 GCA_023412475.1 Fibrobacterota bacterium | reverse complement strand
TATAGTCTTTAAACTGCTCGTATCCTAAGATGGCGGCCAGATTTATCCCCAGGGATTGCTCTTTGGTGAAGAGCTCGAGGTTAAAGCGATCTGATGAAGGAGTTTTGAAATTAGAATACCAGAAGACCTTTTGAGAATCACTGAGAGACTTATTTATCTCCATGAGAGATTGATAGGAGAGCTCGAAACGGTTGGATTTTGAGAATGGGGGGGTTGCCATTGTCTCCGAATTAAGAAAAAAAACAGTTGCAAGACAGATCAGTGGTTTTAAATTCCGGTAAAAAGAGCAGGCGCGAATCAAAAGTATCTCCAATTGATAGTTATAGAATATACGCAAACAAAATCTTGTGTTGAATTAAACCGTTTAAATCAGAAGTGCAGAAAATTACTTGTACTTTATATCACTTGGTAATTAGATAAAAATGAGATGCACTTTTTGTAAATTTTTTGTAGCTCAAATTAGCATTTTTGAGTGTGTTATCTATACACTTGTGATCAAAACCGAAATGTGTTCCATATCCGTTTCGGTTACTGCGAAATTTTGATATACTTTTTCCAGATAATAAGGTAATTAAATAATTAAAATATGCTGACTTTCTATTGTCTAACTCTTTTAAGTTATATGAGTAAACAATAGTTTTTATAAGAAATTTAACTATCCCTATAAAACCGGTCTCCTCTGGAACGGAAATCAATAATGTCCCTTCACTATCAATAAAATTGACCAAATTATTAAGAGCGTTTTCCAGATTTCCTACATGCTCCAGTGTTTCGAAACATGTAATTAATCTGAATTTTTTATCTATAGTACTTAATGTGTTCAAATCGATGTAGTTAAATTCTATATTTGGGTATCTTTCACTTGCAATTTTAAGATTATCTTTATTATGATCAAAACCCATTGCATGTGTTATGCCATATTGCGATACGATTTTGTTAGTTATAAAACCATTACTGCAACCTACATCAAGGTATGGTTCTTTTATCTTTATAGTATCGATTATTTTCTTTATATGCTTTAGTCGAATCAAGTGTGGTATATTTTTAAATTTTTTTGTTTATATGTTAAAGAATGATCAATAGAATTCATTAAATCTCCTTATATATTTTGTTTTGATAGTGCATATTAAATTCAGCTTTTTTTGATGAGGGATCTCCGTTTTTGGTAAATTATGTAAATGAATTAATTAACATATTATTATCCAAGTAAGAACTACTCCTCACTCACTTACACATTCATACACAATCTTATATCAGGTACTATAAAACCCACCACGAATAGGTACCTTTGAATCCCCAAATCTGCCCATTTCTTGTGTAACTAACCTACTCTTCCGTTCTTTCGGGATTTAAACAGAGAAATAGAAAAATAATGTAAAACGTACATACAACCACAAGCATTGCAACCTTGGCTGATCACACCCATTTTTAATAGCATACTTTTGAATAATTAAATTTATTTTCTAATTATCGAAATACCGCGTGCACTGCATAAAAAAAGAAACATTCCAAGGCTTCTGCTAAATTTAATTTTTCAATTTTTCTGTATATTTGCCATTGTCTCATTGCTTTTCTAAATTTATTTCTGGAGATTGAATTTGAAACGATACGATATTTTGTAAGAGGTTCATTTAATAAATAAGCTGTTTCCCCATTTTTAAGGAGTTTCAACCAGAACGCATAGTCCTGACCTGTCCTAATAAGTGGCATAGTTAAATCCGAAAAAGCTTTTTTTCTTAACATAACAGTAGAACAACCTAGAGTAGCTTTTTTTCTAAGCATATCACTATATGAAAATGCACCAGTGTTTTTAATATCAATGAACTTTTTTAGTGAAGCGCCATTTGTATTGATAAGCTCATATGCTGTGAAAGAAAAATTAATCTTATTTTTCTCCATATATTGTAATTGCTTTTCAATTTTCTCTGATAACCAAATGTCATCCGAATCAATAAAAGCTAAGAAATCTCCAGAAGCACGAGATAAACATTTGTTTCTGGTCACTGCAGCTCCGGAATTAAATTCGTTTTTCATTATTTTTATTCTTGGATCATTTTTTGCAAAATCCCAGAGTAAATGCCAGGTGGAATCAGTTGAGCAATCATCTGTTACTATCCATTCCCAATCACTAATTGTTTGTGAGAGAATACTGTGATAAGTATCAATAATGAAACTTGACGAATTATAAGTAGGCGTAATAATTGAAACCATATAATCAGGTATCTTATTAATTTTATATTATAGTCTGATTTATCATTTTTAGCTTTTACAAAGTGAATTTGAGATAAAATCGGAAAAATTTCAATAAAACACAGAAACATTTTTAAAAGCTTAATAATAGGCGCAATACTTATTTCTTCTTAGTTAATGATTTGTAAGCTTCTATTAATTTTTTTTCTTCATTTTGCCAATTATAAGATGTCTTGATTGCATTTAGGCCATTAATGCCCATAGAATGAGCTTCTTTTGGATTATTTATAATCCAGTCTATTGCTTGAGCAATTGCTTTGGGATCCGTAGGATCAACACAGATTCCACAATTATTACCCTCAACAATTACTTTCCATAAAGGGAAATTTGAAGCTATAACTGGAACTCCTGCTGACATATATTCGAACATCTTATTTGGCTGAGCATTGATATGATTTGGAAAAGGTAAATACAGTACCAGACCTGCCTGAGTTTTTGAAAAAAGATTTTGTATTTCTTTTCTACCAATAAAGCCTAGTTCATCAACATTTCTCCACCCAACATACTGCATTACTTCTTGCCGAAGAGAAGGAGGAGAAAAGTCGCCAGCAATTTTTAATTGAACATTTTCTGTGCACAGCTCAAGGGCTTTTACCATTTCTTTGATTCCACGAATCTCTGTTACTACACCTACATATGTAACATACCTATCTTTAGGCTTTTGTGTTTCACTTTTAAGTTCGCCAATAATCGAATAATTGTTTATATCAATAACATTATTGTGATATTTCTTGAATTTGTCTCTAATATATGGAGTTGCAGTAAAAATTAAATCAAACTTAGATGCTGCATACTTTTCATACAAAGAATATAGCATGCTTATAATATGTGAAAATAAAGGATGAATATATGGTTTACTAATCAATTGTTTTTCAACATCTTCGTGTGAGTCGAATATGACTATTTTACCTCTTCTCTTTAATTTTAAGCCCAATGGAATTAATTCTGGATCATGTATCTGATAAATAACTCCATCGAGAGCAATAGCTTTTTTAAAAAGCAATCTTGGCGCAATGCAAATTCTTTTTAATCTAGATTTATTTTGTTTCACTGATAATATTGAGATACCATTTTTTATTTCGTCAGATTTATCATCTGCTACTAACAAGTACACATCATACCCAGAATTGTATAAAGATATGCATTGTTTTTGAAAAATGCGAATATCAAAACGAGAATGCACTGATGTTATATGAACACATTTCATAAATACTTTTTAATTTTCTATTCCTTTTAATAATAATACATACTATTGCTACTATGATTAAATTTAAACACGTTATTATAACCAAAAATCTATGAGTATATAAAAATAATCTATAGTAAACACCTAAAGGGATAATTTTTTGAAATTGAAAAATATGCTGTATATTTTTTAAAAGAACATTATTACCTGTGATTTCTCCTAAATATTTAAGTTGATCAATATGAATATGGTGATATTTTGGATTTGCCAAATATTTTATAAGATCATAATGACTCCATACAATCTTTTTTAACAAGTTCACGAGCAATGCAAAAATGCCGGTATGTCATACCATGTTTAGGTGTTCCGGCATATTCACTAATAATCCATGTTTTTTAAACATTTCTTAATAACTCAGTAACAATTAATTCACTTGCGTTACCATTTCCGTAAAGATCAATTGAATAATTCCTGTTTTTTAATTTGTTTATATTGTTTACTGCATTTAAAATTCTATTATAATCAGAGCCCACAAGAATATTAAAACCATTATCAACCAGCTCAGTCCATTCTGTTTCTTCCCGTAATGTAATGCAAGGTTTTTTAAAGAAAAAAGCTTCCTTTTGAAGACCACCACTATCGGTCATTACAAAATAGCAGTTATCTAAAAGATAGATCATTTCCAAATATCCGACTGGATCTATTATATTTATCTGATTTAAAATTTTAATGTTATGAGATTTTAACAATTTCCTGGTACGTGGGTGCACAGGAAGTATAATCGAATGATTTTGAGATATTTTATTTATTGCTGATATAATATTGGCCAGATTTTCATAATTATCAGTATTCTCAGCCCGGTGAATAGTACATAAAATGTAATTTTTTAAATCTAGTCCTATACTTCCAGGTTTTTTCGCAACTTTCCGGTAATATAGGGCTCCATCCAACATTACATCGCCATTTCTGATTATTTTACAATATTTATTGCTATTAAAACCTTCATTTAGCAGGTTTTTTACAGCTGTATCAGTTGGACAAAATAAAAGTGTACTCACTCTATCTGTAAGGATTCTATTGATCTCTTCAGGCATAAACATATTAAAGCTTCTGAGTCCTGCTTCAACATGAGCAATTTTTATATGCATTTTGCTTGCAGCAATAGCACCTGCCAATGTTGAATTTGTGTCACCATAAACCAAAACCCAATCCGGGTTCTCTTTTTGCAAAACGGTTTCAATTTTTTCTATCATCTGTCCCGTCATTGCGCCATGTGACAAATTACCAATACCCAAATAATAATCTGGTTTAGGTATATTCATTTCTTTAAAGAATATGTCGCTCATATTAGAATCATAATGTTGTCCGGTGTGCACATTAACTTCCCTCATCTGTGCATTACTGGAAATTAGACGACTTACGATACCAGCTTTTATGAATTGGGGCCTTGCTCCTAAAATCGTTACGATCTTCATGATATTACCTTCAACTTGGATTTTTTAAGATTTAAAAATCTTGGTTTTTTTAAATTCTTATTAACAATTGAAGAATTGTTAATAAGCCTCTCATAATTTTCTATATCTCAGTTTTAATTTTAACTGCCTTATTTCCATTTCTACCCATTTTCCTCATTTCTTCAAGGTGTTCCATTGCCCAGTCTATAGTTTTAGCTATAAATTCAGGATCAGTAGGATCAACGCATATTCCGCATTGATCACTTTCTATTACATCTTTCCATAATGGTAAATTATATGCAATAATTGTAACACCATCTTGTTTGGCTGCGTATCGATTTATTTTTGCAAAGGTAAATATAATAAAATATTAGCTCGTACTTCAGAAAGAAGCTAAACATTGATGTTTATTTCAATTTTTTCTTATTTCCATCTTAATCTTATTTTATTAAAAATATTAGTTATTTTATCAATCTTGTAATCTGTATGTTGTTTTGTTGGTTGAGCAATTATATGCCTAAATTCATCATTTGAAATATTCAATTTTAAAAGGACGTTAGTAATAACATTTTCCATTTCCCTTTTATCATATAAAGGTTTCTTTAATTCTTCAATGGCTTCATCTCGACTGATTTGGTTTGAAATAATCATAGAGGATAAATGAGATCTTCTCTTGTCTACCCCAAACTTTTCATGGAACCAATACAATTGAATAAACTTCGTCAAATCATTTTCAAGATGCTTTGATCCATAGTATTCAAACCCGCAAAAATCGTTTAATTCTTTTAATGCTTTATCTCTATTATAATTGATATAGTTTAAAGGTCGTAATGATTGAATTTTAAGGATTATTAAATCAAATGCCTTTCTGTAGTTAGATAATAGATTTAATTTGTTTATTGGTTTTTTCCCAAATTGCTTATGAATTGCTTTAATATTTACAACATCATATGCAGTGTATGTATTCCCGCGTTGTAAAATCGATTCAAGTGCAAAATTACCACCGGATAAAAAATATTTAATCTTATATTTGCGTGCATATTTATACAGGCATGCAAATAATATATTGTCCTGCGGAATTGCTATATTAGGAACATTTGCCCTAATATATGCAGCAGTCAAATCATTAAACTGTTCAGTATCTGGTTTTTCAATCACAAAATCAAAGCCTGTTTCTTTGCGAAGCCTTTCAATATTTGATTTTGAAATATCTGTATCAAAACCATCATCAATATGTACAGCAAGTATCCGTAAACCCCATTTAGAACCTAAATAAGCAAGATAAGATGAGTCGAGACCTCCAGATATTCCCATTAAACAATCATATTTATTATTAATGCCTTGTTTTTTCAAAGTACAAATCATTTGGTCTAACATTTTTTTGTCTGTTTGATTTGGGAAGTATACATAAGGCATTCTTTTTGTTTGAGAACTACAATAGTTACAATAACCGTTGTCATCAAAAGTTATTGTTTCATCAGATGAATTATCCATTACACATCTTTTACATATTTGATAGTTTTCCATAAATATAGCCTCATCTTTGATTGAAAAATTATTATTAAGAATATTAATCAGCTTTGAGTATAATCTTTTTTTAAGAATAAAAAATGAGCTTAAATTATTAATGCTGGTGAATTCATTTAGAAATACCACTATCAATTAATTAGCTCATAATACACTTTCTCTATTTGCTTGGCAATATTATATGGAGAGAAGATTCGTTGTGTTGTGTCAGAAATTTTTTTATTATCATATCGAATATGATTCTCTTTCATTGAGATTAATGCTTCAGTTAGCATAGGAATGTTGTCAACATCAACCAACAAACCATTTTCAGGAGTAATAATATCGGAAGGACCACCACAATTAGTAGCAATAACAGGAGTTCCAGTTGCAAGTGCTTCAATATATACTACACCAAATGTTTCGAATCTTGAAGATAAAACAAAGACATTTGATTTGTGTAAAAATTCTGCAATTTCCTCTCTGCTTTTTCTACCTTTTAAGAATATTTTTGAACCCATACCTAATTCGTTAATTTTTCTTTGCAAATTTTTGCGTTCAGGACCATCGCCAATGATAATTAAATTTGAATCATTACGACACATCTTGGAGAAGGCTTCTATGAGAACATCCATTCCCTTACCATGGATTAAATTACCTACAGATAAAAAATTAACCTGATTTGAGAATATTTTTTCTTTATAATTGAATATTTTAAGGTCTACAATATTAAAAATAACATCAGACTCAACTTTGAATTTACTCATGATTACATTTTTTAGATTATTTCCAACAGCAATAACTTTATCTGCAATATTATATGAAAACTGATAATATTTGGTATGGTTTTCTTGATAGTTATTTATTAAAAATGAAGAATGTTCGGTTATTACCAATGGAATATTATGTTTCTTTTTTAATTTTGCAGCAGCGAAACCTAAAGGATAGCAAAAATGAGCATGTATGATATCAGGCCTCGACTCGTTTTTAATAATTATTTTGTATAATAAACCTAAAATTAATAAAGTCGCATTTGTTATTATTAAAGGAGGCAACTTTCCTAATGGCAAACTTAATTTATAAACTTTAATGTTTTTTTCAATATTGAATTTTTGTAATCCCCACTTTCTTAATCTTCTAATCGATCGTATATTAATAGCTAAAAAAATTACCCTGTGACCTATTGATGCAAGAGCTTTTGCCTGGTCGAGCTCAAAAATTCCTTGCAATGGATATTTTTTTGTTGGAAATCCTAAACTAAGTATATAAATTATCATGTTTATTACCTATACTTGTTAGTTTATGAAATCTTATAAAATGTATATAACTCATCTTAACTGTATCTCTATCTCCTGTATGATGGCAAAGGTATTTGTAAAACATATCTTAAATTTATCAGCCCCAATTGTTTGGTTGTTCTCTAGTTCTAATTATATTCATTCTCCAGCAACAAAAACAGGTTTATACACCTCTTAAAAATTCAAATCTTTTTAAAAAAAATGATTCTATCTAACCATATTCTTTTCTGAAGCAATACGTATGTTTCGGTAAAACATGTATTGCGCTGATTAAATTACATAGCATGAATATTTAAACCCTGTTTTAAAATATTAAATAATATTCCTTTCTTCCAAGGTTAAATGTTTTTAAAGACGCTCTATTTGTTTGTGTTATTCAGAACCTATCTTGCATTTTCTGTTTTTGCACTAAACGTCTTACACACTACTTGAATTTAGCATTTCCTGAACCAATAATACATCCTCGCAAATTTACAAAAGCAACGGCAAAAGCAAATAGAAGCCATTGTGGTTGCAGTGCTATAACAGAACTTGAACTAACCGAAGCGATTGGAAATCCTATTAAGGAAGTTAATAAAGCATCAGAAATTATACGTATTTCTTTATCATAAGTTTCTTTTCGACTTGTATATATAGAATATATAATACAAAAATAGCAGAAAACATAACCTGCAAAAATGAAAATACCATAATTTGTCATGATTTCAATCCACCAGTTGTGAGGATTTAAAATCCCATCTGTATTAAAAACAGAAAAATTAGCTATCCAATATTCGGCATTACCCGCTCCAACACCAAATCCCCATGTTCTATATACAAAATTCAGACAATTTTTTGTAAGATTTCTACGTTTACCACTAGAGTCCAAAGAATTATCATCGAAAAAATTTGAAAGTAAAGAAAATTGATCACCAATATCTGTGAAAATAGTTATGAGATCTGGAAATATTGAAACCACTGTCAAAAAAGTTATTACAACTATTGAAATTATTTTAATTTTTTGTTTTAAATTAGACAAAAAGAGCCAAAAAAATGATATCTCTACAAAAAGAGCAATAATGTTTGCTCGAGATGAGGATATTATTAGGAAATAAAAAGAGGATATAATACAAATCAAAGATAAAATTCGAATCAAAAGTAATTTGGAATATTTCAAATAACCTAAACTGAAAGGAAAACTTAATACCAAGAAAGTTGCATAATCATTTGGGTTCCTAAACACGCCAGTTGGACAACGCAAATCCCAAACATTTTTAACATAACTAAAATCTTTGGCCAAAGTATTATGGTTATAAATAGAAATAGATAGGTGATTTCCAGTTAAATGTTCCCAGTATCCTATTAAAATCATTATTAAGTAAACAATAAACCAAATAATATAAAATTTTTTAAGTAGGGATATATCTATTATGTATTTGACAGATAAAAATATTAAAGAAAAACCAAAAAAAAGAAAAATGATATTCCTAACTGCATCTGTTTTAGAAAATGCCCATTGCATACTTATTATGGCATACAATAACCAGAATAAATAAAAAACCAATTCATTTTTTACATTTTTAATGTTCAGACAAGAATTTGGTAATAAAAATGAACCCAATAAAAAAAATAGCCATAAAATAATAATAAAAATCCTGAAAGGAAAAAGCGCAAAAGGTCCCAGATCAATTGAAAGAAATGCAGATCCAAAAAATGAAGTAATTATAACCACAAAATAGAGGATTTTTTCGATAAATTGAAGCTTTAAAGAAATGTTATATTTTTTTGTCAATAAATTCATATTTTTAAGCTTATACGCTTTTAATTCATCATTATTATAAAGACAGTTTTATGACAGTATTATAACCGAATCGAGTTTGTTAAAGTCCAATTCACTATTCTCAAAATTTATATTTCGCTTGGTAAAATTCAATATACACAACCATATTACTTGCATATTTAGCTTGTTATTTCTTTTATCAAAGTACACAGTTTTAATAAACCTGCTTTTCTTGATAACTCATAATTTATGCGTCTGTTTCCTTTTAACTTAGAAATATTATTGCAAAGAAATGATTTTAACTGGCAATTTTTTACCCATTCTATTTGTTGGTAATTTTTTGAATATTCAACTAATGCACCATCAATAGGAACAATATTTGCAACCATTAAGACATTTAAACCCATACCAATATAATCAAAAATTTTCGTAGTAGATTCAAAAGGGTGTCCACTTGGAAAAATCAAACCGTAATCGCACTGTTTAATTATTGATAATGTTTCATAATAAGATTTTTGTCCAAACTCAATAAACCATTTTTCGCCTTTATATGGGTATAGAAACGGATAGGGTTCACCAATATGAAAAAATTCTATTTTTCCATTTAAATTAGTATTGTTTTTCAAAATTTCAAGGAATGTTATTTGGCTACCACTTGGATAAAACTTACCTGCATAAACAAAGCGTATTTTATCATTAATTTCTATAATATTATTTTTAGAAGATCTAACTTCATTGGAAATTATTTCATCAAATCCATTGTCGATTATAATCTTTTTTTTGTTTTTTATTCCTAATAATAAGGAGAGACACCATTTATTAACACTGATAATAACATCTGCATTTTTATTAAAATTTCTTTCAATAATCCTCATAACTCGGTTTTTCAAAATTAAAGAGATTTTATTGCTTTTATTCCTTGGGTTTAGGCTCATGGGATCTCTGAAATCGAAAATAATCTTTACAGCGGTATGTTTTTTAATCCATTTTGCAACTCTGAAATGTAAAAACGGCCCTCCAGTAAATAAAACTATATCATAAGATTTGCCATTTTTTAATAGCCATTTTTTTATATCATATCCCCACGATGCACCCGGATCTGTTTTGAAAAATTTTGTCCATAATCCTGT
This sequence comes from Fibrobacterota bacterium, assembly GCA_023412475.1. Lineage (GTDB taxonomy): Bacteria > Fibrobacterota > Chitinivibrionia > Chitinivibrionales > Chitinispirillaceae > JAAYPC01. Next base: position 56,224 of record JAEYNR010000082.1, on the reverse strand, counting down.
TCCTTTTTTTTCATTATAGATCACTTTCCCGTTTGGTATCTGTATGCATCCTTTAGTTGCTGTTATAACATCAACCTTAATGTCTGGTGCAACTTCGTTAAGATGTTTAGCCCAATAACTGATTCGCTGAGAACCCACACCTGGGTATGGTTCAAAATGATATGCAATAAAAAGGATCTTCACTTACTTCGTTCCTTAATTAATATAGCCGAATACCAGCGCTCTTTTGTAACAGACCAACAACCATAAATCCTTCTTCTATGACACAATCTCGTTGAATGCCATATCATACTACCGCTCGGTCCCAAATTAGTACATCATCATTTATTTAATCTATCAATTTTACCCTGGCTGAAAGCACATTGGTGTACCAATAGTAATGCCTCATGTTGGTATGACCTACTTAAAAACGCCATAAACCTTTTCACCAAGGTTAATGGAGTATCTTTACAATAAGCTAATCACATCAAATTGCCATACATACTGGCATTTTCGATTAAAAATACCATATTTACAAAAAGTTTTACTTTTTAATAATAAAACAAACAGTTTTGCTATAAAAGGCAGACATTTCATTGATTTAAAAAAGCATTCATTCATACACCTTAAAACCGAGCCATTATACAATAAATCACTAATAAAATTGGCTATTGTTATTTATCCATTCTAATTTTGTTATGAAATATCTAATTTAAATTAATCAACTCATTGCAGATATAACTCTGTTCTTCCGTGGTCAAATAAGCGCTCATTGGAATACTCATAACTTCCCCAGCCATTTTTTCTGCAACAGGGAAATCTCCTTCTTTACCATCACAGAATGCAAATGCTTCCTGAAGGTGGAGTGGACGAGGGTAGTGCACTGCTGTTGGGATACCTTTTATTTTCAGTATTTCCTGTACCTGGTCGCGATTCTTGACTCGAATTGTATATTGCGCCCAAACACTAGTTCTTTCATTTTGAATTTTTGGCGTAACACAAATATTTTTTAGTAAAGAAGTATAGCGATCAGCTATTTTTTTGCGTATTTCTATTTCTTTTTCATAATATTTAAGTTTTACATTTAAAATGGCTGCCTGAATAGTGTCAAGCCTGGAATTGACTCCTAAATATTTATGATAATACCTTTTAACCTGTCCATGATTTCTAATGCTTTTAATTTTATCTACAAGATCTGGATTTGACGTAAATATCGCACCTCCATCGCCGCAACAGCCTAGTGGCTTTGCAGGGAAAAAGCTTGTAGTTGCAAGTTCGGAAAGATTACATGATCTTTTCCCTTTGTAAGTAGCTCCAAAACTTTGTGCCGCATCTTCAATAACTTTTAATCCATATTTTTTGGCTATTTCATTGATTGTATCCATGTCAGAGGGTTGTCCGTAGAGGCTTACTGGTATAATCGCTTTTGTTTTCGGAGTGATTGCAGCCTCAATTTTTGTTACATCAATATTAAAATCATTTTCGCGGATATCCACAAAAACAGGCTTTGCCCCTATATGAGCTATCATTTCTGCAGTTGCAATAAAAGTGAAAGGTGTGGTAATTACTTCATCACCAGGCCCGACTCCCGAAGCTATCAGAGCTATCATAAGTGCATCGGTTCCATTTGCACATGATATCGCATAAGCTCCTGTGAAATCAGATAATGCTTGTTCAAACTCAAGAACCTGTTGTCCCATAATAAAATTGGAAGAATCCAATACACTCTGTATGGCAGCGTCAATTTCATCTTTATAATTTTCGTACTGTGACTTTAAATTACAAAACTGTATATTCATTTATTACCCTCTATTTCCTCAATAAGTTTGACAATTCCATCTGAAAGTAAATATCGCGTATTATCATACGGATCTTCAGCATACCCATCTTTATCAAATTTGAGTCGGTTTCCTGCAATACTTACCCATCCAATCTGTCTGGCAGGTACCCCTGCCATCAAGGCAAAATCCGGCACATTCCTGCTTACCACAGCTCCAGCACCTATAAGAGCAAAACGACCAATAGTGGTTCCGCAGATTATGGTCGCATTCGCTCCTATGGAACAGCCTTTTTTTAAAAGAGTCTTCCTGAATTCATCACGTCGCACGATAAAGCTTCTGGGGTTTATAACATTTGTAAAAACCATTGAAGGCCCCAGAAACACATTATCCTCGATTTCAACTCCCTCATATATAGAAACGTTATTCTGGACTTTTACTCCGGAACCAATTTTTACCCTGGGTCCGATAACACAGTTTTGTCCAAAAGAACATCGCTCGCCGATGATCGATTCACTAAGCACATGAGAGAAGTGCCAGATCTTTGTTCCTTTTCCAATATGACAATCATCATCAATAATACTGGTTTCGTGTTTATAGTATTCCATTTTCGTGCCCATTATTTAAGAAAACTATGCGAATTAGCAGTTTTACCAGTTGGAACAGAATTTCTGATCTGGTAAACCAGATCTATGGATGGTCTGGCATCATCAATACCAAATCCTTTACCTTCAAGTATATTCTGATAGAGTACTGTGTGAAGGTCGGTAAAACCACCGGAAAATTCTACCTCGTTTTCATCAATAGTTATTGATCGGTAAGTTGGTTTGTTGTTTTTAACTGCAGCTTCAGGAAGATCCTCGTGGTTTATAGACAGGAACCATTTAACATTTGCACGTTCAAGTTCCATGTATCCGCTCGCCTTTGTCGGTTCGGCCAGGTGCACTTCTGAACCCGCAGGTTTACCAAAAAACCAGATTAAAAGATCGAAAAAATGAATTCCGATATTTGTCGCCACACCGCCAGAACGGTTGATATCACCTTTCCAGGAATTAAGATACCAGTTACCTCTTGAGGTGATATAGGTTAAAACTACTTCATGTCTGGATTTTTTATTTTCAGCAAGTATCTTTTCCCTGAGTGCTACCAATGATGGGTGTACACGTAGCTGCAGGATTGTGTAGATTTTTTTTCCAAATTCCTGTTCCAATTCAGCAAGAGGATCAAGGTTCCATGGATTAATTACGAGAGGCTTTTCACAAATTGCGTCTGCGCCAACCCGCAGTGCGAAACGAATATGGGCGTCATGAAGATAGTTAGGGGAGCATATAGAAATATAATGTACCCGCTTTTCTTCATTTTCGCGGCGGAGTTTTTCAATATGCCTGTCAAACCGTTCGAATTCTCTGAAAAAACGGGTTTCGTATGAAAATTGGTCTAGAATTCCCACTGAATCATTGGGATCAGTTGCCGCTACAATTGAATTACCTGTGTCTTTAATAGCTCTAAGGTGTCTGGGTGCAATATAACCACCTACTCCAGTAATAGCAAAATTTTTCATTTATTAACTCTCTTTAAAGGAATTATTATTGCATATATAATCAAAATCAAAGCAATACCAGAAAACATACCCGTAGACAAAGATATCATTACTAAAAGCTTTCTCTTAGGTTTACTTCTAACAACCGGTATCTCTGCACTCTTCACTACCTGTATCAAAGCCTGATCATCCAATTCTTCGATTCTGGTAAGTTCATACTGTTTTTGAAACTGGATATAGATTTCCTGGTTCAAAGTAACATTTCTCATTAATCTTCCTTCTTCAAGTGCTACTTTTGGTGCAATGCTTGCCAGGTTTCTTTCTTTAAATTCCGCCAGAGCATTTTCAGCTTTTGTAAGCTCTTCTTTAGTTTCCTTTATTCGCTCTTCAATAAAGATTCGTTTCTCTTTAGCCTGAGTTTTCAGGGAATTACGGATATAATTGCTTATATAGTTAATTGTAAAAAGGTTCAAGTCATAGGCAAGCTGTGGGTCAGGAGCATTTGAAGTCATTGTGAGAATACCGGTTTTTACATCTTTGCTTATTGATAAGATTCCACTTTTACGCACCGCATTAATTTTTTTCATAAAAAACGCATATTCCCAATTTGAAATAGTGGTATCAGGTTCAAGCTCGAAGATCTGTTCGAGTGGTAAAGAATCTCCTTTAAAGAACCATTTCTTTTCATACAGTTTTGCAATAAATTCTTTATCCTGTATGATTATATCGAGGTAATCGGATGGGTCTGCGTTATTATTTGATCCCATATTTATTCCGGCTATTGCTGCTAACTGACCAAGACTCCCACCACCACCTCCTCCTTTGGTTTTAAGAATAAAAGCTGTGCTTGTGGAAAAAATCTCTGTAGCAGTGAGAGCGTAAATCACACCCAAAACCGTGGAAATAACAGTACATGCAGTAATTATGTATTTACCTTTCCAGAGAATAAGGATTAGATCAATAAGAGAGATTTCATCAGAACTGGAAGAATCCGTAACAGATGCCACATTCTTGGCTAGCAAGATATCTTTATTATGCTCCGGGCTAACTTTTTCCATTATTCCCCGTTTCCAGTGCTACAATATATAATTCGATATATCCGTTTTAAATTTGTAAATACTTGGAATTGTTGTTGTTTTTCTTTATTCAAATTGTTCACCATGGTTTATATCCACCACACACCCTAAATAACCAATTGCTTAACAAATATCTCTCCCAACGCTTCATCCACTCTCTTCATCAAATAATCAAACCCCTCTTCCGGAAGATCGTAAAAAAACGGAAGACGAACCAAAGTATCCATATAGCGGTCCGCATTTACTAATTCCCGGCCATCGTGATTACCGCGGTAGTATTCGCTTCTATGAAGAGAAAGGTAGTGAAATGAACAGGCGCATCCATACTCCTTCATCTTCCGGATAAAGAAACTTCTTCTGCCCAGCGATGAGAAAAGTAAATAAAATATATGGCCGTTGTTGGAAGCAAATTTTGGAATCACCGGAAGAGTAATCACCCCGATATCTTCATACCTTTTCAGTGTTTCATAATAACGGTTCCAGATTGATAACCGCCTTTGGTGAATCCTGTCGAGATTCTCCAGTTGACCATACAAAAAAGCGGCAACCATATCCGTGGGAAGAAACGAGGATCCGGTATCCACCCATCCATACTTGTCGATCTCACCCCTAAAAAAGGCGGCCCTGTTGGTTCCCTTCTCCCACACCATTTCCGCCCTCTTTATAAAACGCTCATCATTAATTATCAGTAACCCGCCTTCACCACACTGGATATTTTTAGTCTCATGAAATGAAAAAGTCCCCAGATGCCCTATCCCACCCAAAGGTCTTCCTTTATAGAAGGATTCTATCGCATGTGCCGCATCTTCAACTACAAAAATGTTGTATTTCTGGGCAATAGCCATAATAATATCCATATCACAGGCCACCCCGGCATAATGCAGTACTACGATAGCTTTAGTCTTTGGTGTTATAAGCCCTTCAATAGAGGTTTCATCAATCCCCGGACGGTCCGGTCGGCTGTCTGCAAATACAATCCTTGCACCCTGGTGGGTAAATGGAAGTGAAGTAGAGACAAAGGCATATGAAGGAACAATTACCTCATCACCGGGTTTGATATCAAGAAGCAAAGCGCACATCTCAAGAGCATCGGTGCAGGAGGTCGTGAGAAGACATTTCCTGAAACCGTATCGGTTTTCAAAGAATTCCTGGCATTTTTTGGTGAAGACCCCGTTACCGGAGAGATGTCCGTTTTTGACACTTTCGGCAATGTAGTAGAGTTCTTTGCCGGCCAGATAAGGTTTGTTGAAAGGAATGTTCATTGAATTTGGCGCCAAAAAAACCGAAAATAGTAAAAATCACTTAATAGCAAATAATTCCAATCAAAATTAAGTCGAAATAAATGTCTAAACTAAGAGCCGGAAACTAAAAAGCTACTATTCCTTTTCCTGTTAAATCTTTCTTTATATACTTCAGAATCAAGATTATAAGTTTCTTTGAATTGAGAAAAATATACTTTTTAAAGTAAGAGAAATCCATAGGTTTGGAGTAAACACTCAACCAGATGTGTCTTGGCCACCCCATTCATTAACTCAGAAATGGAGGGGAATTTAGTGAGTACTAAAGGTTTTTACACAGGTTTCCGTTGATTATCCGAAAAACGATTTGATTCAGCACTTCTTTTATTTTTGCATCTTTGAAGTAATCTGGTACTTTAATCTATGCGAGCTAAGGATTTTTTTAATCTTCTTTACTGTTTTACTCTTTTTTACCCACTAATTTCTCGGAATACCCATTAAAAATAAAGTTTTTCATCATTACATTTTACGAAAATTTAGGATTATAGCATAACCCAGTCTTTTATTGTATACTGCCAAGAAGAAAGCATTCCAATAGCAGAAATATTTGTTTCTTTGAAGTCAGTACATTCAGGATTAAATGATTTAATAACACCATTTATTTCAGAAATTGATCTAACTGAATTAAAAACAACACCACTTTCTTGTAATACTTTATATGGCAACCAGTCACCAACAATTGTAAAGCTACCTGCATATAAATGTTCCTGGGTAGAGCCTGATAAGGCATCTGTTATTTGAACTTGAATAAATACATCTGACAATAATCGCAAAGCTGCCACTTTTTCATCAGTTAAATATGATTCAAAAAAAACTGACTCAAAGTTTGATTCAAGAGCTTTGCTTTTTATTTCGTCGATGTACATTGCATTTTTACCATACGTAACTGGGAACAAAAGCAAATAATCATTTTTATTTGATAGTTCTTTTAATGATTCTATTACTTTCAAATGCTGTTGTTCTCTTTTTCCATTATAACCTATTGTAATAATTTTTTTTGATAAATATTCTTCTGAAATTCCTAAATGCTTAATTAACGATAATTTCGTTTGATTTCTTAGAGAATCTATTATTGAAAGATTACTTAAGCCAAAACGACATCGTGATATTTTTATTTTTTCCGGTAAAAAAGAAATGTTTTTTTTATAAAATTCTTCCATCGTTTCTGTAGAAAAATTTAAGACATTACATTTTAGACATATCTGATGTAATTTTGCGTAATTTTCTTTTTTTTGTCGAAAAAGATCAGAACCCCAGAATACACCAACAATATTATTTGAAATTAATTTAAATAAATATATTAGTTTATTATAGCTTAATATTAAGTAATGAATTTGGATTGTATCATACCGATTTCCGAATAAATACTGTTTGATAATCCACAATATGGTAAAAAAGAATATTAGTTTATCACTTCCTCTGAATTTTTTATTTACAATTAATTTAGGTACTTTTACACCAACTACTTTTGCCTTTGTCGATTTGTAAGAAAAAGAAGTAGGTAAAATATGAACTATTATATCTTTTGAATATTGCATTATATTAGATGCCAGACTGTCAACATAAGATCCTGTTGATCCCAGAGTAAGTTCTCCAACAAGCAATACTTTCTTCATTGTAAGCCTAAAAATTCCTCATTATTATTTGATAATCCTCTTACCGTTTTTACATACTCAGGCCACTCACCTATATCAATCCATGATTTTTCACTTACCGGAAAAACTCCTACCCTTCCATTTCTGGCTTTTACATTAGCAATAAGCTCGGTAATATGAAAAAAAGTATCTTTAGGTATTTCATTTAAAAGGTGATGCTCAAGAATATATAAACCTGAGTTAATTTTAAACGTTAGTTCCGGTTTTTCATCCATAGATTCGAGTAGCCCGTTTTCCCCTGAATTTATTGTACCATAAGGAATTTTATAATGTTTTAATGCTGCTACCAATGTGATTTCATTATTATTATTTCTATGATACTTTAGTAATTCACCAAAATCCTGATCGATTAATATATCGCAATTTGAAACAAAAAAAGTAGAGTGAATTTTATCTTTTAATAAAAACAAGCTACCAGCTGTTCCTAACGGTTTTTCTTCATTAAAATAAAAAATATCATATTTGTGATCTATTACATTAAAATAGTGCTTTATCATATCCGCTTTATAATTAACAGATAGGTAATATTTTTTGCAGCCTGCATTTTCAAAGCGATCCATTATTGTTTCTAAAATTGTTTTTTCACCAATAGGGATTAAGGCTTTGGGGATTACATTTGAAATCGGCTTTAATCTGGAACCTTTGCCCCCTGCCATTATAACAACAGGTAAATCTATTTTATCTTCAGGAGTGCGGGATTTATCACTGAAAAAATCTTCCCAGTAATACACTTTAACAAGGAAACCTTCATTATCAATTACCGGCATAAACTCTGAACGAAGAATTCGCATACGTTCTTTAATCTTATTTATTGAATCAGATAAACCAGCCACTTCTTTTATATCAATCTTTACTTTATTTATAGGAGTATCTAAACTGACACCTGAAATAATTGCACGCTGTATATCGCCAATGGAAATTAAGTTATGATATTTTCCATCATCATCTTCTACAATCAACAACTTGCGTTTGTTTTCATCCATTTGTTTCAGTGTAGACAATAGATTGTTTTTAATTGAAATTGATATTTTTTTATTCATGTGCTGGTATACCTTTTAGAAATGAAGATTTTTCTACATTTTTTGTAATTAGCGATCCTGAAGCAATAATTGAATTTCTATATATAGATATTCCTTGATTTACAGTCACATTACTTCCAATAAAAATATCTGATCCAATTTTGCAGTCTCCGTTTATTGTGGAATTTGTTGAAATATGAGTAAAATCAGCAACTTTTGTATTGTGTTCAACAATGGAACCTGTATTTATAATACAATTTTCACCTATAATAACTCCAGCATTAACAAATGCTTTATGTAAGATGATAGAGCCTTTTCCAATTACTGCATATTTTGACACATATGCAGTAGAGGCAATAATTGTAGCAAGCTTTCCACCAGCATTTTTTATTATTTCATAAACTTTTCTTCTAAGCGAGGAACTTTTTATCTGCCCAATTGTAATTAAAAACGAACATTCTTTTTCTACTAAAGATTCAATCATTGAATCAGTGCCAATAATTTCATAATTTAATATTTTTTTCCCGACATTTTCTTCTTTATCTATTATTCCAATAATAGAATACATATTTGTTGATTCAATAGCATCAATGCAGGATAGGCAATGTCCTCCACCTCCAACTAAAACTATATTTTCCATTATACAAATCTCACCGAACTTGGAATATTAACAACTCGATCCTCTAACCATTGAGAATTTTTTAATTCGTTGTGTGGACAAGACTGATAGGGGGGAAGTTTATTTATTAGTGTCCAAATAGGACGGCTTTGAACTCCATTATCATTGGAGAAAGCTAAAAAATCTTCACGTTCATTACGATTATCTAGACTAATAGCATTAAGCCAATAATTCGATAAAGATTTTTCCGGTTCTATCATAAATTTAATTTTTGTTGAATTAAAAAAATCTCTATAAATATTTGCTGTTTCACGTTTGTTCAAAAGCACTTTTTCAAAATTTTCCATTTGTGCACAACCTAGAGCTGCATTTATGTTTGGTAGCCGAAGATTGTACCCAATTTCATCATGGTAAAATTCCCATTTGTGAGGACGCTTTGCTGTTGTGCTTAAATGACGTGCTTTTTCTGCAATTCTATCATCATTAGTAATAAGCATACCACCACCTCCTGTAGTTATAGGTTTATTACCATTAAAGGATAAAACAGCAGCTTTGCCAAAATTACCTGTATGTATTGAATCGTAGTAACTCCCAATTGATTCTGCAGAATCTTCAATAAGTATGAGGTTATTTTCTTCACAAATTTTCATGATTTCTTTAATTCGTAATGGATGACCAAATGTGTGCATGGGAATTACTGCGGAAATTTTTCTACCTGTTATTTTATTATATAATTTATTAGACTTAATTTCTGTATAATTGTTAATATATGAAAGCAAACTGTCTGGACTCATGCCCATAGTTTCAATATCAACATCAACAAAAGATGGATATGCCCCAGCATGTTTTATTGCAGCTGCTGTTGCAACAAAAGTTAAAGCCTGTGTAATAATCTCCTCTCCAGGATTTATTCCTGAAGAAATTATTGCCATTTGAAGTGCTGATGTGCCGTTTACCATAGCTATTGCATGCTTACATCCTGTTAATAATTTAATTTTGCTTTCAAATTCAACTACAAACTTACCAACATATGAAACAAAAGTAGAATCAATACATTCAGCCAAATACTGTTTTTCTTTACCTAAAAATCTTGGTGCATGTAAGGGCACTGGAATTTCATTAGGATATAAAGTTTTAATAAAGTTAATAACTTCTTCATACTTATTCATTTTTGTAGTTCCTTTTAAAACCTTTACATCTTTTCATCAAGATATTTTCCGGACTCTTTATGTCCAAAGTTCGGTATCATTTTATAGAACAAATCTACAATTTGATTTTTGTCCCACTTTTTTTTATCTTTCATAGCTTGTATTTCAGATAATAAAAGTTCAAGCAATTTTTTATCTGAAAGTAAATTATTTTTAACAATACCCAAGGTTTGAAAACGGTCAAAATTTACAATTTCATTATCGGTATAAAATTCTTCGTAATCTTTTTCTCCGGTTGTATCACTTGGGGTAAATAAACAGGGCCATTCTTTTGAAAGGTCTATATTACGAATTATTGAACGGGCTTCATCTTCAGTTTTACAAAGATGCACTTTGAGTCCTTTAGATGAAAGATAATTCTCTGCAATTTGTGAAAAAGTAATTAGATTTAGTTCTTCACTTAATTTAGGAAAAACAATATCACCGTTATTTCCTAAAATAGCAGATATTAAACATAGCTGTCCAGCTTCTTTTGGGATCACAAAATAACGACGTACATCATTCGGTGCAACAATAGGTTGTTTTTTTAAGAGCCTTTGATTAAAACCATGTAAAAGACTGCCATCAGAAAATGCTACATTTGCAAAACGTGCTGTTGAAATTGGAATATATTTTCCCTTTTCAACAAGGAACATTTCCATGATACGCTTGGAAGCTCCCATCATGTTTGCAGGATTTGCAGCTTTATCTGTTGATACGCAAAAATACTTTCTTGCCTTAGACTGTACTGCTAAATCAATTGTTTTAATAGTGTTGAGTATATTTACTTCTATCATTCTCATTAAAGTATAAGGATCTTTTTCTGAACGAACATGTTTTAATGCTGATAGATTAAGGACATAGTCGTAAGGACCTTCTGCAGCAAACATTGCATCAAATTCAAAAGAGCCGCAATCCAGTGCAAAGGTTTTAAAATCTCCGTCTATATATCCATAAGAGCTTCGAATATCCCGTACAAGCTCCACTAAGTTGTTTTCTGAAATATCAACTACGTGCAATTTTTTTGGTTTTCTTTCAAATATTTCCTTCACTACAGCAGAACCTATTGAGCCGGCTCCGCCAATTACTAAAAAAGAAGATGTTTTTACTTGTTGAGAAAGAGTTTTTTCAAATTGTTTTATATCCTCTGCCAACAATAATTTAGTTCGTCCAATTATTGATAAATCCATCATTATTTTATTACCTCAATACTAGGAATTTTTAATCTTTTTATTATGCTTATCATAAATGGGATATTAATAATAAGTGTACCTAGACCTACTGATAGCTCACAATATTTCGGCAATTTATAATAAACACAAAATAGCAAAATTATCATACATATCGAATTAATGTAATTAGAAGAAAGAGAAATTTTATACCAAACTTTACAGGTAATAAATACTCTCAACCAGAAGAAAACAATATATGATACACAGGTTCCAATTGCTGCACCGGTTGCACCCATATTTGGAACAAGTAAATAATTTAGTATTAAATTGATTACAGCAGAAACGATTGTAGCATATAATGCATATACAGTTTTTTTCATTAAGCTGATTCCTATTGTTGCTGCTTCAGAAATTGTATACATCACAGGCATAAAAAGTAAAAATATAAAAATACTAGAGCTATTACGATATGCTTCTCCTAAAAACAAATACACAAAATCTCTTGATATAACAACAAAAACATAGATCAGAGACATAATGACAGTTACTACATTGGTAATTAGATCAAAATAACGTTTATCTTTTTTCTCTTCAAACCATTTATATGCAATTGGAGCCCACGAAGTTGTAAATATAACTTGACTAACAGCAATTAGACTTACAAATTTATATGCCGCAGCATATAAACCTAATTCTTCATAAGTACTCCATTGCCTTATAGCAATTTTATCAAATGAATGAAGTAGCCAGCTGATAATAGTTGCAGGAATAAGCGGTAGTGCAAATTTAAGCAAATCTATTTGAAGATTTTTATCATATAATACTTTACTGAATTTCCAATCTTGTCTTGTCAGCCATAAAACAATAAAAGATCTGATAAACATTGAAATATAAGAAGATAAAATTATTGATCTAAATGATTTTTCATAAGATAATAATAAAATTAGAAGCAGTATGAATGACAAAAACTGTGTAAAAATTGTTATTGTTGAATAAAGAGTACCTTTAAGCTGCATTCTAATTGAAAGAAAAGCATATCTTTCTATTAAAGTAAAAATTAGAAATGGGAAAAAAAGCAGCATTAATACTGGCTCATATGAACCATACATCCATATTGAAATTGGATGCATAAACGATATTGATACTATGCCAAGCAGTATTGTAATGAGAAAAGGAATCGTAAAAGAGTTAAAAAGAATTTTTTGTTTGGAATAATCTTTGATGTTATAAAATCTGACATAAGATTGATCCAAACCTAAAAAAGCAACAATAGAAAATATTGATGTAACAAGAGTAAATAGTGAAGTTTTTCCGAATTCTTCAGGGAGAAGCAATCTCGTCGTTACCGGAACAGTCAAAAAACTTATAAACATACCAGCAATAGGCCCAAGACCAAAGCCTGCAAACTGTTTAAAAAAATTTGATTTTAAGATTCTACTTAACATTATAATTACTTTTTAGTAACACCTTCTATACAAACCAATACGCCATTGGAAATTTATATTCCATATCACAGGCCACCCCCGCATAATGCAATACAACGATGGCTTTAGTCTTTGGAGTTATCAGCTCTTCAATGGAGGTTTCATCGATACCCGGACGGTCGGGCCGGCTGTCTGCAAATACAATCCTTGCACCCTGGCGGGTAAATGGAAGTGCAGTAGAGACAAAGGCATATGAAGGAACAATTACCTCATCACCGGGTTTGATATCAAGAAGCAAAGTGCACATCTCAAGAGCATCGGTGCAGGAGGTCGTAAGAAGACATTTCCTGAAACCATATCTGCTTTCAAAAAAATCCTGACATTTCCTGGTAAAAACCCCTTTACCGGAGAGATGTCCGTTTTTGACACTTTTGGCAATATAGTAGAGCTCTTTGCCGGCCAGATAGGGTTTGTTGAAAGGAATGTTCATGGAATTTGGCATCAAAAACGGAAAAAAAAATAAAAATCGGAAACTTGATATCGAAAAAACATTTAATCGTAAGTAATCGGAAAGCTAAGATCCTGAAAGCTGAAAAAGCCGGTTTTTCCTTACAAACTCCCGAATTAAAAATTACAAGTTTCTTTGAATAAGAAAAATATACTTTTTTAAGGCAAGAGAAATCCAATATTGGCCAAAAACCGATCCACTAAGTAGAAACGAGGAATGAAAATCAATGTAAATCACAAGAGAAAGCAGGAAATTCGAAATAATTTCCTAAGAACAAGAACATTTTCAAAAGAAACCCCAATTGTTATTTGAACCAATCGAATGGGGGTTTTGAATTTGAGAACTGGAATTTTCTCCAAACAAATTGAAAGCGAGGGAGAAACGGGAAAAGTTCTCTACACTTTCATCAGATAAGAGGCGAACCAAGATGCACACGAACCAATTGGGGTACTTTCGGATGCTTTTAATATAAATAGAGTGCTTATTCTACAGTTAAAAATGAACAGTAATTACACAAATAAGGAAACACTAATGCTCACGAATAAGAATAGCTTAGACGAGTTTTAATTTCGGATTCATATGCAATTCGTCTTGACACCCAGTATTTTTGCAACAGTGCTACGGGAATAACCCTGGCGAAGCAGTATTTGAGCCTGATACATTTGAAATCCTTCGTAAGAACTGGAATGGGTGTTTCATTTGCCTGTAGATAGTTTGAAGAAAGGATATCTTTGACATAACCATTTAAAACAGGCTCAAGCCAGAATATGCCATTCCTGCAATTATCGCACAACCATGACTCTGAAAAATCTACATCGTACTCGTTCTTGAATTTCTTACGCTGACGATCGAGTGGAAGATGGTATACAAATTTATCAATCAAAATATTAGCAATAATCCTGGGCCTGCATTGCCTTTTTCAACTGGTAATGCAGGAAGTTCTCCAATTAACACTCCATCCTGTTTAGGGTACACCAGTATAGATTATTGATACGAGCTAATTTGAAATAATGCTTGTATAAAAAAGATATTAACTACTCTCTATTTTCTTTTAAAATAGTTAAAAATAGTACCCTTGTTAAACCTCCATTGAGGATCCAGTGATCGTTTAATTGCTTTCATTTCCTCTATTTCTGCTTTTCCATACATTTTCTCCAGATATTTACATTTTAATTTGCCTATGCCATGCTCCGCTGAAATTGTACCACCATTTTTAATAGTAAGTTCCATCATATTGTCATATGCATCAAGTGCAGTGTTTAATTCATCTTCATTTGAAGGCAACAAATTTATGTGTATATGGTAATCGCCAAGATGCCCGAAAGCGGCATGATTAAGCTTACTTTTCTTTATGAGACGAAGGTACTCTTTGTACACCGATGAAAAACACTCTGCAGGAAGCGCCGTATCAGTACCTATTTTCCTTATTAACGGGCAAATATTTTTAAATGATGATACTGCAGCATTGATAGATTCCGGAAGTGCATGCCGAAATCTTTTAAGCTTTTCAATTTCTGTAGACTCCATTCCGCTCCAGGTATTATCAAAAGAAGAATCACAAGAATTTAAAAAGGATTCCCATATCTCATATTTATCCTGAAACGAACCAGTCTCTTTTTCAGCAAATTCCCAAAGTATTGCCTGAGTACAATTTTCAGGAAATTCTGGTATCGGCTCGGCCATTCTTTCTCTATAAGCATCAATGAATTTCAATGAACTTTCATCGAAAAATTCAATCGAAAGGACATCATTCTCTTTTCGTAAAAAATCAGCGAATAGAAAAGCACTTTCCAGTGTCTTAAAAAAAGTGCACCCAGCTACTATGTTAATGGATTCTTGCAGTTTTACAGTAATCGAAGCGAAAATTCCGAGAGTCCCCTCACTTCCAATAAAAAGATCAATCAAATCCATTGGTGCTTTAGAGAAATATCCAGAAGCATTTTTAGTTTGTGGCGATCGATATGAAAATGGTGGAAAAACAATCTTACTGCCTTGGTCAGTTATTATTTCAAACCCTTTACGTGGATCTACAATATTCCCTCTTACCAAAGTAAATGTTTCTGCATTGGGTGTAATAATCGATAAAGCGTAAATTGAACATCTTGTAGCCCCAAATCGAAATGATCTAGCTCCAGATGCATTGGTTGCTACCGTACCTCCTAATTGAGCCGTTGTTTCGGTAGGATCGGGTGGATAGAAATGAGATCCTGGCGTCAATAACTCCTGCCCACGTACTTTATACTGCAAATTACCTGCATCATTTAAAAATTCCGAAATCGTAGATATTGTAACACCTGGTTCACATTTTAGTATTAACTCACCTTCAGGGTTAGTTGCAACACTTTCTATGTGATTCATTCGTGTAAATGATATTGCCCATTCGTTATCATTTGGAATAGCTCCTCCGGTAGTTCCGGTATGACTTCCAATTAACCGTAAAGGTTGCTTTAACTGTGAAGATTTTAAAATTATTGAAATAAGATCATCTGCATTTTCAGGAAAAAAAATCTTGGATGGTATACCACCAGTAGATTTGGATTCGTCTATAAGAAGATAGCTATAACTTTCCTTAATTGAGCTTTGCCCATCAACTGTTAACATTTAGTTTAACCAATTTTGCTGTTTTAATATAGATCAGTTCTTTAATAACTGAATAATCAACTGCTTAAGGATGATCTCCACACCTCTTCCACTCATTTCAGCAGAAACTCCAAGTCCGTTCTGGAAAAACATAGGAATTTGAACCAAAATATACATAGCGGTCCACATGTCCATTTAATAGCCATAGCAAAATACGCATATTCCAGCGCAAATTATATTTGAAAGAACCTTTATTGAATACTATCAGACTACAGCATTTGGAACTTTACCACTCACATATTCCAGATCTGATTGCTTTATTAACAATATCTCTGCAATTCTCTCACTTGCCTTCCCATCCCACATCTCCGGTATACGGCAATCTTTCCACCTTCCGGAAAGTGCTTCTTTCCCCAGTTCATATATCTTATCCGTATCTGTTCCGGCAATTTCGTTAGATCCACAATCCGCTGTAATCGGGCGTTCTGTATTTTCCCGCATAGTAATACAGGGTATCTTCAGCGCAGTTGTCTCCTCTTGTAGCCCTCCACTGTCGGTTAATACCAGTGCTGCATCCTTCCATAAATACAAAAATTCGTTGTATCCCAATGGATCCAGCATAATAAGACCGGATGATATAACGCCTTGCTCAGGAATCGCTGAATAATAACCTGATAAACCAAAAGTCTCTATCTGCTTACTGGTCCTTGGATGACAAGGAAAGATTACCGGGGCAGTCTCTGATAGTTTTGCAATAACTTCAAGCAAACTGGCCAATGTTTCCTTATTGTCCACATTTGAAGGCCGGTGCATGGTCATACATATATAAGGCTTCTGAAGACGTGATTTTAATGAATAGGTAGAAAGCGACTCTTCAATTTCAGATAGCCGTGATAACTGATAAAACAGATTGTCTATCATCACATGACCCACAAAATGGACCTTCCCCTCTGGAACACCTTCTTTTATCAGATTCCTTGTTCCTTCTGGTTCTGTAGTAAAAAAGATATCCGATATCGCATCTGTAGCCAGACGGTTTATCTCTTCAGGCATACTACGATCAAAAGAACGAAGCCCTGCCTCAACATGTGCCAATTTGATATGAAGCTTTTTGGCAACCAAACCCGTTGCAATTGTTGAATTCACATCACCCACTACTAAAACCAGGTCCGGTTTCTCCTTCACACATACTTCTTCAAATTTTACCATTATTGTAGCAGTTTGAACTGCATGGCTTCCAGAACCACAGTTAAGGTGGTAGTCAGGTTGCTTTATCCCCAGTTCCTTAAAAAAAGAACCAGACATGTTTTCATCATAATGCTGGCCTGTATGCACAAGTATCGGTTGGACTTGAGGGTAACTTTCCAATGCTCTTAGGATCGGAGCAATTTTCATGAAATTTGGCCTGGCACCAGCAACCAGTATAATTTTTTTCATCGTTTTACCTTATATTTAAAGAACGAAATCTTATCCAACCAACAACAACCCTAAATAACCAACTGCTTAACAAACATCTCCCCCAACGCCTCATCCACTCTCTTAATCAAATAATCAAATCCCTCCTCCGGAAGTTCATAAAAAAGCGGAAGACGTACCAAAGTATCCATGTAGCGGTCCGCGTTTACTAGCTTCCGGCCATCGTGAAGATTGCGGTAGTATTCACTTCTATGAAGCGAAAGGTAGTGAAATACACACGCACATCCATACTCTTTCATCTTCTGGATAAAGAAACTTCTTCTGCCCAGCGATGAGAAAAGTAAATAAAATATATGGCCGTTGTTGGAAGCAAATTTTGGTATCACCGGAAGAGTAATCACCCCGGTATCTTCATACCTTTTCAGTGTTTCATAATAACGGTTCCAGATAGATAGCCGTCTCTGGTGGATCCTGTCGAGATTCTCCAATTGCCCATACAAAAACGCAGCAACCATGTCTGAAGGAAGAAACGAGGAGCCGGTATCCACCCATCCATATTTGTCGATCTCACCCCTAAAGAAGGCGGCTCTGTTGGTGCCCTTCTCCCACACTATCTCTGCCCTTTTTATAAACCGTTCATCATTAATTATCAGTAACCCACCTTCACCACACTGGATATTTTTTGTCTCATGGAATGAAAAAGTCCCCAGATGCCCTATTCCACCCAAAGCTCTTCCTTTATAAAAGGATTCTATCGCATGTGCCGCATCTTCGACTACAAAAATGTTGTATTTCTCGGCAATAGCCATGATAATATCCATATCACAGGCTACCCCGGCATAATGCAGCACTACGATAGCTTTAGTCTTTGGTGTTATAAGCTCTTCAATCGAGGTTTCATCAATACCTGGACGGTCCGGTCGGCTGTCCGCAAATACAATCCTTGCACCCTGGCGGGTAAATGGAAGTGCAGTAGAGACAAAGGCATAGGATGGGACAATTACCTCATCACCGGGCTGAATATCCAGAAGTATGGCGCACATCTCTAGCGCATCGGTGCAGGAGGTCGTAAGAAGACATTTTCTGAAACCGTATCGGCTTTCAAAAAATTCCTGGCATTTTTTGGTGAAGACCCCGTTGCCGGAGAGATGTCCGTTTCTGACACTTTCGGCAATGTAGTAGAGTTCTTTGCCGGCCAGATAAGGTTTGTTGAAAGGAATATTCATTGAATTTGGCGCCAAAAATGGATATAATATTAAAAGTAAAATAAGAAACTAATCAGAAAAAATAAGAGCTAATATCAAAACAATATCTAAACCAAGAGCCGGAAAACTGGAAAACAGCACACTATCTCAGGTTTGTTGCTGCACTCTTTTTGATTTTTCCTTACAGACTTCCTATTTGAGATCTTAAATTCCGTTACTACCAAGCATTTTTACGTTGCCTACAAAAATCCAAAATGATCCTAAACTCCACAACAAAAAAAAACAAACAAGTCCAAGTTAAAATACTTTAGCTACCCTCAAATTCTTATTCTCTGTTTAGATTGTAGTTTTTTATAATTTGGAATTTGTTTAAGATTTGTGATTTGGATTTTCCTTCTGTTTGAATATTAGAAGGTTATTGGTTAATAGCTTTTTTTCCGATACATAGTTACGATAGAAACTATAGTTTCTTTTAATAAGGAAAATATACTTTTTTAATGTGAGAGAAATCCAATATTGGGATAAATCCGACTCTTAAAGGAAAATTCGAAATAAATCCCTAAGAACAAGACCAATGCGAAAGAAACTCCAAAACAGTAGATAATGATGGTTTTCTTATTCCTGTTTCGCATTTCGGGTTTCGAATTTCGTATTTTCTTCAATTACATGAGTTTGATCCGTTCAAGCTGCTTCCGTCTCATTTTATTCTTTTTTAACACTTTCACGAAGCCTGGTAATCTGTTCCATTGACAAGCCTGTATAAAGGGCGATCTTTTCGTCTGGCACTTCGTTTTTAATCATATTTAGAGCTGTTTGTTCAATGCCCTTTTCAATGCCCTTCTCTATGCCTTCTTCTCTTCCTTCCTCTCTACCCTTCTCCCAAACTTCCTTTTCCCATTTCTTTGCTCTTGTTTCCAGCATGTTTTTAACCTCCACTAAACCATCGATACCTTTAATCAAATTCGAGTTCTCATCTATATTATAGATTCTGAAAATCCGATTGATCATGTCCTGGATTATTTCTGCCCCACAGGCCTTTTTTATAACCTCTTTCAAAATACTAACCAGTTCATCCCAGTTTTTATTTAACTCCACAGGAGTGCTGTTTTCAATGTAGAAAACTGCAGAAGCTGCATTTTGAAGCTTTACCAATTCACGTTTCGGAATTTCATTTATTGCTATTTTATAATACCTGAACTCCGGCATATACACCTTTGGTACCGATGAATCATAGAATAGCTCGCTTAAGCTCTCCGGTGCATCCCACCTCTTGTCGGAGTTAGAAATGAGAATAGAAAATGATGGATTAAATAAGTTTAATTTGCGGCTCCTGCGCAACTCATCATAGAATTCCAGCGTATATCTGGCCATCCGCAAAGCCATGAACCGGTCGATCGTGGACTGAAACTCAATAAAAAGGTAGATGTAAGAGGGCTGACCATGAAAGTTTATTTCATAGATTACATCAGCATGGCGTGATTTTTCTGAGACAGGTATAAAGTTAGGATCGAGCTTTTTTAATGTTTTAAAATCAAGCTCTTTAATAAAATCTTCATGTATGAAAGATCTGAGGAGATCTTCAATAACTGCGGGGTAACTAAAGATGCGTACGAACCAATTATGGTGCTTTTGTCGCATGTTTTAATATAAATAGAGCCTGAATACGAAGATAAATAGAATTGCACGAATAAGGAAACACGAATACCTGCGAAAAAGATAAAACTTTAACAAAGGGTTTCTTCTGATTCGTGCAAATTCGTCTTGAAATTCTCGCTCTTATTTATGAGCATTCGTGTTAATGCTCCTTAGAGTGTGAAAATTGATTGTGGTTTGCGGGCTAAGAACTCCTGACCGGTATTTTACTAAATAACTCATCTAACCCAAAAATTGAATTTTGGCATAGCCGATTGTATCTTTTTTCTTCTGTATTATTAAGCTGTATCTGCAATTTATTGGGTAAAAGGTGCTTTTATGGAAAACTTTCCAACTCCAATTTTTGTAACAAATCCATTATTACCGCCCCTGGATTCATTGCAAAAGGAATTATCTGAAATCTGGGATTCAAAATGGTTAACAAACAATGGTAAAAAACATAAAAAACTTGAGGAACTGTTAAAAAAAGAACTGAAGGCAGGACATGTTTCTCTATTCAACAATGGAGCGATTGCACTATTAACAGCTCTGAAAGCGCTTGATTTGCCTATCGGATCAGAGGTGATCACTACGCCGTTTACCTTTGCAGCAACACCGCATTGCATTAGCTGGAACAATTTAAAACCGGTATTCTGTGATATCGAACCTGAAACAATGACGATTGATGTCGAAAATATAAAGAAACTAATTACTCCGAACACCTCAGCCATTCTTCCAGTTCATGTATATGGATTTCCCTGTAATGTACAGAAAATTGATGAAGTTGCCAAGCAATATGATTTAAAAGTTATATATGATGGTGCACATGTTTTTTCTACAGAGATAAATGGAAAAGGAATTGGTACATTTGGTGATATCACCATGTTTTCATTTCATGCAACAAAACTTTTTAATACTGCTGAAGGTGGCTGCCTCGTATATGAAAGGGATGATCTTGCAGAGAAAATATATAACCTGCGTAATTTTGGAATAAGAAGCGAGGAAAGGGTTGCTGATATTGGCATAAATGGTAAAATGAATGAACTGCAGGCTGCATTAGGAATTCTTAATCTTGCTTTATACCGCGAGGAACAAGAAAAAAGAAAACTTATAAGGGAAAGATACACATGTAGACTTTCAGCGATAACAGGAATCAGAATTCCCAGATTAAATGACAACACTACTGATTCTTGCCAATATTATCCGATAGTTATAGAAGATGCTTACCCTGTGACACGGAATGCCCTTTATGTGACTCTAAAGAACCATAATGTTATGTCCAGGAAATATTTTTATCCGCTTTGTTCAGATTTTGAACCATATAAAGCTCTCCCCTCGTCAACTAGAGAAAATCTTCCGGTAGCTAATGATATCAAAAACAGGGTACTCTGTCTTCCATTCTATGGAAATCTAACGTTTGATGAAGTTGATGCTATTTGCAAAATTATCGAGGTGCCAATTCATGCAGATTAAGTCTTGAAATAAGAACCTTATTTACTTAATGATATTTGACATACAACTATCTAATCTGGTCATTATACATTGAAAAAAAACTTTGATAAAAAAATTGGAGGCTATTTAGATTTTGAATTCGCATATAGCAATTCTATGCCTTATCCGCAAGCATACCCAGTGAGCTGTGGAAGAGCTGGATTAGAACTTATTATTAGACATCGGCAATATAAAAGAGTTTTTGTACCAGCCTATATTTGTCAAACCGTTAAAGATGTTTTAAATAAAATTGGCGTAACAACAGTTTTCTATTATCTCACCAAATCTCTTGAACCAGAATTTATCCCAGAGATAAAAAGTGGTGATTGCTTTATCTATGTAAATTACTTTGGTGTAAGAGATGCTATCTGCAACAATCTTGTTAAAGAGATACCAGGGATTGTCCTGGATCTTACTCAAGCTTTTTTCTATGAACCTTCCTTGCACATAGATGCATTCAATTCTGCACGTAAGTTTATTGGGGTCCCTGATGGAGGTTTTCTTTTCAGTGATTTCAGTCATTTATTAAATCTCCCCTCAAATGTAGCTTACGATTCTTGTAAGCATCTGCTTATGAGAGCTGATGGAGAGACTGAAAAAGGATATGCTGTCTTCAGAGAGAATGAGAAAAAGATTAACCAATGGGAACCAATGCAGATGTCGAGAATATCCAAAGCAATATTGCAATCAGTTGATATACATTTGATAAAGAAAGTTCGAAATCGTAACTTTAATTTCTTACACAAACATCTGCTAAATTACAACGATTTTTTTATTGAAAAAAATACTTCCGGAGCTTTGTCTTATCCGCTGCTTACAGAAAATGGAACTAGAATAAAAAATACACTATGCTCTGAAGGTATTTTTGTTCCGACATATTGGCCGGGTATTGAGGATAGTGTTGCAGAAGGATCAATCGAAAAAAGATTATTGGATAATTTGGTATGCTTACCAATTGATCAGCGATACAACGAAGAAGATATGTTACGGGTTATAAAAAGAGTCCTGAGCATGATATGAAAAAAATCAATATTTATATAAGACCTCTGAAAGAAACTGATGCAGATATTTCCTGGAGATGGCGAAATGATCAGGAAATCTGGAAATTTACCGGCAACAGACCTTACACCTTGGTTACCCAAACTATAGAAAAAGAGTGGATAAGGAAAGTGCTTTCTGAAGACACTTCAAGAAGATTCGCAATATGTATAAAAGAAACAGACGAGTATATAGGGAATATTCAACTGACCGATATTGATCTCAAAAAGAAACAAGCAGTTCTTCACATTTTTATTGGAGAAAAGAAATATTGGGGAAAAGGTATCGCCTCACAAGCTACTTCTTCACTAATTGAAATTGCAAAAAAAGAGCTTTTTCTGAAAAGAATAATATTGCGCGTCAATAGAAACAACGATTCGGCAATCAGAGTATATCTGAAAAATGGATTCGCAGTCTATAATGAAGCTGAATTTTCTTCAAGCTCTGAAACAGGGAATGTTAAAGACCAGTTTCTCAGAATGACCTGTGACCTTTAATGATTTCTTTTCCACCAATAATTGCAAGCAGGAACAAAATGAATTACTCCCAAAAAAAAATTCTTTTTCTTGGTGGTGCTTATGCTCAAATACCTATTATTAAAGAAGCAAAGAGACGAGGGCTTTATGTTATTACATGTGACTATTTACCCGAAAACCCGGGGCACAAATTAGCTGATGAGTACCACAATATAAGCACTACTGATACAGATGCTGTTTTAAATTTAGCAAATACGCTAAGTCCCGATTTTGTATATGCTTACGCTTCTGATCCCGCTGCTCCGGTGGCATCGTATGTTGCTGAAAAACTTGGTTTATCTGGAAATCCTTATAATAGTGTCAGAATACTTGCAGAAAAAAATCTTTTTCGCAACCTTTTGCAAAAGCAAGGCTTAAATTGTCCAAAAAATGTTACAGTTGAAAATTATGAAAATGAGCTGGATGAAATCCGTGAGCTTACCTTTCCAATTATTGTTAAGCCAACTGATTCTTCTGGCAGTAAAGGTGTTACATTCATAAAAGACCATAAACAGATCTTTGATGCCATTCAATACGCTTTAAAGTTTTCAAGATCAAAAAAAGCGATTCTGGAAGAATATATAGACAATACTTATGGTGATTTGCATGGTGACGGGTTTGTTCTTGATGGGAAATTGGCGTTCTGCGCTCTGGGTGACCATCTATACAGTACGGGTTTAAACCCTTTTAACCCATGTGGAACTTTATGGCCAACAAGAATATCCGATTCATACCTAGCCAGAATTAAAAATGATGTTGAGAAAATCATTATCGCTTCAGGTTTTAAATCCGGTCCGGTCAATATTGAAGCCAGAATTAATCAGGAAGGTAAACCATACATTATGGAAATAGGGCCTCGTAATGGAGGACATTTTGTGCCACAAGCAATCCAATATGCAACCGGGTTCAATATGGTAGAGGCAACTCTTGATATGCTTTGTAATAATGAAGTCATTATACCCAGTGATCTGGGATATTATTCGACATATTATGCTTTGCATTCTAATGTTTCAGGTATATTAAGCGAAATTTCACTCAGTAAAGAAATAACGCCGTATATAAAAGAGTTTCATCAATATCGTTTTCCGGGAGATAAAATAAATCTATTCAGTGGCTCCAATGAAGCCCTTGGAGTATTGCTGCTTCAATTTAAAACAAGAAATGAGATGGAATCGATCGTTTCTAATGTTAACCAACTGATAACTATGAAAGTAACATAAATCCTTTTTGCGGTTTTCAGGATAACTGGGTACAATTACCTGTCTGAGCATGGTAAGAGCTGAGTATGTTTACAAAATTAGGCACAAGCTGTTCATAATATAGTTATGAATCATTTTAACGCTTCTTTGATATCAGCCTAAATAGTTTTTTTATTTTTGGATAAATAATAATTTTAACAATAGTCACAGGATCTTTCCAATAAGCTAATAAAGGCATATACATCCTTTTGTAGTATAGGTAAGCGATAAGTTCTTCCTTTTGTTTTTTCTTAAATGTGCTTCTGGAGAAATTTACATTATATTTACTTGAAAAGTACAAGCTTGCTCTGTATCTGCTCCTGTTAAATCTTTTATAAGGCAAGAGTTCGGTAAAATGAGATGCTGAGTTTTTTCTTAAACGGTATACAGTGGTAGACTTAGGAAGATAACCTATTTTGCTTTTATAAGCGATTGTTAACCATAGAATCAGATCACCCATCTTAAATCGTGGGTTTGCAGCCAGTTCTATCTGATCAATTAAATCTTTTCTGAACATGGAAGTGCAAGTTCTGTATGGGTTATCGTACAGAAGCATTTCAAAAACATCACCTTCTGGTATTTTTCTTCCAGATGCTTTATCTTGAGCAGGAATTAAGAAGTTAGTGTCCTCAATTAAGCAATCTGCATCGGTAAAAACGAGTCCGTATTCCGGATTTTTCTGGAGGAACTCAACTTGCATTTGAAGTTTATTAGGATCTGTCCAATAGTCATCTCCCTCACATATAGCAGCATATTCTCCGCGTGAAGACATCCTTGTCCAAATTGCATTAAAACGAGTAATATATCTGCCATTTTCATAGTATTGTGACATTTTTCTATCTCTTAAAAAGAGTCTTATTTTATCAGGGAATTTGTTTGCGTATTCAATACATATTTCCCTTGTTCCATCTGTAGACTGGTCCTCACCAATGATGATTTCATAGTCAAAGCTGCATCTTTGCATCAAAATACCATCTAAGCAATTTCTTATATAATCATGGTGCTGATAAGTTGTAACATTTACCGAAACAAGCGGATTTTTTTTGTTTATTATTTTATCAAGGCCCAGATATTCTGTTTGCAGTTTAAATCGTTTATTTAATTCTTCTTGATATCCCATCACTTATGCTCTTAATGTTTTAGTTTCCCTTTGATTATTTCTCGGTTTTGAAGGACCATTTTCGGCAGCTTCATTGAGATGTCTGTTAATAAAAATTGCAACTACTCAACTCTTGAAAAAAATCATAAACAAAACAATAAGAATAGAATCAGAAAAGCCATTGGATTATATAGTTCCTATTTTTTCTGATATGATATTATTATGTTATTTTTTTGCTACTCAGATACCTGAGTAGTTACTTAAAAATTTATCATATACGAGCTTAGTTTGTTACATTTATTCTGGATTTTTGTATAACGTGCCTTCCACATTTTATCTATTCACACGGCTTGTAGTCGGTCACAAAATATCATTTTAGGTCATTTTCGCACACTCTCGATAAGAAACTCCTTGAATAAAACATAAGAATCATCTTTCACAACTAATGATAACAAAACCACTATAAAAGCACCAATTGAAACCTGTAGCAGTAGTAAAAATATTGTGTTGATTTGAAAAGTTCCAATGCCTAAAACACCTGCCACCATAATGATTGATATTATAAAAGAGGGAAAAATATCCTTTAGCTGCGCCCAGGAGGAGTAGCCAATCAGTTTGCCTGATTCTTTCGAGTTTAGAAAATATGCTATAATCGAGTTAATTACCATAGTAAATAGCATTGTTTTTATCCCATAATGGATACCGATTATAATAGTGGGAATAATTAATATTTTTTTTATAACTTCCAGCTTCAGAAAAATATCAGAATGACCTTTTACGACCAGAACATTCAAGTTAAGCGCATGAAGTGGATAAAAAACACCTGATAAACATAAAATTTGCAGATATTCTACTGCAGGTAGCCATTTCTCGCCTATAGTAAGTAAAATTACCTGTTTTGAACTGGCAGCAAGACCAAACATAAGCATAAAAGATAAGAACATGGTGCCTTTAATCATTTTTTTGTATACTGCTTTTATTTTTTCCGGATCATCCTGAATAGTTGAGATAACCGGATAACTAACTCTGTTTATGATCTGGGTGAGATTTGCAGATGGTATGTTTTGAAATTCATTGGCTCTGGTATAATATCCCAATTCGGTAAAAGTAAAATATTTCCCGATTATTAAATAATAGACGTTTCTATAAATTATGTCCAGCAAGCTGGAGGCTAATAACTTTGAACTAAATTGAAATAGTTCCCTGATAGATTTCATGCTGAAATTTAAAGATGGCCTCCATGAATTATAGACCCAAAAAAGCAATGTTGTTATTAATTGCATAGAAATTGATTTATATACCAGACTCCAGACACCATAGCCATTGCTTGCCATCCATATACTTAAAACACCTGAAAGAATTGAAGATATTATTGAAATTTTGCTTTGAAGTTTAAAATTGACTTCTTTATTGAGCAAAGTTCTTTGAATCAATCCGAAAGCATTTATTATCAGCACTATACCTAATACTTTCAGCAATTGACATAATGCAGGTTGATTGAAAAACTGACCAACGTACCTCGCACTGAAAAACAGGCTAAAATACAGCAGGATACTCGCCACCAGATTAAAAATAAAAACAGTGTTAAGATCGATCTGTTTACAATCTTGTTTACGGATAATTGCCTGACTAAATCCACTATCAATAAAAACCTGAGACACTGCAATAAAAATAGTTAGCATCCCAATCAAACCGAACTTTTCAGGTTCTAATAGTCTGGCTAAAATAATCCCTATTATAAATTGTATGCCTTGACTTGCAAAGCTATCTATAAAGCTCCATTTGAGCCCGTTTATTGTTTTCTGTTTTATTGAAGCGGAAGTCATTACTATTTAGATTTTTTATAATTCTTTCAAAGGTTTGAAAAACATTGAAGAAAGCATACATTTCATAAGCAAGTTTGGAATAAGGTATGTAGGCTTTTTGCTATCCAGATAAGGTTTATTAAAAGGAATGTTCATTTAAGGTTTTTTAAGGATAAAACATGGCGAAGGTTGGGACAAATATATCAGTTATGCCCTTTTCCCCACTTCCTATTTTTCCTGTTCCTGTTTCGAATTTCGCAATTCGAATTTCGTGCTTATCCTTTAAAATTACTTTCAGATCTCTCCCAGCTCCCATCTGGAACTAAAATCCTGGTAAGCCAATCGGATACCTTCCCTGAATTCTGTAGCATGTTTCCATCCAAGGTTGTGAATTTTAGTACAGTCAAGCAGCTTTCTGGGAGTACCATCCGGCTTTGTCGAATCATAAACAATATCACCATAATACCCCACAACCTCTTTTACTGTATCGGCCAACTCTGCAATGCTGACCTCGATACCAGTGCCTATGTTGATAATTTCTCCACTGTCGTAATTATTCATCAGAAAGATACATGCATCGGCCAGATCTAAAGAATAGAGAAATTCTCTCTTTGGAGTTCCAGTTCCCCAGATCGTCACTGTCGGGGAATTATTGATTTTCGCCTCATGAAATCTGCGGATTAATGCAGGAAGCACATGGGAGTTCATGGGATCATAATTATCGTTTGGTCCGAAAAGATTAGTGGGCATAACACTTATATAATTGGTGTTATATTGCATATTATAGCTCTGACACATGATAATACCGGCAATCTTTGCAAGGGCATAAGCCTTGTTGGTGGGTTCCAGTTCACCGGTAAGAAGATGCTCCTCTTTCATCGGTTGAGGGGCAAATTTTGGATATATGCAGGAAGAGCCCAGAAAGCAGAGCTTTTTAACTTTATTTAGCCACGATGAGTTAACGATATTATTCTGTATCTGAAGATTGGAGTAGGCAAATTCCGCAGGATAGGTGTTATTGGCAAAGATCCCACCTACTTTGGCTGCTGCCAGAAAAACATAATCCGGTCTCTCTTTTCTAAAAAACTCCTCCACTGCAGCCTGGTTTTGAAGATCCAGTTCGGAGTGGTTTCTGGTAATAAGATTTGAATATCCTTTTTCTTTCAGTTGTCTTACAAGCGCCGATCCAACCAGGCCTCTGTGGCCAGCAACGTAAATTTTTGCTGATAGTTCCATTTTTAAATAATCTTTTGGGATAGAGAAAACGGGACACAATTGCGAATATATCCCTTTATGGCGAACATAATTAACCCTTAAATCAGGCTGTTATGGAAAGAAAAATATAGTTTTTATAAGTAAGAGAAATCCAGTATTTGTGCTAGGGTGGACATGGAAGAGAGTGATGAGTGGGGGAAAAGGACTCCACGATTATGTAGCGGTGTCGAAAAGGATGTAATATGGAAATCTGGACGAAGAGTGGTGATTAGCCGACAAGTATTTCATCAAATAAATAAACCACGTATGCATGAATGGGTATCAGATGAAATTGTTCTTTTGTACGTAAAGAAGATTCAACATCAGCAACCACGCTCCTCATTCGTCTTTTCTATCAGTTTATCTGTTAAGCAAATAAAAGGTCAATCCCACACCTGAAGAGTAGGTACTTATGGAAAAATCAGGAGTAAAAATCATCCCCAGGCCTACCTGCCCGAATATGCTTACAGCATCGTTAATGTCGTACCGCAGGCCATAGTTTCCGTTTATTCCAAAACTGCTGTTATCGCTGAAGGCAAAATTAACCCCTGGACCAACATATTGCTGTAATCGTCCCAAGTCTGAGAGATAGAAATTTGCATTAACAGCCAGATCAAATTCATCTCTGTCGTCGTCGAACATAAATCCGAGTTGGGGTTTAAGTTCGAAAAAATCGGAAAAACGCAAGTTTGCACCAAAAAGCATCACTTGGCCGGCCTGAAATTCCAATCCTAATTTAAACGGGAAAGCACTGGTGCATAACAGTCCAACTATCAGCATGGAAAGAGTTAATTTTTTCATAATACCTATGCCTCCTGGTCAGAATGATTAAAAAAGGTTATTACAGATTCTGTCTTTTTTTGATTACTGAACTGCTCATATAAAACTTAATAAAGATAAACTACAATAAAGTAAGAATTATGTGTTATCAAATAAAATGATATTTTCAATCCTGGAAAATTAAGTACAACCAATATTTTGAAACTACGTAAGCTTTTGAAAACAAATATATAGTCGGTAAAATTTTCTAATCGCAACCCTTGCACCACTGGTCACTCCGGCAAAAATTCTGTAAAATGTCGGTTTCCATTTTAAACAGGCATTTTTTCCCTAACAAAGCTGTAATTTTCCTTATATAATGTATTTTTCTTTATAAAAAACAGGGAAATCCCTGCCCCAAAAAAGATTGTTCCTTTTCCAGTTCTTGCTTTTTGTGAAATAAAAAAGCAAAAATCTTTTCTAATAATGCAATTTTCCTGTCAGATGATCAAATTTTCCTTGTCAAACAAAGGTTTATCCAATAAACAACAAACGACATCCGATAATAATCATTGGAACGGTCTATAGGAAAAATAGATTTTTGCTTTATAAATAATGAATTTTGTTTGCTGAACAAAGGTTGGTGTTTTGTTGAAAGAAGAATTTTGTTTGTTGAATTGAAACGAATGGTTGCTCTACAAAGGCTGATGCTTTTCGAATGAGGAAAATTGTTTGTTGAATAAAGGAAGCTTGTTTGTTGATCAAGGAAATTTCTTTGTTAAAAAAGGAACTTTGTTTGATGAAAAAGGAACTTTGTTTGATGAAAAAGGAAATTTGTATGGTGAATAAACACCGTCGTTTATTAAAATAAGCAGCTCCCCTATAAAAAATAGGCCGTTACCAATAAAAACAATTTTTTGGGGTGGTCAGCTCAGGAGAATTGGAAAGCGGGGGCAGCCATGCGCTTAAAAATGCGAAGATCATTATTGCCTGAAAAACCTACTTCATCACAGTAGAAGATTTCTTCGCCAATTGCATCACGAACCGAAAATTCATTTTCCTGCTATTTCAAGCACAAGTAATATAATTCCATTTTAATCTGATTCATTTATAATACTTATATATATTAACAGCTATATATATTAAGGAAAATGATTCTATGAGTTCTTGCCTCGCTTTTGCAGTCAAGATTTTCAGGCAACGATAATGCATTTTTGTTATAAACACAACTCTTAGGCTAAGGGGGAGGTATGTTAAGGAATACCCTTTACATTATTGCGGTTATGGTTTTTTCGGCAAACACCCAAACGATTAACTTGCAGGGTGTAGTTTCCAATTCCGGCGGAGAACCAATTTCCGGTGCTGAAGTTTCACTGGTACTTCAAAACATGAAAGATACCACCGATTCCGACGGAAAATTTTCTTTTGTGAGTACTTCTGTGAAAAATGGGCCTGCCGTTCCGAAGCAAAGCCATATTTCACTAAAGAACAATCTATTGCAGTTTTCCCTGAGCACCCAATCACCCCTGAAAGTCGAAATTTTCGATTTAAAGGGAAACCTGCTTAGTCAGGAAATAAACAAAAACGCGGCTGCAGGGATGTACCAGTTCGATATCTCAAAGAATTGCCAGGCCGCAAAAGTACTTGTTGTCAGAGCCACAATTGGTAACTCTGATGTATCATTTCGCTACATGTCCCTTAAGGGGGGACAGTACGTTTCAGCTCCCCTCAAAAGCAAATCAGCAAATTCCAATAGCAACAGTCTGAGAAAAATTGCGGCAACCGTTGACACTATCAAAGTCACCGCAACCGGTTTCAAGCCTAAGTCCGTTCCGATTTCAAGTCTGGACAATCAGCAACAAAACATAACCCTTGAATCTGAACCAGTTGGAAAGGAATTCCCCACGGCCAATCCCGCCGCAGCAGGTCCGTTCCAGGTGGCTGCTGACAAGAATGTGGGACCTCTGGCAGGCACAAATGATGACCCTATTTACGGCGAACAGCAACGCTTTAATGTCTACCGCCCTAAAAATCTTGCAACCAGCGAGTACCTGCACCCGATTCTGATATGGGCTAACGGTTACCAAGACAACCCCGAGCAGAATCCACCAAAATGTGTCACTGATGCAGGTGCAAATAAGTGGTGCGGACAGTATTTGCCTATGATGAATCATCTCGCCTCGCATGGTTTTGTTGTGGTAGCATCACTCAGTACGGCCACAGGAAGAGAGCCTTACCCAACGCTTGCGGGCATGGACTGGATAATCGAACAGAATGAGGATCCAGAGAGCCCCTACTATCAGCGCCTTGATGTATCCAAGATCGGTCAGCTCGGCCACTCTTTTGGCGGGATGTCAACCTGCATGACCGCATCCGACCCTCGCTACAAGGCTCTGGCAACAATTTGCGGCACCGCATCGCTCTCCGGCGTTCATACACCAATATTGTTTTTCTGCGGCGGGAAAGATAATACTGTGAAGTGCAGCGGTGTCAAAGATGTCTTCAATTCGGTAACAGACCAGCCTGCAATCTTCATCAATGAACGCAACGCAGATCACGGAAGCTGGGTATACCAGGGTGCCAATGGTGTCTCGCTTTCATCGGCAGCCGCCTGGTTCAGGGTTCACCTGATGAACGACACTGCTAATAGAAAGTATTTCTACGGCAGAAACTGCACATTCTGCTCCGATAACCGTGTGGAAGTAGAGCAGAACAGTCTAATGAATGAATAGATCGCCCTCTTTGCGATTCTTATAGCTGCATTTTCGACTTTCGTGATGCCTTTTACAGGCTCACGAAAGTCGCCTGTTCCTATTTTTTTCTATTTGATAATATTATGTATTTTTTTACTACTCAGGTACCTAAGAAGTTCTTTTGGAATTTGTTTAGGATTAAAAACTTGTGATTTAGGATTTTCTTCTTTTTAGTTATTATTAGGCTGTTAATTCATACTTTAAGCATTGTAAAAACCTTCAATACTGACTGACAGGGCACTTCGAGCCTAAAAGAATTAAGTCTTTTATTGATTTTATCACCGAAGAAATTACCTTTACCCCCTTTAGAATCCTTTATACTAATAAAGTATAAATGTAAGCCGGCAAAATCTGTTGTGATTTAACCATAAGCGATTAAATCAGAAGAAGACGGATTATAGCCGAAAAATTGCAGCATTTCTAAAAGGTATTTTTTTATGAGGGGAGAAATTTTATGGTAAAAAACTCATTAAAACTCATTCTGATAACTCTTTTTTTAATTTCACCTTGTTATGCCCAGAAAGTCTATCTCAGGGGAAGAGTGGTTGATAAGGATTACAAAGGAATTCAGGGGGCACAGGTAAAACTGTTTAAAGCCAACAAGACTATGCAAACCGACTGGGAGGGCAAGTTTTCCTTCGAGATAGATATCACTCATGTACGGAACCGGCAGATCAGTGATATGATTACATTCCATAACGGTATCCTTTCCTACAATGTATCTGAAAAATCGCAGCAGCTCCATATGGAGATATTTGATATTAAAGGCCAGAAGGTCGGTAACTTACTGCAGGAGATTTCCGGTAACGGAACCTTTAACAGTAAATTACTGCCCCAGGGGTTATCTGCAGCGATGTATTTCGTTAAGCTGAGAATCGGTAATACCTCAGGAGTTTTTAAAATAATGAGCTTTAAAAACCGGACTTATGCCATGTCCGGTTATGGAGTAAAATCACCATTAAACAAAACCCTTGCGGCATCAAACCAAATTGATTCTCTGGAAATCAGTAAGAATGATTACATAACAGTATCTCAGGGCATCAATTCTTATTCGACTCAATTGCCAGATATTGTACTACAAAGCAACCCGGCAAATGATCAGGGACTTCCACCTGTCACAAATGGGCAGAGTGCTAATACCACCCGATACTGGGATTGCTGCAAGCCCCATTGTGGTTGGCATTCCAATATGAAAATGTGTGATATCAATGGCAATCCGATTAATAACCGGGAGGCAAGAAGCGCTTGTGAGGGAGGAGAGGCATTTCAGTGCATGGATTATGCTCCAATAGAAATTAACAGTAAAGTGTCCTATGGATGGGCTGCTTTTAATAACCATGGTACTCAGTGTGGAGATTGTTTCCAGTTGGATTTTCAGGGCGATCTTAGTGGCAAGCAGATGATTGTTCAAATTATCAATATTGGCGATGGAGGACAAAATGCCTTTGACCTGCTTATTCCAGGAGGAGGTGTCGGTGCTTTTAACGGTTGTTCACGCCAATGGAATAACGCACCTATGGGAGTTCAATATGGGGGATTTCATGCCTCATGTGGTGACAATGAGGGATGTATTCGTGGAATGTGTCAGCAGGCTTTTGGAAACAGGCCAGACCTGATGCGGGGATGTGAGTGGTATCTTGGATGGTTCGAAATGACCAACAATCCTAAAGTTATGTACATGAAAGTACAATGTCCTCAGGAGATAAAAAATATCTCACAGATAGGTAATTAGCCTTTATTTCTGAATTGTTGTTGCCTTGGTAAAATTCTAAGGCAACAACAATTTAAATATTAGATTAGTATTGTCCGCTAAATTAGACTAATTAGAAATAACTACATTCAATTTAAAAGTAGATTTGAATAAATCCCAAACAAAAGCAGGAAAAATCATGCATTTAAGTATCTTTTCCTGATTTTAGTTTCTGACTTAGGGTTTATGATTTGTTTTGATTTTCCCTTTTCCCGTTTAGTATTTCTATTTCCCACCTCTTTTCATGTTTCGTATTTCGTATTTCGAATTTTCTTCCTGCTATTCCTGTTTCGTATTTAATAAGGTATTCTTTTCAGTTCCTCAACAATTGCCGGGTCGATATACTGAATGGTCTTTCCCGACAGTGTTGCCAGATAATACATCCTGCAATATTTTTCCAGAATTTCGAGAAGAGAAAATGCGGTTTCCAGATCCTTTCCGCATGTAAAACTCCCGTGCCTGTCAATTATTATTATATCGCTGTCTTCACAAACCTCACCAACCACCTGTGCCCCTTCGCCTGTGGATGGTTTTGCGAATCGGGCCAGCGATACTTTTTTTAAAAACATTGCAGCCTCTGAAAGAAATACATTATCAAAGGGTTTGAGTCCAAGAACAGTCATTAATACAGTGTAAACTGGATGGGCATGAACAATACATTCGACATCCGCTCTTTTTTTATAGATCTCGCAATGGGTAAATCGCTCAGATGTAGCTTTTGCTGATCCTTCAAGCTGATTACCATCGATATCAATCACTATCAGATCTTCAATGGTGATGAAATCCTTTATCATTTTTGTGGGGGTGATAATTATGTGGTTATCGGGAAGACGAGCGCTGATATTTCCTTCCGATGCTACTGTATAGCCCCGTGACTGGGCCAGTTTAGTATAACTGACAATTTTCTTTTTTAATTGAGTTATGTCCACCTGGTATCCTTTGTATGACATTGTAGTCTATTGAAATGAAAAAATATTAACAATGGTTTTAAGGTAACTCAGCTATTCAGGTAAAATTTCTAATCAGTTAAAATAAGAACTAATATCAAAACAATATCTTATCAGAACAAATGGGAATAAAATATCTAAACGAAGAACTGGACTGGCTAAGCCAGTGGTTTCTTATTGATACGCCTAAAAGAGTTGCTGATGCTCGACTCATCAGTAAGTTATGAACATACTCTTTTTCTCAGGTTTATCTGATTGTTTTTTTCTGATTATTTTCTCATTCTATCTGATTTGATATTTTCACCTGATATTTCCGCCCTGGTATTTGTCTAACGGAGCTGAGTAGTAGGGATTTTAAAATTAAAATTTCATGGCACTGAGAATTTTTTTAGAGGTTCTGTAGGCATTATGAGTGACATTCCACACCCCGCAACCTGGCTTTCCCCAATGACCGGTCTGAAATAAATTTGGAATATGGGTAGTGACAGGAATCTTTGCTTCGCCATACATTTCTTTGACACTTTCGAATCCATAAAGAGCTCCAGCAGTATTGCCGGTGTAGCGTTCGAAGGTCTCGGGGCTGCCAACTTCCATGATCTCAATGTAATTACTGATACCAGGATGGAGAGATTCGAGCTTTGCAATCATTTTTTCTGCTATAAACATTTTTTCTGAACGCCAATTGTTGGAATAGGATTTTTTCACAAAATTCATCAATGTGAGCGTAGGATAATCTCCTTCATCAGTTCCCTTG
The DNA here is from genome assembly GCA_023412475.1 of Fibrobacterota bacterium. GTDB lineage: Bacteria > Fibrobacterota > Chitinivibrionia > Chitinivibrionales > Chitinispirillaceae > JAAYPC01. The sequence goes on along the minus strand of JAEYNR010000082.1, from coordinate 20,733 downwards.
AGTCTTATAAGGTGGTCAATCTTTTCCTTTCGGTTTTCTCTGATATTTCTATAAATTTCATCAAAATCCGATGATTCGAACCAGAAAGAGAAGGTGTTTGGAAGAAGGGTGTGATACCCCGGCTTCATTCCTAAATAGACTATGACACATGAAACTGAACTATTAAGATTAGAGAGCCGTCGAAGCCATCGCTTGCCGCGATTTTCTTCTTCGATCAATTCTGAATGAAGAACAAATGGGCTGATATTGGAAACCACTGTTTTAGTATTAAAAACACAATTGTCCGATGTTTGGACTTTGCATACTCTGTTGTTTTCGATTATAAGTTTATTTACTTTCTTCCGGGTCAGAACAGCTCCTCCATGAGATGTAATTACATCAGAGAAAGCTTTTGCCAGGGTTGAAAAACCTCCTTTACAGAAATAGGAGCCGTCACGATAATGAAGAAGATACATTGTTAAAGAAAACAGTGCTCCTCCGGCTTCGGCCGAAATTCCTGAATAGGGCCATTGAGCTGTAAGAAGAGTAAAAATCCTGGGGTTAGTGAAAAGGGATTTCAAATGATCGGCGTATGATAAATTATGAAAGCTGGATACAAAGGAGATATCTTCTGGAAGATAATTCTTTTCATAACCAAATACAGGCTCACATATATGCTGATAAAACCTGTCAAATTCATTGAACAGTGGTGCAAGTTCTTCAGAATTTCTGCAAAACGACCTCAGGAAATCATCTATTTCATTTTTCCGTGAAGGCATGGTGTATGAGCCTTCGGGAATGTCGATGTGATACATTTCGGGGAGTTCAATTGGAACGATTTGCTTGTCGATCCCAAGAGTTTTCAGAATATGCATTAGAGTTCCATCTGGTCCCAGAGGCACCGAGTGAATCCCTGTTTCAAAGATAAAATTACGACGTTTGAAATTGTGTGCATATCCGCCGATCTTGAAGTGCTGCTCCAAAACCAGGACCTTCAAACCAACCTTAGCCAGCAAAGCACCACAGCACAGACCGCCTATTCCGGAACCTATTACCACAGTGTCATAGCGATCTCTCAAAAAGAACCTCTCTAACTTATGATTCTGAATTTTTTATTGTCATGCTGGCAGATGATTTGTGCGGTTTGCCTCCCAATTCGTATAACTCCGGGAAGTCCGCCAGCAGACCAGACCCATTGTCCTGCGAAATAGAGGTTCTTAACTGATTTAATCTGTTTGGGGTGTGTTTTTCCGATTAGGGAGGGTACTGGTGCCCAACCCTGGTAGCTTCCTTTATAAATATTGGTATAGCGAATAAATGTAGCTGGTGTAGCTATGTCAAGTACCTCGATTGTATCACGTACATTACCAAATCTTTTATCTAAAGTGTCAATAACCGATTCTGCTATTTTTCGCTTTAATACAATATAGCGCTCCCTGTCGTTTTTTCTCAGATCTACCCATTGCTGATAATGCCAGGTTCTGAAATGGACCACAACAGAGGTGCTGCCGGAAGGGGCAAGAGTATTGTCAAAATTACAGATTCGTACCATCATGTCTTCAAGCTCTTCGGGTGTTGAAGATTGATGTTCAATAAGAATTCTATTTATCAAAGGCATCTGAAATTTGTGGCTGATACTTTTGAATTCCCTTTTACATCCAAAAGAGACTTGAATAAGCGATGGAAATACTGGAAAAGTATCAAAGTTATACGATTTTTTAGGGAAGCAAATCGAGGATGGAAGTAGATTTTTAACTGTATAGTGAAGATCCATTGCGGAAATCACCTTATCTGCAGAATAAAAATTACCAGTTGAAGTCTTCACTCCGACAGCTCTGTTTTTATCTAAAACTATCTGCACAACGTCCGCATTGTTCTTTATTTCACCACCACTAGAGAGATACCGTTTTATAAGCACATCATTGAATTTTGCAGATCCACCAATTGGATACCCGCCCGACCTGATGTTCATCCAGCCTAAGGTCATTAGTATGCTGAAAACTGAGAAATGGTGGTGATGAGGAAAAATCGCCAGGAAGAGCTGTTTCAGAGCAGGATTTGTGAATTTATTGGAAAATTTTCTGATAGTAAGTTTTTTCCATTTTGAAAAAAATCGTATAAACGGCAAATTCTTTACCAGCATGGTAATGTAATCTGCTATTGTGAAAAGTTCAGGTGCTTTCTGATACGGGAGAGAGAATTTTCCGGCCTCTTTAATTGCTTCAGTAAATTGATCAATTGTCGATCTGTCCTCCGGAGCAATTCGTAGCATCTCGTCGCGGAGCCTTTTTGCATCAGAATACACATGGAAAGAATTGTTTCCCTGTTCAATAGTTATAAATTCATCTGGATCAACGATCATCAGATCATTAAAATCAATAAGTTCTTTTAAAAGATGGTGCATGTTAGAGGACACAGAAGACCCGGCCAGCCAGTTGGTCGCACCATCAAAGGTGTACCCACCCCTTTTCCATGAAAAAGAGACTCCACCACATTTAGAGTTTTTCTCCAGAATTACTGTCGAGTATCCGTTCATCTGCAAATAACAGCCAACAGCTAATCCCCCTACACCGCCACCAATTATAACTGCTCTGTTATTTTTTCCGGATACCATTACTATTTTCTCCTGATGGTAATTTTTGAAGATCTTCGGTGGAAGTCAAAATGAAGCTTCAAACAGAAAAACACCATTAAAAAAGCATAATAATATAGAAAAATCGAGGATCATTGTCAAATATGGTGATTACTGCAGACAAGCTACGCAAAAGACCTGCATGAATAGCCACTAGATAAAGAAAAGTGGGAGAAATAAAGATCAGTTGGAAAAATTTCTTTTAAATAGTGCGAGTTTGACAGTTTTAGTTTTAGAAAGTTCGGGTATGGAGTTTTAAGTGTATTAGAGGTGGAATAAAGAAAACGCCAGAGATGAATCTGGCGTTTTCTTTAAAAAAAGTATACTTTAGAAAGCGAAGAATCGTGCGGTACTGGTTTTCCCGCCATTTACTACTCTCAGCAAAAGAAGACCAGAATGAGACGATTGTTTCTGAAGAGTAATCTCACTGCTGCCCTGAGCTATTTCTCTGGATTCCAGAATACGTCCATTGGCAGTCAACAGTTCAATGCGCCCTGCCTCCCTGGAGGGAAGTGTAACCCTGTAACTGTTTACATTTCTGGTAATTTTGAGACCGTCAGCTTTGCCGGCAATTTTATTACCTGCTGATTGCTTTACAGAAACTGGCTGCTCCCAATTTACAACGAGAGTAGCCCATCCTCTGCCTGGTATATTGAACTGATAATTTTTGCCGCCAACCGAGACTGTTGTCTGAGCATCACCGTTACCAGAGTTAAAAGCAGAAGTGACAATACTGCCATTTGGATTAAGAAAAGAGATAGCATTACCACCTTGAGTACTCAAACGAATGGCACCTGTATCCACATACTGCCCGATGTGACGAAAAACATAATAGGCTGGTGTCACTTCAAGGGTTTTTTTACTCTTGTCTACTGCAAGAAGTGCATTCTGAGGCCACACCCTCTGTTCATCCAGATTTTTACCTTCAGTGTCTAATACCATGTTCCAGGCATTATAGGAATGTATGCCTTCGTCTATCCACTCTTTTAACAGATCCCATGTTTCTTCACCATAGGCATGGTTATTAGGTGCCATATTTGGTAAGAAATTATTGCGATTTGCGTCATCCCGACTGTTTGCTCTTGCAGTTAACCAGGGGTAGTTTCCACACTTGTGCTCAGAATTAAAAACCAGATATTTACTTGCATTAGCCTTTATCATACTCTTTGTGTTCCACTGTAAGCCTAAACCCTTGATCTTATCACCTGCTTTTTCTTTAGCACTATTCCAGTAAGCACTAGCGTAAGCATCATTAGAAAGAGTTCCAAACCAGATATCAGTCTCCGGAGCATGTTCCTCTATTGCCGGGACTAAATAATCTGCTACAAAAGCACCTAAATTTTCAGCATTATTAACGCCTTGACCACCGGGTGTTGAGTATTTACCCCAGCCACAGCTTGGATAATTCTGTTGATAGCCAGGCTCGTTCTGTGGACAAACGGCTTTTATGGGAATTCCTTCCTCTTTGTATGCAACACAGAATTTTGCAAGATATAAGGCATTAGCCTCCAGATACTTGGCATCATTACGCATTACACCGGCATCGTATCCAACCGGATCTTTCATCCATGTGGGTGGAGTCCAGGGGCTTGCCCAGAAGAGCATGTCAGGTTTAATCTCCTGAGCAGCTTTGATATAGGGGATCAGATATTCTTTGTCGCGATCAATTGAAAATTTTTCCATCTTAAAATCATCGGCATTTTCGTTTAAAGTATAGCGCTTGAGGGCGTAATCACTGGCTCCAATCGGTATTCGTCCCCAGGCAAACCCGATTCCGTCATTTTTATCAAACAGCAAATGCATTGCTTTTTCTTTATCACTTGAACTGAGTTTGTTTAGAGCATCCCAGCCAGCCTCATTGAATGTTCCTCCAAAGCCCTGCCATTTCTGGTTTTTCTGGCTTTCGTTGACTGTAATGTTAGCATTACCGCTTGTTTCTGTAACGCTGCCGGTTTTCCAGTAACTGTTTTTGCCCGAGGTGATCACAAAAGTGCTGTCACCCGCTTGTGCTACGCTTATCGCCAGGGATAAAGCAAGAGCCGAAATAGATAATTTGTTCATACCCTGCTCTCTTCTATAGGTTTTTCGGGATAGATGTTATTAAATAATAGTATAAGAAATAAATTACATATTAAGTATGATAAATAAAATAATTATGAAATGCAACTGCTTCAACGAAAAGAAATTTGAAACATGCTACTGATATAGTTTTGATTTAAACTATTGGTTTTAACCTCTCTGTGAACCATTTAAACTATTTAAACTTCAGGGCTCTGATATAATAATGATGAATTTAAACTCCTCACCACTTGATGGGGTCAAGGGTTTCTGCATCAGACAAAGATCATAGATTTTCTACTTACGCTGCATTATTTACGAGTCTATTATCTGTATCGTAACCATTTCAGGAGTTACCAAACAAGAAACCACTGACCAGAGCTACTCCTCCTTTTCCTTATTTCTCTTGATATTTTTTAAAAACATAAAAAGTAAAACAAAATTATAAAAATGTCACATCCCTGTTATAGGCTGAAAACAGGCTTTTTTTCTACTTTTTAAGGTTTTCAGTTATGTTTTTATAAAAAAACATCTTTACAATAAAATGTGTTTAACTTTCTCTCAAAATGTACTCCCTTATTAGTTATTCTTTTGTATAGATTGTTTAGTCAAAGCCAGACTGAGCATTCATATTTTTCTTTTTTCTCGTTCAACGAATGTTGTAAAACTATCAAATATGGAGGATCTATGAAAAATAAGGCAATTTTACTTATTGCTTGCTATGCACTGATAAACACTAATTGTGGCCTTCAGTTGAAAACCATGTCTGGAGAAAGCGTTACAAGTGACAAAAACCAAATGACCAAAAATAATTGCAATGAATACTGGGATGAGTGTGTAGAGATGGTAACAGCTCAACCATCAAGGCCGACAGTCAAAGATGATATATCGATCATTTCTGATAAATTACCTGAAAAAGGATTCGCTTATGTTTATGGAGGCAAAACGGCATTCAAAATGCAGCCTGGATCCTTCAAAAAGGATATTCTGGTCTGTTATATGGATGGAAATGATTACTCAGGAGTAACGATTTCACTTGGACAGGGACATAATATTGATATGACTGGGTATCGGCAAAAAGGAACTGCAGGCATCGCTTTCTGGGCTAAAGGAGCTCCGGGAGTTAATTCTGTTTACCTGGGGGTAATTGATGATGACAGTGACAATAAAAAAGTTCAGTCAAAATTGCGTATGGGAGATTTTGGCAGCCTTGACACTACCTGGAGATATTTCATGGTGCCTGTCCGGAAATTTTCCAATCAGGGAAAATACTGGGACGATAATAAAAAATCTGAAGTGACAAGTGACATTGACTGGAAAAATATCAATGAGATAAGATTCTCTATAAATAAGGGAGAAAACAGGATTAAATCCAGCGAACCGATTAAACTTTATGTAACAGAGATGTCCATAATAAATGAAATTCCAGGATATGTTGATGCAGAGGATTACTGGAATGCTTTCAAATCAGATCTACCCGATATAGTGCTAAATGATTTTGATACAGAGGTAGACCGTAATTGGGTTACATCAGGAGATCAAAAATCCTCTGTCAGCTATCGAATTATTAAATCGACCAACAAAGAGACAAAAGGGGAGGCACTGGAGATAACCTACTCTCTTATTGATTGGTGCGATGTAGTGTACAGTTTTCGGAGTAATGAAAGCCCACAGGAGATCAGAAACTGGACAAAACACTGGGCTATAAAGTTTAATGTTTATACCGAAAGGGCTTTTCAACCTTTCAGTGTGCAGATTCAGGATGCCAGCGATGAGTTGTTTATTGCATCGGCCGGCGCAGAGCGTGGATGGTCTGAAATCATCATCCCATTTAAAAATTTCGAGAAATTTCCTTATTACCAGCCTCCGGAAGCAAGAGAGAATGGGATTTTTGATCTGGATAGTGTTGTTTCAATCGACTTTAAACCATCTGGTGAAGGAACATCAGGCACATTTATAATCGAGAACATTCGTCTTACAAATGACCGGAAAGCAAAAAAGTCCATTGTTCCAGAAAATATAAATGTCAGTGTTAATGGTAGTTTTCACAAAGCTGTTACTGATAAAATCAATCCTGGAATTTTTGGTATAAATGCTGTTTTATGGGATACGGATCTTCTCAGTAATGAATCTGTAACAAGGGTAAAGGAAGTAAATCATCAGGTGATCCGTTTTCCGGGAGGATTATCTGCTGACCAGGTAAAGTGGAAAGAAGTTCTTGCCAAAAAAGATCATCAGACCGATATAGATGAATTTCTGGATTATTGCAAAAAAACCGGTAATACCCCAATGATAACTGTAAATTTCGGTACTGGTACGGCACAGGAAGCCGCTGATCTGGTCAAATACACAAATATTGATAAAAAGGCCAATATAAAATATTGGGAGATTGGAAACGAGCTGTATGGAGACTGGCATCCTAACTATTGCAGTGCTGAAGAATACGGAAAACGCTCCAGTGAATTTATCAAGGCTATGAAAGCGGTAGATCCATCAATAAAAACAACAATAGTATGGATGCTTGGAGGGGACTGGAACAAAGAGGTGTTTAAATATACAAAAGATATGGCTGATGGGGTCAATGTACATCATTATCCACAGGGAGGTGGTGAGGAAAATGATGCAGGCCTTCTAGCGGCTCCACAAACACTGAATGATATTATCCCGTCTATCAGAAAGCAGCTTTCTGAATTTGGTAATCCGTTAAAAAAGTATGAAATCTGGTTAACAGAATGGAACTCGGTAGACTTCAATCCCAGGCCCCAGATATTATCCTTGGTTAATGGCTTATTTGTTGCCGATTATCTTGGTATGTTGGCAAAACACAATATTGAGCAAGCCTCCTATTGGAATATCCATAATGATATCTCCGAAAATGGTGGAGATTATGGGTATCTCTCCCGTACCGGTTCACCCGATGGAGATCAAGTCACCAGACCCCCATACTGGACATTTCTTATGGCAAGCAAGGCATTGGGTAGAGGTACCTTACATGAGTGTGCAGTTAACGATATGAACATCACTGGTTATTTAACTACCGATAATGGAAAGAAGTCTCTGATGCTGATAAATAAATATCCAAAGACCAGTGCAACTGTGTCTATCAATATTGCCGGTTTTTCAGGAAAAGCGACCATGGAACAATTGTCAGCCCAAAATGCAACTACAGGTCCGCAGAGAAGTGAACTGATAATAAAAAAAGGCCTGACCCTCAACCTTCCACCACACACTATCACCACAATTGCATTGCAATGATGCAGAAGTTGGGGGCTGATGCCCCCTCTTTTTTTTTTGCACTGTGGGATCTAAAAAAAGAATAAGCACGAAATTCGAAATAAGAAAAGGAAATGAGAACAAGACTAAATTGATACGAAATTTGGTTTTTGAAACTTGGAATCTGTTTAGGGTTTAAGTATTGTCAGTAGTGCCCGGTTAATTTTAATCAAAAGATTACTGTATTAAATTACGTTTTAAACGCGAAGCGTTTACCCCTTTGCCAGCCCTCCAACAACCAGCAGAAAAAAATTCCTCAGGATTTCTAACAGGTTGTGAATTCAGAAATTGTGGTTTCTTCGGTTTGGTTGTAAAACTGAAGTCACATGTTACCTCTGTCTGGAAAGGGCGTAATCAGCTTATAGTAACATGTTACTTCAGCATGGAAAGGAGGTTATCAGCTTGTAGTGACATATTGGCTTAGCATGAAAATGGCGTTACCAGCATGAAGTCACATGTTGCCTCAGTCTGAAAACAGCGTTATCAGCATGAAGTCACATGTTGCCTCAGCCTGATAATGGTGCAATCAGCTTGAAGTAACATGTTGCTTCAACCTGATAATGAAGTAATCAGCTTGAAGTGACATATTGCTTCGGTCTGGAAAAGTAGTAATCAGCTTGAAGTGATATGTCGCCTCAGCTTGGAAATTGCGTAATCAGCCTGAAGTAACATATTGCCTCAGCCTGGAAAGTAGTTACCAGTCCCAAGTTACATGCTATCTCAATCCGAATAATACTAGAATTGTCTCTTGCGCACTGCATCGTTTCACCAGTGTATTGAGGCAAGTGTTTTCTGTTGAGGTTTATCAGAAAGCAAATTTTTTTCCCAAAAGCGATTCCTGCCTCAAAACTGATTAATTGGACCTTAATTTGCTTTTCTGTTATCCACTGATATGAAAGGAGCCACTAATGAATCATTCATTCGAAAGCCGCTTCCCACAGATTACAATCGAAGATTACCAACAGTATGTAGGTCCTCAGGTCATTGAGCGAGTGAGAGCCAAAATAGAAAAACTCCAGGACATTCATATAACTAACATAAGTTCTACGTACTATGGTGGCGGGGTTGCCGAACTTTTGTCTTCAGTTACTTTGCTGATGAACTCTTCGGGTATAAGCACCGGATGGAGAATTCTTCAGGGCACCACAGATTTTTTCGGTGTTACTAAAAAGATGCACAATGCTTTACAGGGAAGTTCCATCAATCTGACCGATCGTAAAACTAACCTATATGAGGAAGTGATCTACGAGAATGCACTCAGAAACCACATCAGGCATGATTTTGTCATCGTTCATGACCCTCAACCTCTTCCTATAATCCGGCACTACAAAAAAAATGGACCCTGGATCTGGAGATGCCACCTGGATCTTTCCATTCCCAACCCAAAACTGTGGGACTATTTACGTCCTTTTATAGAAATGTATGATGCTGTAATCGTGAGCATCCCTGAATATTTACAAAATTTAAACACTCCCCAGTTCTGCTTTATGCCAGCTATCGATCCTTTTACACTTAAAAACCGTCAGTTAAGCGAACAGGAAATCCAGGAGAGGCTAAATCATTATAATATTCCCACCGATCTTCCCCTGGTTGTTCAAATCTCCAGATTTGACAAATTTAAAGATCCTGAAGGTGTTATTAAGGCATTTGAAATTGCCCGCAAGCAGGTGGATGCAACTCTTGTGCTGCTTGGTGCACCAGCTACAGACGATCCCGAAGGGGCACAATTGTATGAAGATATTTTGGAATGCCGCTCTGAGCGAATCATTATAATGGGCCAGGATGACACCGCCCTGGTAAATGCATTGCAGCAAAAAGCGTCGGTGGTTTTACAGAAATCAATTAAAGAGGGGTTTGGACTAACGGTTTCTGAAGCCATGTGGAAAGGTACACCAGTTATTGGAGGAGATGTAGGAGGGATACGTTATCAGATTGAAAACGGAGTGAACGGGTATCTGGTATCAAGTGTAAATGAAGCAGCCATGCGAATTGTCGAAATCCTAAAAAACCCGGATTTAGGACATAGGCTGGGGAAAAATGCGCGTAAAACGGTGCAGGAAAAATTTCTTCTGATACGTCTTTTTGAGCAATATCTGGATCTGTTTAACTCATTTGAAACAATTTATCACACTAAATCTGAGGTTGCTTTTCCTAAAAATCCACTTGATAAAAAAGCGAATGATTAACCAGTATTGTAATAGTTATGAAAACTTTATCCGGCAAGACCCAATAAGCAAAGAATGGGTTATCTATTCTACTTCCCGAAAAAACCGCCCACATGATCGGGTAGTCGAATCTAAATACAGACGGGTTTTTCCATACGATAAAAACTGTCCGTTCTGTCCGGGCAATGAGAAGATGCTGTCTATAGTAAATGATGAAATAAAAAACCCTGATTATTTTTCAGGATGGTTAAGCAGAGCCGTTGATAACAAGTTTCCAGCACTGAGTAAAGCTGCCCCGCCGCAACGTTACAAAGAGGGAAATTATCTTTGCATGGGAGGTTATGGCCGACATGAAGTAATCATCGAGAATCCTAATCACTCAAAAGATATTCCTCAATATGATCTATATGAACTATCAAGTGTGATTGAAATTTACCACAGGCGATATCTGGCTATGATGAGTGATGATCATATAGTTATGGTTACAATTTTTCGAAATCATGGAGCCAATGCAGGGACTTCCCTGGCACATCCCCATTCTCAAATCATCGGTTCACCGACTGTGCCACGCAATATCCGTATTCAGGAACAAATCTCAGAGATCTACTTTGATGATCATGGTATCTGTATTTATTGCGATCTCATTAATAGTGAACTGGAGTGTGGGAAAAGAATTATAGCCCGTAACAATTCCTTTGTCTCATTTATTCCTTATGCCGCAAAAGTACCTTTTGAGATATGGATTTTGCCCTGTAGGCACAATGCAGTTTTTGGTGATATAAAGGAGAATGAAAAAGAGGATTTAGCCATGATTCTCAAAGAGATTTTGAGCAAACTGTACCGATTATTGGACGATCCTGATTATAACTACATTATCCATACCTTTACCCGACATAGAACTAATGAACCACATATTCACTGGTTTCTTCAAATTGTGCCCCGGCTTCTCACCCCCGCTGGTTTTGAGTTGGGATCAGGCTTTCGAATTAATCCATCAATTCCAGAAGAGGATGCAAGGCAGCTTAAAGAGTAGGTTAAATAGGTTAAGAATAGGAGATGAATACAGAATAAAAATATTAAACGATGAAGCCCACCTTAGGGCCAACTAAAAGCCCTGAAAGAGCGTACTATTTAACTACCGGGCAACCAACCTTCCCCATGCGGCTCAAAATCCCCGATTTCTTTGATTAGATGTTTTTCTTGCCTTTATTTCCGATTAGATTTTGTTTTGATATTAGTGTCTTTTTTTTTCTAATTAGATATTATCTTCTTGTTATCTCAAAGGGAGTCAAAAGTGCAGATCACCCAAAAATGTAAAAGTGTGGTTTTGGTTTTTAATTTAATACTACTCTTTATAACCGTTACAGACTGTTCTTCTCAACAGAGTGGTTCTGTGAATGATTCAGCCATAGTGCAGCTAACATCACAGAGTGCCTCTGAGTTAGTTGATGATATCACTGTTACGATACTGGATGTAAGAACGATTGAAGAGTATAAAGCCAGTCATATTAAAGGGGCAATAGTCATTCCGTTACAGGCACTTGAAAAACGTGTCTCAGAAATTGAGCATTTGAAAGATAAAAAGGTTCTGGTTTATTGCAGAACGGGAAATCGCTCAAAAAAAGCATTGAGCATTTTGCAGCAGAATGGATTTGGCCGATTGTTACATTTAGAAAAGGGTATTAAGCTCTGGGTTGAGGAGGGGTTTAAAGTGGAATAATTACCACCATCATCGGATGGTAAAAAATGTCCAAATACATCTACCCCAGAGATAAAACCTCAATAATTCAATAATTATCTCTGGGGCACACAGAGTCTTCAGCCAACCTCTCCCACTGGCCCCTCTTTTGCAGCTTCTCTCATTACTGAAGGATTCTACTCCTATGGCCCGTTACAGTAATGACCTTGAAGCAGAACATCAAAAAGATGCTGTCAAACAACGATTGCGCTCCAGAAATGCCTACAGCTACGTTGGTGATTCAGTTTTGGGAGGTATTGATGGGTGTGTGACCACTTTTGCAGTTGTGGCTGGTGTTGTTGGAGCAAACCTTCCAGAATATGTCATTATCATTATGGGTTTTGCTAATCTTCTCGCAGATGGATTCAGTATGGCAGTAAGTAACTATTTACGAGCCAAATCCGAGCACGATCAGATACAGGAAACCAGAGAAACCGAAGAATACCACATAGATCACATTCCCGATGGAGAACGTCAGGAAGTGAAACAAATTTACGAAAACAAAGGTCTGAAAGGAAAAGTTCTGGAAAATGTGGTCCAGGCAATCACCAAAAACCGTCAATTGTGGGTTAACACCATGCTCACCGAAGAATACGGACTACAGCTTGAAGGTCCAAACCCTGTTAAAGCTGGTCTTGTCACCTTTATTTCTTTTATCATAGTCGGATTGGTTCCGCTGATTCCTTTTCTTTTTTATCAAACCCGCACAAATCAATTTATTACCTGTATTTTAATAACGGTGGTTGCTTTTTTCCTGGTGGGAATCGCCAGAGGCGTTGTATTGGGTCGCCGGCCCATTCGCTCCGGGATAATCACGGTCATCTCCGGAAGTGGAGCTGCTTTTCTGGCATTCATTGTTGGTGTACTGCTTAGAAGGTACTCCACTGGTGCTTAAGAGAAACCAATAAGTTACGGAAATATTTTTGACTTTAAAGCAGAATTCAGATTGAAACGAAAATCGTCGGGTGAAAAAGTCAGACGATTTGTGCCCCAGAGATGAAGAGTTTACAGATCAACAATTTACCTCTGGGGTTAATTTATTTGCATTGATTTCTTGCTAATCCAGGAACTACTCCTGTTTTCCTGATCCGGTTGTCTGGTCAATATCCTCTTCTTCAAGATTCAGTTTCATCGAAATAAACTTAATTAAATCATTCATTGCAACGGCACCTAAAAGCTTTCCCCCATGATCAACAACCAGAAGCCTGGAATTACCGGTTTTATTCATTACAGAAAGTGCCTTGATTGCATTATCATCAAATGTTACCGTATTATCGGTAGAAAAAGGTTTTGCCAACTCGTTAACAGTGTGTTCATTCCACTCTTCCCTGGGGATATTTTTAACATCATTGATATTTACCACACTCATAGGTTGCGAACCATTTACTACTGGATAGCTGTTGAAATGATATTTGTAGGCAAAGTCCTCTACCAGTTGATCAACTGTGGTTTCTGGTGCAACTGTTACTGTTTGCGGTTTCATAAACCGTTCAATTGTCTCTCCTTGCAGTGCCTCTTTCACAAGAATGCTCTGATAAGACATTTTTGAAGCATTTCTGAGGAACAGGCCAATTAATGCCCACCAGATTCCACCAATTACTCCACCGGCAAAAACTGAAAAAATCCCTAAAAAAATGAGCATCAGCCCAAAGCCGGAACCGATAAATGCAGACACCCGCGTAGCCCAGCGGATATTTTTTTTCCATCCCCACAGAATAGATCTTAAAACTCTGCCTCCATCAAGCGGAAATGCCGGAAGCATGTTAAATATTGCCAGAATGATATTAATAACCCCCAGGTAATTTAAAACCATTATCGGGGGGCTGGGCCATGCAAAATTTATTCCTACATTCATGACGGCTATGCAGATAAAACCGATGGCAATACTTGCCAGTGGTCCCGCAATTGCCATAAAAAACTCTGCTTTAGGACTAGGAGGCTCTTCATCCATTTCTGCAATTCCACCAAAAACAAAAAGAGTAATCCCTCTCATGGGAAGCCCAAATCTTCTGGCTACCAATGAATGGGACAGCTCGTGAAGGATGATGGAACCGAAGAGTCCAAGAGCGCCAGAAACACCTAAAATCCAATAGGTTGCTGGACTGAGAGTATTGTCATACAAAGGGAAAACCCCTTGAGCCAGTGACCAAGTGATCAGTAATGCGATAATTATCCAACTGCCATCGATGCGGACCTCAAAGCCCAGCAATTTAAACAGGGTTATACTTTTTCCGAACATAATCCCCTCCTTTATCCTGAATTCATATTTAGATACCCTTTTTTAATTCAGGTTATAAATTTCTGGGTATGTCCGCCTCACGCTTGCGGCTAAAACTCATACCACAAAAAGTTATTCTAATAAAGAATACGGACTGATTCGAACAGTATTAGAAAAAGTCATTCCTTACTTTTTACCTTCCTCTCAATTTTGATAGAGTGGAAAACAATAGTAAATTTTAAATCGAAGAAATAGTACAGACGGTATTTTCACCCCTTTTACAACTTATTAACCAGTACAAGATTTTACATCGGTATATCTGTGAGATTTAAGATTATGTGCTCTTGAACAGGCCGCTTCCATTCGCTTCGCAATTTAAAGTGTGACAAATAAGCTGCTGCTGATTCATTAAGCTGGCAGAGTAACCTATGGCTGAATACAGATTCCTGAGTTTGTCCGAAGTACTCGAAATCCACAAGGATCAAATAACTCGCTACGGTGGCTCGCTGGGAGTTCGTGATCTGGAATTGCTCAAGTCGGCGCTCGGAATGCCAGCGGCCACGTTTGGAGGCAAATATCTTCACACCGATATCTACGAAATGGCAGCCAACTACCTGTTTCACATAGTGAAGAACCATCTGTTTATCGATGGAAGCAAGCGGGTTGGAGCCGTATCCACACTTGTTTTTTTAGCTCTTAACGGTTACGATTTCACAGCACCGCAGAAAAAATTCGCCGATCTGGTTCTTTCGGTGGCCAATGGCGAACTGGACAAGGCAGATGTCACGGTGTTCATTCGGAAATGGGCTGAGAAATTGTAGGCCGGATATGCGGGTTCATTATGCCGGATCTGTAGAATTTCAGTTTTCTTTCAATTACTTCGATTTTAGCTTTGAGTAGAAGAAGTTCATGTCTCATCGGAGAGAATTTAATATCAACTGAAATCACAACTCATTGAATTGAAACCCTTATTTTTAAAGTACATCTCCTGATTTTAACAAACGAAGCCGAATAAATTAGCTGCTTTTGTTGAAATATAAGTAAGAAAGTACTATAAATTCTAATCACTTGATTGAATGTGATTGATTTTAATTACATTAAATGTATTATATTGAACACAAACTGATACATAATAAAAACAATATTTTTAAAAGGAGTTTTCGTAAATGGCAAAAATTAGTAAAGCAGAATTGATAAGACTTCAAAAGAAATTGAAAACAGATGCAAGGATTGGAGATGAATTCGGTATTACTAGACAGGCAGTTCACCAGCTCCGTAAAAAATATGGAATCGAATCAAGAATTGCTGGAAATAAAGAAAGAAACAGTGAGATCGTTAAACTGCGTGAGGCCGGAAAAAGCGTCGAATCACTAGCTAAGAAGTACGATCTTTCAATTCCTCAAACATATAGAATTATTAATGAAGCCACTGCGGTTACAAAAAAAGCAGCTAAAAAAAAGACTACAAAAAAAGCTCCTGCTGTCAGTAAAAAAGTTACAAAGAAAGTATCTGTAAAGAAACCAGCTCCAGCAAAAGTAGTAAAGAAAAAGGTTGTTAAAAAGAAGAAGTAACTTGGCAAAACCCCGGATATGAATATTATGTCCGGGGCCAGTAAGGATGGTCCAATGGGAGCAATGGAAACACCCGGAGTGTACATTGTCGAGAAAAGTGCATTCCCGAATTCAGCAGTCGAAGTTGCAACAGCAATTCCGGCATTTATTGGTTATACAGAGAAAGCAATTAATGCCGGCAAATCACTTAAAAACAAGCCCTGGAGAATCACCTCATTAGCTGAATATCATCAGTATTTTGGTAGCGCACCAATATCCAGATTTAAAATCGAAAAGATTGATCCGGCAAAAGAGGATGCTCCAGAGATCGATTTTATTTTGCGAAACGATTCCTATAGTTTAACCATGTCCTCTCAACGCTATACTTTTTATTACAGCATACTGATGTTTTTCAATAATGGCGGAGGCCCCTGCTATGTTATTTCTGTTGGGAATTATGAGGAGGATATTGATAAAAGCAAATTAGAAGCTGTAATTGACGAATTAAAAATAGAGCAGGAACCTACAATGTTGATAATTCCTGAGGCCGTTTTTCTTAAAGCCGATGATTGCTATGCCCTGCAGCAGGCAACGATGAAACATTGTGGTCTTGATATGAGAAACCGGATTGCTATTCTTGATGTTTATGATGGTTACAAGAGCAGAACCGATCCAGCTGGTGATTGCATAAACAATTTCAGAAATCAAATAGGCATAAAATACCTGAATTATTCCGTAGCTTATTATCCCTGGCTTAATACATCAATTGTTCAGGATAGGAATCTGAGTTTTGAAAATATTGATGACCCTAAAGTTCTTGCTGCGGTAATAAGAGATGAACATTTGATCAAGGAAGATGATAGCAGTCCGGTCAATGATGAACTTAAGAAACTTGAAGAGAGTGCGAGTCTGGAAGAGAGTGAAAAGGTTATCCTCAATACGACTCTGGTAACTATCAGCCCTGTATTCAATGCTATAATCAGTGAATTAAAAAAGAAGCTCAATCTGCTTCCACCGGCTGCTGCTATGGCCGGAATTTATACCATGGTAGATAATACACGAGGGGTCTGGAAAGCCCCGGCTAATGTAAGTGTAGCCAGTGTAATTTCTCCATCAGTGAATATCACTCATGAGCAGCAGGAAGATCTCAATGTTATTCAGGGAAAATCTATAAATGCAATACGACTATTTAGCGGTGAGGGAACGATTGTATGGGGTGCAAGAACACTGGATAGTAACAGTCTTGATTGGAGATACATTAATGTCCGCCGCACTATGATAATGCTGGAAGAATCTATTAAGCTTGCAGCAAAGGCTTATGTTTTTGAGAACAACACTGCAAACACCTGGATCTCTGTTAAAGAAATGATTGATAACTTTTTATTGGGAATATGGAAACGGGGTGGATTAGCCGGAACCAGTCCTGGTGATGCTTTTGAGGTGCATATAGGTTTGGGCGATACTATGACACCTGAAGATATTCTGGAGGGTATTATGAGAATAACTGTGCTTGTAGCCCTAATTCGACCTGCTGAATTTATTGAGATAACACTTCAGCAGCAAATGCAGAAATCTTAACCTATACTAATTATTATATCTTTGAGAAAAACTCATCTTTAACCATCTCTTTGAGCTTTTCTGCATCATCGGTATATATAAAACCTTGTGATAAAAGGTGTAAATGTGTAGCACATATTGCACTAACATTGCACAAAATTTGGCCATATTTTCTGATTCCTACATACCCTGGAATACCTATTTTGTTAACTCTTCTGACTCTTCTACCGAAAAAAACAGTCATTAATACACGAAATTTAACAGAATTATTGTATTATAATTTTTAAAAAAAACTACAGTAGTATGCAATGCAGAATTATTCCCATAATCAGGCATTCAAACAGAAAAGTTTGTACATTTGTGCCCGGTTAAAGTGTCCGGTCAGGTGTCCGGTTTTCTGTAGAAATGCAGGGGAAAACAGAGTAGTTAAATTAAAGATTACAAAAATAAAAAAGGCTCAAAACCCTTTAATTTAGCGTTCTGAGCCCATTTTTTAGGTACACCATTCAGGACTCGAACCTGAGACCCGCTGATTAAGAGTCAGCTGCTCTACCAACTGAGCTAATGGTGCAAAAGATTAGTTTTCTAAAATAATATTTTCTATCCAATTTCCAAAGAATTATTGTATTAAGATTTTTCTAGAAAAAAGACGAAAAGCACACTGCCGTAAATTGAGAGAGAATCTGAAGAGTGCAAATGGATGATTGTTGAGTTGAAGCATCAGAATTTCAGCTGAAACCAGGGAACAACCTTTTCTACTAAAAACAATGCATTGTACCGCTTTGCCAGATCACAATTGAGTATTTATTATAATTTGAAATACTCGGACTTCGACATCTATTCCTCATAGGTACCGATGAATTATTAATTAGCGCACTAACTCTCCGGCATATTTCACCTCTTGAGTTATTTCCTTCAGATAAGATAAACCACTAATTACACTTAATGATCACGAAAAAGAATTACTTAACAGAGATGTTTATTGAGCCTTACAAAGCAGCTTCCGACTCATTTCATTCTTTTTTAACACTTTCGCGAATCTCTGCAATCCTTTCCATTGGCAAACCTGTGTAAAGTGCAATTTTTTCATCTGTCTCTTTATTTCTAATCATATTTAAAGCTATTTGTTCATTTCTCTTCTCAATGCCCTTCACCATGCCCTTCTCTATACCCTTTTCAATGCCCTTCTCCCAAACTTCCCTTTCCCATTCTTTTGCTCTTGTTTCCAGCATATTTTTAACCTCCCCTAAGTCATTAATACCTGTAATCAATTTCGAGTTCTCTTCGATTTTATAAATCTGAAAAATCCTATTAATTATGTCTTGTACTATTTCAGCTCCCCATGCCCTGTTTATCACTTCTTTCAAAATACTCACCAACTCATCCCAGTTTTCATTTAACTCCACAGGATTGTTGTTTTCAATATAGAAAGCTGCAGATACCGCGTTTCGCAGCTCTACTAGATCACGTTTAGATATTTCATTTATTATAATTTTGAAATACCTGAACTCCGGCATATACTCCTTAGGAACCGATGAATCATAGAACAGCTCGCTTAAGCTCTTAGGCGCATCCCACCTCTGGTCGGAATTAGAAATGAGAATAGAAAATGACGGGTAAAAAAACTTCAACTTTCGGCTTCTTCGTAATTGATCATAGAATTCCAGCGTATATCTGGCCATCCGCAAAGCCATGAACCGGTCGACTGTGGACTGAAACTCGATAAAAATGTAGATGTAGGAGGTCTGGCCATGGGACTTTATTTCATAGATTACATCAGCATGACGAGATTTTTCCGAGACAGGTATAAAGTTAGGATCAAGCTTCTTTAATGATTTGAAATCCAGCTCTTTTACAAAATCTTCATGCACGAAAGATCTGAGAAGATCTTCAACAAGTTGGGGGTAATTAAATATGCGTACGAATCAGTTATGGTGTTTTTGTCGCATGTTTTTAATATAAATAGGGACCAATTACACAAGTGATAGTAATAGGAATACCTGCGAAAAGGAAAAACTTTAATAGATGGGTTTGGGTTCTGATTCGTGTTACTCGTGTTAATCTTTATACCAGGCACGAAACCCGAAACAACCCGCAATACTTAATTTATTAAAACTCTTTATAAAATGCAAGCATACCCCTTCTCCAAATCAAAGACCTCTTCACATAATCAAACGGAAATAAACTCCTGCTCAAGCCGTACCCGCTCTCCAAGTAAATTTGATTGCAAATCATTGTATAGCCTGTATTCCTCTGCACTCAGATTGTCCGGTACCGCTTCAGATGATGTCTTCTCTTCTACCCAGTACTGCTTATAAGAGAGCAATGTACCACGATCCATCAGAAATGATTTCACCGATGGAAACAGTTTCCGAAACTGACTTAGAATAACAAATCCATGTGTGTCTATATCGCCCCAGTACATGATCTTTTTATCATGAAGCCATTCTGCATTTTGAAGGTACTCAAATCCATAACCCCGACCAAAAAGGATGATACTTTTTTTGACCATAGGAAACGCAAGTCCGCTGGTGTCGTTCTCTGTGACAAATACAGTGTCTATATCCGGGTTCAACATACAAAACTCATCAGCCCGAATTGTCAAATCTGAAAGACCGTTAATATAGCAGCTTTTATCCAGAATCCGGAATCGGATCTGTACCGGTTTTTCCAGAAAACCATATCGTCTCTCAAACCCCCTGACCCCAGTTGAGGTTTCATCTATAACCGACCAATCAAGTATAGTATCAAACCATTCAGTGAGAAGTTTCTTGTGTCTTTCAATAAATTTAGTGTCAATATCAGGCAGACTTAGCTGTCTTATGTAAATACCGGGTCTTGGAGTGGTTTTTATCCATTCAGCTATTCTTATTAGTAGTGTAATATCAGATGAATTATCGATAAGCGTAAATGGATGCTTTAATACCCACTCTCTCAATTCCGGAAAAGTATCAAGTATATACTGTGAAGAACGAATAAACAGCTTAAAATCGGATTCTTTATTGATATAGCGAAGAAGGTTTTCTCTTGAATAAAACACAACTGCAACAGGTAACTGATTCTGACCCAGAATCCTGTTATTTACCTGTTGCCACTTCACCTGAAAAAGTTGTTTAGAATCATTGTTCATAAATTGAAGAACCCATGAACGAGCGAGATCAAACTGTGTGCTCAAATCCTTAGGGCCCGGACCACGGATCGCAACTCTGAAAGGAAAGAGATCAGTGGGTTCAATATAGTCTCTCAGAAAGATACCATTGTTCCATTTTTTCCCAACAATCGACTTAATCTGCGTTAAAGTGGTCCATTGTTTCTGTGAACTGTTCATTTTGTGTTTGCTTCTTTTTCAACTCTGTACTCTTCTATGGTGAGGTTGCGTAAAAGAGATTCACACCCCTCAGGATTGTAAACAAACCCTACACTTGCCACATAAGGTTCACCTAAATTGGACGATATATTGACATAAAAAAACACCCTTTGAGGCGTTTAATACAGTAAATTATAGGTGACATAACTTATAATAGCTGGAATTAAATCAACACTCAAAAGGTGATAAGATGAAG
>JAEYNR010000077.1 GCA_023412475.1 Fibrobacterota bacterium | reverse complement strand
CTTCATCTTATCACCTTTTGAGTGTTGATTTAATTCCAGCTATTATAAGTTATGTCACCTATAATTTACTGTATTAAACGCCTCAAAGGGTGTTTTTTTATGTCAATATATCGTCCAATTTAGGTGACAATGGATTATCAAGAATTAATTAAAAAGATTGGTGAATTTAACATTACGATACCTGAATCTCTGTTGATTGAGGGTAACCATACTAAACTTCGTAAGGTTCTTGAAGAGAAGGTAGATAATTGGTTATCCAGTAATGGTGTAAAATCAGACCAACTAAAAGCTGTTTTGATGCAGAAATGCTGGTTAATAATCGAAAATAATACTAATCTGATTTTTGGACAAATTGAGCAACAAAATGGTTTGCAATTAGTTAGTGATTTAAAATCTCCAATTGTGGCTGGAACTCAGGTAAAATACAAGATAATATCAAATCAAAAGTATGACAGATATGCATGGTCGATTATTGAAAAAAACACTAATAAAATCATTTATAAAAACGAGAGCAAAAAGCCTGAAATAAGGGTTGTTATGGAGTATTCAGGCGAATATGTTATTAGAGCAGAATGTCTATCTACAAAAGTTGACAACACAAGACTAATTGAATTGCACCAAATTTTTGCAGATGAAGATCCTTTTTTATCGAAAGCACTTAAATATGAAAACACCCTGGAAAGAGAGAAAAAGGAAGAATACATAGCAGCCTTTAGAGAATTAATAAATGATTTTAGAGGTTTTGTGATTGCTGCAGCTAAATCTACTGGAGCTTTGGGTATAACTCCTAGGTTCTTAGCTTCAATTCTTTTTTGGGAAATACGAAATAATCCAAAAAGTAAACGTGATCTCGAAATTGAATATGCTCTTACAGCACTTAAGCTTGGTAATTGGCTAAGTCCTAAGTATCAAAATATTTCAATGGGAGTAGCACAGGTTCGTTTAAGTACTGCTGCCATGACAAATAAAGAAATTGAAATGATCGATTTTGATAAGGAAAAGATAGCTGTTCAGAAAGAACAAATTAATAAAGAGTTTTCCAGACTTGAACCAGCAATTAGAGAAAACTTAGTAGCACAATTAGAGTGGCCAAAATCAAATGTCAAGCATGCGGCTGAATTATTAGCTAATCTTAAAAATCGTCCGCACAGGTTTCCCCATCTCAATAGGGTCGCATTTGCTAACCAAGAGGGACCAGTTTGCATAATAGCAACAGAGTATAATAAGGGACCTACAAACACACCGGTGAAGGATGCTGGAATATCTGATTATGGTGCAGCTGTCTGGAAAATGATGCACAACCCTATCGTTACCAACTATTTTGAAAATGATTAAAATTAGGTTTTTTCTATGCTTTTTATACATGGTTAGTTTTTCTTTAGCTAATAGCTCTGAGATATTGACTCTTGGTATTGATATCTCTCACCACCAGGGGGCTATTGAATGGAAATTATTGAAAACGCAGGGAGTTAAGTTCGCATACGTAAAGGCTACAGAGGGCCAAAGTTTTAGAGATTCGATGTTTTCTGCAAATATAACCATAGCTCGTGAAAACGGGTTATGCGTTGGAGCGTATCATTATTTTACGTTTTGTACTCCCGGTGAAGAGCAGTTTAAAAATTATTATAAATATGTTCCTGTGACTGCAGGCGATTTGCCGCCAGTTGTAGATGTAGAATTTGTGGGAAACTGCAGGAAAAGACCGGCAGTGGATTCATTGCATAGGGAATTAGACCGCTTCTTGGAATTAACAGAGGAACATTATGGGGTTATTCCGATCATATATACTACTGAAGATTTCTATATTAGTTATAATATGAGTAGATATAAGAAAAAAGGTCATGCATTTTGGGTAAGAAGTATTAGAAAAAAACCTACTTTTATTAAATCAGGACATTATTTAATTTGGCAGTTCCATATTGGTGAGCTTGATGGAATAGAGAAGACGGTTGATTTAAATTTCTTTATGACTGATCTTGACCAAGTTCCGAGAGTTCGAGTTAAAAAAAATTAGGTAAACTTGATGATGTTTTCTAATTGCCTTCGAGCCAACAGTTTCAGACATATTGCAGTTTTCTTTTGAAAGGTTTAAAATGGATAAAAGTATTCCCAAAATCCGTGTCTGTGTACCATATCCCAATCATGGTGCAATCTCTTCAGAAACCCAAAACAGCCTGACACTCCTCAAGAAGTGCCCGGATTTTTTTGTTGAGATTTTGGAGATTCAGGGCAGTAGTATCTCAGTTCTACGAAATATCGGTGTTAACAAGGGATGTTCTGAAAAGATCAAACAAGAACTTGGTGATTTTGATTATTATCTTAGTGTAGATGCAGATATCGCCTTTACCCCGGAGCATCTTTCACAACTGATGAAACATGACCTGGATATAGTTGGAGCTGCTTACCAGTATCGCGCCCAGACAGATCTGATAGTCGCTGGTCTATTTGATAGTTGTGAGGGTGATGTCCGCAATGAGTATTTCCTTCCTATTCACGCCTCCGGCCTCAAGGAAGTAGACTGGATTGGTGCCGGTTTTACCTTGATTAAAAAGCGGGTGTTTGAAACGATGGACTATCCCTGGTACAGAGAGCAGATAGTCGAGTACGAGGAGAGGGATGAAAAATGTGCGAAATGGGTAGGAGAAGATGTAGGCTTTTGTCTCGGCGCACGCAAGCAGGGGTTTAAGGTATTCTGCGATTGTGATTGTCGGGTAAGGCATCTGATTAATGCAAAGGGACCGATCTCAAAGCTTTCTTTATTGGACAAGGAAACATATACTCTTGACGAAGCGGCGGGTATGGCCTTTGAAATGTTGGACCAGGTGAAAGTGCTGGTTTCAGGGTTTCATAGGGGGTTGAAAGAGGTTGAGGGGAAGATTTAAAAAGGAAAGAATATTCAGATTTACGGAAGTTTATTTATTTACATGCAAAGTTGAGTGCTTAACTGATTTATTGTGTCTTTTAAAAGATTATTAAGATTTCTAATTCCTTTTTTATTATGGAGAAATGATGGATGACACACTAATTACAATCAAATTAGATAGTAGCGATACTACTGCTGATATAATTACAAAAGTCAATAAAGAAGATCTTGGTAAAGTACAAGACACAATCGGCTGGTCAAAAGATACGACTCAGTATGTAAAGGGTGCATTTGCTGGAAAAGTCGCGCGCAAATTAGTGGTTTAAGTAAAATGAACACCATTATTGCACGATCCGACCATAGGCCCGCAGTTCATAAAGATTTTTATGTAAACGATACATCATTTACCGAGTTCACAAGAATTGGAAAGCGGGCAGCTTCGCGATATCACCTTGTCTTTTGGACTGATGAGCAATTGTTTGATTGTTTCAGATCTATGGCTAATACATGGTTTGCAATTGGTGTTTTAGAGGGAAATATTAATAGAATGATAGACAAAATGAAATCAGAAAAGTCTACTGTTAAAAATGATTTCGGTTCTGCTGTAAGATATTCTGATCCGGTTTTAACAAAAGCTGTTATGGAGCATCAGTCTACTAAGGAATTTCTTAATGATATTGAGAACTATTTGCGCAAGGAGGTTGAGCGCACAAAAGGTAATTTGAAATTGGTTAATATTACAAATAAAATTCGTTCTCCTAAATATGATAGTTGGAATGACAAACTTTTTGGTGGTTTAACAATTGCGATCAATGATGTTTGGGCATATGATGTAATACTTACTCAGTTTCAAAAACATGAAATTAAACATTGGTATCAAGGATTGAAAGGATACGATTTTACAGCAACAGTTAAAATACAGCTCTATGATCACTTCGGGCTTGATGCCCCTGATATCGAAGATAGTAAACCAGCTTCCAGGTTAGATGGTTTTTTTGCTTGGTATATTTTACAGCACATGAGGGGATATAAACCATTCGTCACAGAAGTTTGTTTTGATCATTCTTTTACTGGAAGTTTTTCAATTTAATGTCAGATTTTAATTAATAAATAAAAAACTGGATCAATATGATTTGTAATAAGTGCGGTAAACAATTTAAGCAAAACGAAAGTCACAGTTGTATTCTTTGCCCAGAGTGTGAGTTGTATGATTCCTTTAAGGAATTTGCAAGTAGCAAAACCGAAATAAAATATGAAAAAAGATTTGAAAGTTTAGAACAACCGCAGGATGAAGTAAGGCGGAAAAAGATTAGAAACATATCCCTCTTGGTGATATCAGGTATAGCTTTAATTCTGGCTTTGACGTCGTTTGGTCAGTTCCTTTTTTATATTATTGCATGTTTATTGGATGGACTTCCTGATTGGTAATACAAGGTTAAAGATAAAATGATTAAATATGCCAATATAAAACTTAATGAATCGTGTTGCAATTTCGACTGCAGTATGTGCACGGTAAACAGGTCTAAATCTTTTTGTCTATCTCTTGCATAAGGAAGAATTGTTTACTAGAGCTAAAAGAGTCTGGGGCAGCTTTACCTGATGCTGTAGTGTGTTTTCTGAAGGGCGAGCCGCTCATGAATATTGACGAACTTTGTTAGCTGGTAACATTCTGCAACAAAATCGGGTATACATGCATTCTGGTGACAAACGGTTCTCTTTTATCTGTAGAAAATGCACAGCGGCTTTTAAGCTGTGGCTTGAAAAATTTCCGGGTCTCACTAGACTCACATATGGAGGAAATTTTCGCGCGATATAGAAATAATTCATTGTATAATCACATTGTAAACAATGTGATTACTTCTTTGAATATCACCCACTTAAGGAGTACCTGGCATTCTGTGAAAATGAGGTAGGGGTAGATCTGGTCAATCTTTCCGAAAGCGATATAGGGTATAACTTGAGTATCACCGTAGAATAAATCTCGGGTTGCGTGACAGTAGCTATGAGTGTAATCTATGCGATTTTAACTCTGTTTTTGATACCGAATGAAGATGAACTTTTTTATTGGACTTAATACTTTTTCAGAATATTGGAACAGGACGAAGCAAATTAGATTCTTCAGGATCTTTTAGATTTATGGAAATGAAAATCGGGAGTGAGGAAGCGATACAGTTTAAAGCTTTACAGAGGTTATCAACATGGCACTATATAAAAATGAATCGTTTATTTTCAAAGTAAGTGTGAGATTTATTATAGCAAATCTGTATATTTTAATCCTGTTCAGCGCGGTAATTTTCAGCCAAAATGTTTGTACGACTGTAATAAAACCGAGTCGTCAGGTAATTAACATACCACTGAACGGTTTTTACTATTATGATGACGATTCAATTTACAATAACAAGTATTTGAATATTCCTGATTCTGAATGGGTTATTCTTAAGGGAAATAATTGCAATTTGTATTCGTACAAAGAATGTCCATTAGGAACTGGCTGTTTAGCAGAGATTTTTATAGGTATTTCTGATATAAATAATAGCAGACCAGACCGAGGGTTTTGCTTGCCTGTGAATACGATTGGTTGGCGCTTTCTTTGGGAGTATGACAAAAACTCGTGGATTGAGGATTTAGATAACGATGGTAATGGTGAGCTGATCATTTGGGGTAGTTTCCCTTTACACGAAGATGCAACTAATGCTGAATATGGTGTCGTAGGGTGGGTTTATAGACTCGATTTGAACACCAGTAATTTTATTTTTGATTTGAATCTCAGCCGAACCAAAATACAGGAAATCGCTGATGCGTACAAAAAACCCATGATTAGCTCATATCCAGAAAAATTAGCTAAAGTGGTAATACAAAATAGAATGAAATGTGTGGAAATACTCGAATTCTTTTTAGATAAAACAAAGTGAAAGTTGAAGTCATCTCCATTGCTCTGAATGCGAGTGTTATCTCAAAAAAGGGAATAATTTTAAAATTAATGTCGATGTAATTGAACAGTGATATGCTACCAAGAATAAAGCTCAGTTTTTTTTTGTTGCTATTTTTAGTATCTATTTTTAATACATTCATTTGGCAAGCTGAGATATTATTTTTAGTCGGCTGGGATGGATTACAATGGCTTAAACAAGAGTTGTTGTCAATATTGCCAATCAGTTTGATTATCAGTATAGCTTCAGTTATTTTTCCAATACAAAAACTTAAAAAAGGAGAGTCGGCTAAATTATATCTTTGCATTTTAAGCATGTTTTTGTTGTTGGTTCTTTCTTTTTATTCTTCTAAAGGTGCTATCATTTCTTTAATGTATATTGATCATTTAACAATTGTAAAAGGCAAATCTGATCTAACAGTGATTTACGCAATATCTAAACTGGTTATTTCTATATTAATAGCAAGTTTTGGCATTGTTATACTATATTCGATTTACATTAAAATTTCTGTCTTAAAGACTTCTATAATCATTCTAGTAGCTCTGTTGTTAATGCCGATATTAAGTATTCTGACAATTAAAATCATACCGGCAATAAATGGGAGTACGGATTATATTCATTCTGTTAAAATGGGTTACCATATTTTTTGGACATCCTTTGCTATCATAGGTGGTTTAAATCGAAGGTATTTTGTAAAAAATAATTATTCGAATTAAGGTTCAAAAATTACTTGGATATGTCAATTTAGTTATTTGTTTTAGAATTACTGCTGTATGTCGAAGGCGTATATTCGTAATTCATTGGGTTCAAGTAGAGGCTGAGATATGTATCCATCTTAGGAGTCAAAATGAGAATAATTCAGTATTTAATGCCGTTGCTCATTATCTTTTCTTGTAATCAGAATGATAGCAAACAATTCAGCTATGATTTCTGTTTCAAAATTATCAGTGAAACGTATCAATTAAACAGCCATTTCACTCTTCAAAAAAACATTTTTCTTAATGGATTGTGGTGTCCCAGTGGCATTAATTATAATGACACCGTATTTTTAATAAAACGTACGGCAAAAAAGAATAAAGATGAGTGGATTTCTCCTGATGCTGTTAATTTGTACAATTTGATAAGATATTCTGATTTGATAGTAGGGTCAGGATACCATCCTTTACAGACAGACCATCATCCAGGTACTGTTAAAATGAACTTACTTGGATGTGATTATGTCGGCTATGATACTCTGCATTTTGTGATCTCAGGAGAAAAAATTAAAAAGTTTAGATACATGGAGGACCTTTTTCGGGAAACCGGAATAGATAGTATCAAATTTCGTCAAGGAAAGACACTTTTGAACAGATAATCAAATCTGCTATGAATAGTGTGACCTAAGGTAAGTAGCGATAATTATCCGTAGATGCCATTTGTTTTTTGGAAGATAAAATAGCCATATTGTTTGTGTGATTGTGGGACGTTATGGTATGATTTGCAAATTATGTAAAAAGCGCATCAAATCAAGTGAGGGTAATAGCAATATTCTTTGCCCAGAGTGTGAGTTTTATGATTCCTTTAAGGAATTTGCAAGTTGCAAAACCGAAATAAAATATGAAAAAAGATTTGAAAGTTTAGAACAACCGCAGGATGATGTAAGGCGGAAAAAGATTAGAAACCTATCCCTCTTGGTAATATCAGGTATAGTTTTAATTCTGTTTTTGACGCCACTTGGTCAGTTCCTTTTATTAATTATTGCATTTTTATTGTCTGGACCTCCTGATTGGTAATACAAAGTTTAAGGTAAAATGATTAAATATACGAATATAGAACTTAACAACTCCCGTTGTAATTTTGACTGCAGTATGTGTACAGTAAACAGGTCTAAATCTTTTTATTTATCTCTTGATATAAAGAAGAATTATTTACTGGAGCTAAAAGAGTCTGGGGCAGCTTTACCTGATGCTGTAGTGTGTTTTCTGAAGGGCGAGCCGCTCATGAATATTGACGAACTTTGTGAGCTGGTCACTTTCTGCAATCAAATCGGGTATAAAAGTATTCTGGTGACAAATGGTTCTCTCCTATCTTTAGAAAACGTACAGCGTCTTATAAGTTGTGGCTTGAAAAATGTTCGCATATCGCTAGACTCACATATGGAAGAGATTTACGTGCAGTATAGAAATAAATCTTTGTATAGTCAAAAAGTTAATAACATTAAATCCTTTGCTAATTATAAAAATCAACTAAGTTACTCGATAAGTCTGGGTGCTCACATTGTAGTTACATCATTAAACATCAGCCATCTTAAGGAATACCTGGCTTTCTGTGAAGATGAGTTAGGGGTAGATCTAGTCAATATTCTTTTTCTGGACAGGATGATTGTGGGAGATCCAAAAGAGAATTTTTACAAGAAACATTTCATCAAAGATATTGATCTACTCGAAAAGGTACTTAATCAATGTAAAGAAAGCCCACTGGTCAATCTTTCCGAAAGCGATATAGGATATATACTTGAGTATCACCGTAGAATAAATCTTGGGTTACGTGACAGTAGCTATGAGTGTAGACTATGCGAATTTAATTCTGTTTTTGATACCGAAAGTAATTTTCAGCACTGCTATCTTTTCGGTGCAGGACGTCTGAGGTATAATAAAGAAGGTGATTTCAGGAAGTTTATAATGCCCAGACTCGATCACAATCGAAATTTGATAAAAAGAAGCAAATGTAATGATTACTGCTTCATTATTGGGTATAATTCTATCAAGGTGTTCGAAAATGGCGTGATATAGGGAAAAGTTACAGAAGCTTACATCCGCAAGTTTAAAGCCTGCAAGCATTGAGTTCGCGGGATAGTGTTACAATAAATGGTCCATGTGCAAGCTGCGAAAATAAACATGAAGGAGTCTAAATAGTTTCTGTTCAAAATATGCCGGTTTTTAAAAAACATGTTTACATGAAATATAAATCTTACCACACACTAGTTTAAATACCGCTTATGTGCCATGTTCTCGACAAAAAAACGGGCTGAAA
>JAEYNR010000078.1 GCA_023412475.1 Fibrobacterota bacterium | reverse complement strand
TTAGCAGTTGCCCGGGCTTCGGGACACCGATTTTGGGCTCCAGACAGCCTTTACAGGAGTAAAATATCGTTTCTCGGGAGACGTGGGATTGCCGATCGAACCCTTAAGGGAAACCTCCGGGACGTACACCTGGTGGCAACTTAGATTGAGTATAATTCTGTGTAAAAAGATGACTCATTTGGGTAAAAGGATGAATTATAGCGATAAAAAGATGATTTGAGGGTGGCAAACGATGAGCCAAGACTGATCCAATTTCATGCTTTATTTTACTTATACTATACTCAAGACTGAAGAGCCATTAGTACCCCACGCGTTTCAACATTATGGCCCCGATTTGCAACAGATACATTTATCATGCACCTTCCGGTGCCCCGGTCCCCTCGTTCAGTATCTCTATATAACCGGTATAACTGAAAAGCCGGTTACGTTTCCTGGCGGTTACCTCCCGCACAATTCCAAGCTGTTCAAGATGCACGAGCGCCTTATTGACGGTTGCCGGAGTGATACCAGTTTTCTTTACCAACCAGTTCGATGTGGCAATAGGATGCTCCATAAGAACCCTGTGAACATGCAGCGTAGATTCCGCAGCCCTACCCAGACCGCTTACTTTAAGTTTGTCGGTTTCAGATAAACGAAGAAGCTTTTGTGCAGTCTCCACTGCCTGAGTGGCAACAGCAATCACCGCCTCGGCAAAGAAGTCTAGCCAAGACTCCCAGTCTCCTGTTGTGCGCACCTTGTTCAGCAGCTCATAATAGTACTGCCGGTGCGTTTTAAAATAAAGACTGAGGTACAGCATCGGTTCCTGGAGAACCTTCTGTTCACAAAGCAGCAAGGTAATAAGCAATCGCCCAAGTCTTCCGTTTCCATCAAGAAATGGATGAATGGTTTCAAACTGAACATGCATTAAGGCTGCTTTGAGAAGTACCGGTGTCGGCTCCGGCACATCATGGAGGAAAAGTTCAAATTTACCCATGCACTCCATCAGATCCTCAACCGGTGGAGGAACAAATACCGCATTGCCAGGACGAGTTCCCCCTATCCAGTTCTGTGATTTCCGGAATTCACCGGGAGTACAGGCACTGCCGCGCCCTTTTGACAGTAACACGTTATGCATCTCTTTAATCAGCCTTAATGAAAGTGGCAGACCTCGTTCCAAGAGATGAAGACCATGGTACAATGCAGCAACATAGTTACTTACTTCCTGTACATCATCAAGAGGAACGCCAGGCTCCTCTTCCATTTCAAACAGGAGCAGATCAGAAAGAGAAGATTGCGTCCCCTCAATCATCGAAGAGAGCACCGCTTCTTTCCGGACATACATATAAAGGAAATGCGTTGTATCCGGAAGGAGTTTGGTTACACTGTCTAGACGCCCAAGTGCAATATGTGCGAGATTAAACTTCTCCCGTAGCTCTGGAGTCCATTCAATCGGCGGCACTGGTGGAAGTGATGCAGGGACAAATGCCTTTACCGTCTCACCTACAGTTGAAATGGTTTTATAATATCCTTGAAGATCCCGTTGCATGAATATCCTTTATCCTAAAATAAGACTGTTCGTTATTTTAATATAACCGCTTATCCTAAAATAGCAGTGCGTATTATTTTAGGCAAGTACTTTTTTTAGGAACATTACCTGGAAAGATTCAAAATACCTGTAAATTAAAGTAGTCTCACAAACGACAGTTTTTGAGACTTTACACCGGCATCGTCAAAAAGCGCATTACACATCATCATTTCATTTTATATTCCAAGATGGTCTACCGATCGTAAAACAAATCGACAGTATGTGGTTGCACTACGGGAAATCCGCTGAACAACTCGATGCTTTAAGAACGCTTGGTGGTTATGATTATCACCAAATAGATTATGATGATTTCTACAATGCTTTTTATCTGCATACCAGGATTCAAATTTTTATAAACCAATCAGTTGTAAGATTTTGGCTTCTTTTTACGGATAAAAACTATTACGATCGTTCAGAATTTCTAAAGAAAATACGCCGTAATCCAGATCAAGCTGAAAAATTTTGGCAGTTAACCTTGAATATTAAAAATAAAGGCTATTTTTACGAAATAAATGGAAATAGATTTGAACTGGATAATTGTGATAAGAATTCTTTAATCAAATTTGTTAAAACCGATCGCAGTGGGTACTATTCTGGCTTTGTAAAAGAATATCAACCTGATGACCCAAGAATTGCTAAAAAATCAATTGTCAGCGAAATGAAACAAAACTTTATAGATCTTTATCCATTGTATGATTTTATGGCATACAGGTTTTAACTGATCCCGACAGCGACAAATATACTGATGAATCTGCTCACAATCCAGATTTCTTCATCTGTGCTTCTATTTTGATATTCGCAATTTTAAAGTCTTTCTTTTTTTTATCCTACTATTGCTCAAACTCACTATTTTTAAACTTCAAAGTACGAGAATTTTCTGATACTGCCCGGATAGTTGAATCGTTAAAACCATCAGGTCTAACTGCGGTTATTTCCACATTGATGGTAACCGATGTACCCAATTGCTCAGTGAATAGCTGGACAATTTCATCATAGATATCGTTAAATCTTGCTTTCGCCAGAAGAGGATCCAAATCTACCGTCCCGTAATATTGGGTTCGTTTTACTGGTGCTGGCTTCGAATCCGCGGGTGTTTCATTAGCGCCACTAAAACCGGATTTTGTGTTTGTAGCCCTATTACCTGCATCTCTACTTTCTGGAGTTGCATCTCCTATTGAAGCAGATGCACTTGTTGAATTACTGGCAGTTTCTTCGAGTGATTTAGCATACGCCTCAGCCGCTGATCTTTCGATAATGATCGATCCTGCTTCAAGTCTGATAATAGTGCCTTTACCGAAGCAGAACTCTATATAGGTATCATTTTCTTTTCCGGCCGCGTGTCCAAAATATTCGGTTGACAATAGGCCCTTTGCAATCGTTTGTGCAAGAACGCCCTGATCTTTCAGCTTTGGCATGAAAGGATACTCACACATATCACCCCAGAGATCACACTCTTCAACTTCGTATTTATTATTAACGAAATAGAACTTCTCCAGAAGATTCTTAAGATGAATGGGTGCCCAATCTACTATCAAGAGTTCTTCTTCTTTGAGAATTCGTTCGATGTCATTAAGGATGTTAGGAACAGATGGTGAAATTTGTTTTTCTATCCACTTGAGAGTTGGCGTATCATTGATAATCTTTTCCGTTGGCACCAGCAACCACTTATATGCTTCACGAATCATTTGACGTACAATTTTTTTGGATGCCTCAACATTCTTTTCTGCCTGTTTCTTCTGGAATGTATCGAGATTCAGTACTTCATTGTTATTATCGGTAACGATGGATTCCCAGGCTAAAAGAATACGGAACTGATCTATTAGACGTCCAACTACTTGCGCGTCTGCTGCAACAAAAATCAGCCGGTTTTGCTTTGTACGAGGCGCATTTCCCCGGTTTTTAAGAATATCCAGAGCTGAGGATAAAGCCTGATTATCACCAGCTCGAGTAAATGCTTTTTCCGGAGGAAGCACCACCAGACGTAACCCGTTCCCGATTTCGTCCGGAACATCACCAGACTGTGAAAAAACATGAATCCCCGAAAAACCGTGCGAAGATGATCCAAATGTTTTGGCGATCTGATTTTTCATCTCTGGAAAGAGCTGCGTATGATAATCGATTTTCTGTTTGCGCCCTTCCATTTCACGTCGGAGGTTGGGGCGTGTATCAAGCCAATAGCGTTCTTTTTCAACAAACAGATAGTGCATTCTATCGCAAACCCGTTTCAAAACATCTTCATAAACTGAAACCTGTTGACCGGGAAGTACCGAGCCAAGAAGAACACGATCATGTTTAAGCCCACGGGAAAGTTCTTTACCGTGCGAAGGAGCACTTCCAAGGAAAATTGTGCGCATCGTTCGGCGGGCAGCCTGGACACTACCGAAGAGAGGTGAATCTTTTTCAATGAAGGCAGCAGTCGAGCGATGACCATCAACTTCACTCTCAATAATCGGTTCCCAGCCCTGTGGGAGATAATGAATACTTTTAGTGCGAACATCCACATCATCGAGTGGAATTGATCCGGGAAGGATCATAGCCTCCTGATTATTGTTGATCCACAAGCGGTGTATTATAATCGCCATGTACTGCAGTACGCCACGGGTTCTCTGAAACTTGTCAAGTGTTGACCAATCACCATACAGTCGATCGAAAATTTCCGGATGTATTGGATAGGAACTCTGCAGTCTTTCGTTATAGGTTGATTCTGCAGTTTCAATTGGGAATTTACCTTTATTATCATTGTACATTGCTGTAAATGCATTACAAATCGATTGGATTTCTGAGTCAGTTCCGATTTTTTCAAACAACCGGCGCCTCACTATCTCGAAGGATTCTTCTGCAGCTACAGGCTTCCATACAGATTCTACACGGCCAAAAACTTTCTCAAGTGATGCAAGTGCTCGTTCACCTTGTAAATCACCAAGCTCTGTTTTTGATTCGGGCAGCGATGCAAGCAGTATTGCATCAGGAACCATCTTCACAGCCTCAGTCATTGCCTGAACAAAGGTAATATTGCTATCAAATGTACCACCCGAGTGGATCTGACCGACACCAAACTGACGAAGGTACGCAACAAGTTCATCAATGAGAATTACCACCGGTGAAACAGATCTGAGTAGATCAGCAATGATCTCTTTTGATGGCGATGTTCCCGCCTTATCGGATTCTGCAACTTTTAAGAAGCCATTTTCTTTGCCAAGCTGCCATGCAAGTTCACCCCAGATCGTTTTAATTTCTACGCCATCACGGACTACTGCCTGCCCGGCACTCATGTTGGTACCATCAAGTACCACAATGCGAGCTTCAGGCAAGTGTGAGATTCCCGATTCATCGAGAATTGGCGGTATCCCAGGGTGCATGGAAGCATTTGATGATGTTGCCAGATGATACACTGCCAACATCGAGTGGGTTTTACCACCACCAAAAGAGGTTTGAAGTTGAATCACCGGATCACCGCCATGCCCTGCCATACGCTGAATCACTGACTTTAAAAGAAGTTTCATACCTTCGGTTATATAGGTACGCGAAAAGAACTTCTCAGGATTCTGATATTCCTCACTTGCTTTTCCACGATGGACTTGTGTAATGTCTGCAGCAAATTCTGCGTTAGTGAATGTTCCTTTTAAAACATCTGTGTGCGGTACAGCAATTTCACGCCAGGGTTTCAGTGCCATTTATACTCCCTTTACTGGATTATCCAAGACCAGCTTATCGATAATGGAAGAGATTTCGATTATTCGGTCTTTTATTATCAATGCGTAAGTTTTCATGTTTTCAGAGCCAAAAGGAACGGTGCTGCTCGCTAATTGCAAATAGTAATTTTCTTTGTTCCATCGACACCCTGGTATCATTGCCAATTCATCATGAAGTGCATTTACAAATTTTTCTCTCGCTAAATCATATTTCTCAATCCACGATGCATTTAACGGAGATTTTGTGACCAACGACTTCATTTTACTTTTTGAGCGATAGGGCGTAGTTTCATAGTGAAGCTTCAAAGTCACCTGAAATGATTTTGACAATTCAAGTTGTGGTTCGAAGTGAATCCAATAGTTAGGAGATTGCCACTCCGAATCTGAAGCATCAAAGTTAATATCAATTGTCTTCCAATGATTTTTCCAGAATTGGCAACCGTAGTATGCATGTGCACCAGTACCGGAATATGCACCCTCAGTCTCAAACTCAGTACCAAGAAAATCGCTTACTGCAGACATGAGAGATTGGAAGATTATAAAACAACCATCCATCGGATTACTTTTAGCATTATTCATCAGAGCCGATATCGGACATCCTGATCTAATCATTTACGATGAAACAGAGTTGTGGTTTGTTCTCATCGAGACAAAACTCTATGCAGGTGAAGGAGATAAACAGACTGCACGGTATGCAGAGAATGGTGTCGGGAATATTCATTTGAAAATGGATGGCTTTTAAAAGCTGTTATTGATGCTGAATCTGCTCTGGGTCATCGTGTTAAAGATGTTTCAGCAGAAAAGTGCGGCTGGGATGTAACCGCAAACCAGGCTATGGATGAAGGTCAACTGAAACCAGCACGCCATATCGAAGTAAAGGGACGGGCTAAAGGGCAGTCAACGATTACGGTTACAAAAAATGAGATAATGACTGCTTTGAATCAGCAGGATAAGTTTATACTTGCGATAGTCATTGTTGATGGTGACAGTTATGATGGTCCGTTTTATATCAGGCGTCCATTTTCAAAAGAACTCGATGACGGCGCGGTGAGTACAAATTATTCAATTGATGATCTATTGAATCGGGCTGTTAGCCCCGGGGAGACAACATGATTTTAAAGGCGTCAATATTTGAGCAAACACATATTGTCCCTATAAATATGTGATCCCTAAAGGGATCAGGAAGAGATCTGGTGAATCGAAAAAACGTCCTTGTCCCATAGGGACAACATATTTATTGTCCCTAAAAATATGTGATCCCTAAAGGGATCAGGAAAAGATCTGATGAATCGAAAAAACGTCCATGTCCCATAGGGACAACATATTTATAGGGAAAAAATATTTGTAGGTTTACATGGCCAACACATATACACAAATATATCTGCAATTTGTATTTGCTGTAGAAAACCGTTCATCTCTAATAATGACTGAATGGAAAGATGAATTGTACAAATACATTACAGGTATAGTGCAAAATAACAAACATAAATTAATTGCAATAAACGGAACATCCAATCATATCCATATTTTTGTGAATTATAAGCCTCATCAATTGATATCGGATCTATTAAAGGATATCAAGGGTGGCTCATCAAATTGGACAAATGATAAACGTTTTGTTTATGGCAAATTCCAATGGCAACGGGGATATGGTGCATTCTCCTATTCACGTTCTCAAATTGATAGTGTTGTCAAATACATACAGAACCAGGAAACGCATCATAAAAAAAAGAGTTTTAGAGAAGAATATCTGGAATTTCTTCAGAAATATAATATTGCTTATGATGAGAAATATTTATTGCGTGATGTACAATAATATATCTTCCCTAAAAATATGTGATCCCTAAAGAGATCAGGAAAAGATCTGATGAATCGAAAAAACGTCCTTGTCCCGTCGGGACAAAATATTTATAGGGACAAAATATTGTTAGAAAGCAACAACATAAATGACCCATCCGATAAAACTCCCCCGTAAACTAATCGAAGTAGCTCTCCCTCTTGATGATATCAATGTCGCAGCAGCTCGCGAAAAGTCCATACGACATGGGCACCCAAGTACTTTACACCTGTGGTGGGCGCGCCGACCGCTGGCTGCTGCCCGGGCAGTAATATTTGCACAAATGGTAAATGATCCCGGTTATCAGCGTGAACTTGGTCGAGGTGTTAATAAGGAAGAGGCGGAGCGAAAACGCGAACAATTGTTTGATATTATCCGCGATCTTGTAAAGTGGGAGAACACCACCAACGAAGAGGTACTCAATCGTGCACGTGCTGAAATCTGGAATAGCTGGCGGGAAACATGTGAACTGAATAAAAACCACCCTGATGCGGCAACGCTTTTTAACCCCGCGGGTGTAGAGAATCTGGTCTATCTCTTTTTCATTCATATTTAAGGAGAAAAATGGCTGAAAACTGAATTAATAGTAAATAAAGAAGATACAATTTAATCGATAAAAGGGCAATCTGGAATTCAGTCCATCCTTTATGACAGTCCTTCTTCTATCGCATACTTTGCTTCAATCAAAATTCCCCCGATCTTTAACGCATGCTTTTCATTTGGTGGTAACCCCATATCGTTTTCCTCAAAAATCATTAGCTGTTTTGCGATTGTTCTTTGGTCTTTACCTGACATTAATAGAGAAAATATGACACCAACATAGCCAGAATATTCAGATCGGGTTGCAGGTTCTTCCTTATCTCCAATAGATACCCTCATTCACTATTTGGGACTTATAACTTACAACCGGGTCAGAAATGTTTCCCCTACAGGGAAAAATAATTGGTAACAACCAATTTTTGGCCTACAAGAATGAAAACTCTGCAATCTTTTAGAAAATCACAAATGATTTTAATTTGTTACAGGTTTTTCATCTTCATCCAGGGATAACCTTGATCCACTCTCCTCCTTACGGAAGATCATATATCCTTTTCAATTTAATAAACATCTCCCCGGTCTGGGTTCCAAAGCTCAGTTCGCGTCTGGTATGTCGATCGTACCTTATTAAATTATTAATTATCGGCTTGATATATTTTAAACCCAATTCGGAATGGAACTCATTTTCTTTCATTTTCCGTTCTTCCTCGGTAACTTCTCCAAGGACTTCCTTCTCGTATAAGCGTGTCAAAGCCCAGATTGTGTTTTGAACTCCTTCTGTAAAAATATGGTCATTACCATAAGCAATCTTTTCTTCCTCTCCCTTTAAAAGCAAACAGGCTGAGATGCCTTTTTTAACGGAAGCATATGATACATCCGTAAAAAACGTTCCACCATTAACAGGCCTGTTATATGGACCATATTCGCTCTGAGAGATAAATATTACATTTAATAAGGTATTTGATTCTGCAATGATTTTAAATACTTCATACGATTCACATCCCTCAACAAATGCCGAGTATTGCCCAAAAAGATATAACCAATGATCTGCATTAACTATTCTATCTTCGATTCTAGCGAATGGAATCGTGTTCAGTAAAGAGAGTGTTACATTCCTGGCTTTTAACTCTTTGGGACGTGTTAGAAGCAAATTCTGAAATTGAACCACATCTTTTTTGCGTTCTTTAAGACTCCTTAAAAAAGTCTCATATTTGGTTAGTGTTTTAACATCGAGATTTCTGATTTCATTCTTGTTCAGATTAATAATTACTTCCAATGTGTCTTTAGATTTTTGACAATCCGGATATTTTTTTGGAAAATAGCAAAGCTCAGCGTGTGTTATTCTTAATCTCCTGACTTCTTTTATCATCGATTGAATGTAGGACAACGCCTTGTTTCGCTGTTCTTCAATTTGAACTATCTGGTTTTCAGCAGTACGGTTATACAGTGTTTTACAATTGCGTATCTCTTCCTCATTCCCTGAATAACATTTTTCGCAGTTAGCATAAATCGAATCCTTATTTGCCCACTCACCATTCTCAATTCTTGGAATACCTATTCCACATGCAATTGCTAAATCAAACACTGATACGACAATGAGTAAGGTTCTGGCAGACATCTTATAATTCAATTTATTCCTCCGTTTTTTATCAGGATCATGGGTTGACTATCTTCAAGTGATGTTTTTAATAAAAATCTAATGTTACCGGATAAATTTCGATCAATTCTAAGGATGCTATCAACGCTGCACGCAGAAAGCCATCTTTCAAGAAAAACATCTTTTTAACTATTGCTATCTATTGACAACATCCATCAATATTTGCTCCATTATCTGTCCCCTATGCGAGTCCCATATTCGAAAAATAATGTATCTTTACATTCTTTCCTGGAGTTCTTCTCAGCAAGCCCATTTGACCTTCTTCAAAAGCGGATTTGTATTCCTTTTCAATCTCGGGAATTAAACAGAAAACCCTGGTTAAACAACTCATTGGCAGTTCTACAGTTATCTTTAATGAGGGTCATTTGATATACAAACCGCAGAGAACTAAAAACAATCATCTTCCCGAAGAACTGGTTTGTCAAAATCAGCTTTTCCATCCCATACTGTCCAATATTTAACCCTTTTGGACTTTATGCTTCCACAATTATTCTTTGCCCATTCAAAAGCTTCAGGCGTATCTGTTTTGCCATCATTTCCAGGTGAGCTGCTATATCGTTTCAATCTCTTATGTTCGGTTTACAAGATTATTTTAGTACAATTTGAACCCGGATATACCAAACTTCGCAACTCATAGCCCGTTCAGTTCTTTTTCAGCTTTTGAAACCGTATCTTTTGGTGAAACCTTATACCAGGCATTAATGATAACCCCATTCTCATCCACCAGAAAACTTGACCTGATTATACCCATATACTTTCTTCCATACATGTTCTTCTCTCCCCACACTCCATAAGCTTGGGCTGTCCTGTGATCCGGATCCGACAGTAGCGGAAAGCCCAGATTATGTTTATTATCAAATTCGAGTTGTTTTTCCGGAAGATCAGGGCTTATACCAAGTATATCAACACCTTTAACAAATAAAACTGGCTTTGCATCCCGTACCGAACAGGATTGCGCTGTGCATCCGGAAGTAAGTGCTTTAGGATAGAAATAAATCAGCGCCTTATGTCCTCTATGGTCACTCAATCTGACCTGTTTACCATTCTGATCTGAAAGTTTGAAATCCGGTGCAATCGATCCTTTTATCAACTTTTTCATTTTTTTTCTCCCAAAATTGTGCTGCCGACACTAATCTGCGATATCAAATCTATAGCAGTACAAAGGCATCATCTACTATAGACTAAGTTAATGATCCGAAGATATCCCTTAATTGCTACAGTAAACCTAATATAAATAAGAAATCAGGTTTCCAGTAATAAAAACATGTAACTACTCAGCTCTTTTTTTACCTGTAGTTACGAAACCCCAAATTTATTTATACAAAGAATAAGCACGAAATTCGAAAAAAGAATTCCATAAAAACAGGAAATGGGAAACTTTAGTTTTGGAGTGCTTTACTTATTTTGATAGATACCTGATTCGATGCACAATAAAGATGAAGTCAAATAGAAAAATGGATAAAAGGGTGGTTTAAACCACCCCTTCCTGTCACCAGCATTTTTGAGCCGATTTATACTGTTTATCCTTCTTTAACGCCCAGGCATTAAGTTTTGGGCTTAGATTGCAGAGTTTGTTTCCGATGAAATCGACATAGGATAGTTTTTGCATGCTGATTATGCCCTCCGGAAGCATTGTCAGACGATTATCCTTCAGATACAACTCCTCAAGAGAAGTCATGGAAGTAAGCTCGTCAGGAAGCGATTCCAGCCTGTTTCCCCATAACCTCAGATATTTAACATTAACCAGCTTGCTTATGGTGGGTGGGACAAAAACCAGACGATTGTGGCGAAAATCAAGATCAACCAGATTAACCAGCGAACCGATCTCCACCGGTATGGAGTCCAGACGATTACTTGATGCATTAAGTTTCTGCAGATTTACACAATTTGCGATCTCCGGAGGAATTTTGGAGATAATATTTCCAGAACAATCGAAGCTGCGAAGAAAGCTCAATTTGCCGATATCCGCAGGAATCTTACTGATTCCATCCTGACTTACTTCTCTGTTTGAGAGATTAAGTGCTACCACATTGCCATCTTCAAAGGTAGCCACATCTTGAATACCAAGGTTGGTGATTCCGCACTGATCAAGAATTGACTTGACCACGCTCTTCTGATCAACCGGTGTAGTAACTGTACTGACAGAATCGATCTGCTCCTGCTGTGCAAAACACAATGCTGTCAGAAAACCGATCAGAAAAACTGAAACGTTTTTCATAAAACCCTCCTATATATAGAAATAAACCAGCAACATCAAAAAAGTATATAAGGGAGCCCAGTTGATCAAGGTTTTAATTACGGTTTCAAGGATATTCAAGCTTTTTTTTACCTCTATTATTGTCATCCTTGTTTTGTGCCCAGCTGTAGCTTGCTGCGGTTTTCAGGTTTAAACCTTGGACTGCACTCTTCAAGGACGCTCCAGCTTTTCCACTTCCAAAGTTGCCACTCCAAACTCACAGCTTACCATCCCGATTATTACAAAAGCCGCATGGTACTGAAGTATCGCAGCATATCTGGAATAAATCTGTGGGAAAAACACCGTTTCTATCAACCCGGTCTCATCTTCAAAGGTAACAAATTCCATAGTAGTGCCAAGCTTTGTGGATACCGTTTTTGCAGTAATACACCAGCCCGCAATTACCACTCTCTTTCCCACCCATTTATCGATATCTTTGGCTTTGATACTGATTTTTCTGGAAAATTTTACCAGTGTAATCGGGTGACATACTGTCAAAAAACCCAGAGTCTTATATTGATATTGAAGAAACTGGGAAGGAGAAAGAGCATTTAGTTGTGGAACCGATTCAGCGGCACTGCTGCGGAAAAAACGACGCATCTGCCAG
This sequence comes from Fibrobacterota bacterium, assembly GCA_023412475.1. Classification (GTDB taxonomy): domain Bacteria; phylum Fibrobacterota; class Chitinivibrionia; order Chitinivibrionales; family Chitinispirillaceae; genus JAAYPC01. The sequence continues at coordinate 50,063 of JAEYNR010000078.1, read as the reverse complement.
AAAAGTTGCGGACGGGCAGCACCTGAGGCAAAACAGTCACACGCACCAGCCAGAATAAGCTTTTCAGCATCCGATTCCAAAACACCACTCCTGGATAAAAAATCATCCATATTGTTAAAAAGGCCCCCATTTGATCGTTCCTGAATGATCCGTTGCTGCGCACTGTTACTTAGCCCCTTTATCTGACAAAAGCCAACAATAATGCAGTTTTTTCTCGAATAATAACGGTAATTACTTTTGTTAACATCGGGAGGAATTATCCTTATCCCCATCCGCATGGCTTCACTGATATATGCCTGTGTCGAATAATAACCACCGTAATTGGATAATACCGCAGCCATAAAGGAAGCCCCGAAATGAGCTTTTATATATCCTGATTGAAACGAAACCTGAACATAACTTGCAGAGTGAGGTTTACAGAAAGAGTATCCGCTAAAAGAAAGCATCATCTCCCAGATCTCCTTAATCACCAGTTCAGTCACTCCGTTTTTAATTGCCCCATTAAAAAACATTTTCCGGTAATCTTCAAATCTGGCAGTCTTTGTTTTTTTGGACATGATTTTTCTTAACATGTCAGCATCCTCAACCGAAAAATCCGCCAGTGCCATAGCCACCTTTGAAACATCTTCCTGATAAACCATAATTCCAAAAGTCTCAGAGAGGGTTTCATTCAGTTTTGGATGTAAAGCAGTCCAGGGTTCACCGTGAAGCCGTTTTAAATACTCTCTTATATATTTGTTTGCTGCAGGACGAATAATAGAAGAGTGAATCACCAGATGATCAAAATCTCCGGTGCCACTTTTTCGCTGCAATAATCGCATGGCAGGTGATTCCACATAAAAAACCCCCATGCTTTCCCCTTTGGAGAAAAGCTCTGTGGTTGAAGCATCGGATTGAGGATCCCAGTTGTGCTCATCAAAGGTAATGCCTTCTGCCTTTATATTTGCAATTGCATCCCTGATAACTGCAAGCGAACGGTTTCCCAGAAGATCTATTTTTACAAGCCCCATCTCCTCCGCGCCATCCTTTTCCCACTGAATGATAGGATAGCCTTTTGCCGAATACTGAATCGGAGCAACAGTATTAATCAGTTCGGTAGTTATCACCACCCCCCCGCAATGAGTCCCTATACCTCTTGGCATCCCGATAATTTTTCCCGCCTTCTCCAGGATTTCGGGCCAGGGAGGATCCAGCTCAACCCCTTTCATAGCCGGCCACTGCTTTAAAACTTCCACAATGCTCTGCGCATATTCCTCCAGATCCACAAAGTAGGGAATTTTTGCAGTAACCCTGCTGATCTCCTCCTCGGTCAAGCCATAGATTCGTGCAACCTCCCTTATGGCCATGCGCGCACCACAGGTGAGATGAGTGGCTACCATGGCAGCATGCTCATTACCGTATTTGTCAAAAACATAATCCAGAACATCATCCCGCTCATCCCAGGCAAAGTCCACATCGATATCGGGCGGATCGACTCTTCCAGGGTTAAGAAACCGCTCAAACATAAGATTGTATCTTATTGGGTCAACGTTAGTTATGCCTAATGAAAACGCGATAATGCTCGCAGCGCCGGAACCTCTGCCACAGGTACGCGGTGACTGTCTGACAATATCATCCACCACCAGGAAATAATCGGAAAAACCTTTTTTTTCGATAAGTTCCAGCTCGTAATTCAATCTGGTAACCACCGCTTCAGAAAGCGCTCCATATCTTCTTAGCGCACCCTCGAATGCCTTTGATCGCAAATACTCTACAGAAGATTTTCCGCAGGTGAATCCAGGCATAAGTGGTGCACCGAACTCTTTTCTTGAACAGATGGTTTGACAGAACTTTTCTGTTGATTCTATTGCATAATCAAACACCTCGAAACGATCACATAATTTTTGCCAGGACATAAACATTGCATCGGGGGAAAAAATCTCTGTTTCCGCCAACCTGGAAAGAGTAGTATTATTATCAATCGTCCTTAAAAAACGGTGCGTTTGAAAGTCAGTATCAGAAGAGAAAACCATCGGAGGAGCAATAATGCAGGGAATGCCCGCCTTGCGTAAAGATAAAGGAGGAATTTTCGGGCGTCTCATCCGGTAATAAACCGGAAGTGCACTTTTCAATGAATCGATCAGAGTAAGAGAATCGCAAACAGCATGAATCCCATCAGGACCAGACAGGATCGAAGACACCAGGCTGAAATCTTTACGGCAATGATATTCACTTATAATACGACACAGATTGGAAAACCCATTATCCCCTTCGGCGTAAAGCAGTGTTTCACCACCGCAAACAACCAGTTCTGCCGCAATAATTGGGGTAAGTCGGTACTCCCTGCACCAGCGAAGAAATTCCGGGAGTGCATAAAGATTGTTGCGGTCTGTGAGGGCAACCGCTTCATATCCCATTTCACAGGCGGTTTTACAGATCATCTGCGGCGAAAGCACCCCCCGCAGAATGGAAAAATTACTGATAGCACACAGGATTGTATTCACCACCGCTCCATATTTATTAATAACTAAATAACTACTCAACTATCTAATTCGGAAAGAAAATTCCAAATCACCATTTTTAAATTTTAAATAAATCAAAAATACGAAATACGACACAGAAACACTACCGTCACATATCAAAAATTGCCAATACTTAGCCAGTTTTAAACAGGTTATCACTTTAACGAATAGTATAAATACATTGAATTGATTCTAATAAAAATGTATCATACGATATTGTCTTTGCAGTAACTACAAACCGCATTTTAAGTGTATCAATTAAACTGGGTTTTCTTATTATATGGGTCTTCACTCTTCAGCAAACAACAGACTGACGGTAGGCTTTCTGATTGATCACACGGATAGTCAGTACCAGTTCGGCATCTTGCAAGGTGTATCGGATTTTGCTCAGAATCGAAATATCAATCTGATCTGTTTGGAGGGAGGCCTTCTCAACCCCGATGCTGAAGGGAACTTCAGGTGCGAAAGAAATATTTTATATAAACTTGCAACCGAGCATCGTCTGGATGGACTTATTATACTGTCAGATTCGGTGGGGATACGCCTTGATGATAAAGCTCTTTTTCGGTTTCGGGAGAGCTTTCGCTCACTACCGGTAGTTTTTGTCGGACGAAGCCATCCCAAAGTGCCCTCAATAGTTATCGATTCATTTTGCGGTATGAGAGAGATGATCCTGCATTTAATTGAAAAGCACAAATACCGTTCGTTTGGATTCATAAAGGGATTATCAGGCTCCTATCACGCTGAGGTCCGATATTGCGCTTTTAAAGAGGTTTTAACAGAATACCATATTCCAGTCGATAATGATTTAGTTTATAATGGCGATTATCTGGAAAATTCAGGTACCCTGGCAGTAAGACATATGCTTAGTTCGAAAAAGAGGCCAGAGGTAATTGTGTCATGCAATGACGAAATGGCTATCAGTGCAATTCGCGAACTGGAGCACCAGGGTTTCCATGTTCCTGAAGATATCGCTGTAGTTGGTGTAGATGATATTCCCAAATGTTCCACAACCAAACCACCGATGACCACAGTCCGGCAGCCACTACAGCGTGAAGGATGGAGCGCCATGTCGCTTCTTATAAATATTCTGGACGGCAGCTTTTCGGAGAATAATAAAATTCCTCTTATAACTACCCTCGGCTCCAGACTGATAGTCCGTGAGTCCTGCGGCTGCAACATTGCTCACGATTTATCAAAAACCACTGCCTGCTCTGACCAGGAAAATAATCAAAACCCTTTTAATTCGACCTCTCTTGATCAACACCGCAAACTGATAGTATCCTTCCTCCAAGGCATTTCATACGACCGTCACTTCAAGGATGAAAACGAAATGGCCGACGAGCTGATTACCTCTTTTCTCAAAGCAGGCCAGACGCGAAATGAGGATATTTTCCTTAGTTCATGGCGAAATTTTTTAAACATAAATCTTCATCTGGAAGTAGATGAAGTGATTATATGCAGGATGCTGCAACAGCTTCGTAACAGCATCTGTGAGTGCGGTTTCTCACCTTCGACCGGTGATCATTTATTTTGGCCAGCTATGAGTATGCTGGAGTTAAAAGCACTGAAGCTTACCCGTAAAACATGCAATAATGCGATGCGCGAAGAGTTCGTGCTCAACCAACTGCGTGATCAACTGGATATGAGGCTTGATCAGAAGAAAATTTTGGATATTCTGTACCACAATCTCATCGAACTAGGTATTAAATCAGCATATATGTCCTTATATGAGCAAAGTGAAAACACCAATATCGCTCGTTTGGTTCTGGCTTATTCTGAAGAGGTGCGCTATCCATTGCCCAATGATGGGTTGGCATTCCCTTCTGAACTTCTGATCCCAGATAGTTTCTTCTTTACTAACGAGAGATTTTCATTTATGGTTGAGGCATTGATCTATGGGGAGAAGCAGGTCGGATTTCTCATTTTGGATATGAATAACCACATAAACAGTATCCACACCGGTATCCGCAGAATCGTAAACAACATATATAGAAGTATTGACATGGTAGATGCAATCCAGTACCAGCAAAACGAACTGATTAGCTCTATCGAAAAATTAAAAGAAACTCTTGAAGGCATAATTAAGACTCTTTCTATTACCGTTGCAAACAAAGATCCTTATACCGCAGGTCATCAGCGAAGGGTAGCTGGGTTGTCAATGGCTATAGGCCGGGAATTGGCGCTTGATGAAAATCATTTACAGGAAATTCGCGTGGCAGCGTTACTTCACGATATTGGTAAGATCTTTATCCCCGCAGAAATACTCAATAAACCAGGCGACCTAAAACCGATTGAATTCGAATTAATAAAACAGCATGCCGAAGAGGGATACAATACACTTAAAAACATTGAATTCCCATGGCCTATCGCTGAAATCGTTTTTCAACACCATGAACGATGCGATGGTTCAGGCTATCCCAGAGAGCTTACACATGCTCAAATCTTACCTGCCGCCAGAATAATTTCGGTAGCAGATGTGGTTGAAGCAATAACCTCGATGCGACCATACAGGGCTGCACTGGGTATCGATGTCGCTATCGAGGAAATTAAAAAATACAAAGGATCCAGATACGATCCTGAGGTGGTAGATGCCACCTTAAAACTTATTCAATCTGACGGATTCGAAATAACTGAGGGTTGAATGTTGTTCAGGGGTTCAGGGGTTAGGAGTAGAGACGTCTGGCTGGACATCTAAATCTAAGAATTGTAGATGAATGGCTTACCAGCTATTGGTAGTCCCTGTTTCCTGTTCTTATTTCCTGTTTCGAATTTCGTTTTTCGAATTTCGTGCTTACTTTCTCCCATGTTTTTTTACTTACTTAAATCCCCATCATCTTAATCAGAAACATGGCATTTTTTGTCTTTGATTCTCCAGATTTGAGCTTATAATCAAAGGTGATGGAGCCATCTTCATACTGTTCCCTGAAATGGTAGTTTACATATTTTTTATCATCAGTGCTGGCCAGTTCGCAAAGCTGCAGATCGTGGGTGGAAATTATCCCGATTGATTTATCATTTGACAGTGCTTTAAGGACTGCCACAGCCCCATCATGACGGTCCTGCGAGTTGGTTCCTCTGAAGAGTTCATCCAGAAAAAACACCACATCCTCGCCCCTTCTTACCGCCTCCACCATTTTCTTTATTCTAAGGAGTTCTGCATAGAAAGTAGAGACTCTGGAGGAAAGATCATCACTTATACGCATGGATGTGTAAATCTTGACCGGTGAACAATGAAACGATGATGCGCACACCGGAGCTCCTGACAGTGCCAACACCAGATTCGTACCTATAGTTCTCAAAAAAGTACTTTTACCAGACATATTAGATCCGGTAATTATTGCCACCGATCCCCCATGCTGAACAGGGAAATCATTTGTGATCCGTACTTTGTGATGAAGCAGCGGATGACCCAGTCCCTCGCCTTTTAAAAGAAGCTTATCTTGTGAAACGCAAGGAAAAGCCCATTGAGGGTTTTCAAAGCCAACTATTGACAAACTGGACAAAGCTTCGAATCTTCCGATAGTTTCAATCCACGTGGCAAAAAAGCGGCCATAGTTTTTTTTCAACCGGTCCGCCCTTATGATACACTGAAAGTCCCAGAGAAAAAGAGCATTGGCAAATATGTGAACCATCGGGCTGTTACGGACATCCGCAGCATTCAATATCTTTGATAATGAATAGAACACTTCAGATGCCGGTTTTCCTTCAGAATCAAATTTTATCTTTAATTCCTTCAGATATTCCGAATGGAAATCTTTACTTTCTATGCTCTGGAGTAATCTTGAGAAAGCAAGCAGCATTGGACCGTTTTTCTCAAAAGCCTCAATCGCTTTGATCACCTTTGCATGCAATACAATGTAAAGCAGTAGTTGCAAAGCATATACAACAGCAAAAAATATCAATGTCCCTGAAAGCAGATAGCCTGCACTGCCAATCAAAAACGCAACCCAAGGTAAACATCTGAAAACTGCAACTACAAGACCAGATTTGAATGTGGGATCATGCTGCTGACTCCAACGAAGAAACTTCTGCGGATCACAACCGGTCTCACTTAACATTCCATTAAGCTCCAGTTCCTGCCTCCAATCGATAGAACCAGACAGCTCCCTGGTAGCCTCCTGTCTTTTTCGTATCTGCCCGACACAATTTGTCCCTTCACTTAACTTTTCAGCAAGCATTTTTCTTCCGTAAAAGGTGTGGCTGGTGCAGATCCATTGGAAGAGCGAATCTGATCCGAAAATATCAAGATCCCAGGAATATGGATGCTCGTGGTTTATGAACTCTTCACCGGTATCTTTAAATTTGTGCCACTCACCCTCCAAACGCTTGAGACCTGCATTGTTGATTTCGATCTTTTTTCTCAGTATGTCATATTTTTGATGAAGAAAATTATGCCACAGCACCACTGCTGCAAAAGCTGCAATACCGATGAGAAGCTCCAGACCAAGCAGATAATAATTAGCGGTTCTGTAAATCATAACTGCACAGAAGATAATAGCCAGAAATATCAGCAAGCGCAGGTTACTGATCACCTGTATTCTTTTATTAACTTTTAATGCATCTGATGAGTATTGATCAAATCTTTTTTGGTATTGCCGCCCGGGACTGCAAAGGGTTTCCGTTTTCAAACCTGTTTTTTCCTTGTGAAATTTCACTTGATATGGTTATTACCTGGATGAGGACGATTGAAACACTGTCGTCTTAAACGCAGGGTATCCGATGCAAAGCCGTTTGAGTGTGCCGCTTTTCATGAGCGATCTGCCTAACAACCTTGGAAACCCTGGAGTTTTCGGTTAACATCAACCAAAAAGTTAAAATAAACTGCTAATTTAAAAGAATCAAGATTAGTGAACAAAACAGCGGACAACGACTTTTCCCTGTTTTTGTCCGGAAAGGGTTTTGAAGAAACAGTTGCATTGCAAAAAACTGATAGTTTCTGCAAGTGACTCCTTAGCTATTGGAGCGGTTACACCCTTCCATGAAACAGGTGATTAATTCTATGGTAAACATATTCAACCGGATCTATTGCCATTTATATTTGCAGTTTGAAAACATGCACCGGAGCATAATGCCAGACCGGAAAGGATGTATCGTCCCTAAAGGACCAGGGACAATTGGTTTGTTAATATGGTCTCTTTTCCCTGTTTTTTAATTCGATATCGATATCGACCATGACAATGATATCGATTGCAAATTCAGACTAATAAATCACATAAGTCATCAAAATGAGTCCTTGTTCCCGTTTTCCACTATCCTGTTCTTGTTTCGAATTTCGTGCTTAACCACATTAAAATCCCAAACTCTAAACAGAAATAAGAAGTTTCAAAGCAACTAAGGTTTATCAATTACTCCTTATACCCAATTCCTGTCAGCTCCTGCTCTCGTTTCCCATTCCTGTTCCTGTTTCGAATTTCGGTTTTCGAATTTCTAGCTTTTACCCTTTAAAGTCCCACACTCCACCTCCTGTCAACAACACCTCAATGGCTGTTTTTCCAACCTGCTTTGTATCGTAATAGGCATAAGCTCCCGCCCCTAATGTGCCTAAGACCGGTATTGTTCGGGTAATAAACCTGGAAGATGCTTTACGAGCAAGATGCACACCGAGTTTTCTGAGGATACGCTCCGATATTGCAGTGATTGTTTCTTCAATAGTAACACGGGTTACTGTTCTTACCATTACATCACGCATTACCTGGCTTACCGAATGACGAAACAGACAATAAAGCATCTGCTCTCTTCTCAATATCGATTTTTTACCATAAATTGCCGCGATATCAGCAACCATGTTCCGTTGCAATTTCCAGATACCAGTCAGGTCTGGCAAAAAAGTTAAATAACCTGCCAGCCCTGGAGGTAAAGAGAGCCCGGCAGAGATAAATGCCGCTTTTATGGCACACTTTTCTATCAGGCTCCTGCTTTTGGCATCTGCATCCGACTCCTCTTCACGTCTGGATACAGGTATTTCGGAGATTATATCGTAAAGAGGCTTAACCAGTTGATCAATAGTCAAAATGATAGTTCCTTAAAGCTTTTGGCACACAGATGCCCGATACCTGGTAAAACACAGTCATGGGCCTGTCTTTTTTTTACAGTAAGTTGGGTAATTGCCTCAAAGAAAATGCCGTTTTCAAATAGACAGGTCGTTTTCCCAGCTCATAGGTTCTAGTATAGACAACTGAGGTACTCAAATATGAAATGACAGACTGTCACTCATTACGGATCACTGTCAAAAATCGTCACTAATGGAACAGTTAACATATCAAATCACAAATATAGAAGCTGTCAATGGTGATGATAAGAAGAAGAGAAAGACTGTCCATACCCCTTTCACCTATCTCTCAACCTGTTATTTAGCTCTAATTTTTCTGTTCATACTCCTCATAAGATTGCAGATATTTTTTGTTCCCCGGAACAACGACATGCTTTTTTGCGAATGCCCGTCCACCGGAGTGAGCATCGCCCATAAAAATCTTATCCCCATTTACCATCCGATCCGCAATGCCCTCTATTTTTGCAGCCCTTGAGGATGCATCCTTGTTAGCGGAATCCATAACCGCTTTAAGGCTATCGTTTCCAAGCCGATAAATATCAGACACAGCCCAGCTCAGATGCCAGATGTCGAATTTTTTCTGCAGATTATTCACATGCTGAAAATAAAGACGGGAGACCTGCTTTCCCTGATCTGTTGTGATGACCTGGTTTCTGATAACCCACAATGGAAGAGAGGTACCAAACTTACCCTGCTGTTCACTCATTTTTATTTCTGCAACTTTCAGGGTCTGATCGATATCCACCCCCTCCAGAAGAACTTCAGATCTGTCGTGGGTCAGATAGCGCATGCAACCAGTGAAACCAGACAACAGTAACAGCAGTGGTAATACCTTAAAAACAGTTACTTTGAGGGACTTATTCATATGCGCCTCCTTTGGTTAGAAGAATTCGTAAATGGTAAGAACGATATTGCAGAAAAGCACGAAATTCGAATACCAAAATTCGAAAAAAAGAAAAGGAAATGAGAATAAAGACTCTTTATCAGTAGTGTCCGGTAAAAGTAGACCAAAAGTTAATAGCAACCTCATAAAAGTTTCTTACATAGGTGCGACCGAACCGAAGAATCAATTAATGCAACTAATATCTAACTTGGAAAACTCATTATCTGAGTTTTACCTTACCGTTTTCTTTGATCATACCAATGGAGTAAAAGTGAATCCTGCTAAGCCAATCTTTGTACTGCTGTTTTACGTTTTAACTACAAACCTTTATGCAGAAGCATTCGAGGCTCAGGACTACAAAAAAGCCTTATGGATGACTACCAGATTTTATGGTGCTCAAAGATCTGGTATTGGACCTAACTGGCTTATCATGGAACATGAAAAACCAGAATACAGAACCAGTTTTACACAGGATGCCGACTACTCAGTCTCCCCTGAGCATGATCTTGAAGGAGGATGGTTCGACTGTGGAGATCATGTCACCTTCGGACACACTTTTTTCTATTCCGCTTATCTGCTTTCCAAAGCTTATGAAGCCTTCCCTACCGGCTTCCATGACCTTTACGATGGAAAAAACTACAGCGACTACCTTCAATCTGGTAACTGGGATATTACAGGTGGAAAACCAAACGGGATCCCTGACCTTCTTGAAGAGATAAAATATGCCACAGACTGGATAATCAAAGCTACTCCAAACTCAAATACCTTCTATTATGAAAAAGGAGAAGGGAATCACGACCACGCTACCTGGGTTACTGCCGGCAAAATGTCGTCGCAAAAATATGAGGAAGGCGGTGAGCCACGCAAAATGTGGAAAAACCCCAATGATGGCCACATGGCCTCATTTGCCTCTGCTACTCTGGCACTGATGTCCCGTTTATACTCCAAATATGACAGCAGCTATGCAGATCTCTGTCTTAAGCACGCCAGAAATGCCTTCTCTTACGCAGAACCCAGGAAAAATACCGCTATCGGAGCGGCTTCCGGAGGATTCTATTCTGCACCCAAATCACCGATTCAGGCATTTATCATAGCTGCAGCAGAAATGTATAAAGCAACCGGAGAGGATAATTATAAAAATCATGTGCTTAGTAATACTGATAAGGTAGAGCATCATTTTTATGCCTTTGATTACAGCAACTTTCATGACTTGGCTCCCTATGTTATTGCAACCACCATAGAATCAGAGAGAGACAGTATGTTTGCCAAATTAAAAACGCTGTTTATCGATGATTATCTTAAAAATATCAACAATGAAAAAGTATGTACAAAGGGTAATAGCGGATGGGGAGCACTCCGTTATCCGGCAAACATCGCTTTAATCACCGCCTTATACTCTAAAGCCAATAATACCACTGAACATGACCAGTTCATCTTTAACCAGATCGACTATATTCTGGGTGCAAACACTGCAAAACAATCCTTCATTGTAGGATTCTGTTCAGGATGCAGCAAATCGCCACAGTTTCCTCATCACCGCAATGTTTTTCTCAGAGATGACAATCCCAACGATGAAGAAAAAGCAAAAATGACGATTCCAGAGCGCAATAAGCAGTTTGGTTATCTGGTGGGAGGAACCTGGAACTCAACAGGGTTTAAAGAATCAGTTACAGATTATTCGATGACAGAAGGTGGCCTTGACTACAATGCTGGTCTGGTGGGGGTATTAGCGTATATCGTTTCTAAAGTTGATCCTGCTGATACCAGTAAATTTACAGGAAAAAGTCCGGAGGAAGATACAGATCTAGAAAGCCCCTCTATGCGACATCTCAGGTTTTCTGCACCACAGCAGCTCCTTGTAAGAAGAACTGATAACAGATTTGTGAATATCTACACTTCTAAGAGAGACCTCATAAAACACTGCGCTGTATTTGACCCTTCAGGGAAACAGATTTTTTGCATAAACAAAGCCAGCAGCAATGTCACCTGGGAAAATGCCAACAATCCTTCTGGAGTCTACATAATCAGGGTGGTACTAACGAGTGGCTTAACCTTACATGAGAGTTTTCTACTGAGCAGGCCTCTCTGATTCATTCTGTTGAAAACACCCCAGATATAATAGAAAAGGTGGATAAGGCTTGTCGAGCAACAAAGGTTTAAAGAAGCAATGGCGATCTATGAAGTGCAGAGGCCTTTTTTAAAAATATTCCTGATTTGGTTAAAATTGATGAATAATGAAAAGAGTCAAAAGTCTGTGCAGTGAAGAAGTGAAGAATGTCGAACATCGAATGACAAGTGAGGGATAGTGGATAACGGGTTATAGATGTCAAAGTAAACGAGACTTTAAAACGAAAGATATATGTGGTTGCATATTTTACGTTTTAAAATCAACAAGTAATATAAATATCGAACAGCCGAGACATCCGGCCGGATGTCTCGGCTTCCAGCGGAAATTTAACTTCAGAATCTAGTTTTCATCATCATTGAATTGTTTTCTGTATTCTTTCATTTTCTCTCGCAACTCCTCATCCCCGCTTCCAAGAATCTCAACTGCCAGAAGTGCAGCATTCTTCGCATTCCCAATACCCACACAGGCTACAGGAATACCACCAGGCATTTGTACAATCGAATAAAGCGCATCTTTACCGCTAAAAGGTCCACTCTCAGCAGGTACGCCTATAACTGGAAGCACAGTCATACTGGCAATGACCCCTGGAAGATGAGCAGCAAGCCCGGCAATAGCAATAACCACAGAATATTTCTGGTCCGCATTAGCTGCAAATTTACGAATTTTATTGGGAGTCCGGTGAGCAGAGATTACCAATGTATCAAACTCCACTCCAAACTCACGAAAAACAGTCTCTGCGTTTTCTGCTAAGGGAATATCGGATTTGGAACCCATTACAATTGCAACTCGCATCTATTCTCTCCTTTTATTCCTTAAAAAGGTATCCTGTAATGACTCAGCTATCTAATATAATCACGCCAATACTATCAAATCAGAATTAATCGAATAAAATATTACTAATTTCAAATGCTGAGCAGTCAAAGAGTTTTTTTGTCACATCTTAACGCTCGATACCTGCAGTATCCCGTTTGAGCCTTTTTAACCCTTTGGCTGCGATGTCTCTTCTAAATGTTTTGCCTTCGAAATTAATTTCGGCAACACCTTCATAAGCAATAGTAATCGCATCAATTAAAGTTTCTGCCCAGGCACTTACTGCCAGCACCCGTCCTCCATTAGTGATAAACCGATCCTCATTATCCAGAGAAGTACCACTGTGGTACACATCAAGGTTAGCCCGTTCTTGCTCTGCATCCTCAACACCGGTAACTACCTTTCCTTTTTCATAGGAGCCTGGATACCCTTTGGACGCAAGGATTACTGAAACGCAATAGCCGGGAACTGTTACCCATTCAGTCGAAGTCATGTCTCCAACAGCACAGGAACGGAACAATTCATACCAGTCGCACTGAACAAGGGGCAAAACCGCCTGAGTTTCCGGATCTCCGAATCTACAGTTATACTCGACCACTTTCGGTCCCTCGGAAGTAACCATGATACCACAATAAAGAAGTCCCTTGTATCGGCTCCCCTCATTATCCATCGCAATAAGAGTTGGAACCACGATTTCCTGTTCGATTCTTTTGAGCATCTCTGCATCTACCAGAGGCACCGGAGCATAAGCTCCCATCCCACCGGTATTAGGTCCGGTATCCCCATCACCGATCGCTTTGTGATCCTGAGCAGCAGGCAGAATTTTATACTTACGCCCATCAGTAATCACAAATATGGAAGCCTCCTCGCCCACCATCTTTTCCTCAATCACAACCGAAGAGCCTGCATCCCCAAAAGCTTTTGCATCAAAAATTTCTCTTAGCGCATCACGTGCAGCATCTTCTGTATCACAAACTATTGCCCCCTTACCAGCAGCCAATCCACTCACCTTTACTACTACAGGAGCTCCTTTGGCACTCAGATATTTTAGCGCTTCTTCCTTATCGGTAAAAATCTCATAGGAAGCAGTAGGAATATTGTACTTTTTCATGAGCTCTTTTGCAAAAACCTTACTTCCCTCTATTTGAGCCGCAGCCTTTGAAGGACCAAAGACACAAAGCCCATTACTCTTAAAAATATCAACTGCCCCATCCACTAAAGGAGCTTCCGGACCGATAATCGTCAGATCTATCCCATTCATGCAAGCCCAGTCTGCAAGATCCTGCCAGCAAGTAATTTTTTTATCCACCAACATACATCCATCTCGCTCCATTCCGGGATTACCCGGATATGCATAAAGGCATAAAGGACGATCGGATCGAAGTAGTGCCTTTAAAATTGCATGTTCACGGCCGCCACTACCAACAATTAAAACTGAGTTCATGAAGTCCAAAAAACCTCCTCAAGAATATTTTACGGGTGAAATTAAACCTTTAAACCTGCAGCTAAAATGAAATTAGACTCAAATTGTCTTTTCTGCTAACCGACAAGAAACTAAAGTCTGAAAGTCATTATCTTTCAACAGATTAAGTGAATAAACTAATCTGCAGACCTGTTTTCAAGGTTTAATGTGCCTATCAAAAATAGCACATTAGGTTAATCGACGCAATAAGAGAGCTGCAAAATATGCATCACTTCCATCTATTTTTAGTAATTTCAAGGAATTAACTATCCTAAACTATTGGCGGATCGTATGGAATACCATTGGGATTAGAAACATGAGATGAGGGAATGATCAGAATCAAAAAGAGATAAAAGGGGTTCCCGATTCTGATCAAAAACATAGATTATTGCCAGCACTCGAAATGCTCTCCAGATCGGGGCATGCTTCTGAACCCACTCAAAACAGCAGGTGTTCTGCTTTTGGATGTCCTTTTCGTGCTCATTACCAATCGTCTTATTAATCTCTTTTATCTGATCGAGCATTTCTGCTCTGGAATCAATCGAGCGCACATGTAGAATAAAAAGCTTAATTGTGGTTGCCAGATCCAAAGACCTTTTCCAGTTGCTTTCTTCCTGTATTTTAAACCTGAGTATCTGTTGTTTGTGACAGCTTATAAATACTTCTAATTGCTTTAAAATTGGCTCAAGCTCACCATTGGCATAACTTGATTTTATCTTATCCAGCTCATCCATAAAAGTACCAAGTATCTGAAACTTTTTACGGAACAAGTTTCTGATCGGGATCGAAAATTAATCATTATCTTATAATACACTAATTACCTGAAACATACAAATTGGCAGTATTGATCGCAAGTCGAACATATCCTATATCCTACTATTCTATATCTTAAATCTAACAAATCACCCCTCCTCCCACAACCCGCTCTTTATCATAAATGACTGCAGATTGCCCTGGGGCTACAGCACGGACCTGCTCATCAAAGCAGATTTTTAACCCTTGCTCATCATCCATGGTTTCCAGATGGCAGGCTACGGCCGGGCTCCTATAGCGCACCTGAACGAAGTAAGATTTGTTTGTGTCAATTGGGTCTGGCCCAGTGAGTACTTCTTTTATGAAAATACAGGATGCCATCAGCTCATCATCGGTGGCAGCGACAATTGCATTTTCTTTTGGCAGGATCTCCTTGACATACATGGGTTTACCCAATGCACCAAGACCTTTGCGCTGCCCGATGGTAAAATTTTGAATTCCCTGATGCCGGCCTATTACTCTGCCCTTAACGTCGAGAACCGGACCCGGCACAAAATCCTTCACGCAATTCTGCTTCAGAAACTCAGTGTAATCTCCTGAACTTATAAAGCAGATATCCTGGCTTTCATCTTTTTTTGCATTATGCAATCCAAACTGTTCACCCAACGCACGCACATTAGCTTTTGTCATACCTCCAAGCGGAAAAAGTACCCGCGACAAATCACAATTGTAGACCGGATAAAGAAAATAGGACTGATCTTTTCGGGGATCTGCACCACGGTACAAATACCCCTCTTTGATAACAGCATAATGACCAGTGGCAAAAAAACCAAATCCCAATTGACAGGCCTTATCCAGAAGCAAACCGAATTTAAGTTTCCTGTTGCAATAAATACAAGGATTCGGAGTAGATCCGTTCAGGTATTCATTTATAAAATAATCAATGATATTTCTCTGGAAAAAATCAACGGCATCCACCAAATGATGCTCTATCCCGAGTTCAGAAGCCACCCTCTCTGCTTCTGCAACAGTATCAGATGCCCTGCTGGAATTATCAACCCGCATGGTAATCCCTGCAACTTCATATCCCTGTTGCAATAGAAGAGCTGCAGCAACTGTGGAATCTATCCCCCCACTCATGGCAACCAGAACTTTCTTTCTCAAACGAAACACCCCTTATCAACTTAGAAAAAACTCCTTGTTTTACCAGGTTTAATATAGTAAAAGTGCCTGCTGTGGTAAAAAATCTAAAAAAAAAGACAACTCCGAAATCCGAACAGGAGACTGCTACACATCAGTTACATTGAAACACTTTTATCCATGTTTAGAATTTTAGAATTTAAAATTTTGTAAATTTTGAATTTGTTTAGGATTTGAGGATTGTGATTTGGATTTTCATATCTGATCGTCATAGGTATTCTATCCGATTCTCTCTGATTAGGAATAACGAAGAATGGTAAAGGATAACATACGAACAGAAAATACCTTAGTAGTTGCCTAAAAAGTATATTACGAGCCACTTTGGCAAGGCAGCTTAAGGTTAAATAAACGCTGTAGATCATCTCATTCTTGCAATTTGGAAGTCTTTTCAGCATAGAGCAATAACGGGAAAGGAAAAAAAATGTTTTCTGAAAATGTAATATTACTTGAAGATGCTCTGAAAAAGTCAGTGTTGCCCGAGTTAGAGACTTTTCCATGTCCTTACGATACCACCCAAAATGGAACTGGTGTAGTTCGTATTATATTTCCTGAATTTACCTGTGTCTGTCCCAGAACCGGATATCCCGATTTTGGTTCAATCAAGCTCTATTATCTTCCAGCTCAACACTGCCTAGAGCTCAAATCCTGGAAACTTTATCTTAATTCCTTCAGAATGATAGGTACCTTTCATGAGACAGTGACCAGTTTTTTATTTGAAACAGTTAATAAGCGACTCAAACCAAGTTGGCTTTTGCTGGCAGGGGATTTTTTCCCCAGAGGAAATGTGGATACTACAGTGGTTTTTGAAACTCCCGGAGCTCGTCCGAAAGGAGCTGATCTGTTATTGAACCCACTTAACCCTCAATGCAAAGGGTTCGCTTGAGAATGAATTTTAAAACCAAGCTCAGAGATAACTTTTGCTTCCTTTTTTTGAGATGGTAAACATTTTATCAGAAAATGTGAAAACTCCCTTCTGCCAGGGTAGTTTTTCCTTAGATCATCAAAAAACTTTCCCTGCTCTATCTTTTCCATCTCCACTATCTTTGAGAGTGATCTATGATCCTGTTCTATTGTATATGAACCAAGAACAGCATCGGTAACCGGTTGTGCTGATGAGCTGACATCGATCTGTTTAACTACTTCGCAAATATAGTTCTCAGGTATCTGCCATTTGGGCTTTGAAAAGAAAAAAGCACAGGCCGCATCATAAATCATCTTTGTTCCTCTGATCTTGCCATCAGAGGAATAGCCCGCAATATGAGGAGTTCCGATATCAGTAATCTTAAAGATTTCGCTGTTAATGGATGGCTCATTCTCCCACACATCCAAAACAAGCCCACCCAGTCTTGCACGATCCGCCCTTATGCTTTTTTCATCAAATACTTTGCCTCTACTGGTGTTGATCAAAATTACATTTTTTTTCATTCTGGCGATAAGTTCATGATTGACTAAATGGTAAGTATTGTACTCTCCTGAAGTCATAAGGGGCACATGAAACGTTAATACATCCGATTCTTCAGCTAACTGATTCAAGGAGAGATATATTTCGCTTTCAGTCAGTTTTTTTTTGGGAGGATCGTTAAGCAGGCATCTCATGCCCAAAGCTTCAGCATAGCGAAAAACCTTACTGCCAATATTACCTGCACCGACTATTCCCAGAGTCATCTGCTGCAATGAACGATTCATCTTAGATGACAACAGAAACAGAGAAGATATCACATACTCTGCTACCGATTCGGCGTTAGATCCGGGAGCATATGCAAATCCAATACTCTTTTCCTTCAGATATTCAGTATCGATATGATCCACACCGATCGTCGAACTGGCTACAAACTTTACAGTTGTGTCTTCAAGCAGTTCTCTGTTTACAGGAGTTATTGAACGAACCAGAAGAATATCTGCATCAGCAAGCAACTCTCTGCTAATCATTCTTCCTGGAACAGTCAGGACCTCTCCGAACTCCGAAAATGCATCTTTCACAAAGGTAATATTTTCATCTGCAACAATTTTCATAATACCAGATTTGCCTCATCCACCATAGCACATTTTTATTTAAAGACCAGGGCAGAACTTAATTTTTTCTCTTGATCCGATCCCCTGAAAAATAGCTCTTTTTGCTCCCTGTTTCATATATACTCATTTTAAAAATAACTTTTCCCGAAACTGAAGTGAAGAGGCCAATTTGGAAGCCAAATATCGAGATCCTCTCTTCTTTATTCGTCTTTATTTTGCAAACCTGCAAATACCTGACAAAACAGCCCGTGCCGATATATATTTTCCATTTTTGCACAATTAACAATATCATAAGTTTTATGGATACAGGAAAAAAAATCTATTCCTCGATAATTGCAGCCATAACCGGTGATGCCCTGGGTGTGCCCGCAGAGTTCAGCTCACAACAGGAACTCTCTCTATGTGCAGTTAAAAACATGTTCGGATATGGCCGATACGATCAACCTCAGGGAACATGGTCAGATGACAGTGCGATGATTCTATGCACTGTTGAGAGCCTCTGCAACGGCTACAATATCGAAATGCTTGGCCATAACTTTTGCAAATGGCTCTTCGATGCTCACTGGACTGCAACAGGAGTAGTCTTTGATGCCGGCATTGCCACAGTGGTTGCATTGGATCAGATCAGAACGGAAGGGAAAAGTGCCCGCGAATCAGGAAGCAAGCTGGAACAGGATAATGGCAACGGCTCTCTTATGAGAATCCTTCCAGCAGCTCTTTTTTTCCATGGACTGCCAGTGAATAACTTTTTAGAACATATTCACGAAGTCAGCTCAATCACCCATGCCCATCCACGTGCTCTTATCGGATGCGGCCTGTATTCACTTATGATCAGAGAATTGCTGAAAACCAACGATAAAGTCGCAGCATTACACAGAGCTGTAGCTTTGGCACTGGAATTCTATAACAAAGATCCCGAATTTAAAAACCAACTTTGCCAGTATATTCGAATTCTGTCATTTGAGCTTTTAACTCTGGAAGAACAGGACATCCGCTCTTCAGGCTATATTGTAGATACCCTGGAAGCAGCCCTTTGGTGCTTTCTTAGAAATGAAAGCACTTCCTCAATCCTCTTATCTGCTGTGAATCTGGGCCTGGAGACCGACACCACCGGTACGGTTGCCGGAGGTTTAGCCGGTGTGCAATACGGTTTAGATGATATTCCGGAGAACTGGCTTGATTCACTGGCCAGAAAAGAGGAAGTTATTGAGCTTGTTAATCAATTTACCTCCGCTATAAATGGAATAACTATCCCTGAAACGTGAGATACTGCTGCCTATGAAACCATTTAACATTAGAGATTACGACCTTCTGGTTATCGGAGAATGCTATATCGAGTTCAGATGCGATGGTGATGTCTGCCATTGCGAGGAGTATGAAAAAGATATCGGAGGTGCCGAACTGATTGTAGCGGCATCGGCATCAAGGCTGGGTTCCGGAGTGTCGCTTGTCTCCGCTGTTGCACGCGATCCTTTCCATTCCAGGATTCGTGAGCGGCTCCTCTCTCAAGGTATCAATATCGATCATGTTATCACCGCCCAGGGATACAATGGTATCTACTTTACCAGCACCAGATACCCCGAACAGCGTGAATACCTCATCCATCACCCCGGAACCGCCGCCACTCACATCGCCCCCTCTATGATTTATGATGATATGATAGAAAACTGCAAAATTGTTTATTCATCAAGCGAACTTCAATCAGTCTCCAGAGCTGCAAGACATGCCGTCTTCAAAGCATTTCATTTCGCCCACAGTAACGATATCATGGTAGCATATGACCCCAATCTCCGTCTTCAGAGATGGTCTCTTGAAGATGCAAAGGAGAGCCTGTGGAGCGTACTACCGTTGATCGATGTTATTTTCCCTTCTGCGCCGGAGGAATCCAAGGCTTTGTTTGGATATGAACGCCCACTGGATGTGATAGGGTTTCTGTGGGATCGGGGAGTCTCTATTGTGGTGGTGAAAACTGGTGCGAATGGATGCCTGGTTGGATACGATGGAAAAATCCAGGAATTCTCCCAGCAAAATTCCGTCGATGGCCCAAAAGATGTAACCCTTATCGGAAGTGTATTCAATGGCGGTTTTCTCCACTGTATCGCCAGAGGATTTGACCCCTTTACTGCAGCGGAATTCGCCAACTCCGTAGCTCTTTACAAAGCGATTAAGGGCGGGGGTATCGATTCACTACCTACTGCTGCAGACCTCAAAGTGTAAACTCTCCACCTCTCTTCTCAAAAATCTCTTGAGAGAAAACAAAATGGCTCCAATATTTGCTGTTCAGTTTGTTTTGAGTCGCATCATTTATATGTTTTAACAACTCTATTGAGCTCTAATTCTGAAAAAACATTGAGAACAGGCTTATAAAAGCAGAAATGTCCCGTGCTTTTTATGAACGAACGCGTAAATCACAGCAAACCCCAGGCGAGCATGAAAAAAGCAGAAGGAATTTTCAGAGAGCTATACCGTTTAGATGAAAAAACAGGAGCTTATGTAATAGAAATTGCTTTGGATAAATATCGCGATATTTTCAGCGAATGGGATCCGGCTCCCTTTAAGCTTAGGGATATAGACCATGATCTGGAGCTTTATCTTGAGGGATGTTCTGACGATATTCCTTACCTTTATCCTCTGATCCTGAGTTTCACAATCCCACTGGGTGCAAGAGATGAAAGCGTTGAGGAACAAGCACGAAAAGGGCTTAGAAACGGCTTTAAATTCAAGCTCTATTTTATCCGAAAGGAGATCGCCAGAACAAATGCCCGCACTCTATTATTTATGATGATTGGTTTTGCTTTTCTATGGGCAGCCACCATATTTCCAAAACAGCTTACCTCTTCTGTTTTTCCCTCAATTCTGGTTGAAGGGCTCTTTATTGGTGGATGGGTGTTTTTGTGGGAAGCTATCACTTTGGCTCTTTTTACCACCACGGGTCTAAGTCACAGCAGCCGGGTTTATAAGAGATTGCTGGATTCCACTATCGTTTTCAGGGAAGTGATCCAGGAGTCTTGAGAGAGTAAGAGGGTCGGGGAGCTCGAAATTCGGAAGTCGAGGTACAAAAACGAGGATTCCTTCCGACCTTTAGAGTGCTATCTGCAAGTCGTTCAAAATTAATAAGAATACTATCGTTTGTCCCGGGTGAGTTTAACTGAGTAATCAGTATATGAGAGAGTGAATGTACCTGAAGCAAGATTAAGTGCTTTAACTACTTCGCATTGTTGTATTACATCTAAATTTTTATTTTTATACACAAGTGCACATTAAAGATACCATCCCGAAGCGAGTCATTTTAAAGCTGGAATTTAATTATCGCGCATAATCGTCAAAGCTTTTGCTCATGTCAGTTGGACTGCAACAAGATGAACCGGGGGTATAGAATATGGTTGGTCTTCAGAAGCTTGATCAATATTTGTTTTACCGGATGCTTACTAATGTTCTTCAAAAAACTCGAAGGGGTAATTCACTGTGAGCTCTCCCAGGCTGTCAGCCACTCCATTAAAGCGCCAACTTAAGATACGCTGAGTTATTTCTCGTTCAAAATCATTGTCTCCAATACTGGATTGAATCACCTTTGCTCTGTCCACACGACCGCTGGATTGAATATGAATTTCAACCAGCAATTTACCTGAAATCTTCATTCCTGATCGTAACTTTTTATTGTAAATATAACGCAATTCTCCAGAGTTATCATCTATAACCTTTTTAAGAGCTTCCGGGCGTCTATAAGGGTTCTGAGCCAGATTCTGACGACGCTGCAGTTCTTTAATCTCTGCGACATTGAGCTTTCCCTGTTTAAGCAGGTCCCGTCTTGCCTGTTCGATTTTCTGCTTCTCCTTTTTCTTTTCATCACCTGGTTCCAGACTGCCGATTTGGTTGATGATATTCAACAGGCTGTCATCTGAAGGCCCTTGAGCAATCTCTTTATTTTCATTATTTTGCATTTCACCTTTGATTGAGGTCTGAGAAACCATGTAGGAGTATTTTTCGATATTGCTGAGAAACGTCTGATCCTTGTAGGCTTCAAGCTGCCGTTTTGCCTCCTCGGCAATCTGTTTTTGCTGTTCATAAAATTCACCTAACATGAGCATTCTGCGATTAGCCTGGCGAGCCCAGACTTTGCTCTTGTCAGTTTGAATGATTCGTCTATACTCCAGAATTGCTTCTTCAACCTCACCAAGCTCCTCATGAGATCTTCCTTTAAAGAATCGGGCTTCAGCTAAAGCATCGGATTTGGCATTTTTACCGATAAAAAGGGACAGATTTTTGATTGCATTTCGAAAGTCCATTAACAGATAAAACTGTTTTGCCTTTTCTATTTCACCCATATCATTTTTTTTCAGCTTCTCCCGTTCTCTTTCGATTGACTGGATAAAATCCAGCAATTTCCATGAAAGAATACCTGCTTCAGTGTTGGGAAACATCGCAATCGCCTCTTCGTAGACCTTTTTTGCACTACTGTAATCACTGAGCATAGAAAGACAAAAGGCCTTGTGCACCATAACCGCAGCTCTGATATCGGAGCTGAGAGTGGTGTTGGTTAAAATTTCCTCATAAGATTTCAGAGCTTCATTGAATTTACGGTTACGCTCGTAGAAATAGGCGATCTCCAGAACGGAAAAAATTTTATCATCCTCTTTAGGGTTGATGATTTTTTTACCCTGCAGGATTCGGATGCAGTTAAGAACCAGCCGTACCGGAACGCGATAAGCTTTTACAGTCCAGGAGTTTTGATGCTCATTGAGCTGTTTTGCTGAGGTAAGTGCCTGCACTCTGGCTTCCAGTTCGTAATTGGTAACATTTTCCTCACCATAGAGCATTCTTCTTTTAATTAACTCATACTTTGCCACTATACCAAAAGTATTAGAAGCGTCCTCTTTGGCAGCAATCGTACCCAGAAGATATTTGATTTCCTCCAACCGGATATCAATAAGCCCTATATTGTAAAGTACAGTAAGCCCCAGAAATAAAAGTACCAGAAGCATCTTAATCAATGTTTTCATAGTGGCAAACCACTTTTAAACATGCAGTGGTGGAATATCGGATGGATTGATACGTTGAGTAGGACTCAGTGACCCAGTCCTTCTGTCTATCGCATAGCACGACCCATCCATACTTTTCACATATCGTTTAACTTCTGCTGCAATAGCAATCATTTCTGCATGGCGACGGAAAGGACGGGTTTTGTTTGTGACCACAGCAACCGATATACTCATAAGGGGAAATTTCTGTCGTCCCCCCTGACGGTTGACCGATTCAACAAAACCATTTCTGGCGTCAATGGCATTGTAGAACTGGTAAATCCCTCTGTCAAAAGTAGTGATAAATGCTTTTGCAAAGATCTCCCAGTATTCAAAATCCAGAATAACCACAAAATCATCCCCACCCTCATGTCCGATGAATGCCTCTTTTATATCCTTACGCTTTGCCACAGCAACCAGACAGTCACGGGTATATAAAATCGCATCATCTCCACGGGTAAACCCATACTTGTCATTGTATGCCTTGAAATTATCCAAATCACAGTACAGTACACAGATATATTTGCCAGCATTAAGGCAAGAGTCGATATAATTGGCAATAGAAATATTACCCGGAAGGCCGGTAAGCGGATTAGCCCCTTTTGCCTCATCACGCATTCTTTGAAGCGACACGCCCATCTCATTGAATGAAGAAGCCAGTTGCCCGATTTCATCCTCCCCCACTATTGACACTCTGATGTCCAACTGTCCTTGTGAAATTTTACGGGTAGCATCGTTTAATTTTCTCAGAGGAATAAGAATAGTTTTGAAAAGAAGCACTGCAAAACCGAAATGAAGAATTATCACCAGAACTGCAATCAGAAGACATTGACGATAAAGATAGCCCATCTGACGTTCAATATCTTTCATCTCCAGTTTAATTGCTGCAACCCCGATCTTGTCAACTTCGTAGGTAAAAGGTATGTATAAAGAAACAGTACGCTGTTTCTTGTCTACACTGTGATAAAAAAGTTTATCCTCAAAGCCCTGTCTGGTGATGGCCATATTTATCATTTTTAATTCACTGATATCAGCCATCTGTCTCTCTACAACTGCATTTTTTGTCATGCTTGTGAAAACCTTCCCACTTTCGCTGAAAAGGGTAAGCTCCACAATACCCAAAGACACAGCGTCCTTTACAATTCTGCTGATATTGCCTTGGGACATCCCGCCATCGTTGCCTATTATGTCATCGAGCCTGTATTTTAAATTAGTCCCTTTGTGCTGGCTGTTAAGAATTGCATTATCAGCAATTAAATCAAGCTGATTCTCAAAAACCATCAGGACAAATATGGAAATATTCAGAATAGTCAGAAAAAAATATACAACTGCAGTTTTAAAAATGATGGACTTGCTGTTAAATCCCCTCATAGAGGAATCTCCCTGCAATATCAGGATTTATCGTTTTCTTGTTCAAAAGCATAATCCCAGATCGCTTTTCGAAGTGCATCCGTGTTCAGTCAGTTCTTCTTCAACCTGATTCGGACGATTAACTGTCGAAGAAATGCACCTGCAGATCGCGTCAAGGAATCGTCCGGCTTAGAATTTATAATGAAAATACTACCTTTAAGAACAAAAAATATCAAGCTCTGCCGGCAATGGTGTTCATCTGTTCTGGTTATGCCACGCACTCCCCATATTCATTAATTTTGTTTCTAAGAGTTCTGATTGAAATACCCAGAACCTCCGCAGCTTTTGTGCGGTTCTGATTGCAGTGCTCAAGGGTCTTTAATATAAGTTGTCTTTCCATATCTGCAACAGTCAAACCCACCTGAATCCCATCAGCCTCATCCTGATCTCCGAATTGTGCCGGAAAACGGAAAAGGGAAGGTTTGATGAACCCGGCTCTGGTAAGCACAACCGCTCTTTCGATTGCATTTTCCAGCTCGCGGATATTTCCTGGCCAGTTATGACTTAGCAAAATTTGCATTGCTCCCTCTTCCAGCCCTTCAACACTGTATCCATTCTCATTATTAAATTTGGATAAGAAATATTCAACAAGTTGTGATATGTCATTTTTTCTTTCAGATAAGGGAGGCAATTGAATATGAATAACATTGAGCCTGTAAAAAAGATCCTCCCTGAACCTGCCCCTTTGCACTTCTTTATGCAAATCACGGTTAGTGGTAGCAATAACCCTTACATCCACTTCAACTGGATCATCACCTCCGACCTTGTTAATCTCTCTTTCCTGCAGTACTCTTAAAAGTTTTGCCTGAGCCATTAAGGGCATCTCCCCAACCTCATCCAAAAGCAATGTCCCACCTGATGCCGCCTCAAACTTTCCTTTTTTCTGCTTGATCGCACCTGTGAAAGCACCTTTTTCATGGCCGAACAGTTCCGATTCGATCAGGCCTTCCGGAAGAGCAGCACAGTTTACTTTAATAAACGGCCCGTTGGAACGCCTGCTTTGGAAATGAATCGAACGGGCAATCAACTCCTTCCCTGTACCGGATTCACCTGTTACCAGAACCGTTGAACGACTCTCAGCAACCGACTCAATGAGCGCCCGAATTTCATCCATCTGAGCTCCGGTACCAATAAAATTTGACTGTTGCTGAAGTTGTGACTTTAACTTCCTATTCTCCAATACCAGCGAATGGTACTGCAGAGCCCTCTCAACTGTCAGTTCGAGCTCTCTTATCAAATTATCTGATTTCTGTATAAAATCATAAGCTCCCTTTTTCATGGCATCAACCGCAGTTTCAATTGCACCATAAGCAGTTATAATTAGGAAAGGAATTTCTGGATTGATATTTTTAATCTGCACCAGCAGCTCAATGCCGCTCATGCCAGGCATTTTCATATCAGAGATTACCAGATCAAAACACCTTTGCTCCAATATTTCAAGAGCAGATGGTCCATCCTTTGCCGCCTCAATCTCATACCCCTGTCTTCTCAGAGTCTCAACAATGGAATCTCTGAAAAGCTCATTATCATCAACAACCAGAATCCATTTTTTAGCCATCAACAACTCCACTATTCCTTCAAAAGGGGAATGAATACTTTAACAGTGGTACCTTTCCCTGTTTCACTTTTTATATCGATGTAGCCGGAATGAGATTGAACGAATTTTTTAACTATAGCAAGCCCAAGTCCTGTTCCGTTCTCTTTTGTGGTGAAAAAAGGATCGAATATTTTAATCAGGTTCTGTTTCTCGATTCCGCACCCATTATCTTCAATTGAAAAGCATACAAATCCATTATTTCTACAACTGTCATTTTCAACAGCTACAGTCAGAGTCCCCCCATCGGGCATTGCCTGCACAGCATTTAAGCACAGATTCAACACCACCTGTCCCATCTTCTCAGGATCAGCAAGGACATAAAGCGGCTCATCAGCAAACCTTTTAATTACTTCGGTTTTAATTGCCAGTCTTTCAATTTCTATCTGTACAAAATCAACCATCTCATCAAGAATCTGTGGAAGTTTTACTTTTCTGAATTCAGCTTTAATGGGTCTGGTATAAACAAGTAAATTGGAGACGATCTTGTTGAGCCTTGACAATCCCTCAATAATTTTTCCCAATGTTTTCCTTCTGGAATCATCTGCAGCAAGATCCCTCTCCAGAAGTCCCGCCCATACCCCCATAGCTCCCAGTGGATTGCGGATTTCATGTGCCACAGTGGCAGACATCTCCCCCAAAGCGGCCATGGTTTTGGCCTGATGCATCTCTTCCTGAAGAGCCTTGATCTTAGAGATGTCGCCAAAAATCTCCACCACCCCTAAACGATTATCCTGACTATCTCTAAGCAATGCAGTCTGATAAGATACCGGCACAGGGTGACCATCTTTGTGCCATAATACCTTCTCATCCCTCTTCAATTCAAGGCCTGTACGCAATACGTGAATCAGTGAAGGCTCGGAACCGGAATCACTGTTAAAAACATCAGTAAAGTTTTTACCGATAACTGATTTCGATTCATATCCGGTAATCTCAGATGCTGCACGGTTGAAATGAGTTATCCTGCCTTCCATGTCCAGTCCGATTACCCCGTTTTCCATACTTTCCAAAATGCTGTAAAGATAGGTCTGGGCCTCCTCCTGCCTGCAGAGACTCTCACTGAGTTCTGCATTTTTTCTATCCAGTTCGAGATTGACCTTTTTAAAATCATCCTGCATCAACGAGTACGCATTGCTCAAGCGCTCTGACCTGATCTGAAAATCAGAAAATGCCTTTTGAAGGGATTCGAAGAGTTCAACGGTAATAAGGGGTTCCCCGGTCTGACTGGTATTATTCATTCAGCAATACTCCGGCAAAAGAGCCCCATAGCTTGCCTCAGGAAGCAGTACTGCTGCACTCTTTTGTGATCTTTTTTTCAATGTATCTTTTAAGCTGTTCTTCTTCATCAAGAAATTCTCTAATGGTAATTTCAGTCTGATCCAGAATAGAATTCATGGCAGCAACCGCAGCATCTTCTTTTATACTGTCTTTGCGATTTTGCCATTGTACAAAAAGGACCGAACTCTCCTGCCGCTCGGATTCAATAGTGTCCAACAGCTTTTTTTTCTTTTCAAGACAGGAGATCACTCCGCTCAGATCGCCACGTGAAAGGATAACCCGGCTCAGCATTTTGCGAACCAGATCCCTCATTTCTCTATAATGTCCAAGTTGACCAGTTAATACTGCAGTCAACTGTTGAATTAGTATTTTATCATTGGCTTGCATGGTTTTCAACTTCAATCATTCTCTTATTCAGTTTCAGTTGATTACTGTCATGTACTCGTTTTCCCAGATCGAATCTTCCAGTTTCCATTGAGCCTGCTTTGCCCAGTAATCGTCTGGATACCTGCGCATCAGATCTTTGAACGTATCTATTGCATTCTGGTACTGCTTAAGGTTTTTGTAAATGCTGCCGATCTGAAACAAACCCCATGCAGTCTCCTGAAATGCAGGATACTTTCTGGTAGCATTCTTGTACAAATCCAGAGCCTTCTGATAATCCTTGGATTTGTAATAACTGTCTGCGATTCTGTAATAGCAATCTGGAACACGAGTGTATATGCCAGTTTTTTCACCCAGTTCTATCGCACTCTGAAAATTTTGTATTGCACGTTTATCATTTTCCAAATGACTGTACACAGTGCCCGATTTAAAAAGGATCCCAGTCTTCTGAGCATCGCTACTGATTTTAACTGCCTGCGTATACGCTTCTGCTGCATTTTTATGCTGCTCCAGCTCTACATAACAGTCACCCAGTTTTTCAAAAGCCAGCGAAGCCCATTTATGGTTACGGTAGTTCTGAAGAAAATGACGGTAAAGTTTTTCTGCAATCACAGGCTCATTGCGGTTTTGGTATGTCAATGCCTTAAGAAAGCGACTCTTGGATGCTGCGGGATGTGATGAATAACGCTCAATAACCTGCTGAAACTGATTCTCTGCATCCTTGAAAAGATTTAATTTCAGATAACAGATTCCGGTATTAAATATGCAGGCAACAGCCGTATTGGCCCCCGGGTTTGTCACCAGAATCTTCTTGAACTCAAGGATTGACTTGTCAAATTTTCCGGCACTGAATTCTCTTATTCCTGCAAGCAGCTTCTGCCCTGCATCCGTCAAAGTGTCTACAGCCAACATAGTAAAAGTGGAATCAATCTGTATTTCCAGAGAGACATATCTCTCAGGAGCCACAACCTGCTGAACAGAAAATGTGACTTCCTTTTTTCCCTCTGACGCTGCGTTTTTGATGGCAGGCTTAGATGCCGCTTTGATGAGTTTAACATCTGCAGCAAGTTTCTTATATTGCTCGATTAGGCTCAAAGCCTCCTTTTTTCCGGGCTCATAATTAGTAGCTGCAACGTATCTTGAAAGATGAGAAACCGCTACATTATAGTTTTTCTCATCGGCATAGATTTTACCCAGATAATATTGAGCCGTATAGTCCTGTCCCGAATGACCGAGAGCATTCCTGAAATTTATCTTTGCCATCTTCGTCTGACCCTGCTTGAGACGGATCAAACCTGCATAATAATAACTTCCGCTATGTTGAGAATCCGCTCGGATCACTTCCCGGAATTTGCTCAGAGCAGCCTGATAATTCCGGGCATTAAATAGCTGAACTGCACTATTGAACAGTTGTTCAGACTGCCCCGAAGCTGCCTTTGATTTTTTTTGAACTGGAGTCTCATGAGTTGCTTTTTGTTGAATAGCTGCTGAAACCGGGGTTGAGTCGGAAGCATTTCTGTTAACTCTATCTACCTGTGCAATAAGCCGTTCAATCTGGCTTTGTAAGCTGTCTCGTTCTGCTGGATCACTGGATTGCTGGTATTGCTGGAGTTCGATAATGGCATTCTGAATCTGACCATCCTTTTCATAAGTGGCTGCCAGCATCTTATGGGCTTTACCCCAGCCCGGGTTATAGGTAAGCACTTTTTTCAGATTATAAATGACCAGACGTGGCCGCCCCTGAGTCTCCCGGATCTCAGCCATATGCATAAATGCGTTAAAATTATCCGGATAGGCAGCCAGTACCTTTCTGAACTCCTCAATTGCCTGATCATATTTTTTGTTGCTTTTATATCTTACCCCAAGCCGGTAATGGATACTCTCAGCAGTATCATCTGCCTTAGTGACAAAAGAACCTAAAAAAAAACAAATCACAAAAGCGAAAAATATTTTTAAAAGAAGTTTTTTTTCTATAATATTTGTAGATTTTAGGTTCATTTAAGTAGAATCCTGTTTCTTTAATTCTTTTACAACTACTCAGCTATAATCGTATTTAAATATCTAAACTAAAAATCAGAATTAAAGATATTTCTTTTTCAGGTCTTATCAGATTAGATATTATTTCTGATTATTAAATTTTCCTATTAGATATTTCTGACTAAGTATTTGTTTTTAAGCTGAGTAGCAGCATTTTCTTACCTCAGTAGATTCTACTGTTATTAACCCCCTGTGTTCAAGCTTAATTTCGCTCCCCCCGGTAACCCACGGAATCTCAGCTCTCAATTTCCAAGATAACTATTTATGGCAAGATAGTTACACACATAGTCCTTTATGGCATCCTCAAGGCTCATACATTTGTGATTACAGCCAATACTCTGTAAACGTCTCTGATCAGCCTGAGTAAAATACTGATACTTGTCACGCAATTTAAGCGGCATTTCAACATATTCAATAGTCGCAGGTTTATTAACAGCCCTAAAAATTGCATTAGCCAGGTCATTCCAACTGCGGGCATTGCCAGTACCTATATTAAGCAGACCTCCAATATCAGGATTATCCATGAAGAAAAGGACCATCTCCACCACATCCTTTATATAGATAAAGTCCCTTTTCTGCTGTCCATCCTGATATTGCGAATTGTAAGATTTGAAAAGAGACATCACTCCTTCATCCCTGACCCGTGAGTATGCCTTATTGATAAGGCTTCTCATCTCCCCCTTGTGGTATTCGTTAGGCCCA
The DNA here is from genome assembly GCA_023412475.1 of Fibrobacterota bacterium. Classification (GTDB taxonomy): domain Bacteria; phylum Fibrobacterota; class Chitinivibrionia; order Chitinivibrionales; family Chitinispirillaceae; genus JAAYPC01. Next base: position 19,838 of record JAEYNR010000078.1, on the reverse strand, counting down.
AAGACATTGAAAAACTTCAGACCTGTGATTTTTTTCAGCCATCCTTCACGATAAGCATAACAGTCGAATAAATGCTTGGAGTATCCATACATGTTCAGAGGCCGAAGCTTATCAAGCACCGAATAATCATCAGTGTATCCAAATTCGCCATCTCCATAGGTTGCAGCACTTGAGGCATAGATAAAACGGGTGTTTTGATGATTTTTCCACCATCGAGCCAGCCTCAGCGAATAATGGAAATTGTTCTCCATCAGATAATCTGCATCGGTTTCAGTTGTTGAAGAACAGGCTCCCATGTGCAAAATCGCACTTATGCTACCTTTATAATAACCTGATTCAAGTTTATTGATAAATTCCGACTTTTCCTGAAAATCCAAGTATTTTAAAGACACAAGATTACGCCATTTCTCAGTTGTTCCCAGCTTATCAACAATCAATATATCTTCGATACCCCGACTGTTGAGTTTCCAGACAAGAGCACTGCCAATAAAGCCTGCTCCCCCAGTTACCACTATCATATCACAACTCCTTAGAAGAATCGGCCAAGTTTCCAGGATAAAACCCTTTTCAGGGTTAAAATTGAATCTTAATATACAATTTTACTTTTTTCTAGCGGAGAGTAATTGCAAGAGTATTAAATACTCCAATAATTATTAATACAAAAAAAATGAACACGAAATTTAAAACAATTACGGCAAACACCATCGATCACAGATCATTATTTACTGGACAAAACAATCATCCTTTTACTGCGTGAGTTCGGTTCGCTCTTACTCCGGAATACACATCCCTGTTTTCTTAAAGTCGGCTCATTGCCAGGCCAACCGGATTTCAAATTTAAATTTCGAATTTTCCACCCAACTGCTGTTTCCTAATTTATTTTAACTTTTGGCTCCCAAGTTTGTTTCACTATTTGATTTTTTTACCTCTCCAGCGATCTTAAAACTTTCTCTTTTTTTATCTTTATTTACGTTTCAGTAAAAAAGGAGAACCATATGAAGCACTTTCGATTTGTGGTCCTTTTCACTCTGATTACCAACACTTTCTTTTTCTGTACCGATTCAGATAATAATCCTGTAGATCTAAAAAGACCAGGAGTCGAAATCGTGTATAAAGATGGTACCAAACAGGACACAATTGCTGAATATGTCAACCAGGAGATAGAGATTATGGTTTCAGTGCTATTTCCTGATGAACTGGATTCGATTTCTTATCACACGGGAAATGGTTTCTCCGGGAGTTTGTCACAATTTGAGTCAACCAGCCATATTTCTGTCAAGTTTGCGTTTACCGCACCATGTACAACATCAATAATTGTGACAGGACTGAAAAACAATCTTGCAGTCACCTCAGACACTGCAGCTTTATTTGTCAGTGAACCGCTCACCTTAAAAATTAATCCCCTCCGGTTATATGCTTCTGCAAGCCTCCCATGCACTCTTAAAGTATCACTTTGTAATCGTTATACATGGAAGCAGGTAACATTGATTCCTCAAATAACCGCAGATTCATTACTTATCTGGGTACCAACGGAAAATGATATCGGAAAAAAGACACCTGTATCGATGATTGCAATTGATAACGGAATTAATCCGATAATTGTCAAAGACTCGGTGTATATCACTGTTATTGCCGATAATGAATTGTTGACTCCACCAGTCAACCTAAAAATAGACAGACGCACACAAGATATTGTGAGAATCTCCTGGGATAGAGATTCACTTGCAGACAGTTACATACTTTATCGGAGAGATCCTGATGTGGATAGTACATGGGAAGCCATAGCTTTATCCAACACATCTTATATTGATCTGACAGAAAAAGCGATTATGTACCGGGTATCTTCGGTTAACTATTTCGGTGCATCCACTCCCTCGGAGATAATCTATCTGATAGATACTGTTCACTATGCTCACAGGGTTTTTTTCGCGGATTCTATCTCGACGGTTTCTGAAGGAACAGCATCACATTTTATTAAATTGAAGGTAGCCATGCCTGCCATAGATGAAATTACAGCCTGGTGTTCTTTGATTGGTAATTCTGAAATAGAGGAAGATTTCGGATCATTGGTTTATCTTGCCAGGATTGCTACAGGTGACACTTTCGGCCTTTGTACCCTGAATATCATTGACAACAGCTTAACTGAACAGAATAAATATTACTCTCTCTCTCTGGATAGTGTTACTCATGGGTTCATAAGCGGTCAGCAATTCCACAACATTTTACTTGTAGATGATGATTCGTTGTTTTCTGTAATATATGAGCCAAATGGTGCCGAAGTAGGAAATGTTCCTGTGGACTTTCGCCATTATGATAAAAATGACGTTGCAATAGTCATGGGAAATACAGAAAATCTTATAAAAATCGGTTTCTCTTTTGTCGGATGGAAAAAGAGCAGTGCTGATACAACCGGCAAACTCTATACCCCAGGTGACACATTGATACTGGATTCGGCAGGCATTCGACTCCATGCACAATGGCAGGTCATTAAGCACTCTGTCATTTACCATGAAAACGGTAACACTGAGGGACGTTCATCTGTTGTTGAAGAATTTGGATGGGAAGAAAAGATTACTATCGCAGCTAAACCGGACGACTTTCAGAAAGCAGGGTTCACTTTTAAAGGATGGAACACCGCAAAAAACGGGACTGGAGACACACTCTTTCCAGGTGATTCCCTAAAGACATCTACTACAAGTACCACCCTGTATGCACTATGGGAAATAATCAAATGCGTTGTGAGGTATGATGGGAATGGAAATGACACCGGAAACGTGCCGGAGTTGACAGTATACAACTATGGTACCAAATTCGTTGTCAGTGACAATTCTTTAGACCTGAAAAAGGAATTCTGTCTGTTTAATGGATGGAACACAGCACAAGATGGAAGCGGTGTCAGCCTGTCTCCTGGCGACAGCTTCTCTTCAGATGTTTCTAATATTGTTCTCTACGCACAGTGGAAACCTGTTCCTCCGGTAATTATTACTCACCCAAAAGACACTTCAGTGAGAGCCGGCAACAGAGTTTTACTAACAGTTCAGGTTTCAGGGGCAGGCCTCTCATTCCAATGGCAAAAAAATGAAACTGATATAATAGGTGCTACATCCGATACGCTTGTTATAGACTCTGCAACCAGATATGACAGTGCCTCTTACAGGTGCATTACTGGAAATGCAGAAGGAAGTGTCATAAGCAATCCAGCAGCTTTAAATGTTATTTCTGTAGCATCGGTAAGTGCAGGCAGAAATCACACATTGATTCTTATGACAGATGGTACTGCCTGGGGAACCGGTTCTAATGAAAGTGGTCAGTTGGGTATTGGAAATTTAACCAAGGTGGCTATTCCGGCCTATATCATGTCTGATGTCTCAATGGTTTCTGCCGGTCAGAATAGTTCTTTTCTTTTGAATAAATATGGTACCCTCTACAGAATCCAAAATAATAGCAGCAATATCTTAACTTCAAAAGCAGCATCCATATATGCGATTCCTGCGATTCCATCTTCAGAAACTAATAGTGTAATGGTCTTGAGAAAAGATAGTTCCCTTTTTATTTATGCTTCATCAGATAGTACAAAGCTAGCCGACAGTGTAACTTGCTTTCATGGCAGCCCAGACCATTTGCTGTTTACTAAAAAAGGAATTCTTTATGCAGCAGGCACTAATAGCCATGGTCAATTCGGTAATGGAACAACTAAAGGTGCATCTGCATCAGATTTCATTAAGATAGAAGAAGATGTTTCAGCAATATTTGCTGGTACAAAAATTACTTTAATAATTAAGAATGGATATTTGTATACTGCCGGATTTAATAAATACGGGCAGCTTGGCAACGGAACATTTCAAAACACACTATCATTTACCCTGGTAGCATCAAATGTAACAGCAGTTTCAGGATGTCATTATCATTCAATGACAATAAAGGATAATGGAACACTCTATGGTACCGGCTTTAATGAATTCGGTCAGTTAGGGATTTATACAACTGAAGAGCAAATATCATCGTTTGTTCCAGTTATGACAGAAGTTAACTCTGTTTCAACCGGTAATTATCACTCGATGATAATAAAAAAAGATGGTACTCTTTGGGCGACAGGATATAATAGTTATGGCCAGCTTGGTATTGGAAACTATTCGCGTAGATATAAACCTGAGTTGGTGAAATTCTGATAGTTACGTGGAAGGGAAAGCAAGAAATCTGAAACAGGAATCATAGGCAGGAAAATCTGATACTCGGAACAAGGGGTAAGGAAAATGATCGTGCTTACCCCCTTCAGTTTCGAATTTCAAGTTTCAATTTTCGCGGCTTTTCCTTTCGCCCTCTACTCCTCTGAGAGCACTCTTTTTCTAAGCTCCTTCTTTCCCGAAACTTTCCGTTTCTTCTCGATCCGTTTTCGCTTTGCACTCTCAGGTACTCGCGTCGGAATTCGTGGGGCAACCCTCTTTAATTTTCTCCCGATCTTCCTTCTGAGATCTGATAGCGCTTCAGCCTTATTGAGATACTGGCTCCGCTCTTTACTGCTGGTAACTGTGATTTCTGTAGGACGATGAAATAATCTAACAGCAGATTCGGTCTTATTGACATGCTGCCCTCCCTTGCCACCAGACCTGAAAGTATCTACATCACACTCCGCCAAAAGCTCCTTATCGGTTGACGGCAAATGGTAGTCGGAATTATTTATCATAAAAGACTTAATATTTTAGACTTAATATTTCAGGTTTTAGGATTTGGGATTTGGGATTGATTCCTGTTTGGTAATTCGATTTCCAATCTTTCCTTTACTTCTTCATTCTTCTTCGTTATTCGAAGTTCTATCCTCTACTCCCCCCTTCCGGTCGGTTCCCGGAACAGCACAAGCTCTATTATCTAGTATTTTGCCTTGAGCCTCCATACAGTTCATATTCATAAAGCCTGCAATCGATCTTACCACTCTGAAAAGCGATTTTTCGTCCTGATTTGAGCCCTATCTCACCGGCCAGTTTTTTGTTGGCTGTAAAAACATACCCTCTATATCCCTGGCAACGATTCTTAAGGAAATTACCAATTCTTCTGTAGGTTTGCACCAACTCCGTTTCATCACCAAGACGAATTCCATACTCAGGATTAAAAACCACCACCCCAGGTACTTCTGGAACCTGTGTCTCATCAAAATCGACGGCTTTGAAATCTATGAGTCCTCCGACTCCTGCCAACCGGGCGTGGTTAGATGCAGTTTTGATTGCATCATCACTGACATCAGTAGCTATTATTCTGCCAGATTCAGCCCTTTCTCTGCTCACCGATTCCCTTACCAATTCACTCCAGAGATCTTTCTGGTAAAAAAGAGTATGCATAAAGCCGAAATTTTTGCGTATAGACCCTGGTGCCCGATTGACACTCTGTAATGCGGCCTCGATAGCCAGTGTGCCACTTCCACACATGGGATTAACAAAGCTCTCTGAAGGTTTGAGTCGTGCAGCCTTGACCACAGCCGCAGCAAGAGTCTCCTGCATAGGAGCATAGAGTGGATTGATACGATACCCTCGTTTTGATAAAGGTTCCCCCGAAGTGTCAATATAGACCTGACACTTCTCATCTCTCCAATAAACATGGATCACAGCCCCATTTCGCTGCGGTCCCGAATCGGGACGTCTGCCCTTACGAGCCAGTATCCTGTCCACAATTGCATCTTTGGTTTTCAGATTTGCAAATCTTGTGTCTCTGATGCTTTGGTGCACCACATTTGAGACCACCGAAAGATAACCATCTGCAGAAATCATGGTCTCCCATGGCATAGCATTTATCTTTCTGTAGAGATCTTCTGGGTTATTGCATGAAAACTCATTTATAAGATAGAGCACATGATGAGCGGTAAGGAGATAGAGGTTAAGACGCATCGCATCTGTATAATCGCCTTGGATCAGCACTCCGGCAGCTCCAACTCTTTTGATCGGGTATTTTAATCTTTGCACCTCTTCATGAAGAAATGAGGTGAGGCCTGGTGGAGCAGTAATAAGAATCGGTGTAGTCATTTAGCTTATATCCATTGAAAAAAAAGTTACAGTGCAAAAAAAAAATAGTTACTGCACTAAACAGAAATGAGGTTAAATATATGAGAGAGGAGAGGGAAAAGCACGAAATTTGAAACTCGAAATTCGAAATAGGAACAGAAAATGAGAAAGAAGACCTACGTACAGGCTTTAGTTTCTTAAAACACTCTTATCTCTGCTTAGAAATTAGGAGCATGGAATTTGTTTAGAATTTAAAAAATATAATTTGGAATTTTTTTTTGGATATTATCAGGCTGGTAGTTCGTGGTTTTTCTGATCAGATAATAGTCATTTTTTACCAACTCTTGTTCCGAGTTCAGGATTTTCCTAGCTCCTATTCTTATTCATGTCTCGGATTTCTGATTTCGAATTTTCAAAATAGAGGTTACTTGTAAGTTTCTTCCTCTTTCTTTTTCATCAGCAGTCGCCAAATTTTATCAACCAGCTCCCTGCCACTGAACGGTTTCACTATAAAATCATCTGCTCCAGAGGCAAAGCATTTCTGGATCTCATCTTTTTGGGTTCCTGCTGAGAAAAAAGCCACCGGAATGTCGCGAGTTTCTTCCTGAGAGCGCAGTATCCGGCAAACCCTGTAACCATCGATCCCAGGAAGATATGAATCCATAAGAATAAGGGAGGGGCGATGTTGAAAGGCCAGAGACAGCCCCATCTCCCCGGATTCGGCAACAACCGTCTCGAACGCATTTTCCAGCACCATTCTGGCAATTTCAACTGCTTCTCGATCACTGTCAATAAAAAGGATGGTAGGCTTGACCTCTGTTTGTAAGGAAGTCTCCTGCTCATTGGGCTCATCCTCTTTTTCCAGGGCACTAAACTTGGTCTCATCATCATCCCAACTGATTTCAGCCTTAAAGGGCAGAGTTATATGAAATTCACTTCCAGGAAAGCTGTTTTCCTTTACTCCTTCACTCTCTACCCATATCTTGCCGCCATGCCGCTCGATTATTCCTTTTACTATAGAGAGACCCAGGCCTGTTCCACCACCCATGAATTTGGAGAAATCGGTGCTGTGACGGGTGGCACTTCCTACTTCATAAAATGCATCAAAGATGTGTTTCTGTTCGTTTTTGTCTATTCCAATTCCATGATCTTTGACTACGATATGGAAACGCTCTTCGTTCTGTTGTTTTCCTATCGATACCTCCACAGCCGATCCATCCGGAGAGTATTTCAAGGAGTTGCTGAAAAGGTTTGTAAAGACCTGCTGCATTTTCATCTTATCGCCATAGAACTGCAGTTCAGTGTTTTCAAAAACACAACTGAATGTAATCCCGCGCTTAAGGGAAAATTGAGAGAGTTCATCAATGCAATCCTTTGCTACCGCTCCCAGATCGATCATTTCGGGTTTGAGCCGCAATCTTTTCTTTTCAATTCTGGTGACATCAAGGATGTTATTGACAACTCTGTGAAGCCGGTCAGCGGCCCTGTTGATGCTCTCTATCATTCTATAAACACCGCTGTCAATTTTTTCTTTCATGTTATCGATAATGATGTCGGAATATCCCTTAATGGAGGTCAGGGGTGTTTTCAGTTCATGTGAAGCGATGCTGAGGAAATTGGATTTCATCTCAGAGACCCGTTTTAATTCAGCATTTGACCTGATCAGCTCTGAGTTCATTTTTGCCATCTCAAGATTTTTTATCTCAATCTGTTCATCAATGCGGGTCTGCTGGGTGATATTTCTAAAAATAAGGGCCAGCGAATCAGGGTAATCATTGTTTCCCGGAACAAAAAACGAACTCAATTCACAGATAATATCCTCTTTTTCATGCGAATGGATGATTACAGAGGTTTTGGAGATTTCCTGTTTCAGCATCAGCTCAAAAATCTCTTCCCAAGATCTTTCCCCATTGATTTCGGAGACATAACTGTGTATAGGTTTACCTTCAAGAAGGCTGGCTGATATATTAAACATCTTTGAAGCGCATGCGTTCAGGTAATAGACCCTGCCATCTGTACGCATAACCACAATTCCTATGGGTGTCAATTCGATGATTTTAGTGAGCAACAAAATATCTGTATGCATAATTACTTTCAGAATTGTTGGTTATGTTACTAACGATTGAGGTTCACGCCCCTTTAGCTGATTTACTTTGCCCACAACCAGATCAATAACTTCTGTTAAACGGTGACAAAGAAGAATGCAGCTTTTGTCCAGGCCTCTTTTTCCATGATAGATATCGGAAAAAACAGAAACCCCAAGGCCGAAAAGATCCTCCACCGAAGAGATCAGCTCAGATCTGGCATGTGGGATTTTTTTCCCATTTATCACCAGAAGAGCATTAAAAAGCGGAAAGAGCCGGTTTATAGTATCTTCCAGTAAATCCGTCAGGATTTTTTTCCGGCAATCGGCCTGCAAATACTCTTCCCTCAGATTCAGGGAGAGCTGCTTGAGCTCACGCTCACATTGCATCCTTAGATGCTCTTTCTGGATATCCAGAGTGCTAAAGACATCCTCCCCGAAAAGCACACGATAATTGCTTTGTATATGAAGGTAATCAACAGGGTAAAGATCAAGTGAGGTCTCAAAAAAGTCCCTGCTCATAATAAGAGGAGTCATTACTCCTCTGCGATACCAGTATTTGTGCACATCCGTACACTTGTGGATATATTCAAGCGAAGCATCTGTGACTAAAAGGAAAATGTTAATGGCAGATGAGCCGGGTTTGTATTCATGAGTCACAGCGCATCCATACATCACCACACTTATCAGCTTTTCCCCAAAAACACCCCGATAGTCGGATGTGAGCTTTTCTACTATATCATTGGGATTTTTAATCACCGGTCTCTTCTCAACCGAAATTTTTTAAACTAACAACAGCATTTTTTTCATTCACGACGCAACGACTGTATCTCTTTAGAATATACTTCTGCCGCGTTAAAATCCTCTTTTTTTACTGCAGCAATTTTTTTGGCATACAATTCTAAGAGCCTGTAATCCTGAGAGCTAAGTTGCTCCTTGGAACCTATCAGTGTAACAATGGAGTCAACATCCTCCCTAAAACGATATCCACTCATAAATTGGCGAAACTGCTCTTCTACCTGCTTGAACTGGTCAGGCTCCTTCAGACGATAAAGCATATTGGGGATAAACTCTTTCAACAGTTTCTGTTCTATGTCTACCCCCGGAGTCATTACCGAATCGGTAGCTACACTGTCATTACGTTCAATCTGGGAAATAAGTGACTCGATTTCATTACGGATCTTGTGAACTTCCTGCTCCCGGTAACGCGCCTGGTATAGGATCGGCAAGGCATTGACCCCCAAAACCGCATTCCCAATGTTTTTAAAGGTTCCTATAAAAAATATGTCTCCTTCCTGCACCATAATCTCCCCAACAGAATGAAAAGGGACAATCTTTGCAGGTGTGGGGATAAACTCCTCCCCCATATTTTCCAGATGTTCTTTTAATTTCTGGGGATCAAGTGCCGATTCCAGTCCATTCATCTTTTCCAGCAATTGAGCCAAACCCTCGCCCAGCTCATCATCAAGAGAGATTCCCATCTCGGATTTCAAAAAATCCTTTAAACTGCTCTGTTCTCTGAAATTACCCTGCGCCACAAGCAACCCATTATGAACCATCGAGGCTATAGGGTGTTTCATATTCAAGATGTCTGCTGTATCAGTCTCAATTGCTGCATAAACGGTAATGCGTCCATCCAATAGATTCTGATCACCTTTTTTCTGCTCAATATTTAATGTCATAATGCCTCTTTATGGGGTCTGATTAACAAAGTCCACAGATCAAATAATAAAATTAAACTTCCTTACTATCATTAACAGGTCTTGTTGAAGCAATTATGGCCCTGAACATTACAATCGTGGAAATAAAGATAAGAACATGCCAGGTCCAGGCTAACTTCACGCCAGAGAGCCCTATTAAAATGGTCCCCACCGCAATAGGGGTAACCGCAAAACAGGCGTTACGTATGTAAAAGAGAAACTTCTTACTGCTCTCGACCCTGAATATAAACGCTGCAATTCCAAGGAAAAAAACGCTGAAAATCAACAGAAAAAAATTGCTGAGAAAACTCACAGTCAAACATGAAGTCAATACAAATTCCATATTGCGGCTCAAAAGCTGCCTGATCTCCCCTGATGTGAAACGAAAATGCTTAATGCCCTTGAGCAGATCACTGTAAGGAATGCTAAACACCATATTATTGTACCTTAACATTACCCCATCTTTTTTTAACACATAAGGGATGTTGTGGTTTAAGGTGCTGCTTTCTGAGGTATCAACCACAACCAGCGAATCGGTACTGTTATTTAAAACCTGTGCACTTCCGGCAAACTGCTCAAAAACTGGATTCATCAGATAAGAAGGTGGAAAATATGGAGTTTCTCGATTTGATATCAAAATCCCATCATTAATTTCCATACCGGAGAATAGAAGCTCTATTTTTGAAGAGATCCCCCGCTGCGGATGAAGCAGATAGTAGGTGTGGGCAAGTCCTGTGATTAAAACTGTAAAAAAAAGCAGCTTTATAAAATACAGTATCACAGTCTTTCTGGAGAAAGACGCAACCTCTTTATAAAATGAAGAATCAAAGACACTTCGGTGTACAAAATTAAAAAATTTCAATTCTTAAAAGTTCCAATCTGTTCTGATTCGAATAAACTATTCGAAATAAATAATTTATGTAAAATAAGAAAAGTTCACTGTTAAGGCCAAATATGTTTTCGATGTTACTACTTAATCGAAAAAAAACCTGATATGCATGAAGTTCCAAACTATAGTAAGAAAAGGGCAAATAAGGCCATTTTTTAAACAACTATGTTAAGCACGAAAACCGAAATTCGAAAAAAGAACAGGAAATGAGAAAAAGGCCAAACAGCAATACTTTAACTATGTTGAAACACTCTTATCCACTGTTTAGGATTTAAGATTTATTTTTGGATTTATTTCTGATTCTGTTTGATTGTTTCAATCAGATCCCTTCTGATTCAACTTTATTGTTTCTGATTTCTCCCCAGTTATTACGATTTTCTTCTCATCTTAGTTTATGCCAAAGATTTATAACCGCAGCCCCTTATCCGCTCTTATCTTTTTTCATCGCGGATAATGGAAATCAATAAGCCAAAACCCATAAATGCAGCGGTTAAAAAACCGGCTATACCAATAAGCGGAACCCCGTAGAGTTTTGGGGGGATATCGGAGAGAATAACCACTGATGAGCCGATTACCAGTGAAGCAAGCATTACTCCAAAAACCAGCCTGTTAATAGTTTGACTGAATTTTTTAAGTACCGGTTCTAACCCCTTGTGTTCGAACTCTATCCTTACCCTTCCGGCTTTGACCAGTTGAATAATATCCCTGGCCTCTGATGGTAGATCACGCATAAGAAAGAAAAAATCCTGTGCAGTGTCCATTCCCTCTTTAGCCATGTGTCTTAAACTGAACTGATCAGCCACCATTTTTTTGACATAAGGCTCCACATGATCTAACATATTAAAATCAGGATTCAGTTTGTAACCTAGCCCCTCCATTGTGGCCATGGCCTTGACCAAAAGATAAAACCCGGGAATCATCTTTAAGCGGTAAACGACAAGCAGGCGCGATAACTTGTTGAGCACTTCACCTATATTAATCATTCGCAGCGAACGGGACGCATACTCCTGAATCAATTCAGAAATCTCATATTCAAGCTCCTCTTTACGATCAACCCGCTCTGAAGACATATCATAAAGAGTTTTTACTATCCGTTGGGGATCTCTAGTTGCTATACCCAGAATAACCGAGCTGAGTCGCTCCCGTGAAGTAGGACTGAGGATACCGGTCATCCCCAGATCAAGAAAACAGATCGATTTGTCTTTCTTTACCAGTAAATTACCCGCATGCGGATCTGCATGAAAAAAGCCAAACTCAAAAATCTGTTTCAAAACGACCGATGCTCCGGAACTGGCAATCTCTTTGGGGTCAATTCCGGCATTAATCAGCTCATTGATATTGCTGATTTTTATTCCCTCGATAAACTCGGTGGTAATCACCCGTCTACCGGTTAAATGAAGGTATACCTGAGGGATGTACACCCGCGAATCACCATTAAAATTCCTGGCAAACTGTTCCGCATGAAGAGCTTCGGCATTGAAATCAAGCTCCTTGTTTATGGCACTGGAAAACTCGTTGACCAACTGCCTTAAATTGAGTTGTTCCATTCCCTGAACATGTTTCTCAATAAGAAAAGCAAGATGATACATAATCTCGAGATCTGCTCTGATCATCTCTCTGATTTTTGGCCGCTGGACCTTGACTGCTACCCTCTGTCCCTCTTTGAGCACCGCCTGATAAACCTGCGCCATCGATGCAGAAGCAAAGGGACGCTCCTCAAAATGCTCAAAAAGCTTCTCCACCGGAGCTCCCAGCTCCTCCTTAATGATCTGGTGTGCATCGAAGCCAGGGAAAGGTGAGACTGAATCCTGAAGCTTTTCTAAAGAATCAATAAGCTCAGAAGGCAGAATATCAGTACGGTTACTGGCAAACTGCCCTAATTTTACGAAGGTAGGACCCAAATCCTCCAGCGACATCCGTATCCGGTCCCACCTTGAAATTCTGGAAAGCTTCTTTTGCTGCCCAACCCTCAAGAGACGCTTACCTGCACTTAAATAGCGCTCAATGTTGAGTCTGGAAATAAGATCACCAAAACCATACTTAACCAGTACCGATACAATTTCGCCATATCTTCCGATATGACGGTAAAACCCACTTTTGGGTCTCCAGTTATCTGTCACTTTCCTTCCTGCCTGGTAGCATTCAGCTCAAGTTTAGAAATCCTGCTCTCCAATTCAGAAATTTCAGTTCTGGTGGGGATTTTAAGCTTCTTTAAGGTAGCCTCCACCCTGTGGCTAACCATTTTTTCGATTGCTTCTTTTGTTTCATCGGATTTTTTCAATAATTCACTAATAAACTCTTTTCCCTCAGCTTCTGACATCTTCGCCTCAGAAGCCAGCCTCTTGCCCAGCTCCTCAACTTTCTCACGAGTCAAAACTGCCAGACCAACAGTCGCATAAACGCTTTTCTTAAACAGCTCCAGCATAAAACTCCTCCCTCTGTTTATTTCAGATTAAACCACTACCATCCCGATAGCAACTACTATAGAATCAGAAACAAATCCCAATTACCAAGTGCCAAATCCTAACAAATTCTAAATCACAAAACTCTAAATTCTAAACAGGAATAAGAGTGTCTCAAGTACCTGAAGTTTATCAAATAAGTTCTTTTTCACATTTCCAGTTCTTATACCTGAAATTTGTTTTTGAATTTCGTGCTTATTTTTTGTAGCAATTAGTTTTGGTGCTTGGTAACTACCGATTAAAAGAGCTGGGTAGTTACTTTTTTTTTGCCCATCAGATAACCTGAATAGTTTAAAAAATAATCATAACTGCTACATATATGCCATGATTTGTTTTTATCAGGTAAACTTCAGAACTCCCGATATTCTATTTCGTACGAGTAACCCTGCTCAGTCAGAAAGAGCTGTCTTTTCATGGCGAAATCGATCTCTTTGGACTCTCTGGTAACAACGGAATAAAAGGTCGCCTGTTCTCCTTTTTTTTTGGGTCTGAGAATTCTTCCTAACCGCTGCGCCTCCTCCTGACGAGAGCCGAAGGAACCGGAGATCTGTATTGCCACGTTTGCATCAGGAAGATCGATGGCAAAGTTACCAACCTTTGATAAAACCAGAGTTTTTACCTTCCCCTCTCTGAATTCGTTGTAAAGTCTGTCCCGGACTTTGTTTGGTGTAGCACCAGTAATGATGGGAATATTAAGTTCGCTGGAGAACTGTTCCAACTGAGAAATATACTGCCCGATAATAAGGACCTGTTCCCCGGAGTGTCTTTGCAGGATTTCCCTGACCACCGACAGCTTCAAAGGGTTCTCATAAGCTAAACGGATCTGTTTTTTGGGAGTAAGAGAAAGGTAGTGCATCTTTTCGGCTGCAGGAAGATCCACTCTTATCTCAATGCATCTGGCTGTGGCAATCCAGCCCTGACGTTCCAGATCTTTCCATGGAACGTCATACTTCTTGGGCCCGATAAGAGTGAAAACATCCTCCTCATGACCATCTTCACGTATAAGAGTAGCAGTCAGCCCCAGCCGCCTTCTTGCCTGAAGATCAGCAGTAAATTTGAATACAGGAGCGGGCAACAGATGCACCTCATCGTAAATTACAAGTCCCCAGTTCTCTTTATTAAAGATTTCGTAATGGATGAACGGATCGGTTTTTTTTTTGCGGTATGTCAGAATCTGATAGGTGGCCAGAGTCACAGGTCTGATCTGTTTCACTTCTCCACTGTACTCCCCGACATCTTCTTCAGATATATCAGTTTTATCCAGTATTTCACGTTTCCACTGGTGTGCTGCGGTGATATTGGTGACCAGAATTAGAGTTCTTCTTTGCAATAAAGACATGGCATATATCCCCACAATCGTTTTACCAGCACCACATGGCAGCACTACAACGCCACTTCCCCCCGGAGAATCGGGACTTCCCATGAAACTCTCCGAAGCCTGTCGCTGATACTCCCGCACCGAAAACTCCATCTCCGAACGGGTCCTCTGCCGCAAATGTATACCAAAGGGCTCTCCATCTACATAGCCCGCCAGATCATGCGCAGGAAAACCTATTCCTATCAAAACCTGTTTTATATGCCCACGATTCTCTGAAGATATCAAGACCCGCTGAGAATCTAACTGTCTGATAACCATGCTCTTGAGCTTGGGATGAAGTATCAGGTGATGTAACAGCAACGCTTCTGTCGAACGCAACACCAACCCCTCAGGCGCACTCTCCAAAACAAGTTTGCCAAAGCGCCCCATCAACTCTTTTATATCATCAATAACATTGGTAGGAACCGGGTATTTGGAAAACTGAGTGAGTCGGTCCACCACCAGCTCCGGCGTTAATCCTAATGAAGCAGCATTCCATAACGATAAGGGAGTAATTGAGTAGGTGTGGATATACTCCGGACTCTTATCCAGGTGCGCAAAAAGACTTATTGCATTTCTGGCTTCGGTAAAAAGATCATTGTTCACTTCAAGTAAAATCGTGTTGTTGCTCTGAATAATAAGCGGGTTTTGTGGATTAACCATAGACTTCCTGGAAAATTGTAGATTAACTGTTTAGAAAGCTGAATCGGAGAGATCCGCTTCATCTTAGAGTTCTAAAATAATATAAAGAAGCGATTTGACCAGAGCACCTTCCCTTAACTAAATTATATGGTTTGTGCGTAAAAAATTCGGGCAACCGAAATTATTATTGAACCTATTCCAAAAGACAACAGGATTTAAACGATGGCCAATGCAGTTATTGTAGGTACACAATGGGGTGATGAGGGCAAAGCAAAAGTTATCGACTATCTCACCCAAAAATCTGACCTGATCATTCGGTTTCAGGGAGGAGCAAACGCTGGGCATACAGTTATTGCCAATGGCCAGAAGTTCGTATTTCACCTTGTCCCATCTGGAATTATGTATTCCGGTAAAATATGCATTGTAGGAAATGGTGTTGTTTTCGATTGTGAGCAGTTTTTAAAGGAAATTGATGAACTTAAAAACAACAACATCTCTGTTGATGGGTGTTTGTTTGTCTCCGATCTGGCACATCTGGTTCTGCCATTTCACAAGGCTCAGGATGGTGCCTCTGAATCAAACATGGGACAGGGAAAGATCGGTACCACTGGTAGAGGTATCGGGCCCGCTTACTCCGATAAAACTTCCAGAACCGGTATCAGAGTCGGTGATCTCAGAGACTGGGATGGTTTTGTAAAAAAATTCAAAGCCTGCTTTGAGTTTAAAAGTCGCCTGATTAAAACAATCTACCAATCGCCATTCGATCTGGATGAAGAAAAAATCCTTGACCAGTATCGTCATATAAGAGAACGGATGCTTCCATATATAAATGACACAGCCAGCTATATCTACGAGGCCGGCCAAAAGGGCAAAAGCATCCTGTTTGAAGGTGCACAGGGAACATTTCTGGATATCGATCACGGTACCTATCCTTTTGTTACCTCCTCTAATACTCTTTCCGGTTGCGCATGCACTGGCTGCGGCGTAGGCCCTTCAATGATCAACCATGTGATCGGAATAGTGAAAGTTTATACCACCCGTGTTGGAAACGGCCCATTCCCAACAGAGCTCAACGACTCTTTTGGTGAGATGCTCCGCAAAGACGGAGGCGAATTTGGTGCCACAACCGGACGACCACGCCGCTGCGGATGGTTTGACAGTGTTATGGTCAGAAAAGCAGTCCAGCTTAATGGTCTTACCCGCTTTGCATTTACCAAGCTCGATGTACTCAACAATATGGAAGAGATCCAAGTCTGCACTCACTATGAAGTCAATGGCAAAAAAGTTGAACAGTTCCCTTCTGATATTGAGACTCTGGAAAAAGCAGTACCCATATATGAAACACTTAAAGGATGGAAATGCGACATCTCAGAATGTAAAACGATCAAAGATCTGCCCTCTGAGGCCATCAGATACATTTCCCGACTTCAGGAACTCTGTTATAATATCCCTATACTCATAATTTCCATAGGACCTGATCGCAATCAGACAATTGAGGTAGAGCCAATTTGATATTATCTAACTCTCTTATTGCCTTGAAATTTCGATAGTTCGGAAGAAAATAAGCTACCGTTTATTGCGTATTCAGGTATCGGATCGGAAAGCAAAGCACGACATTCCAGAGGGAGAAAAGATGCTTTGCCATTCTTATTGCAAACTTCGTTGAAAAAGGATAATTCGTTAGTATGATTCATGTGGAAATAGTAAATACATTTCTGGTTAATATGGGTAAAGAATTCGTGGTCCTACTCCGGGGGGCTGAAGATGAGCGTACCCTGCCCATCTCTATCGGACAACTGGAAGCACAATCCATCGCTATTGTGCTCAATGAAATCCCTTTTCCTAGACCACTTACTCATGATCTTTTCAAATCAGCTCTCACCACCCTGGGTTGCAAATTTCTGCGCATGGAGATTTGCGATCTGATAGATGAGACCTTTTATGCCAGACTGGTACTGGAAAAAGAAGGCAAAAAAATAGAAATCGATTCCAGACCCAGTGACGCAATCGCCTTGTCCCTGCGGTTTAATGCACCAATATACGTCGCTGAAAAAGTGATGGATGAAGCGAGCATAATCATACCAGAAGAATCAGAAGTCGATGAATTACCGGAGTTTGAGCAGAATTCTTCTGAAGAAGACGTGGGAGATGACAAAAACCTCTCCCCTATGGAGGCTCTTCAGAAACGGCTGAAAAAAGCTATTAAGGATGAGAGATACGAAGAGGCTGCAAAGCTTCGCGATGAGATCGAGAAAATCGCTCAGTCCAACTGACACTCACCTAAACCCTGCGAAAACTCATCTGACACAGATAATCAATTGAAATCTCAAATATAAGACTGGGGCTTTCCGCCTCTGGTCTTGTATTGAGATTTTGTACTTGAAGTCAGATTCTGCAGTTCCTTTATTCATACTTTTTATCTTCCTCTTTAAATAATGTATTTTCACATTACACAACTAAACTTTAGCCGTTCCCATAATTAAGGAGATTCTCTTGGCACCGGCCCTCATAGGATCAAACACACTCCCTTTAGGAGCAATCGCATTTAACAGCACCAATAAACAGAGTTCATCACTTTACCAGAAAAGCTGACCCGTTTCCTCGACTGCCCGTTTATGAGTAATCTATTAACTTTGATCATCGTTTCTGCTGTACTGGGAATCTCAATATTTATTGGAACAGAATTAAAAACCAGGCCAGTTCTAAACCTGGAGGCAAAAAAGGCGGTATCGGTTCCCTATATTGGAAGAGTTGAAGTACTAAATGGATGTGGAATAGAAGGCGCTGCAGGAAAAGTTGCCGGCTATCTTCGTTCAACAAATTTTGACATCAAGAGTGTGGGAAATGCACAAACATGGAATTATCCTTTTACTATGGTGATTTCAAGAACCCAGGATACCACCGTTGCTTCTCAGGTGGCATCCAGTCTCGACACCGATAAAATGGTCATCATCAGAAATAATGATAAAATGCATGACGTAACTGTAATTATAGGACCGGATTTTGGAGAAAGAATTCAGTGAAAAAAACTAATGGTAAAGCTTTGGCGGGAATACCGCTGGTAGATGAAATCGTCAAACAGGCACAGGAAAAGCTTGCAGAAAACATAGTCGTTCTAGACATCAGGGGGCTTCCCGGATCAGCAGACTGGTTTATTATCTGTGAAAGTGACAATACTGTTCAGAACAATGCTATCGCAGATCAAATCGTTAGAAGTCTCTCAGAACAGAATACCAAAGCCTGGCATGCAGAGGGTCGGGGTGATGGACGATGGGTCTTGCTGGATTATTCCGATGTTATTGTACATATAATGCTTCCTGAAGTACGCAGCTACTACAATCTTGAAGAGCTCTGGTCTGAAGGGAAAAGAACGGCCATCAAATAAATAATATTTGTTAATGGAAAATATCGAATATCGAATATCGAATATCGAAATAAGAAGTACCCCAGTGCAGAGAGTGACTTCCGTTATTCGTTATTCGAAATTCTTTCCCATTTCATACAAATTCAGGATTTTAACCAGAACGTGAGTTTAAATCTTTATTCTTATCTGAGAGAAGGATTGCGTGTAGCTGTCTGCAAATCGTTTCCCGACATGGAAGTATCATCTTGTTCTATTCCCCTTTTTTTCAAATCTCCATCCCCTTCAGCAGATCTTAACACCCCCATAGCTCTCAGGATCTCTTCCATTAAAAAGATGTCACCAGAAATCGCGGCAAACAGTATAGTCTCCTGCTTTGATTGGAATGAGAAATACATAATTTCTGATCTTCAAAATCATGAAACTGTAACTGAAGGCTTTATCTGCTTCAGAACCAGTCTTTCTTTCCAATATGAAACACTGAAAAAAGCAGCCGGTAACGCGCCTCAACCCTTAGAAACGTTATGCAATCTTAAGCTTCCCGATAAAACACTCGAATTGCTCCATCAGACAGCTCCCCTACTAAGGTATTCAGAGACTGCACTCTCTTCAGGTTTCATCTTTGAACCTATTCATTTCAGTTTACTCAATAGTTCCCAGGAAAGAAAGCTGATCCGGCTCATTGCAGTTTCACAAACCGAAGAGCTGTATTCATCCGGTGCAGCAGCCTTTTTCTGGCAGGAACTGACCCGATTATTAAGCTGCTATCTGAACAGGATTCCCATTTTTAATGCAAATGAGGAGCTGACACTATCGAGAGTTACTCTTGTGCGGGCATGCCATAACCGGATTGTGTCCCTGTGTAAGCATATCTACATCTCCAATAGAGCTGAAAAACTGGATTAAACAGCTAAAATACCGGTTTAAGTAGTGAAAAAGTGATTTAAAGAGACCAAAACACAGGTTAAGCTGTAATATTATCGTTTTAAGAGCCTGAAATATTAGTTTAAGCTGCTAAATGATCGTTTCAAGAGGTTAATATCTGCTGAGAACCACAATAATTGCATCTTTTAGCAAGTTGTTTTTTCTTTTTAGCAAGTAAAACATTGTTTTTAGCAAGCAATATGTTGTTTTTAGCAATAGCAATGTTGTAAAAAGCAATAGCAATGTTGTAAAAAGCAATAGTAATGTTGTAAAAAGCAATAGTAATGTTGTAAAAAGCAATAGTAATGTTGTAATCAGCAATAGTAATGTTGTAATCAGCAATAGTAATGTTGTAATCAGCAATAGTAATGTTGTAATCAGCAATAGTAATGTTGTATTCAGAAATAGTATTGTTGTAATCAGCAATAGG
>JAEYNR010000024.1 GCA_023412475.1 Fibrobacterota bacterium | reverse complement strand
TCATCTTATCACCTTTTGAGTGTTGATTTAATTCCAGCTATTATAAGTTATGTCACCTATAATTTACTGTATTAAACGCCTCAAAGGGTGTTTTTTTATGTCAATATATCGTCCAATTTAGGTATTAGTTTTTTTGATCATCGGTGATTTGGAAAAAAAACCGAAAACAGAGGAGATCTTTCGCACCTTACGCAAAATCTAAAGATTTTAAAATCCGGGCATATACCCCGGAGGTAATTTTTAAATTCTTGAGATATTATCTCCGGGGCACCTACCCAGATACAGAGAAAAAGAAAAAGCCACCAAAAAAAATCCAAAAACAGCACCTAAAAGGACCGGAATACACATCTATTGTTTTTCATAATCTTTGAGGTGTTCCCAATACTATATCGCAAAATCACCCACAAAATTCATTTCTTAATTTTCCTATAGTTAGACATTCTCTTTTCGAATGTTGAAGCCTTTACCCAAAAAAACTCATTCCTCCTTGAAAAGGTCTGGATTCTCCCTCTCCTCCCATAGAAACTTCGCACGATCTGCCCATTTTTCTATTGTCACTGTGTTAAGTTTGGGATTATCTTTCATCTCTGCTGTGCGCGTATTTAAAAGATTTGTATAAACGGTCAGAAAAGAGTTTGCTTTCTTGAAATCAGAAAGTTTAATGGTAAGTGCAACGATAGTATAGATTACCTGCATCTCAAGATCTTCTAAAGGACAGTTCGATGTCCTGAATGCCTCCTCGAAATACTCAAGAGCCTCTATGAGATGGTCACGGTTCTCTTTTCCGGAATCTTTCAGTATCTTGGCTATCTTTAAGGTGTATGCGCCAAGTTTATAGAGTGCGTAAGGCTGTTCGTACCAGGCTTCAGCTTTCGCTCTGGCCATGGCAAGCTTATAACTGTCAATTGCAGCCTCAACTGTGCGGGGACGTTTGAAATAGCTTTCATAATCGGTGATCGATCCTAAAATCGTCTTTCGCTCACCGATTTTCTCCTTCAGAGTCATCAGTATTCCATGAGCGATTTGACTTCTTATCTCGGCTTGACCATGAAGACCGCTTCGGGAGAAGTCTTTCTTGTCTGGTGAAGAAAAAAGACAATTAGGGCATACCGTAACTGCGATCATGTTATAATCCAAGGTCCTGAAACCGCATGCTCCATTATAGGTGGGTATAAGAAATTTATTGGGCAGAATCTGCTGACTTTTTGCCCGTAATTCATTGCAGCTAACTTTAGGATGATTGCAAACCGGACATTTCACCTGAATCTCATAAGCTGGGTCCTGTCCCGTGCTGTTAGCGTCATTCTCGGTTCGGGTCTCGGGCTCCCGCTTTTCTTTTATGGCTTTAATATTTTTAATATCTATAGTAGGGCCATACTTACGGATATAATCATCTACAAGGTTCTGGTCATTAAGTAATACCATTAATCTTCTTTTGACTTCGACAACATCGCTTGGCATGGCTCTACCTTTCCAATTGTATATGAAGAAGACGGTTTTAAGTTTAAGTAATATTATCCAATAAAGCATCTGTTCCTGTCAAAGTAAATTTGGATTACCCCAGAGTTAAAAAATCAATAATCCACAAATCATCACTGGGGATAAATGGCTGTGAAAAAAATCACAAAGAACCATATCCACTGCTCGAAATCGGAATAATTGAGATTCGGCTTGAACAAATATGTCATATAAACTATATTTTGATTGTGAAAAAAATCACAGGAGGCGAAGTTGAGTAATATTCCTACACCCGCTATTTCCAGGCTTTGTGCTTTGTACCAGCTACTGGGACAGATAAAGCTGCAAAACAGTGTGTCTTCTGCAGAACTGGGGAAGCTCTTGGGTGTGGCTGCTCACAGTATCCGCAAGGATATAAGCTTCTTGGGTGTGGCTGGAAACTCCGGTGCCGGTTATGATGTTAGTAAATTACGGAGTCTGATAGCGGACTCCCTCGGATTAGCTGCTGTCCGCAGGGTCTGTGTGGTGGGGTTAGGTCGAATGGGATCTGCAATTTTGAACTATCCACTGGGGGAGGAGTTTAAACTGGTCGCTGGTTTCGACTCAAGTATCAACCGGCTGGAAACTATAAGAACTTCGGTAGAGCTTTTTCCGGCTTATCGGATAAGTGAAGTTGTCCGTTCTCTTAGTATCGATTTGGCAATTATTACCGTACCTGCAGAGAGTGCTCAGGAGGTAGCTGAGCGTCTGGTTGAGGGAGGAGTGAAGGGGATAGTCAATTTTGCGCCCGCGCCTGTTAAGTCAAAAGACAAGGGAGTTTTTGTAAAACAGATAGATATTGACGGTGAGTTAAGCATACTTTCTGCACGCATCAGCGTTTCCACCGCTTTATAAATACTATTTTTCTCAGAAGGAGAGCCTATTATGGCAAGGATTTATAATTTTTCTGCAGGCCCATCGATGCTTCCTGAACCAGTACTGCGTAAAGCAGCCCAGGAAATGCTGGATTACAACGGTTCTGGACAATCGGTGATGGAGATGAGTCACCGTTCGGCTGTTTACGATCAGATTATCAGGGACGCGGAGTCTCTTTTACGAGAGGCAATGGGGATTCCCGATAATTACAAAGTGCTTTTTCTGCAGGGCGGGGCATCCATGCAGTTTGCCATGGTACCTATGAATCTGATGGGTGAAAAGAAAAAAGCAGAGATTGTTAATACTGGAATCTGGTCTAAGAAGGCCATAACCGAAGCCAAACGGTTTGGTACTGTAAGGGTTGTGGCTACTTCTGAAGATAAAAATTTCTCTTATATTCCAGCCCTTGATAAAGGTATGTTTGATCCGGAAGCTGCGTATGTACATATTACCACAAATAATACCATATTTGGTACCCGTTATCGTAGTATTCCTGATACTGGGGTGCTGCCTCTGGTTGCTGATATGTCTTCCAATGTCCTCTCTGAGGAGTATGATATCAGCAAGTTCGGAATAATCTATGCTGGTGCACAGAAAAATCTGGGCCCTGCCGGAGTGACCGTTGTTATTATAAGAGAAGATCTGGCCGGTAAACCCATAGATAATACTCCTACTATGCTTGATTACAGCACTCATATAAAGAATGATTCCATGTTTAACACTCCACCATGCTACAGTATTTACATTTTAAAGTTGGTGCTGGAATGGCTTAAAGAACAGGGTGGAGTGGCATCCATGCAGAAAATCAATGAGCAGAAAGCTGCTATACTTTATGAATTTCTGGATAATTCTAAAATGTTTAAAGCTATAGTGGAACCGGAGTTTCGCTCTCTGATGAATGTTCCTTTTGTGTCTGCCAGCGAGGTGATTGACAAGGAATTCATAAAAAAAGCCGACATCGCAGGGTTTGTAAACCTTAAAGGACACCGGTTGGCCGGAGGAATGCGGGCAAGCATCTATAATGCAATGCCGGAAGAAGGTGTGAAAGCGCTGGTGGAGTTCATGAAAAATTTCGAAATGGAACATGCCTGAGAGGAGATTTTAAATGTATAAGATTCAGACCCTTAATAAAATTGCAAGCGTAGGCCTTGAACTGCTTCCAAGGGATGACTATGAAATCGCATCTGAGATAATAAATCCCGATGCTGTTTTGCTTAGAAGTGCAAACATGCTTGAAATGGAGATTCCTTCATCGGTTAAGGCGGTTGCCAGAGCCGGTGCTGGAGTAAATAATATTCCAGTAAATAAGTGCTCAGAGCGGGGGATTGTGGTATTCAATACTCCAGGCGCAAATGCAAACAGTGTAAAAGAACTGGTGCTTACAGGACTTATGATGTCTTCCAGAAAAATTTTTCCGGGTCTGATGTGGGCAAGGACTCTGGTTGGCAGAGGAGATGAGGTTCCTAATCTTATTGAAAAAGGAAAATCCGGTTTTTTAGGACCGGAACTAAAAGGTAAGAGGCTGGGAGTTGTCGGGCTTGGTGCGATTGGTGTGATGGTTGCCAATGATGCCGTTGAGTTGGGGATGCAGGTAAGCGGATACGACCCTTTCATCTCGATTGAAGCTGCATGGGGATTGTCAAGCAATGTAAAAAGAGCTCGCAGTCTGGAAAGTCTTATTGCTGCATCTGATTACATCTCCTTACATGTCCCTCTCACAGATAAGACCAAGGGCTTTATTAACCGTGAACGTCTGGCTATAATGAAAAAAGGGGCGCGTCTGCTTAACTTTGCACGTGGCGGGCTGGTAAATAATGAGCATCTCAAAGAAGCGCTGGACCAGGGAGTAGTTTCGGTTTATGTTACCGATTTTCCTGATGAAGAACTTCTGAAAATGGAAAATGTGATCGCATTCCCTCATCTGGGTGCTTCCACCCCTGAAGCAGAAGACAATTGTGCTATAATGGCGGTTAACCAACTGAGAAACTTTCTAGAGAAAGGTAATATAAAAAATTCGTGCAACTTCCCGGATTGTGAACTCGATTCAATGGCTCCGACAAGACTTATCATTGCTAACCGAAATATTCCCAATATGGTAGGCCAATACACTTCGGTTCTTGCTTCCGAAAAGATCAATATTTTAGGTTTGATAAATCATCACAAAGGGGATTATGCCTACAATATTATTGATATCGATGGAAAGGTTAGTCCTTCCGTAGAGGAAGGTGTAAAACGTATTGATGGCGTTATAATGGTAAGGGTAATCGATTTTGCCGAAAGTCTCTGAATGAAATTTGGAATCGGGGGGGGGAGCTGCAGCAGTTTTAAATCAAATTTCCTCCCTTCCTCTTCAGTGAATCGTTTTAGGTGGCAATTTGGGCAGGTGTAAAAGCTTTGGCTAAGGCACCCCAGAGGTGATTTTGTAAAAAGTTAAAAAATCATCTCTGGGGAAATCACAGAAAAAAGAAGATTTAACCCCCCATTTCTAAATCGTAAAATTTTTGCATTGTAACAGGATGTAATTAAAATGATACTCTCAATTCAATCTCACGTTGCCTTTGGATATGTAGGTAATCGTTCTGCTGTTTTTCCTCTCGAGCTTATCGGGCAGGAAGTCGTGGTCATTAACACTGTTCAATTCTCTAATCATACCGGATACGGGGAATGGACTGGAGATGTTTTTTCGGCGCAGCACATAAAAAATATTCTTCAGGGAATTGAGAAGCGTGGCGGACTTTCATGTGATGCTGTACTGAGTGGCTATATGGGGACCACTGAGGTGGGGATGGCGATAACCGAAGCTGTCGATCGGGTAAAAGCGATTCGGCCCGAAGCACTTTACTGTCTTGACCCGGTGATGGGGGATTATGGTCGTGGGTTCTTTGTTCATCGGGCGATACCGGATTTTATCAGAAATGAAGCACTGAATAGGGCTGATATTGTTACTCCAAATCAGTTTGAGGCGGAATACCTTGCAGATATGGAGATATCTGAAATTGCTCAGGCCCGTGAAGCATGTTGCAAAATCAGAGAACAAGGTCCTCAGATCGTGCTTATCACAAGCTTTCAGAATAATGATGATGACAACAGAATTTCAATGTATCTCTCTGACAAGGGAGAGGATTGGATTATTACCACACCCCGGCTCAAAATGATTCCCGATCCTAATGGGGCAGGGGATCTCACTTCGGCACTTTTTCTTGGCAGATATCTTCAGTCTCATAATGCTTCTGATGCACTTGAAAAAATGGCCAATTCTGTCTTTACCGTTTTTGAAAAGACTTACAATGAAGCAAGCAGGGAGCTTCGTCTGGTGGATTCCAGATTTGAGATAATGAACCCTGCAGATACTTTCGAAGCCGTGAAGATCTGATTGTATAAAAGAGTATGTTTCCCATTTGAAGGATCGGAGTATTTTTTTTCCGAATCTGTAATCATTGAATTTTAATAGATTACCTTCTGTAACAATTTTGACAGATGTCGAATATTTCAAAATGGAACCATCTGTTGTTGCATGAGAAAAAACCAACGATGAGCAGCATCATCCAGAAGATGTATTTCTGCTTTCGGTAAAATATTTATGCCTAAGTTAATCTGCTTATTCAAGGTAGATAAGTGCCAAGTAGTCAATTCGGAAATATGTATTACCTGAATTATTCACCAAAGTTACACAAATAGCACATCAAAGCTAAAAAATTGGACAAAAAAAGTAATTTGCCCACATTTTTTAGTGTTGATGACGAAGATCAACTAACGCTTTTTCACCCTTGACAATATTGATTTCTCTGAAGAAATCCAAACCCTCTTTGCCCGAACCGGAGGTAACAAGAGTTCCGACCTTCTCTGTAAGCAGAAGCTGTGGAATGAGACATTGTCCAGGAGCTCTGCCCTCTTGGGTATATCGCTGCAGTTCGAATTTTCGTAATGCTTTGCGCGCTTCCTGAAATGATACCGGGAGTGGATACCATGAAGAGAGTTCTCATAGAGTGCGGCTGTAAAACAGGTTGCGCACTCATCAATGATACTCGCTGACATTGCAATAACTGAAGGAACACCGCCCTGAAGAAGCGTTTCCGCTACCGCCGCATAGGACAATATAGAGGCTTTTAGGAATGTTGATTGAAACAGTCTGTACACTTTGGGTTTCTTTGTTGTGTTCTTTATTTATAAAAAAAATTAAACTGAACTGAAGTTCAGGTATAAAAAAAGATTTCTCTTTGAGGAAAGATTAATTATATAATAATGACCGCAATGGTCATTATTAAATAAAGGGACAGATATGCAGGTGCTCAAAGAGGAGGTAAAGGAGGCAATTACTAACAGTGCAGAGATATTATTTGCAGAAAACGGCTATAATGAAACATCTATAAATCAAATAGCCCGGAAAGCCGGAGTATCCAAACATGCCCGTTATCATTAATTTGACCGCAAATTATCAGATAATTTGACCGATGTCCGGGTTACCCGAAAAAGCGTCCACCTGGTTAAAATAATTCCGGAATGTTCATCGGTCATTTTGCGTGATAATTTTGTTTTTTTTTCGTAGCGATTCTCCTTTCAAATTGAACTGTATAGCGCTGTGTACCAGCCGATCACAGATTGCATCGGCAATGGTTGGATCTGGCAGCCGAGCATGCCATTTCTGAACGGGAAACTGAGTAGTTATGATCACTGAACCGGTCTGGTCTTTTTCCTCAATGATATCCATGAGTGTTTCGGCATCCCGACAATCAATGCTGCACATCAGGAAGTCATCAATAACGAGTACTTTCACCTTTGATAGTTTTGATAAGTACTTGAGGTATTGCCCGGTGCCTTTGGCCGAATGGATTTCTTCGAAAAGTATTGCATATCTGAGTTTTTGTGTTGGGTACCCCATCGTGCAGGCCTTGTAACCAATAGCTTCGGCAAGATAGCTTTTACCGCATCCGGTTGGCCCGGTGATGATGATGTTACGCCGGTTTTCGAACCATTCTGAATTTGTAAATCTCATGATATCCTTTTTGATGAATCCCCGCTGCCCTTCGTAAAGGATGTTTTCGATGGTTGCCTGGTCAGGTTTGAAGTTTGCCCGTGAGATCATGCGTTCCATCTTCCGGCGTTTCCTCGCACTGTATTCATCATCAACAAGCAGTGCTACGAACTCGGCGGGCTCAAGCCCCTCAGCATCATTGGTGGAAAGGCGATTCTGAAGTGATTCTGCCATTGTGGTAAGTCGCATCGAGCGCAGCTGGTCTAT
>JAEYNR010000058.1 GCA_023412475.1 Fibrobacterota bacterium | reverse complement strand
CCTGAAAAGAAACCACTTTATCCATCTGTTCGCTGATAACACAGAAATAATACTCCCGTTTATTTATACTTATTGAAGTATAAGTCCTGCGGGACTGTAATCTGTATGTGTTGCTCAAGCGATTACGTATATTCGGAATGTTTCGGATATGCTGACCTGAAAAAGAAAATACCAGTTACCGATTCCACGACATTCATGATTGGATCGACAAGCAAGCTTTTTACGGCAACAGCAATAATGCAGATGGTTGAAAAGGGAAGAATTTGTCTTGATTCACCCATAACAGCTTACATTCCAGAATTCAGGGTTAAGTCCCGTTTTAACAGCCGACAGATTACTGTAAGGGACCTTCTTACACACGAATCCGGTCTGCCTTGTGATATTCCTAATGGTCAGATGATCGGTAATATCAAATGTGACGGTGCAGATACAATGTATCGTACAGTTGTTGCTCTTTGTGAAAAAGAATTTGTTGCTTACCCACCTCGCACTGTTTTCTCCTACTCAAATATCGGTTTTTCACTCCTTGGTGTAATAATAGAAAGGGTTAGTAAAAGATCATACTCTGAATACATTCAAGACAGCATCTTTCAAAAACTGGGCATGAATAATTCTTTTGTCGGATTTGATCATGAAAAAATAAAGACTGCATTTTCCAGGGGTTATATCGGTAAACTGGAAGAAAAACCATTGTATATAAGAGACATTCCAGCTGGCAGTATAGTATCCAGTGCTGCGGATTTTTCACTATTTGTCAAAATGCTTTTTAGTGGAGGAACACTTAACAAAGCTCATATACTGAATGAAAATGCACTCCAACAAATGTGGACACCTCAGAATACCGATATACCTTTAGATTTTTATCCTGTCGGACTGAGTTACTGGCTTATTAATCAGACTCGAATTCCTGAGCCGCTGATTTCTCACGAGGGAACAATTCCGCCTTTTCATACCATTTTTGCTGCACTCCCGGAATCACGACTGGGCATCTTTTTAACAGTTAATTCTGAACAGGGCTCAGGTATTCCTGAAGATGCCGGATATAAGATTCTGGAGAATTTTTACATGGCAAAAACCGGAAAAAAGTTAAACAAAACAAAGGCCAAAAAATTAAAAACTGTAAAGCTATCTGCAAAAATAAACGATGAGATTACAGGATACTATCAAACCAGTGAGGGTACAGTGAAAATGCAGAAAAAGCACGATTATCTGCTATTTTCCCTTTCCGGAAAACCGGTACGACTCCTGCCTCTTTCAGATACAACATTTCACATCCAATACAGGCTTTTTAATCTCGTGCCAGTACCTCTGAAACGATTCAAGAAAAAGATTTTGGAATTTCACAACATAAATGGACACGAAATAATACTGCTTAGATCAGAAGGTAAAATAAGTGGCTATTTTGGAGAAAAATTTGTACCTGCCATACCTCCTCAGGAATGGATTCTTCGCACAGGGAATTATGAAGCAGTAAATGAATATAAAACAACTTTCTTCAATAAAGAAAGTGAACAAAAATACAGAATGGGGAGTTATTCTCTTTTGTATGATTCAACCACCCGTATACTCTCTATCAATGGAATCCCGCTCAGGGTTCTTTCCTCTTCAGATGCAGTGACATGCGGTTATGGCCGCTATGCAAGTGAAACTATCCGTTCATTCACTTGCAAAGGAGAGGAATACTTGTGGGGATGGGATATGCCTTAAAAAAACCATAAAGGCAGAATAAGATAAATACATCTGATAATTTTTAAGTGATATCCATGCGATAGTGGTACAAAACCCTTAACTCTGATCCTCTTTAACCTCTGAACCTCTGAACCTCTCTATCGAAATGTTCAAGCAGTATTTTAGGTGCTTCCACAAGAAGTCTTTTGCCTGTAGAGATCTTTTTCTGTTCACCGGTGACCAGATCGAAGACTATGTTTGAAAGGGATTTGCTGCAATGGGCGTAGCGAATGATATTATCAAGTAAAGATGGCTTGCCGAATCTTTTTTTCTGGTCACTGATGCGCATAAATTCCTTTCCGTACTCCTGTCTCCATAATGAATCGTAAAGGCGTAATTCTGAGGCAAGGAATGCCTGGGAAGCCAGTTCTGCAGACCAGAGCGCATGAAGCATCCCTTTTCCGGTTAAAGGATTTGTGTGTCCGGCAGCATTACCGATAAGAATCCAGTTATTGCCGGTGCAGGGCTGTTTGAAAAAATCGGGTGAACTGGCCTGAGGATTCAGGGTGCTCCATTTTCTGTAGGTTTTTAGTCCCTTGCATTGAGTGGCCAGAAACTCATCGAGATCTTTTTTCAATCCATTGGAATTACAGAGTGTATCGGTGATTCCTATTGTTTGTCTGCTACCATCTCCATTGATCCACAGAAAGCCTTCTCGATGATTGAAAAATTTCATCAGGGTTGTTTTCTCCAGTGAACCACTGGCATGATAACCCACACTTATTGCCAGTTCATCTTTTTGAAAGGGTTTCAGCACTGTTTTACGTACAATACTATTTACTCCATCGGCACCCACCAGGATATGTGCGGATAATTCCTGTTTTGTTGTATGGACTTTCCACAAACCCTGCTCTCTGTTGATAGAGATTACTTTTTCGGGGATGTAAATTGCACCGCATTCAATAGCCATGTTAAGGAGAAGTTTTGTTATTTGGGGTTTGGAAACCGATGTAAAGCGGGCCTTGTATTGTTCATCGAAAATGGCATTGTGACCGGAGGGAGAGACAATATGAAGTTTGTGATCGAAATGGCTTTTGATGATGGTATCCTGTAAAAAGGGGTATTTCTGTATCACTTGCTGATTTACGGTTATAAGGGAAGAGATTTTTTGGGTGATGAAGGGCTGATCCATAATAATGGGCCGTTTGCCCTGAGTTGCCAGCAGATACCCCAGATAAGCTCCTGCCGGTCCTCCGCCTACTATCACCGCTTCGTAGATTCTGGTGAAGTGTCTTCTGGGGGAAGGGAAAAAGGAGGCGATTCCAGATAAGCTGGTTTTTTCGGTGATTGGTTTTTCTGCAGTAACCATAAGGATCTCTCCTTAATCGTTCTGGTGAAAAGGGAGGGGCTTAATGTTAAAAAACAAAAAACGTGCCAACGGGAAGCTGGCTATCGGGTGTTTCTTTGGACTGTTTCTTCTTTTTTGGCGTTGCGAAACGATTTCGAAAATGAAAAAAGAGAGAAATGTGTGTATTACAGGATGATTGAAGGGATCATAAAACACTTCTCCGTAAAAGCAAATTTATACATTAATTCAAAAATCAATGGGGATTCAAAGAGAAAAAGAACCCACCTACAGATCAATTCGAGTATGTGGTGCATTAGTGTTCCCTCATTCGGGTCTCATTTGTGTTTCTTTTATATTAGAATATTGGAGGTAACACGAATCACACGAACAAGAATATGAAACGGAGACACACAAATAGGGTAAAAACATGGAAAATGGTAACCTGGAAACCGGGGCACTATAAATCAAGGCCGGAAAATACTGAATCAAGGGCGGAAATTGTTAAATCAAGGCCGGGAAATATTAAATCAAGGCCGGGAATTGTTAAATCAAGGCCGGGAAATGTTAAATCAAGGCCGGGAAATGTTAAATCAAGGTTACGGAACCTAAAAAAGATTGCCGGGACCCCAGAAAGAGCACTGGAGGGCTTTTTTTACACTTAGTTTTTCAGTCTTTTAAGAAAACAGGGCTGTTAAAATCATCTCTTTGGCATTTTCATTTCTGCTTGGTAATGTCATCATCGCATTTGGGAAAAGCCCGATTTACTGGATACTTTCCGTTTTCTTCGGCACATTCTTATATATCTGACATCGCTGCATCTCAAACTTCTTTGTGGCAATCCCAAAATCGCTCCTTCTATTCAAGGAAGGGTATACACTGCAAAATTCGATTCAGATGACGGCTATGCCAATCGGTATGATTCCTGGAAATTTGAATTACTCCTTTGGCAGCGGCAAGGGCTCTGGCATAGCCATGATATTTTTACTGGCAGGTATAATTGGATTTTTTGTTTGCATGCTGGCACTTTCGAGTAAGAATGTAAGGAATCTGGAAATGATTGTTGTAGTTGACATGAGGTACTTTAATTTGGAGGAGTGACGAGGAACATCATATATGCACATAGCTTCACTTTGACTTAATTTACCAGATTCAATTTCTTCAAATGAATATATTGAATGCTCCTTTGATAAAGATTTGGATTTCAAGTACACCGCAGGAAGGAAAATCATACCAGGATAGGTACTGATCCAAAGCACGTTTTATGTGGGTGGTATCAAAATGATAATATTGATTTGGAATAAGGCCGGATAAACAGCTGAAAAAACTCACTTTATTTTTAATAAATGAGAGAGTAATTAATAAAGAGGAGTATAAAACTCTTCGAAAAGCAATACCATGCCGTTTCTTAAGTTTTCAATAAGAGTTCCTGTTTCCATTTTTCTGAAATAATTAAATATCTGCATCCCCAAACTGCTTTCGGGAGGCCCGATTAGCCGGTAACATATTCTTTTTGTTTCGCTGTTAGTGCTTGAAAAGCCATAAAACCAGCGCTTAAGTGTCTGCCTGACACAGGCATCCAAAGCCTTTATAATGCTCACAAGGAAACACCCCCACACGCGTGGGGAAGACCTAATAACCAGATATTCATTTAGCCGCCTCGAAGAAACACCCCCACACGCGTGGGGAAGACAGCCGAACATCTCTTTTGGCCGGTCTCGATCAAGAAACACCCCCACACGCGTGGGGAAGACACAAGAAAATAAATTTTGTTGCAAACATGAAGAGAAACACCCCCACACGCGTGGGGAAGACTTGTTTGTTGTTCCTGTTGCAGGTACGTGTAAAGAAACACCCCCACACGCGTGGGGAAGACGTAGTGGTGGAAGGGGTAGTTGGAGCTTTGTTTTGCGTTATACAATAGCAGGAGATTACTAGTTCTTAAGCTTCTGAATTGTCACTTGTTATATATTTTTTTTCGGGTCTTTCGGGGTATCGTGTGAATCTGAAGGGAAAGCCATTCGATTTTATCATCCGAAGATAACCTATGCTTACGCCAATTGCAGCTATATACTTCCAGTCAAAACAAATTACCAGCTTACTTTAAACTTGGTGCAATAGCCGGAATCAATGACTTCTACATCAAATCGACGGTCGATACGTTTGACTTTCCGCTTCAGGGTACTAAGGTCCTGGCCTGTTTCAAAACGCGCTATCACCTCGCGTTTGCCGTACATTGAGACTTGAGATGCCTTATAAAGCAGGTCAGACACAATCTCTTCCTGTTGCCTGAGCTCGGTACTAACAGACAGGTTACGTAAATTTGTCACCGGACCAGAGCATCCGACCAAAAGTACACCACTAATGACAAAAAAAATTTTGAGCATTTATCTCTCCCTTCTATTTTTGCACCCATAAATCGTAAGGACAGCAACAGTTTTGGTATGCATAAATATAACAATCATCTACTATCAATAGCTGACAGTAAACTAAAAAAAAGATATTTTGTTAATGAAAGGGATTAAATATTGCTCAGCAGATTAAATCTGATAGGTTGAATGCATTTTCTTTATGCGCGAAGCGATTTCATTTCTTAGTGAAACCGGTGATAAAACTTGTGCTTCATCTGCCCAGAACAGTATTGATCCAATAAGTTCCGCAGTTTTATTGAATGGTATTTCCAGTATAATATCACCGTTTTCCATTTTATTTGTTTTTTGTCTGGGGTGCCATACTTCTCTCAGAGCATATCTTGCTGCATTACCCGACAATTTAATTTTTGCAGTTGCGGTTGGGATTCCGGAAAAAATACCATAAGATGTACCGTAAATTTCCTTTATAATATAATCTTCAGGTGTGAAATACTTCTTGTTATCAAATTTCAAAACTGTTATGCAGTCCAGAGAGAAGATGCGTAAACCTTCTTTATTATGACACCATCCATCAAGGTACCAGTTATCTTTATACCTTACAAGTTGTTTTGGTGATACGGTCCTTGTGGACTGATTACCGGCGTGATCTGTGTATTGGAACTTAATGACGCGTTCTCTGGCAATTGCCTGAGCAATTTTAAAAAAGACACTTTTTTCGAATTTTCGGTAATGTGAATCCAGAATGCGGATTTTTTCCACCCATTTTGAGGGGTTTTTAACAGAAATGTTAACCAGCTTGTTAATCTTATCTCTTATTGGTTCTATCACCTGGTGAAGAATATTGGAGGTCATTCCTGAAATAATGTGATATACAGAGATAAGGGCAATTAATTCATCATCATGCAGCAAGAGTCGGTTTTCTTCTGGAGAGTAACAGTTTTCAGAGATGAAATATTTACCGTGACTGCAGAAAATGCCGTTATTTGTTATATCTTTTGCAGTTCTTAAGGCTCTGTAAAATGATGCTTCACTGCCTAGGGCAGTTTTCCTTAAGATTTGATCTCTTTTTAAACCATTTGGGTTTTCAATCAGAATTCCGATTATTTTTTCTGCATCAGTAGTGCTTTTCATCTACAAAAGAATCTCCCTGATTTTAAAAGACCTTAAAACAATAATACATCAGCAAAGACAATAAATTAATATAACATGAAATTTATTAAAATGACAATAATTTAGGAATAAGAGAGATAGTAATTCTGAGTGTTTCGGGACTAACCAAGCAGGTATACAATATAAAGAGTGATTCATCTGGTGGAGGAACAGGGGTATTATGGAAACTGGGAGAAGATGGGAGAGGGGAAGTCAAAGGTAAGTTGATTTTGCCGGGTGTGAATAGGAGTAAATGAAGAGATGCTGCCAGGATTTCCTCCGTCCCTTGTTTTGGGGAATTATTTGGGGGACGGAGGAAAAATTGCGCGGCTTTTCTGAGCGGAGGCTTAGCCGTGAATTTTGCCTGTTATGGGCCGGGTCAATCAAATTTCACAAATAGGAGGTGCGATGACTGGCTTTGCACTGATAATGCGATATTGTGTAACCGTAGGCAAAGTCTGGGGATTGTACGGATCAGCAGCAGGAGGGACGGAGGAACGACCCGACTGATATAAACGCTACCAACCGGGTCTTAAATAGACTTTCATTAAGCCATTACACTTTTTTCTTCATTTTCGATCTGTTGATAATTTTTTGTAGTCTCCTGCTTATGAAGCTCTCTTTTGGTGGGTACAATTCCGGCCATATCACCTATGACATTAACCAAATCCTGATTTGAGGGGACAATGATTTTGGTGTTTTCTTCGAGAGCCTTTTGAACGGTTTCCAATTTTTTCAAAATTTGTGCATTGCCAGTGAAATATCGGTTGGCAGCTTCATTTACCAAACGGATAGCTTCAGCTTCACCTTCAGCTTGTAAAATTTTAGCTTGTTTTATACCTTCAGCTTGTTTGATATTTGCTCTTTTTTGACCATCAGCGATTGTTTCAGCAGCGGTGGCTATATCGACTGCGGCAATTTTGTCATTTTCTGCCTTTACGATTTTATTCATGTTTTCCTGAACATCCTTAGGTGGCTCAATTTGCTTGAGCTCAGTTCTTATTATATCGATTCCCCAGGTTGAAGTTTCTTTTGTAAGAGTTTCATAAAGAGCATCATTGATTTTGTTTCGTTCACTGTTTGCCGATTTCATTGTAAGTGTACCGATGATATTTCGAAGGGTCGTTTTTGCTAATGCTACGATTTGCACATCAACATTATAAACATTGTACTGAGATTTTTTTACATTTTCCTCATCTGGTTTGACCCTGAAGTAAATTTGAGCATCTATAAGAGCATTCAGATTGTCATTGGTAATCATTTCTCGAGGACCTGATTCAGTCATCTGTTCGGTAATATTGATTTTGTACATTCTATCAATTCCAAGAGGAATTATCCAGTGGAAACCCGGCATTGCAAATCGACTATATTTGCCTAGACATTCGATCAAGCCTCGGTGTGTGGGACGAACAATCCTTATTCCGGAAATGATCACGACAAAAAAAGATGCAACTACAATCCAGAAGGCCTGTGGGTCAAATTCATAATTACTCATGTCCACTCCTTTGACTGTTTTGAAGATTATTAAGTGATACGGGATTCTTCAAGCTGGTAAGAACGAGGAAACTTTTCAATTACTTTTACAAATCTTTACCACCTGTTGGAAACTCATTTTTAAAGAAGAGAGATACTATTATGTCGTTTTTTCGATGATTTATCCTCATTCAAACATTGGTACGCGAAACGATTCAATAATGTAAAGATAATATCATAACTATTGATGTAGCAACTAATAAAGCTGAAAAATAGTTATTAAAGATCCGATTAATAAAAGATAAAACCTGGAATTAACATAATAAATTTCAGAAATAATGGTCTATTCCGTGAGAATAGGTACATGCTATAAAGTACAAAGATTGTTTGTT
The DNA here is from genome assembly GCA_023412475.1 of Fibrobacterota bacterium. GTDB lineage: Bacteria > Fibrobacterota > Chitinivibrionia > Chitinivibrionales > Chitinispirillaceae > JAAYPC01. The sequence continues at coordinate 21,352 of JAEYNR010000058.1, read as the reverse complement.
TATAATTTCTGTGATCGGTTAGGTCTGCTTGTGGAATCCTGTGGTTCACGTCGCGGTGGATTATTTTTGCAATAAAGTGTAGAGACAGGGCATGTTTTTTCTACCTTATATTTTCCAGTTAATATCGTCCAATATAACAGGGTGAACATGAAAGAACTGATTGAAATTGCGCAGCACGGAGATCGTAAAGCACTCAGAAAGCTTCTGATGATGCACAGGGCATTAATTGAAGCAGTGGTTCGCAGATTTGCATGGGATGACACGGCCAGAGAGGATGTTATGCAGAATATTTGCATGAAGGTGGCAGGATCAATAGTGGAGTTTACCGGTACATGCCGGTTTTCCACATGGATCTACCGCATTGCGGCAAACCAGTGTATCGATTCGAACCGCAGGCATGCCAGAGATCGGAAAAAAATCGAACCAGTACAGCAGGTTGGAGAGATCTTTCCTGATCTTAACGCCGCAGACGGGCTCTCAAGTGTTATTGACAAAGAAAGCCGCACCACAGTACTCGATGCGGTTGCAAAGTTACCAGAGGGAATGAGGGTGGCCTGCGAGCTGTATTATCTGCAACAGAAATCTGGTGAGGAGGCTGCAGAAAAACTACAGGTCTCGATACCTGCATTCTTTGTCAGGCTTAGTGCAGCACGTGTACGATTGAAAAAGGAACTGTTAAAAAAGGGGTTTAAGTATGATGAGTGAAAGCGAAAACAGAAAACAGATAGAGCGCTTTCTGAGTGGAAAAATGGACACAGAGGCTTTAGCTACCTTTTATGAGATGCTTATTCATGATCCACAGCTTCGATGCGAGCTGGAGCGTGAGTCAGGGGTTGATGCACTGTTGCATAACGCTAGTACTTCTTCAGAGGCCGACCAGTCCTTTATTACAGCACTGGACAAAGTTATGGCAAAGCCAGTATTCCCTGGAAGGGAAGACAAAAAAGTATTGACTGGACATTGGATGCAGCTCTATGCAATAGCGGCGACTTTGTTACTTGTCATTGCTGGCTTATATATTGCAATAATACGTAAAGACAAGTCAGTTCAATCTTACCCAAACTTTGTCAATCTTGTGTCCAGTCGTAATGGGAAATCAATATATCATCTCTCCGGTGGTACGTTTTTTCTCTCCGAAGAGGGGTCTAAGATACGGATAATACAGGGAGAAAAAAAATTTCCGAACCATGTGATACTTTCGCAGGGCAATGTCAGCTTTGATGTATCAGGAATCGAACCGAATACTATCACTGTGGCAACACCGCACGCAGCGGTAGTTTTTTCAAAACGAGCAGTTACCCGCGTAGTGGTGACAGAACTGGAAACTGAAGTCGCGGTGTTTGAGGGAAATGCAGAAGTGATCCACAGGTATCATCGTGATAAACTGCAAGAGCTTGGTGCAGGAGGCACTGTTTATGTGGATTTTGATGCGGTACAGGTTGCGCAGAATCTTGCACCGGAGGTTTGTCAGAGCAGAACCAGCTTGTTCAAGACATATATCTCGTGGGTGCAGAAACAGGCGCGCAGTTGAGAGTGTAAGGTGTAGGTGTATTTGAATACTGGATGCCCGGGTTTGGCGTCTCCGGAGGCGCTGGGGACGGAGGAAAAAAATATCAAACTTAAAAATTAAGTACCAAAGTTTTTCTCCGCAAAAGAAGTGTCAGGAATAATCCAACAAAAGGAGGGTGGTATGAAGAGGCTGATTGTTGCATTAATCGTTCTGGTAATGGTTGTCCTAATTAATGCAGAAGTCACCTATGTGGCTGCAATAGCAGAAAATACGAGTGTTTACGAAAGAAGGACCACCAATGGCCGGGATACTCCGATATTTACAGTCGGAACAGTTGATAGGCTGCAGGTGGTTGAAACTGGAAAACAGAATTTAAAAATCATGAAATCAACGGGCGAAACCGGATGGATTAAGAAGCGGCTGGTCAAGGCGGTACCCTGGCGAGGTATGGTATTTGAGAATGTCGCTGTTATGGGTTATCTCGAGAACCCCACACCGATATTAATTGCAGTCAATGATGACTCGCCTGAAGAGATGATTGAGCTGAATCGTTCTTTTAAGGATGCACTGAAGGAGAATATCGATCGGGAGACTGTCTGTCGACAGATGAATTGATATCTGATTATATCGGGTACCGAATGGATTCTATCCGTGAATGTAGAGTCAAGGTATGCCTTGTCTCTACATCGTTTTAAACAAACCGAATGTCCAGATCCCGATTCATTCAATTTCGCCCATACCAGACAACCTGGCGTGCCTGGTTTCCATATCTGATCGTGTAAACACCCCAGGCAAACGCTGACAGATCTGCATGGTATTCTGTCAGGTGATCCGTAATATTTGTCTGAAAGAGTACCTGCCCACAGAATGAGATTATCTGTAAGTGTGACAATCCTTTTTTCTGTGCAGAGAACCTGGTTAAACGGATCAAAAGGGTCGAACCGGATATTTTTGCATTGAAGACTGCTCTGCATTGACTGGTGGTCGATGGCTTAGATTTGATGATACCGAATCATCAATGATTTTACTGCAGATATTTTCACGTGAACGACCTTCAAATTTAATGTTTCTGAAAACGCCGTTTTTGCCGCAGGGATTCTCATTAAGGTTGCAATCTTTCAAAGTGAAATTCTGAATTGTAATGTCGCGGCTGTTTTCAAACTCATTGGCCCGTGCTGCTATACGCAAATCACTTTCTTCGATAATTCCCGAAACCTTTGCCAGTGTCACGTTGTATGCATTTTCCAGAAGAATAGAATTGCTTTCGGTACCCGCAATATCGATGATATCTATCACCGCACCACCGCTTTCGGAGACTGAGAAAATGCCACGACACCCTTTCGCGCTCGCACATAATGAACAAAAATATTTTGCGGCCAGTCATCACCGATTTTACCATTGCGATTAGCCATGCGGAATGTGGCATACCCGGTGCCACTTCCGCAATTTTCGCCATCAACAGTGTCAACCACAGCATTGATTTAAAAAACATGCTGCAATTCCATATCTGGTAACCTGGGCGCTGCGGCTTAAATGCACACATAAAGAGATTTTATGGAAAGTTATCAGGAGGATTGGTAGTCATGAGATATTAACAGCACTCAATTTTTGTGAATGCAGCAATGATTAAATTGAGGTCAGTAATCGGGATGAATGTTCAGATTATGAAGTGTGTACATTGTTTGGAAAAACTTCACTTGTGCAAAAAGGTGTGGGGAGTCATTACTTCTACTGTTTTTGAGGGACGGAGGAAACTTTTCGATACGGTAAGTGAATTTCTACAGTAAATGCTTTCAGGTGATTTTTTTGAAGATGTCGCTAATTTTTCACAGTTCCTGTTATTGGGAACGGAGGAAAATGCGAGACGGTAGATAAATGCTACAGAATTACTCTTTAGGGGGCGGTATCCTTCCCTTGAAAATCGGTTTTTTAAGCTGTAGGTGTTAAGGCAGGAAAAGGAGAATGAATGTGGGCTGGAGACAGTAACGCGCAAGTCAATAAAGGATTGGATTCACTGAGTGTAGTCGGAAAAAACTACAGAGATGTATCAAAATTAAATTTCCTCCGTCCCTTTTATTGAAAAAGACGGAAGAAAGCTATGAAATCGACAAAATCTTAACTAAACTCTAATAGCACCAGTCCAGGAAAAAATTTAAATGCAGGACTCAAGAAAAAATTTAAACCTTCGAAATTGGAATTCTAACGTTTTTTTTTTTCAAAAACCTTAGCCTGAGTTTGTCGTGTAAATAATTTTATTTACAATACTAAAGCAGGGATTAAAAAAGTTAAGTTTATCATCAGGCAGATCTCTTTTTTAGTCGATTAATAATTCTATGCCCTTGTTTTTAGCAATACTTTTCCCCTCTCTTGCCAATCTACACACAGCAGTACTGGTTACATTCAGTTTTTCTGCAGTACTAAGAGTTGTCATCTCAAGTATAGTTACCGCAAAGTAGCAGTATAGCTTGCGAGCTTCTGAGAGCGCATTTTGCCTTCCTCTTCTTTTTATATCATCTACCGAAACCGGCATCCTGGAAAAAACAAACTCTGCCAATCTGTCATGATCCCAGTTAGTTCTCACATAATTGGCCATGCGGATTCTTTTCTCTCTGTCCTGTTTGAGTGCATCTTTTATAAATTCAGGGCTCCCGATGATCCAATAACCGGACTTAAACATGCTCTGTTTGTCCTCATTGGAAGCCTTTAGCATTTCGAGAAAATCCTGAAATAAGTCGCATTTTTCCATCATCTGCTGGATAGTTTTGTGGTAGAAGACTTTAGGATCGACAACACCATCGCTGGAGTAAAGCTTAAGAATCTGATCGATTCTCAGATTCGGGAAATGGCTGTTTCCCATTACTGCAGAATGAGTACAGTCTTTGAAATTATCCAGCTCTTCGATAGTTTTGCACAGTCCAGCTCTGGTGGGGCCGGTGTGAAGATACGCGATAAGCTGCTGAGCATAGGGACCATCTTCAACTGGTATAGATTTAGGCCTTCCCTGAAAAAAATAACCCTCAAAACCATGTTTTTTATTGTAATAGCGGGCATAAGCGCTATGAAATCTCTGAAAAAGATCTTTCATTGGAGAATGATTCAAACGCAGGGCCATTTCGTAATGTTGGGGGTAGAAAGCTATTCCCATAAGCTCAAATTTTGTAGTGATCAGGAATTTGTTAAGAAGGTCTATAAATTTATCTTTATCGGTGGAATCACAGAAAAGGACCCGGGAATCTATGACCTTGGCAATGACATGGTGAATGACATCTGAAACGCAGAGTCTGGGTTTCCTGGCCATTTCTTACCTCGGTTTTCGTTGGTGGTGAAGAGAGGGAAGTGTTTAGAGGAAAAAGCTACAAAAAATGGGCCAAGGGTAGAAGCATCTGATAAGGAAACGAATGGGAAAAAGTTTCCTCCGTCACTCATAACTATAAAAATCTGCATTTAAGTCAAATAGTACTAATCTGCGACTGTGGAAAAGCGAAAATGGAATCAATATTCATAGATTCCTCCGTCCCTTCGGCATTTAATCACAAAAAAAACCTGAATTCAAAACCTATCGATTCTAAAATCTACCGATTCTGTATATTACATATTCAGGGCTCACAAAAATCCTGAGTTTTCTCCGTCCCCCTCCTTACGGAACTTCCTCCATTTCCCAGTCCAAAATTTTCACCCCCTCATATGGCCTATATAATGAATAAGAAAACACCTGCCTTATCAATCTCAGCTTAATCCATACCTCTCGCCCCATCGGCTAACTTCACTGGCCCCTCCTCTGATTGCATTATCTATATTTCCCGATTCGGGACTTCGGTGGATGATAACCCTGGAAACTAAATAATATTCCTCAGTTTCCTCCGTCACCTGCAGTGCCTGAATTTAACGGATTTTTAACAATAACCAAGCATTAACAACACTCCAATGACCGAATCCGATTCAATCTACAGAGTTCTTGATGCCAACATTAATCGGCTGCGGGAAGCACTAAGAGTAATTGAGGAGTACTACCGTTTCTTTAAAAATGATGCCCCGGTTGCGCTTACCTTGAAAAAACTCAGACACTCGGTAAAAGAAATTGAGCTATACCTTGGAAGAGAGCCTCTTTTAAAAGGAAGAAACACCTTTAGCGACTGTTTTGCCGATAAAAACCGCCCCGAAGAGCTTCAAAGAGAAAATGTAACCGATATCCTGGCTGCATCCTGCAAGCGGGCGCAGGAGGCTTCGCGGGTAATCGAAGAATATGCCAAAATTACCGATTATCCAGAAATTTCTGAAAAAGCAAAGACAATCCGTTTTTCATTATATAATGTGGAAAAGCTGTTTCTTAGTTAGGCTGTTATGGGAAAGAAGAAAAAGCAAACTGCTGCAACTGTTACTCACTCCGATTTCGGGCATGAGATCTGGGGGCTTATTTTCCTGGCTTCAGGAGTATTAACTCTTATTTCACTCATATCTCATTTTGCTAACAGGGATGCAAATATTCTGGGACATTTTTTTGGAACCTCTCTTTCAATGGGGCTAATCTATCTTTTCGGTCCAATTCCGGCTTTCTTTTTTCCGCTTTCTATCAGCTATATTGGATGGTTGCGTTTGCGGGGAGATCTGCTGAGATTTCGAACCTTCTATTATTGGATCATGTTCACCCTGCAGATCTGCCTTCTTTTAGCCATCCACTATTTGCCTCAGATGGCTTCTTCTGGAAAAAGCTTCAGTGCACCCCATAACCTCATTGGGGTTACTATTGTGCGGGTAATTTTTTATCCCCTCTTTGGCATGTATCGTTTTGGACCTTATTTTCTTGGTGGACTGGCACTGATTATCACTATTCTTTCCTGCTTCAGAATTCCACCTCAGCGTATAATCGGTTTTATGGGAACGGGATTGTCCTGGTTATTGGAATGGTTAAAGCTGTATTGGGAAAAGGTGCAGAAGTCAATGGAGGAGAGTCGCCAGAAAAGAGAGCTTGAAGCTCAGGCTGTAGCAGAATGTAGAGCTGAAAAACAAGCGGAAAAAAGAGCAAAAGCAGCTGAAAAGAAAGAGAGAGAAAAACAGAAGAAAGAAACTGCGAGAGAGTTGTTTAATAAAGATTCTGAAACGGAAAAAGAGAAAAAAATATCTGAAAATAAAGGAAATGAACCAAAGAAAGAGGAAATTGCAGCTAAAGATGAATCGGCAGGGCCGCCTCTGAAGGATATAAACGATGTAGAGGAGCAGGCCAGACTTCAACTTGAACAAGAACTGGCGGCTTTTCGGGCAAAGAAAAATGAGCCACTGAAAATAATGTCTATCGAGACAGAAGAGGTTGATTCAGATGATATGGAGCAGGATCAAAACCTCATGCCACCTGGCTTGAGAATCGGGGCTATAGAAGCACCTGTAGATCCGGAGGATGAGGAAAATGAGTATGGTGGTGAAATCTCGGGGTTGGGAAAGGGTTCTGGAGAAGGTATTTCCAAGCCAGGCAAACCATGCAAATCCTATGTAATACCAGATTCCTCTGTGTTGCCAGACCCTCCACCTTTATCAAGTATGGTGGATAAGGAAGCAATCGAAAAAAATTCTGCTACTCTTGAGAAGACACTGATGAATTTCGGGGTTGAGGGGAAGGTGGTATTTGTAAGTCCAGGGCCTGTGGTGACCCGTTATGAAATTGAGCTTGCTCCCGGGATAAAGGTTAGCCGGGTATTGAGTCTTCATGATGATATTTCTATGGCAGTAGGTGGTCAGAGGATTCGTATTGAGGCACCGATTCCTGGCAAATCTGCTGTAGGAATAGAACTGCCGAATGCAGAGCGGGTCATCGTTCATTTCAAGAATATTCTGCAGGCGGAAGCTTTTAAGAGGAGTAAGGCTAAGCTGCCAATTATAGTGGGAACCAATATTTCAGGTGCTCCTTATGTCAGTGATATTACCAAGATGCCTCATGTGTTGATTGCAGGGCAGACCGGTTCGGGTAAAAGCGTGTGTATTAATTCTGTTATATGTAGTTTGCTTATGACCAAAAAACCTGAGGAGCTCAGGTTAATAATGATAGATCCCAAAAAAGTGGAGCTGGCCTTTTATGAGGGTATTCCGCATCTGATGTCCCCGGTGGTAACAGAATCCAAAGAAGCCGTCAAGGCACTTCAATGGGGAGTCAGGGAGATGGAACGTCGTTACCGGATGCTGGCAAAAGTGGGTGCCCGAAACATCGATTCCTTTAATTCACGTCTGGCTTCAGGAAAAATTGGAGAAATATTATCGGAGGAGGACAATAAACCTCTTCCCTTTATCGTTATCATAGTCGATGAGCTGGCTGATCTGATGATGACCGCATCAAAGGATGTTGAGGTCTTGATTCAGCGTATTGCACAGTTGGCTCGTGCTGTTGGCATACATCTGATCGTAGCCACGCAGCGTCCTTCAGTAGATATTATTACAGGTCCAATAAAGGCGAATCTGACATCCAGAATTGCTTTCAGAACGATTCAGTCCACAGATTCCCGCACCATTTTAGGGCATGTGGGGGCTGAGAAGTTGCTGGGAATGGGTGACATGCTCTTTCTGCGAAACGGGGCTCCAGAAATTGAAAGATTTCACGGTGCATTCATCTCAGAGGAGGATGTGGAAAAAATTGTGGCTGAGATTCGCAAGCAGGAGGTTGATGTCTTTAGAATAGAGAGTTTCCATGAAGAGATGGGAGACTCTGGGGCTGAGGATGGAATTTTTGATAATGGTGACCGTGATGAGCTCTTTGAGGAGGCGGCCAGAACAATTGTCAGTATCGGACAGGGATCTACATCTTTGTTGCAGAGGCGCATGAAGATCGGTTATGCCAGGGCCGGGCGTCTAATGGATGAGCTGGAGCGTGTAGGGTTTGTGGGTCCTTCCGATGGAAGCAAGGCAAGGGAGGTAAGGGTGAAGCCCGATGAATTGGAAGAGATTCTGGCGCGTCTTAACTAATATCTGCCCATAATCGGTTCCTTTATAACTTCGAAGACTGGGGAGCCGGTTAACTATCACCCTCTAAAAAATGTACAGAAGCGGTAAAAATTATGGCAAAATTTCTTTTTCCTCTGTTACCTATAGTAATTTTAGTCAGTCAGGTTTTTTCAGACGAACCCGCAGTGATGAAACTGATTTTAAAAAAGTACACATCGGGTTCGTTTATTGAAGCGCAATTTCAGTTGCACACCTGGTGGAGTGTGAGGGAGAGGGATGAGACCAAAAAAGGTCGAATTTTTCTGGCTCCCCAGAACAGTTTCAGAGTCGAGTTGGGAAATGATATCCTTGTCAGTGATGGTACTACTTACTGGCAGTATAACAAAGCTGGCAAACAGGTGGTAATCGATAACTTCTGCAATCTGGAGCTTTCATATCATCCATCGCAACTGTTATCTGCATTTCTTACCGGATATTCTTATAAAGAGGTAGAGACATCTGCGGCCGGAACAGTTTTGAAATGGTCAGCCGATGATTCAACGAAGTCGCAATATAAAGAAATAGAGATACGGGTAATTACAAAATCCGGTGAAGTGCAGCAATTGAAGATAACTGACCGGAATGACAATATCCAGACATACTCTTTCAAAAAAACAGTATTCGGTGCAAAAATACCGAAGGAGGTTTTTACATTTGAAGTTCCGGAAGACGCGCAGGTGCTCGATAACCGTAAATAATTTGTTAAGGGTTTCTGCCGGAATTGCACTTGTTTTTTCTACACTCTCTGTTACCGCTGATTGCAAAAGCGGCAAAGGGATCACATCTAATAATGTATTAGCGGTTACAGGTGAAGCCGATACGTTGTGGACGTTGGTGTGGGAAGATGCGCGCAATCAATTCGCAGTAAATACCATTATTCACGGCGGCGATAGTATATCGCTTAATAAGGATAATAACTGGCTTTCTTACACATTAGGCTGCATCAAATCAGACATTCGCGATTTAGCATATGGTGATGGCAGGCTTGTGATTTGTTTTGATACCCTTAAATCCGGGCAGCCAAACCCTGTACTCCTTTTCAACCGTAGTGGGAATTCTATTAACAAACAGGATATAAGCTTGGGCTGGTCTGTTGACTCCTCATCTTATGATTTAACTGCCACAGAAGTGGTCTGGATTAATAATGCCTTTTATTTTGCCAGCATGGATGCAGGATTAGTGAGATGGGATTATAAAAATCAGACAAAGAGTGCCTTCTCTCCGGGAAATTCTTCCAGTATACCTGTAAATGAATTCGTCGGATCAAAATCAAAGCCCGATACCATGCTCAGGGTGATTGGGGTAGAGCGGCATGGCAACGATGTAATGACAATTACTCCAGCCAGAATTTGGCGGTTTTCCACTATCGATTCCTCATGGGACAGCAGTATTTCGACACAGCTTGTCAATAGCGAATTGCAATTTAATGGATTTGAAGCGGTTTACCCGCAGCCCGGGGATGATGGGCTCTTGCTTAGCAGGATAAGGGTGAAAAAACGGATAGGCGGAAGCCTGAAAGACACACTCATTCTGGCCAAATACAATAAAACCCAGAAAAAATGGTGCTCCGTGCTGGAACAATCTGTATACGATGTAGTTTTCGGCCCCGGACATTACTACTTTGCCCTTACCGAAAGTGGTATAAGTGCTTTTCAGGACAGTTTGGCAGATTCGCTTATTTCCAGGCCTGCTGTTATTAATACCTCCGTATTTCAAAACTGGATAACCAGAAACTTTGCAATCAGAGAACCTGTGTTGACTGATCTTCATTACATCAGTTTGACCGATTCAACCGGATATTTAATTCTGGCTTCAACTGATGGAACATTTCTGGCCAACTGGCAGTATCCCCCAGCTAAGAATGTTACTTTTTATCAAATAAAACGTGCGCCGCCGGTCAAATCTGGCTTGAAACAGACCTATGCCCGTCCGGGGTTACTGGTTGCCGATATGTATGATCAGAACAGTCGTACTGTTTTTATTTATAACCTTTCCAAAAATGCCAATGTTACTATAAAAGTTTATGATTATAATATGGATCTGGTAAAAACCATTATCAGCAAAAAGTTCAGGCGTGCAGGAAATAGTGGCGGAGAGCATGGCCGCAGTACTGTAGAAAGTGAAGACTGGTGGGATGGTCGCAATTCTGCAGGCAAGATGGTTGCGCCCGGTGTTTATTATTATAGAATTTCAACTGATATCGGAGAGCGGGCATTTGGAAAGATTGTGGTGGCAAAATAAACGGATAAATGCGGTCACTTCTGGCGTAGTCATTCTTTTATTACTAGTGGCTAGAACCGGCGCATCGACTGTTGGTGGGAGTTCCGGTGCTTATCTCAGGCCCTGGGCTGGTGCTGCGGCTATGGCGATTGCAGGGGCAAACTCTGCTTTGCCCGAATATCTTTCTCCATGGTGGAACCCTGCTGCAATGTCATTTCATAAGGGAAAAGTCCTTAGTGGGGGAGTAGGGCTTCGGTCATTGGGACGTACAGATGCTTTTGGGGCTTTTGAATTCAAGATCCCTCCAAGGCTTGATCTGGGGCTGATGCTTTTATACCGGGGTGATCCTTTTTTAAACAAACTTTATGATGAAAATGAAAATCCGCTTGAACGTGCCAGCTACACTACTTTTACAGGTAAGATAGCCTTAAGTTATTATTTAAGCCGTAAAATGAGTGCAGGATTGGCAATTAATATCCGTTTCCAGCAACTCCCAACCTATATTGAAGGAAATCGTATGGGGTATTCCAGTTGCACTGATATTGGAGCACTGGATTTTGCTGTCGTGTATCAGGTCAGTAAAGTCTGGACCATGGCTGCGGTATTGAAGGACGTAGGGGCGTCGATGACCTGGACTGTGGACTTAAATAGTGGCAATTCCGCTCAGATTGAGGAACGTGCGTATCCTTCGCTCACCCTGGCAAGTAAATACCAGGGATCATTTCTGGATAAACCCCTGTTCTGGACAATGGATATGAAGGCTTATCTTTTCGATGGCAAGTTCAAAACTCTCGAACGTCCGCAGGCTGTCTTAGGCACTGGCTTTGAGTGGAGAAACTGGGAGAAGTTTTTTATCAGGGCGGGTTTGGGAGAACTGTTGATAAATGGTGATCTGTTAAGGGACCGCGATAGTTACCTGAGCAATTTTCCCTTTAAAATCACAGCAGGTTTCTCTCTGGATATGCAGCGATGGCACAATGGAATCAGGCTCAATTACGGAATATCTACAGATAAGCTATGGGCAGGGATAGATCAGCAGATCGATGTTCAATGGAATTTTTAGAAGTGTATTTTGCATCGGAGAAAAAGATGTGTAAAGGCGTTTTAGTGATTTGCTTGGTAATAGCTGGGCTGCTTACCGGGAATACTCTGGCTGCTGAGGCATACTATGGATTTATTGAGGAGCCAATCAATTCCCGAACATCCGCAATGGGTTCTGCGGGCACTGCTCTATTAAATGGTGGTGGTTTTTCCTTTTTCAATCCGGCATTACCTTCTCTAAACAGACCTTACGTTTCTCTTGAGTTCGGAAAATTATTTGAAGATTTGGGAAGAGGGCTGGTGGAACTGTCGGGCAATTTTCCCAAATGGTTTTTGGGGGCAAGTTTTCAAAGTCAGTCTATTGAATTTTCCTATGCCGATGAGAGAGGGCCTAAAGATGCTTATGGGTCAGAGCAGGGGTTAATGGCCACATTAAGTGCAGGGTTCAAAAAAGAGCGGTTAGCTATAGGGCTGGCTGTTAATGGGATTCATGAGCGGATTGCCAATGATTATTCTTATGGTCTTACCGGAAGCGTCGGAGCCATTTATAAGGTGATTCCTGAGAAGCTGGTTGCAGGTGTTGCAATACTTCATTTTGCTGGCCGTAATACCGGTTTCATTGATTCTTTAGATGATCACTTCCGCAAGGATAAGCTTCCGATGAATGCCAGAGCGGGGCTAAGCTGGGCAGATTCAATTAAAGGAAAAATCCCTTATACGGTTTCAACCGATATCGCTTATAGCTTTAATTATGAAAAATTAATGGTTCCGATAGGACTTGAGGCATGGGTATTACCTATGCTGGCTCTGCGTTTAGGCAAAAGGATAAACCATCCTACCGATGTTTTGACTATGGGAATTGGTTTGAAATTGGTAAATTTAAACTATGATGTCGCTTTTATTCCGATCCGTCACGAGAGAGATCTGGAGATGAAATGGACGATGGGTTTAACTTACGAGTTACCTTTTGTTAGCAAAAGAAAGGTGGCAGCGCAAAAAGCTGTAGACTCATCAAAGGCGATATCACCAGTCATCGATTCTCTGGAGACCACACCGGTAATAGCTGATAGTATCAATCTGATGCCTGAAGTGGCTGATACTGTTAAGGAAACTGATGATTCGATTGAAGCGAAACCGGATACGGTTATAATACCAGAGGAGCCTTTGGGTGATGATGAAGACGATGGTAGTGAACTGCATGATAAACTTCAAAGTGAGGATTCAGCAAAGACGGCTGATGTTGAACTGAAAAATAGTTCTGGAAAAGAAACTTACTCCGATTCTGTTATCATTGAGAAAGTCTCACCTTCCGCTGCTGATTCTGCGACTATTGCAGAAGAGGTAAAAGCTGATGCCAGTCGCCAGTCTGACTCTACATTTATTGAAAAAAAAGAGGTCCAGACCTCAGCACCAGTGGACAGTAATACTATAAAAGAGTGAGCAGTTGGTTCCTGTTTGTAGCCTTCCTGAATAATCATATCTGGAAAAGTTATTATTTAGTCTACCGAAACCTTAGTATATTATTGTATTTTTCAGAATTACAATATAAAATCTTATATCCTGGTTAATATTGGGCAGGATAAAACAAGTAAACCTATGAGGCATCGATATGGGATTTCCCTTCTTATCAAACGATCTCGGAATCGATCTGGGAACTGCTAATACGCTTATTTATGTACGTGGACGTGGCCTTCTTATAGATGAGCCATCGGTGGTGGCAATCGATAAAAGCACAAAGAAAGTTGTTGCTATTGGGCTGGAAGCCAAAAGAATGCTTGGCCGAACTCCAGGGGAGATTGAAGCGATTCGTCCAATGAAGGATGGAGTGATTGCTGATTTTGATCTGGTAGAGCAAATGCTTAAATACTTTATCAGGAAAGTTCAGAAGTATCGTTTCTATTTTCGTCCTCGTGCGGTTGTCGGGGTACCTTCAGGGATTACCGAAGTGGAAAAACGGGCTGTTGTGGATTCAGCAGAGAGTGCAGGGGTGAGAGAGGTATACCTGGTTGCCGAGCCGATGGCTTCAGCAATAGGAATGGGTATTCCGGTCAATGAACCTTCTGGAAACATGGTAATTGACATCGGGGGGGGAACCGCTGAAATTGCCGTGCTTGCACTTAATGGGATGGTTTGTGATATGTCTGTGCGAATCGGTGGTGATGAGATGGATGAGGCAATTGTTTCGTATCTGAAAAAAACTTATAACCTGTTAGTCGGTGAAAGTACTGCTGAGCAGATAAAGATGCAGATCGGTTCTGCATTCCCTCTGGAAGATGAGTTAGAGATGGAGGTAAAGGGAAGAGATCTGGTTGCAGGTATTCCCAAAACCTTAAGAATTACTTCCACTGAGATTCGTGATGCACTTAATGAGCCGATTTCCACCGTTATTGAAGCAGTGAAGCAGGCTTTGGAACAGACACCTCCGGAGCTTTCTGCGGATATCCTGGATAAAGGGATTATCATGACTGGCGGAAGTTCTCAGCTACGTGGTCTTGATGAACGTCTGAGGCAGGAAACCAATCTGCCGGTCAATGTAATTGACGAGCCTCTGACCTGTGTTGCAAGAGGATCATTGAATATTATTGAAAATCTGGATAAATTCGCACCTGTACTTATGTCAACCGGCAGAAGAAGCAGGTGAGTTCAGCGGTATCCTTTCAATGAAAGGATACCGCTCTCAGGTTGTTTAATGTTTATTTACCAGAAAACGGGCGTTATCATTAATGCAATGGATTTTTGAATTAATTGTAAAATACCGGACCCTCTGCTCTCTTCTTTTTACTTCATTTGTAAGTCTCTTGATGATTTTCAGCTCTTCAGAGCATCAGGCCTCCACTACTCGTTTTCTAACCGCTACTATTTTTTATCCCTTACAGTTGACCTTTAATCAGATCACACTTATCAAAGATGTTTTTTCTGAAAACCGTCGATTGAGAATGCATAATGCGCAGTTAAGTGTGAAAATCTCTGCATTACAGGAACAGGCTGCGGAATATGAGCGGTTACGCGAACTGCTGGGTTTCTCAAAAGCCTGGTCTTATGAATTGATTTCTGCCAGGGTGGTAGCCAGAGATCCTTCCTTGGCTTATAGAAGCGTAGTGATTAATGCCGGAAAAAAAGATAGCATTCTAAACTTTATGCCTGTAGTTACCGAAAGAGGTGTTGTAGGAAAGGTGATTCAGTCATTGAACGGTATAAGTTTGGTGCAACTTCTTAAAGACCCCTCCAATCGTATCAGTGTGCTAAGTCGCAGGAATCGTACCGTGGCTATTCTGGAAACCGGTGATGGGCAAAACTTCTTCATGAGAGTTAGAAGTCACGAGGACTATCAGGTGGGTGATACCATTGTTACTTCGGGGCTGGGAGGGATCTATCCGTGTGGACTGAAAGTTGGAATTGTAAAGGATATCAGAGCCGGTTCTGATCCTCTTTTTAAAAGAGTTTTTATCCGGCCTTCAGTTGATTTCGAGCATCTGGAGGAACTTTTTGTTATCCGGCTATCACCTCAATGGGTTTCATTTCTTTCAGAAATGGATTCAATAGAATTTAACAGCAATGATTAAGACTACTTTAAAGTGGATGGGAATTTTCTTTCTGGTTTTTGTGATGCAGACGACTCTAGTCCCTGTTATTTCCATTTACAGCATAAAACCCGATCTTCTGCTTTTGGGGCTCTTTATGCTGGCAGTGAAAAATGGAGCTATGCCTGGACTATATGTAGGATTTTTTCTGGGCCTTACACAGGATATCTATTCTCCGATAATTTTGGGGCATAATGCGTTATCAAAAACTCTGGCTGGATTTTTTGCCGGTCTTTTCAACGAAAAAGTGATGCGGCTTGATCCTGTTTTTCAAGCAGTGCTCCTGGTGTTGACTTTACTTTTAGGAGATCTGGTTTTTCTTATGGTTCAACTGGTTAAATCTGGAGGCTCTATGCAGATGTTGGGTCTGGAAATGGTAATATCCTCGCTGCCTCGGGCCATATACACTCTTCTTTTTGGTTTGGTACCGATTTTCTGGGGATATCTATTCCAGACTAAGACAACACGGTAGAAAGTTGTAATGGCATTTGGAAGCTTAATTCAAGACGAGCGCCAGGAGCGTAAAGTAAAGAGCATGTTTCTTAGCGCTGTTATAAGTGTATTTCTCTTCCTGCTTATTATCCGTCTTTTTTATCTTCAGGTAATTCTGGCTGAACTCAATCTGCGCCTTTCAAATGAGAATGCCATGCGGGAGAAACTTCTTATTCCCCCCAGAGGACAGATTCTTGATAGAAACGGCTTTGTTCTGGCCAGGAATCGACCATCCTATTCGATCTGTGTACTCCCTTATAAAGTTCGGGATAAAAAGAAGATTATAAATTCCTTATGTATGATCAAAGACTCCATAGGTGAGATGGTCTTTGACAGTACAGAACTGGAGAAAATATTTAAAAAAGCACAGGTCCGCCGTTTTGAATTGACCAGAATTAAAGAGGATGTGTCTCTTGATCTGGTAAGTATTATCGAAGAGCATTCGATGGAAATTCCAGGTGTGATAGTGGAAACTGAAAGCCGCAGGGAATATACCCTTGGTTCATCTGCTTTTCATGTACTAGGCTATATGAGTGAAATCCCTGAAAAGGATTTTGATTCTCTTAAAGCGTTAGGATATTACTACGGTGACAAGATTGGTAAAGCCGGAGTCGAAAAACAGTATGAAAGGATTTTCAGAGGGAAGTATGGTAAGGAATATGTGGAAGTAAATGCATATGGCAAGAGTCTTGGCTCGGTTCCGAATATCCCCAGAATTGATCCTGTTCCAGGTAATGACCTTTATCTCACAATTGATGCTAAGTTGCAGATGGTTGCCGAACTTGCGTTCCCTGATTCGCTAAAGGGAGCAGTTATAGCTCTTGATCCCAGAAACGGTGAAGTGCTGGTCATGTATAGCAGTCCTTCTGTGGATCCCAACATCTTTTCTCTTTCCTCTTCTTTGAGAAGTCAGAACTGGGGTGAAATTGCCACCGATCCTAATCTTCCGCTCAATAACCGGGCAATTACTGGTACTTACACCCCAGGGTCAACTTTCAAAATAATCAGTGCACTTGCAGGGCTGGAAAGCGGAAAACTGGAGCGTAACAGCTACATGCCTGTAAGCTGCAGGGGTGCATACAGAATCGGTTCCAGGGTAGCACACTGTTGGAAGTTGGCGGGGCATGGCCCAATGAACCTGGTCAGTGCGGTTCGCCAGTCATGTAATGTTTATTTCTATCAGGTCGGGCTGCGTTTGGGGGATCAGTTAATAAATAAATATGCAAACATATTGGGGCTTGGGGAGCTGACAGGCATAGATCTTCCAGGGGAGAAAGTGGGGTGGTTGTCGGGTGAAGAAGCATACAACAATCGTTTTGCCAGAAGGGGCTGGAAATGGACCACTGGGCTGGTTCTTGATCTGGCCATAGGTCAGACCCAGATAGTTACACCCATTCAACTGGCACTGATGGTGGGGGGGGTGGGTAATGGAAAGACACTCTACAAACCATATCTGGTCAAAGAGGAACGAACCACAAGTGGAGCTGTTGTCAATCAACGGTTCCCTGAAGTTAAAAGTAAACTTGATCTTAAAGAATCATCTGTCGAAACTGCCCGTGAAGCTCTGGAGAGCGTAGTGAGGGCTGGAGGAACCGGTGGCAGGGCTGCGGTCCCCGGTATTGCTGTTGGGGGGAAAACCGGCAGTGCCGAAAATCCACATGGAGACAAAACCCATGCTTTAGTGATCACCTGTGCGCCTGTGGAAAACCCAGTGATTGCTGTTGCTGTAGTTGTTGAAAATGCAGGGGGAGGCGGTGCAATAGCAGCACCGATCGCAGGTGACATTATGAGATACTTCTTTGCAGAAACCGCAGATGGCATAAGAACAGTGCAGGAACTTGCTGTCGATAGTGTTAATGTGCGCAGGCTCAATGCCACGGTTAGCAAGTATAAAGAAATCTTAGCGGTGGAACAGTAAGGGATTTTTTATGAAAGATCTGGCCCGAAAGTCGCGGTTTGATTGGTCATTCTTTTTAGCAGCAGTCTCGTTGTGGATAATAGGATTTTTTATTGTCTACAGTGCAACCATAATCCATGAATCAGGACCATTGGCCGGGCTTTATAAACAGCAGTTAATATGGATCATTATGGCTCTCCTTATTGTGATGGCTGTTATATCAGTTCCGGGCAGGTTATTCTATGGTTTTGCCTATGTTATATATGCCGGATCTATCCTTTTGCTGCTTATGGCACTATTTATGGGGATCTCGGTAAAAGGGGCAGAACGCTGGGTCATGGTTGCCGGCTTTAAGCTCCAGCCCTCAGAGTTTGCCAAAATAGGTCTTCTTTTGGCTCTGGCCCGCTATCTATCGGAAAATGAGGTATCATTAAGTAAGATTACCAGCTTTATCATGCCCATTATTCTTATCGGTATCCCTTTTCTTCTGGTATTGAAACAGCCGGATATGGGAACCGCGGGCGTATTCTGTGTCATGGCACTTCCTATGTTTTTCTGGGCCGGATTAACTATTTTGGAAGTTGTTTATCTGATATCCCCGATGGTCTCTTTGTTTTTGTCTGCAATTCCGCTTATGCTCTCTTTTGGATCTGAGCATGGATGGGGAATAACAGGTGCTGTTCCCTGGGGGGTTTTCTTTGTGGGAATCTGTTTACTTCTTTATTTCACCAGGCCATCATTGCTTGTGACAATAGGGGTGGTAGTTTCCAATCTGGTTTCTGCTACTTTTATTACCATTGTGTGGGGGTCATTTCTTAAAGATTACCAGAAGATGAGAGTTATAAGCTTTATCAATCCTCAGGCTGATCCCTTTGGTGCAGGGTATCAGGTAATTCAGTCGAAGGTGGCGATTGGTTCGGGTAATATAATGGGAAAAGGGTTTCTCCAGGGTTCACAGACCAAACTCTCATTTCTTCCTGAACAGCACACAGATTTTATTTTTTCGGTTCTTGGTGAGCAGTTCGGTTTTATTGGAAGTACAGTAGTTATTCTTCTCTTTACTTTTTTAATAGTACGTGGATATCTGATAACTCAATCGATTCGTAACCGATTTTTCAACCTGTTAATTGTGGGATCAATTTCAATCATCACATTTCACACTTTCGTCAATATCGCTATGACTCTTGGAATGATGCCGGTTACCGGTATTCCACTGCCTTTTCTTAGCTACGGTGGATCATTTGCCATGACTGTGGCTATACTGGTAGGACTTGTGCTTAATACCAGAATGTCGGATCAGGATTTTTAAGTCATTGGAAACGAATTTGATTAAGGGTATCGATGATTTAGGGGAAGTTAAAACATGCTGGAAACAAATGGGAAAAGGAAGTTTAGGAGAAGGGTAGATTGGAAGGCATTGAAAAAGGCAGGGTGGAAGGTAGGGTAGAAGGAATTGAACAAGCTACTTTAAATATGTTTAAAATTGAAGTGCCAGACGAAAAAACAGCTCTTTACACCGGCTTGGCAATAGAACAGAGGGGGGTGGGCAGGTAACTGCTCGCACTACTCGACAAGTCTAAAATCTAAAATTCTCCATGAAGGTCACTGATTTTCTGAAGATTTTCCTTGAACATATAATCTCTTATCCCCTGCAGTATAGATGTGGTGATCTTAGGGTCAACAAAATTGCCGGTTCCAACCTGTATGGCCGATGCACCTGCCAATAAGTATTGAAGGGCATCATCAGTGTTCATGATTCCTCCGATTCCTATGACTGGAATCGAAACGGCACGGCTGACCCGGTAAGTCATAGCCACTCCCACAGGTCTTATCGCAGGACCGGAAAGCCCCCCGGTTTTCATGGGAAGAGCCGGAGATCTCTTTTTAACATCGATCACCATGCCGATAAGAGTATTTATGCAGGAGACTGCGTCCGCTCCACTGTCTTGTGCTGCTTTGGCGATCACAGTAATATCGGTAACATTAGGGGTGAGTTTTAAGATCAGGGGTCTACTGGTCAGCGTTCGCAAGGCTGTTGTCAGACGTTGGACTAGCTGTGGGTCGGTTCCAAAGGCCAGACCACCTTTCTTGACATTCGGACAGGAGATGTTTACCTCATAACCCCAGATCGAGTCACAGGTCTCCAGCTTTTCCACCAATCTTGCATATTCATCTTCGGTGCTTCCTGCAATATTGGCAACAACTGCGCAGGGCATTTTTGAGAGCCACTCCATTTTTTCTTTTAGAAATTTTTCAACTCCCACATTAGCCAGTCCGATGGAATTAAGGATTCCCGAAGGGGTTTCTACGATTCGTGGAATGTCATTTCCGGCACGGGGTTCCAGGGTCACCGCTTTGGTGTATATAGCACCTAAAGCCGATACATCGATCAATTCCTCATATTCACTGCCATAGCCGAATGTTCCCGATGCCACACCAACAGGATTGGGAAGAGTTTTGGAACCGATTTTTGTTGAGAGATCCATTCAATACTCCAAGTTAAGCGGATATATGTTTTTCACCATACCATATCGTAGCCTGAAAACACCGGACCTTCTTTACAGGCTCTGGCATATCCTGGGGCCTGTTTGACTCTGACTGCACAGCCCATGCACGCACCTACTCCACATGCCATTATCTGTTCTACAGAGATCCAACTGGGGGAGCCATTTTTTTGTGCAAGTTGATGACAGGCATGTAGCATAGGTTGTGGTCCACAACTATAGAATGCCAGATCAGATCCAATGGATGGCCATATCGATGAAAGATAATCACTTACAGTTCCCTTAAAACCTGCACTTCCGTCATCGGTGCAAATAGTAGGATTCTGGGAGAAAAACTCATCGCTTTGCGGGATTGACAGTTTACTTCTGCAGCCGAAGATAAATTTAGAACTGGTGTTGTGCTCATGAAGAGTCTTAGAGAAAAAAAGAATGGGTCCCAGTCCAATACCACCTGCGATCAGTATGGGTTTCTGATTTACCTCTGGTAAAGGAAATGCGTTTCCAAGAGGTCCGATCACATCAATTTTTTCACCCTGCGCTTTAGCAGAGAGCAGGTCGGTTCCTTTGCCTTTTTGCTGAAAAATAATAGAAGTGGTATTTAGCTGATTGTTGAATGCTGAAATGGCAAATGGCCTTCGCAGCAGCGGGCTGTAACAATCGCAAACCCGGATAGTGATAAATTGACCGGCTTTGGGTTTTTCAGATTCCCAGGAAAAATCCAGTTGGAAGAAATCCTCAGAGAGTTTGCTGTTTTTAATGATAGTAGCAGAGAATTGTTTCATCGATTCATCCACACTTATTTCGATCAGACTGAACTTATGTTGAAAATTATTTGAAATGGAAAATAAATGCTGCTCTGGTGGTCTGGGGAGCCTTAAGGTAAGGAATTGCAGAGGAGGCCAGTGGAAGTTCTGGCCAAACAGAGGAAGAAGTTATTGAACTTACAATGGTTGCAGCAGGTTTTATCCTATCCTGCTCTGGGCTTGAAGGTTCCACAATCGGGATGGTCTTTATTTATTCCTAAAACGTACGATTCTTTTATAAAATTGGATCTGACGATCCAAAAATACTTTTCTACAGGTTTTTCGTTTGAAAGTTGATTACGTTAACAAGCCAAAACCATCTGTTACATCGCTATCCCAGC
>JAEYNR010000025.1 GCA_023412475.1 Fibrobacterota bacterium | reverse complement strand
TTTCATTATCGTAGCTTATGATAATAAAAAGGGAAAAATGTTATGATGGGGAAAGTTCTCCAATGAACAGGTTTTGTGTGGGAAAATATGATGGCAGGCTGGGAATGTTACCTGTTCGCCATAGCTTTTTGCGAAGGTGAATGATCAATAGTTTGGGAATTTGTATGATGATAATTAAAACAATCACAAAAAGGTCGTTTGAAGTTCTTGTCATTTCAGAGATATCTCGTTTAGGTCGTAATCCGTTCCAAATTCAACAGGTCATTGAAGAATTATCGGAATTAGGAATTTCTATCCATATCGAAAGTCTCGGATTAAAAACAATCGATGATAACGGAAACAGATCTCCAATGGTGGAATTTATGTTGTCCATTTTGATGCAACTAGCAAGGATCGAAAGAGAATTCCTGATTCAAAGAGTGAAAAGTGGCTTGAACCATGCCAAAGCTAAAGGAAAGGTTTTAGGCAGACCGAAAAATTCTGTTATGGATCAGCAGGTTTTTCTGAAAAAGTATAAGAATTTATCTGCAGACCTGAAAAGTGGGTTGTCAGTACGCAAAGCAGCAAAAATCCATGAAGTATCACTGAATACCGTTCTGAAAGTTAGGAAAGCACTCAATTTTGCAGCCTGAAAATGTCCGCTATAGCAGACTTTTTTGTTCTCAGGAAAAACACTCAAAAAAATCGAGCTTTTTGCAAGAAAGCAAAGAAAGGGATTTGAGAATTGGGGAATGTAAATAAAATAAAATTATATAACTGAGAACCTCTTTTTAATTCGGGTCTTTCAATTTAATCACTTTTTATTTGGAGTATACTTTTTGATGCAATCCCAAAATTCTTTATTACAAATCATATTATTCTTTCCAAGAAATGTATTTTTAATTTTTTCCGAAATAATTGATTCCTTTTTTGAAGCAGCTTTATTTGCACTATCCGCTTCAGATCCTATTGCAATACCACTGCACGTAAGCAAATAGATTCTGTTTTCTGAAATATCTAATAAACCATAGCATGTTGCTTCATCTGAACCTGTAGAGAAGACTAAGTTATTATCATTCAGCCATTCCTCTTGGAAAATATCACCCATTGGGTGCCCCATGATTTTAACAGTATTTTCCTTTACTTTACTTCCATTTTTTAAAAACATCCCAAGATCAGATGTTTTAATAATCTCAAAGTATTCATAGTGCTTTAAATATGTGTATGTACCTTTTGGTGACCAAGTCTTTTCATCTGTTTCATTTAAAAAGCCCTTATAAATTGAGTCATTTTCAATATCGTAAATAACAAATCGTTCATTGTCATTATTGGTTTCAAATCTAACCGACATAAAATTTGTTTGGTTAGAAATTTCAATATCATTGATCTTTGCCTTAAATGTTTTTTCTATAGTGCTACCCTTATCCAAATTTGTTATTTTTACTTTAGACTCATTTGCAACGATAAAATATTTGCTGTCAAATGTTAGGAAGTTTGCTGCATTACTAAAAAAAAACAGAATTAGGATTATAATTGATACTTTTTTCATATTCTTCTTTCTTAGGGAGTGCTAAACAGGTTCTGATTCATAAAATATGATTTAAATGTTGTATTCCTTCTAAAAAAGTAGCTATTATTTGGAGAGGTCGTATAAGTTGTTGGATTGAGAAGATAATCAGCATTGATATTCATTTTTAAACTCGGTAATTTTGAGCCGAAACCTGCATTCATTACATCAACACACATTGTTCCGCTTGGGTCCCAATTCGCAAAATTAGCCTCAAGAATTGTTTTTTGATCTAATATATTCAATACAAAATCATCAGGGCTAATTATCCCTTTGATGTCAGCATATCCGACTACGCCGTAACCCGTTGCTTGTAAATATGCGTTCAGATCTACAGTGCTAACCTTTCCACCTGTAAGCATGATAATCTGATTATTTCCTTTATCAAATCCGACATGATAAGGAAATTTGCTTCCTGGTTTTTTAGAAAAATATACAAGATCTCCCTGTGCAGCAAGTGGTTCATAAGGTGATAAGGTATTTCCATTAGCTCCTGCAACACCACCGACATTTCGCATTATGTTTCTGCCCAAAGGAGAATTCATTGTCTTTGCCATTAACGAAGCGTCAATTTTTGATCCAATCCCATATCCCATCATTCCACCACTTAAGGCACCTGAAAATACTCCCATAAGTGTATTAGGGTTATCCCAATCCCATTTCCCAGGATTTAATGAACCATTGGAAATTGCACCACCTAAATAAGCTCCTGCAGCAGCACCGATTATTGAACCTAATACATTCCAAAATTCGCCATTTGGATCTATTCGATTAATTGGATTTAATCCACAATACGAATAAGGGTTCCAATCTTGATCTTTGGGATCAGTGCTTGTCCAAATCCCCACCTCAGGGTCATAGTAACGTTTTCCAAAATAAAAAGCGTCTATTCCGGAAATACCATTAGTAACCTATCTTCCCTCCTCATCAACACCTTCGGACAACTGGCAAAGTTTACAGAATCAACACCAGTCCGGTTACTTATCCATCTTCATGAATATTAATTATCACACATTAAATTTAAGTGGTCCTCCGTTTATTTCAGCCATAAAATAGAAGTAACACCTCTAGGATAGTATCTGCTACCACACACTTTTCCTGCTCTCATCTGATCACTCCAGGCAAAATAGCTGTTGTCAGAATCTGTAAGCCAGGATAGGTGCGCACAGTCGGAGGCACTGCTTTTCTCAAGATGCAATATCTTTTCTGCAACAAACTGACAAAGATAAATTTTACTGAGCCAGGAGTTATCACTGTTAGAAGACAGCCGCCATCCATTGTCTTCAAACATACAGCTTCCATTCTCTAAAACTGCTTTACAGTGAGTTTTTAACGCTAGTATCAGCTTTCCATAAGGACCGTTTTCATCAAGCAGTTCTTTTTTACAAAACCACGTAAACGCCAGGCCTTCGATTACAGAGATCAGAAGCGATTGATTGTCCTTCTCTAACAATGCAGGTATAGTCCCATCCACTTTCTGAAATTCACAAATAGTATTGGCACAGAGCATGGCTTGCTTTGAAGCTTGCGCGGCCAGCTCACTTTTCCCCAACCGGGTGAAAAGAATTTCAAAAATTGTATATGCAGCCCAGCATTTTACCGCTATATAACTGTTACGCCTGGCAGCGCCTGTAAATTCATCAACATTATCATAAGTATTAATTTCTGAACCATTCACAACACGGCTGCTGTCAAGATCCATAACTCCATCCCGTTTGTCCGAATCAAAATGGTCACGGTTTACCATACTTGAAAAACAGGATTGCAGAATATCTTGTCTGCTTGTTAACCAGTCAGAATCATCAGTTTCGCATATATATACCCCTGCGCAAAGAATCCAGTTAACCAGCTCTTCCTGAGTCATAAAAGAGAAGCAGCCTTTAAGGTTTGGAAGCTCATAGGCGGAACGCCCTTGAGGAGAAAAGCAGTTCCCTACACCCATATCGTGAGTAAAACAGATTCCACCAGGAAACTCTTTTGGGTTTCCGGAAATCTTTACAGTATCCTGATAACTGTAATTCTCGCAATAAAAATCGAGTACATTCTTAACAGTCCATGGATTAAACATCATTTCATAAAAAAGATGATCAACCGTTAAATCAATTGTATTGATCATGCGGTACTCACCTTCAATGACCACCCAGAGCGGTTTGTCGTTTACCGATAGAAGCTGTGTGTTTCCATAGTAGCTTCTAATAGAGTGCGCCATCATGAATTTTCGTTCCGAAGACAAAGCAGTATCTTCGATAATAGGATCAGCCTTCAGTGCCAGATCGCGATACTCGTCAAAATGCTTTAGCCCGAAAGAGGCGACATCTTCAATAGAATGAAAATATTTGGTATAAAGATACTCTGCCTTAATGCCTTCGGTGGCAATTCCACCCCGGAAAAAACAGATAACCACTTTCCAGCTCGATATGACTCCTGCTGGAGCACTCATAAGAAGTGCTCCTATTGTACCAAGCCCGAACATGAGGTTTTCTCTGCTTTTAGAAAAGGCTATATCCTCGATTGAAAAAGCCATCCCACTGCAAACATTATTATCAGCAGTACAAATCGCAGTCAGACCACCCTGCCCTATTCCATAGATCCTGTTTTCATCATCATTTTTTATTACATGTCGCATTGACGTATATGGATCATTGCCCTGATATCCAAACAGAGCTTTTCTCTCAGAGGTTCCAGCTCTATTATCAATTGTTATCTCTGCAAACACGGCAGGTATCAGAACTGATTGAAGAATCTGATCTGAGGAAGACAATGGATCGGGAATTGATCTTACAGGCGAATAGATGGTAAAAGTTAAATCCCCGGCAATCCAGGTATCACTGCAAAGCCGGAAATCTCTTTTAATTGATGCTTCATCAAAGGGTTTAATATTTCTTTTTGAAATGGATGGATTTTCGGTGCTATCGAAGTTTTGTTTCTGATTTATTGCATCACCATAAAACGGAAGCATTTCGAAGTCTTCCCCATCGTTTTTTTGCAATCCGATGTAGACGTTTTGATTTGCCGGACCTGCCAACTCGATACCAAGCCCGCCACAGGACCCCCGATAACCTAAGGTCAGGGATGTAAAAGCCCCGATTGGAGAGTGATGCGCATTAAAAAATGTTTTTTCATTCATGCTATTTTATCCGTTTAAGTTTGTGTTTAAATTCAGATAACTTAACATAAATATATACATCAGGAAGAAATTAAGAAAGTAGCTGAATTTCAATTCGGTTATTAAACATAAAACACCGGACAGGTTTACGATTCTGAACTCTTATATACTATGCTCTCTTTCTGACCGTATTTCTTATAGGATAGAAAGGAGGTCATTATGACTAGAGATCAATTAAACAAAGCTACGAAAGAACAGTTGGAAGCCATCAATGGAATAGGTCATGCAACTGCTGAAAAGATAGTGAATTACCGGGAAGAACACGGGAAATATGATAATTTTGAGGAACTGAAGAGAGTGGACGGAATAAAAGAGGCAATAATCCATAGACTTCAGGAAGAAAAGTTCTAGAAACCGGTTGAAATTAAAATAAGAAAAACTATCCAGAAACCATTCTGCAGTTTATCTGCAGAGTGGTTTTTTTATCTTGTGATTTTTAACCTATGAAGCATTTTATGTGAAGATTCAGGAATCAGGGAGTTTTGAAGTTTACAGGTTTGCTCCGTCCGCCAGAAATCCGTTCTTCGGTCCAAGCCTGTTTCCCCAGAGGTAATTTTTTAGAGCGTTAAAAAATCACCTCTGGGGAAAGTACTAAAGTGTCAAATTTCCCGTTTTTTCAGATTATCCTAAAAAATATGAAATTCGAGTACCTGGCATGAAAAAATAAGGTAATAAGATTTTTTTTGTGTTCGTGTAACATCTACTAAGGTTGGGACAGCTATTACGGTTCGTTTTTCATCTTTACTATCAAAGAATTATTGAATTGTTTTTTCATTAGCAGCTCAAAAACCGAGTGATTTCATCATGAACCCCAGAGGTGAATGGTTATTTAAGGAGAAGAATTATCTCTGGGGAGACCTCTTGTGCCCTTATTGCTCATTTTGAATCAAATCTAAAAATTTTCACCCCCTACTATCTCAAGCGGCACATCTTTTGCAATCATCTAATTGCAGCAAGAAGGGAGTAACCCATGTTCTGGATAATATTCATCGTTATTATCCTTATCACTTTGATATTACTGTTTTTTCTAAAGGGAAGGGAAGTCAGTTCCAGCAAACCCGGAAAAGTTATTTATTATATCGTTGTAGCCCTGATGATTATACTCTTAATTACCAGCATAGTTGCATGGTACACTGCGACTGCAGACCCCAAAAATCTTCAAAAGCCTACAGCCAGCAGTATTTGTCAGCCAAGCGTGTAGTTACTTTTTCTCGGGCTGTTTTTTATTTTCAGTCAAAGAAATATAATGTGAGTTTACTTCACTCCAGTTCACCACATTCCAGAACGCATCTATGTAACTACCCCTCTGATTCTGATATTTAAGGTAGTAGGCATGCTCCCAGACATCAAGACCCAATATTGGGGTACCCCGTTTTTCTGAAACATCCATAAGCGGATTATCCTGATTAGGAGTAGAGCTGATAAAAAGCGAACCATCATCACCAACACAAAGCCATGCCCACCCACTACCAAATCTGGTAAGTGCCGCCTTCTTGAACTCCTCCTTGAACTTATCAAATGAGCCAAAAGTGGCATTGATCTTATCTCCCAACACCTTCTCAGGAGCCCCTCCACCCTTGGGGCTCATCACTTTCCAAAACAGAGTATGATTATAATGGCCACCTGCATTATTTCGGATTGCAGGAGCAAGTGTGCTGACTTTTGCAAAAAGCTGAGGCAATGTTTTTGTTTTCAATGAAGAATCCTGCATCGCTTTTTGCAGATTGTTAAAATACCCGCGATGATGTCGTGTGTAGTGAATTTCCATAGTTTTGGCATCAATATGGGGTTCAAGTGCATTAAATGCATATGGCAATGAATCAAACTGTGACACAGACACATTCTCTTTGGCAAATGTAGCAAACGGCAGAAATATCCCAATCATCATTAGTGCAATTGGTTTCATAAAGTACCACCTTTCTTTGATGCAATGCTGAGAAACTGCAGGTCTCTCGGTTCGCATAAGCTGCGGTTTTCAGAATTAATAAGTTTAATTTATTGGAATATAATAATTGCACCTCTAAAGCCTATGCTTTCAAAGACTTCGGAGCAAACGACAGGCAGCACAGTCGACCATGTAGGATTGTGGCCAACTGTGGCTGCAAAAATGATGAGAACTACTTTCCGATAAAACGAAACATTTCAGGCAAACGGCGTACATCGTGAAATGTAACGAAAAGAAAAAGCATAAGAAAAAAGATGATAGCGATTTTGTTGGCGATAATCTGTGTTTTAACAGAAACCGGCTTTCTCCTGACTGCCTCAATAAGAAGAAAAAGCAACTGTCCGCCATCGGTGATCACCAGCGGAAGCAGGTTAAGAACTGCAAGCTGAATTCCGATTAGTGCCATAAGTTGAAGGATTGGTGAGATACCCTGTAAGGCCATAAAACCGGATGCAGGAATAATGCCCAAAGGACCGGAGAGCTGAGAAGCAGGAACTTCACGAGCGAACATTTTCCCGATCACATCAAAAATCATGGTGGTATATTCCCAAGTTTTATCCAGCCCCTTTTCCATCGCAACCATCGGAGGGTAGCTTACTATCTTTTTTTCGCCTTCGTCAACACGTATTCCGATAAGATGTCTCTTTGTCTGCTCGTTGTATTCTGGTTTAATGTCTACTTCCAGATTGGAACCATTCCTGGCGATGGAAATCTTCAGGGATTCACCTCCTTTATAGGAACCGATAATCTGAGACAATTGAAACCAAGAATGAATTCTATATCCATTAATGGTTAGAATCGTGTCCCCAGACTTTAAGCCAGCATTCTCTGCAGGTGAATTTTTATTGATGTCAGCAACCACCGCTGGTAAGGGAGGAAGCATGCCACCGGTTAAATCCTGAGGAAAAGCATCTCCATTGTTTTTCAGGCTCATATCTAGGTGCTTTTGCTGACCATCACGAGATATTACGACTTTATAATTTTGCTGCTGAAGCGCAAATGCAGCATCAACATCATTCCAATTTTTTATCTGCCGGTTATTTATTGATATAAGGCTGTCGCCCGCCAATAGCCCGGCATCACTTGCAGCAGAAGTATCCGCAACAGCTCCGATTATGGGACGATCGTAATAAAGAGGCTGCTGCACACCATACATGAACATCACCCAAAGCATCAACATGCCAGTTATATAATTGGCCACCGGACCTGCAACCGCTACGAGCGCCCGCTGCCAGACCGGTCTTGAAGGAAACTCATCCGGGGCACCCGCTCTCCCTTCATCAGGATTTTCACCGGCCATCTTCACATAGCCGCCAAAGGGAATTGTACTTAGGCGGTATTCTGTTCCTTTGTAATTTTTTTTAATAATCGGATTGCCAAAACCGATTGAAAACGCCAACACCCTTATTCCACACCATTTGGCTGCCAGAAAGTGGCCCAGTTCATGAATAAAAACCAGAAATCCTAAAACCAGTAAACCGAGAATAATGGATAATATTGAGGTCACAATTCACCTTTTAGTTAGAATATTGTTAAAAATGTTAGCCCTGGTAAGCCTATCCGCTTCCTCTATAATTTCCACAGAATCGGCAGGAGTATTTTTATGAGTACGCAATGCAAATGCCACTATTTCCGCGATTTCATTGAATTTAATTTTTCCTTCCAGAAACGCCTGAACAGCAACTTCATTTGCAGCATTAACCACAGCAGGAGCTGTTCCTCCCATCTGCCCAGCCTCCAGACACAACCTCAGACAAGGAAAACGATCAAGATCCGGTTCTGAAAAATCCAACCTGCCAATCTCAGAAAGCGATAACCGCTTCCCCTCCATAGATAATCTTTGCGGAAAACTTAATGCATACTGGATCGGCAACTCCATATCCGGAACCCCTAACTGAGCCAGCACCGCCCCGTCATGAAATTCAACCATAGAGTGAATAATCGACTGTGGATGAATCAATACCTTAAGTTTTGGATAAGGAAGTGAGAAAAGATGATGTGCCTCAATAACCTCAAAACCTTTATTCATTAGAGTAGCAGAATCGATGGTGATCTTTTTGCCCATGGCCCAGGTCGGATGATTCAGGGCCTGTGCTGGTGTGATAGAGGAAAACCTCTCTTTTTCCAAGTTTCTGAAAGGCCCACCAGAAGCAGTAAGGATAATCGATTCGACAGTAGAACTTTGCGCTCCATTAAGACACTGCAATATTGCACTATGTTCACTGTCAACCGGAAGAAGTTTCCCTTTCCCGCCGGAAAGTAACTGACAGATATAATCACCACCAATTACCAGACTCTCTTTATTGGCCAATGCTACCTGGCGGTTGCACTGAAGCGCAGTGACCGTAGGCCTGAACCCCACAGCTCCCACTAACCCATTAAGCACTATGTCACATTCGGTCTGCCCGACCAGCTCCACAAGCCCTTCGCTTCCACTATATACCCGAACACCTTTAAATTCCTTCTCGAGCCCCTTTGCTTCCAGAGAATCAGCAATATAAACCGCCTCTGGTCTAAACTCACAGATCTGTTCGCGTAATAGTTTGAGATTTCTGCCGGCCGCTAATCCGATAACACTAAAACGCTCTCTATATCTTCGTATACAATTTAAAGTGCATGTTCCAATCGATCCGGTAGAGCCTAAAAGTAATATTTTTTGTGAAGAAATAGTCATAAGAGAAATTAACCGAAAATTCTATTAATTATCCAAGCGGAAAGCGAAATAACCGGTGCTGTAAAAAATACCGAGTCAAAACGATCAAGTATCCCACCATGTCCGGGAATAATATCTGAAGCATCTTTTACACGGAAATAACGCTTCATCAAAGAAACCAGAAGATCACCAAGTTGAGCAAAAATGCCAATAAGCAACCCCAAAACCGGACCAAGCCAAAATGGAAGAGTTGTGGCACCTAAAAAATACCATCCAATGCTGAAAGTAATGATAGAAGCTACCAGCCCTCCAATGCTGCCTTCGATGGTTTTTTTTGGGCTTATAGAACTGAAGTGCGTTTTTCCCCAGATAGAGCCCACTATGTAAGCACCCGAATCACATAGAAATATAGATGTCAATACTGTGACAATGCCCATCTGAGAGAGCATTGTATGATCGCTTATTTTCCTGAAAAGAGATTGAAAAGGCTGCTGGTAAAAATTGAGCAGTGAAATTCCGGCAATATACAGAAAAGCCATTCCACTAAAAAAAAGACTGGCCCTCATCCAACGCCTCTGTACACTTTTTCGCCCCCAGATAAAAGCTTCAAACGCCACTGCCACCATCAAAATGTAGATACTGAGATTTAACGGGAAGCTATCTCTTAGAAGGAATAAAGCAAATTGTGAGAAAAGCGCCAGGTAACTCAACCAGAAGCCATTTTTATGAAAAACGATACTTAACATTCTGTTGTATTCGAATGAAGCCATTATTACCAGAAATATTATGGCAATATGGCCAGGATAGATAATAGCAACACTGGGGGGAAACAAAAGAAAATTAGAATTGACTACCCACCAGCCCAGGGGTGCAGCCCAGAGAACAAAAAGAAGTCTTTTGCCCAGATTTGATAGGGCCATTATTCTTTTACCTTTCCAAATCTTCTGTCCCGTTTATTATAATCTGCGATCGCATCCAAAAGCGCAGTCTTGTCAAAATCCGGCCATAGGATATCGGTCATGTACAACTCGGCATAGGCAGACTGCCATAGAAGAAAGTTACTGAATCTTTTTTCACCGCCGGTACGGATAATCAGTTCGGGATCAGGAATGTCTTTGGTAAACAGAAAACTCTTGAAAGTCTCTTCATTAAGAGTATCGATCAGAGATGGATCTTTGCTATACTGTCTGGCAAACTCTTTTGCGGCATGCACTATCTCGGCTCTTCCACCATAACTTATCGCCAGAACCAATGTGAGACCACTGTTGCTGCTTGTACTCTCAATACCATTTAAAAGCTCCTGCCGAGTTTTGGGAGGTAACCTGCTCAGATCACCAATTGCCATCAAACGAACATTATTGGCATTTAGCTCAACAACCTCTTTTTTAGTCATCTCTACCAACAGATCCATCAACAAGGAAACTTCAACTCTGGGACGCCCCCAGTTTTCTGCAGAAAACACATAGGTAGTCAAATATTGTACTCCTAATTCACCACAGGCCCTGACGATTTCTCTGGTCGCATTAGTTCCTGCCCTATGCCCAACACTGCGAATCAGTCCTCGCTTCTTTGCCCATCGACCATTTCCATCCATGATAATGCCAATATGGCGGGGGATATTCATAATCTGAATTTCTCACCTGCTTCTTTAGGAGATAAACGTAAATAAACCTGATGAATAAATTGATGCTACAAATCTGCATGAGGTGCACTGTAGATCAAGTGCATAAATATATATTAAAGTTATTTGTGGAAAACATGAAAAAGGGACCATCCGAATATATCCGAAGGTCCCTTAAAAAACGTAGGGGATTGGAGACAAACACTCACACCTCCATTATCTCCTTTTCTTTATTTACCAGAAGATCATCAATGACCTTGATAAATTTATCGGTAAGCTTCTGAATCTCATCGAGCCCTTTTTTCACCTCATCCTGAGTCAGTTCCTTATCTTTTTCTGCTTTCTTTAATTTTTCATTGGAATCACGTCTAATATTGCGGATACCAACTTTACTATCTTCTCCGATTTTTTTGCAACTTTTAAAAAGATCCCTTCGCCTCTCTTCAGAGAGCGGAGGAATAGGCAAACGGATAAGATTACCATCATTTTGAGGGTTTAGCCCCAGATCAGAAAGCCTGACAGCTTTTTCAATTGCAGAGATCATGTTCTTTTCCCATGGTTGAACAACTATCATTCTGGGATCTGGTACAGAAATGTTTGCTATCTGGCTAACTGGTACATAAGAGCCGTAATATTCGACTGTTATACCGTCCAGAAGCGCCGGCGTAGCCCTGCCAGCTCTAACCCTGCTGAGCTCTTTTTTCAGGCTATCAACTGCTTTCTGCATTCGCTGGGTGGTTTCAGAATTCACAGAATCTAAAGCGCTCATGCCTCATCCTCCAGTTTTGACTATGGAACCAGTAGCCTGACCCTCAACACAACGGCACAGATTACCTTTTTCCATGAGTTTAAAAATTATTATGGGAATGGAATTTTCCATACAGAAGGAAAATGCAGTAGAATCCATCACTTTTAAATCTCTGGAGAGAGCCTCTTTGTGCGAAATTTGCTCAAATCGGACAGCCTCCGGATTTTTGAAAGGGTCACTGTCATATATTCCGTCAACCTTTGTAGCTTTCAGGATTACCTCAGCGCCAATCTCTGCGCATCTGAGAGCTGCTGCAGTATCGGTAGTAAAATAAGGATTACCTGTTCCACCACCGATAATAACCACATGATTCTTTTCCAGATAGTTTATAGCCTTTTCAGAATTGAAAAGCTCCCCTGCCCCTTCAATATTCACCGCAGTCAAGACATGTGCAGGACATCCCCTTTTCTGCAAATATTCCATGAGTCCCAGAGAGTTAATTACAGTAGCTAGCATCCCCATTGTGTCAGCAGTCACCCGGGTAATCCCCTCTGCAGTAGCTCCCCGCAGAAAATTACCCCCACCGGTGACGATCCCAATCTGAACACCAGCTTTATGAATTTCAAAAATCTCGTCGGCAATCTGCCCGGCAACCTGGGGGTCGATTCCAAAACCTCTGGTCCCGGCAAGAGCCTCGCCGGAGAGCTTAAGAAGGATACGTTTATAAAGAGGTTTCATAAAAGCAACTATTCTTCGGCACCTAGCTCAAGTCGCACAAATGCCAGAACTTTGATTTTTGCACCGGTTTCCTTTTCAGTTTCCTGTATGCGGCTTATAATATTGATATCAGGATTTCTGATAAAGGGCTGCTCAATAAGAGTAAATTCCTGGAAAAACTTCTCCAGTTTACCCTCCACGATTTTATTCCAGATCTTTTCGGGTTTTCCCGAGCTTTGTGCCTGTGTCTGGTAGATCTCTTTTTCTTTGCTAACTACTTCGGAGCTAACATTTTCCCGGTCAACAGCAATTGGATTGGCAGCAGCCACCTGCATAGCCAGATCTTTACCCAATGAAGCCATAGCCTCACTATCGAGCGCTTTATCTGCTTTGAGCTTTACTAAAACACCGATTCTGCCGTTTCCGTGAAGATATGGAAAAATCCCTTCTTCAGCAGGATTTACATCCAGTTTTTTGTATCTTCTGAATGTAATATTTTCTCCAATTTTCCCAATCAGCTCTGTCAGCCGGCTCTCAACACTGAGTCCTTCGAAAAGAGGCGATGTTATTTTTTTTGCACTATCCAGATCTGCCGGCTTGTTCTCCAAAAGAATTGTACTCAACTTATCCACAAAAGCGATGAAATCCTCGTTTCGTGCCACAAAATCAGTTTCTGAATTTACTTCAAAAACAACGGATGCAGAACTGTCTGAAACGATTGTTACTTTACCCTCTTTTACTGATTTACCAGCACGTTTGGCGGCAGTAGTCTGACCTTGTTTACGAAGGTTTTCAATCGCCAAATTCATATCTCCGTTTGCATCGATAAGCGCCTGTTTGCATATCATCATTCCCAAACCGGTCTTTTCGCGCAATTCTTTTACCTGTCCAGCACTAATTTCCATAATCAAAATCTCCTTGCTTCAGAAGCTAAAAAGAGATGACCTCCACAGAGTTACCTGTGGACCTCACCCTAAACTTATTCATCCTCTGACTGTCTTACAATTTTCTTATGAACGACCCGATGCTTACGTTTTGTGTCTTCAGGAGTCTCTTCATCTTCCGATTCCAGCTCATTTTCCTTATCGCTTGTACCTTGCCCCCGTGCAGCTTCCGTTGCAGCTAAAATTTCTTCCGCAGATACATTTTCCTTTTCCGATAGAATTGTATCAGAAACCGCTCTGGCAATAAGCTGAACAGACTTTAATGCATCATCATTTCCTGGAATAGGGAAATCCACTGCATCAGGATCACAGTTGGTATCAACTATCGCCCCAATCGGAATTCTAAGGCGGCGAGCCTCGGAGATCACTATGTGCTCCTTAATGGTGTCAACTACAAAGATTATCGAAGGCAATCTGCGCAAGTCCCTGATACCGCTGAGAATGCTAAGAAGTTTTTCTTTTCTTTTAGCTAATACTCCCCGTTCTTTTTTTGGCAAAGCCTCAATGGTGCCATCAGTCTCCATTTTTTCAATCTTCTCAAGCTTAGCCACACTCTGACGGATTGTCTGAAAGTTGGTCAACATTCCACCAAGCCATCGCTCAGAGACATAAGGCATCCCGCAACGTTCAGCTTCCTCCCGGATACAATCCTTAAGCTGCTTTTTAGTCCCTACAAAAAGGACCTTACCCCCCTTGGCCACTTCTTTGCGCACCTGTTGCACAAACTTCTCCAGGGAGATCAGTGTTTTATTCAGATCAATAATGTATATACCGTTTTTAGGGCAAAGAATGAATCTTTTCATCTTTGGGTTCCAGCGTTTTGTCTGGTGCCCGAAATGAGTTCCAGCTTCCAGCAAGTCCTGCAACTGCAAATCAACCATCTTATAAACTCCTTTAAAAATGGGTTATGCTCCCACGGGGATCACAACAGAAGACTACCGTTTCACAAACCCGGAAACGGCACCCATCTTCCGCTCAACACCGTGTGCTATTTTTGTATAGAAAGGAAAAATTAACGTTTTGAGAATTGGAATCTTCTGCGGGCTCCAGCCTGGCCATACTTTTTACGCTCGACCACACGGGAATCTCTGGTAAGAAAACCGCCCTTTCGAAGTGCGACCCGGTTTTCTTCACTGACTAATGCCAGCGCGCGGGCAATTCCCAATCTGATTGCTCCAGACTGTCCGCTTAAACCACCGCCATGCACATTTGCCACTATATCCATGGACTCGCTGACTTGCAGCAGCTTGAGTGGCTGCTCGACATCCATCACCAGCACATCGCTCTTAAGATATTCCTGAATAGCCTTCCCATTGATAACCCGATCCCCTTTGCCGGGGCGAATAATTACCGAAGCAATCGCATTTTTGCGCTTACCGGTACCAGAATACCTGTTTTCCAAAATAACAGCTCCTTTTTAATTACAGTGTTAAGTCTTTGGGCTGCTGCGCAGTATGCGGATGAGATGCACCTGCATATATATGCAGCTTTCTCATAATAGCCCTTCCCCGTGCATTCTTAGGCACCATTCCATGGATCGCATGTATCAGAACCTTTGAAGGATCCAGCGCCATCTGCTCTTTAAATGAACGGAATTTACCCCCACCAGGATACGTGGAATGACGGAAATACTGTTTGATTTCAGCTTTAATTCCTGTCAGCTTTATCTTTTCTGCATTAAGAATTATCAGAAAATCGCCATGATCCTGATTGGGCGAATATGCGACTTTGTTTTTTCCCACAAGAACCTGAGCCGCCTTCGAAGCAAGACGGCCCAACACCTGATCAGTCGCATCCAAAACATACCAATCACGTTTAATTGATTTGGTGTCTACAACAACAGTTTTCATGATAGTACCATTCCTATCGAACTCAGTGCATTTAGCTTAAATTTAGAGTTTGTTGAATATAAAATAGAAATCATAAAGAAGTCAACATTTATGTGGATTCAAGAAATTTTAATACCATTAATTAAAATATCAGCTACTCTCTGAAACACTTTCCACCAAACCCACCTTGGCCCTTGAGAATCAGATGTAATACAGCTATTTTTAAGCTAATATTCACCAGGCAGTATTAAAAAATATGAATAGAGTTGATAAAATCTTAAGTAACCTCGGTTACTGCTCCCGCAGACAGGCAGACAATTTCCTGCTTTCTCACATAGTTACCTACAATAACCTGCGCATTAAATGCGGCTCCCAGAAAGCTGATCCCCAACTGTTACTCATCGATGGACAAAAAACGGATCACCCGGATGGCCTTTTGATTCTGCTGAACAAACCTGCAGGTTATGTGTGCTCGCATGATCCATCAGAAGGAAACCTGGTCTATAATCTGCTGCCAAAACAATGGATGAAACGTAATCCGATTCCATCCACTATCGGCAGACTGGATAAAGACACCACCGGAGTTCTTCTTATCACAGATAATACTGCACTTAACCACCAGCTTTCATCTCCTAAGAGGAAAATAGACAAAGTCTACGAAGTGATGGTAGATAAGGAGCTAACCGAAGAACTGAGGCAAATCTTTTCCTCCGACAAATTCTGCCTTCCCGGTGATCAAAAACCCTGCCTGCCCGCAAATCTGCAAATCAGAGATCTATTCAAAGCAACTGTAACTATCCATGAAGGACGATACCATCAGATTAAACGAATGTTTTCCACATGCGGCTATAAAGTCACTTCGCTCCACAGAAGCCGTTTTGGAATTTACAGTCTGAATAACCTCATGGAGGGAGAATATAAACTTCTCCCCTTTCCCTCTCAGAATCTCACTATTGCATAGAGTGAATAGCAACCTGATTCCCCTCACTATCCTCAAAATGAGCTACGTAACCGTACTCCCCAATGTCTGTTTTAGGGATAAGCAGCTTCCCACCTTTCTTTTCAACACGTGCCAGTGTCTCTTCTATGTTTTCTACCGTGAAATAAACCAAAGTCCCCGAATGAAGAGGAGTATAACCGATAGCCTGCACCAGCGCACCGGAGGCCCCCGGCCCATCTTTCATTGGAAACTCTGCCAATTTCATCCTTTTACGCTCCTGAAAAGAAAGCTTACACTCCAACACATACTCATAAAAATCCTTGGCCCTGGTAATATCGGTAACCGGAATCTCAAACCAATTTACAGGATTCCCTCTCTGCAACGCCATACATCCTCCCTTTGCCCATATTTACAAAGACTTTCATAGGTCAGTGCAAATCAGATGCCTTAGGGAGTTCAATGCGGCACCGCTCCAGTAAAAAAGAAATAAGCAAAAACAAGAACCCCCAAAGTAATCCTGTAAAAGGCAAACGGTTTGAAATCATTACGACGTATATAATTCATGAAAACAGCTATAACCCCCCAGGCCACCAGAAACGAAACTAAAAAACCCACCCCAATCAACTGCCATTGCTTTAAAGTCAGATCAAACCCGGATTTAAAAAGAGAGTACCCGGAAGCACCAACCATGGTGGGAATAGCCAGAAAAAATGAAAATTCCGCTGCAACAGCTCTGGATGCCCCCAAAGCCATTGCTCCCAGAATAGTCGCTGCTGAACGGGAAGTTCCAGGTATCATTGCAAGACACTGAATAAGGCCTATCGCTATTGCAGTTGAATATTTCAAGGATTTTATACTATTGATTTTGGCAGTTTTCCCAGATCTTTCGATGATTAAAAGAACAATTCCACCAACAATCAGCGCAGAAGAAACAACATAAGAATTAAAGAGCAACTCTTCGATTTTATCGGCAAATAAAAGTCCGATAAGAATCGCTGGAGATACCCCCGCAACTGTTTTAAACCACAATTGCCAGGTATCACGGCGCTCTTCCCAGGTCTTATTGAGACTGAAAGGAAAAAGCCGATCCCAGAAATAAACTATTACCGATAATATGGCTCCCAGTTGAATAACCACATCGAAAACTACAGCAAACTCCTTGTCTAATTTGATAAATTCATTGGCCAGTATCAAATGCCCTGTACTGCTTATTGGCAAAAACTCTGTAATACCCTCTATTATGCCCAGAATAATCGATTTCCATAAAGAATCCATACACCCTCTCTTCCGGTAATTTATTTTTGTCTCATTTTGTGAATAGGTATTGCGCGGTAAAGGTGGCCCCAGAGTTAATTTTGTAGAGCGTCAAAAAAACACCTCTGGGGAAATCGAAAAAAACTCTATGGGGTCGCTTGTCCTACCAACTCCGATTCACTTTTCCCAATAAAATAATAATTTTAGAAACAGACTGACTCCATGGTTTATTTTGAGGTTTCCATAGAAAGAGAAATATAGCTCTTTAGCATGGCGATTCGTCCTTGAAATTATTCTGAAGTACATTTCTTCAGAATATTTCAGTAAAACTTATCCCAGAAAACAGTAGATAGACAAAGCATGAAATTAAAGACACGACAACGTCAATACCTCAAAGGATTAGGCCACTCTCTGAAACCAGTCATTCAGGTAGGAAAAGACGGCCTTAGCCAACAGGTCTTATCCAGCATATCAAAAGCTCTGGATGACCATGAACTGATAAAGATAAATATTCTGGAAACTGCGGATACAGACCGCAAAAAAGCCTCAGATGTACTTACTTGTGTGCTGAATGCTGAAGTTGTACAGACCTTGGGAAGAAAAATCCTTCTTTTTCGCGAAAACAAAGAGAAGCCTAAAATCCAGCTCCCCAACCCTCCAGTTCTAAAAGACGCTGTGAAAAAATAAGCCGCTTAGAATCCAGGCAACGATTCCACTAGCCAACCCGTAAAGGAGACATACCGGCAGATTCTGTCTAATCAGTAACCCCTCTTTCCCCACCAGCCCCACAGTGGTAAGCACAGCCACCACATTGTGAATACAAATCATATTGCCAGCAGCACCACCAATAGCCTGTAAAGAAAGCACTGGTGTCACCGGCAAAGATGCACTCTGGGCAATACCAAACTGAAATGGCCCAAACATAATATTGGACACCGTGGCACTGCCCGATACAAATGCCCCCAGAATTCCAATAAAAGGGGCCATGAGAAACCATATCTCCCCTGTGAATTCAGCCGCTGCTTTTGCAAGCACAATAAGCATAGAATTTTTAGAAGCCGCCGCTTCTGCAGAATTCATCATTATATAAACCATTGCCAAAGCAAACACCAATGCTGTCGCAGCCGGAATAATCATATGGAGCACATCAACCCAGGCTCTGGATGCCGCCTTCCAGTTAAGTCCATGCAGATACGGAATAAAAAGTGCAATTAAAATAAAAGGAAAAATCCCTGGGTTATAAAACGGCTCTATATCCCTACTTATTGAAGTCCCCAGAATGTTTTCCCACCCTATCGACCAGTGACGCAAAAGTGGGCCGATGCCAAATACTGGAACTCTGCTTAAAAGCAATAATACCCCTACCAACATATATGGTAACCATGCCTTAAACATCCCAATAGGTCGCTCAATACTGGTGTTTATGCGTGCGCCAGCCTTAATAAACCCCTCCCAATGACTCGGCCAGCTACTATGGGAAGGAAAGTCCCAATCGCCAAATGAAGGGATCAGCTTCCACTTTAAAAGCAGTACAAAAACTACCAACCCAAAAAGAGACCCTATCAGAGATGGAAGCTCCGGACCTACAAAAATCGCAATTAACATCTGTGGTAATGTAAAAAGGACTCCGGCCAATAGTGATACTGGCCAAATCTGAAGACCCTTTTTGTATGATCCACCACCGATTTTGGTCATTAGCGACACAGCTATAAGAGGTAAAAATGTACCCACTAAAAAACTAAGCTCTCCAGCTATAGCTCCAACATTTGCTAAAAATTCATTGAAACTTAAACTGATTCCGTTCTCACTTGACGACCATGAAACCAACTCACGAATCGTCTCAAAGCCACCCCACACAGGTACACCCACTGCTCCAAAGATAGTGGGTGGAGCGGAAACTAAAAGTGTCACAACTGCGGCGATAAAAGGAGGGAAACCCATTCCCACCAATAACGGAGCACCGATAGCTGCAGGTGTGCCAAATCCTGCAGCGCTCTCTAAGAATCCCCCCATAAACCAGGCAATCACTAATACCTGAATTCTCCTGTCAGAGCTTAGAGTGGCCATGGAGTTTGAAATCTGAGCAATACCTCCGCTATTGCGCAAGAGCTGCAATATAAGAAGAGCCCCAAAAACGATGATCAGAATGTCTATAGCATTGATAATACCAGCAATTGTGGCTGCCACAATCCAGGAAAAGGGCATACCCCAGGCTGTTAAAGCCACTATCACTGCCACAACCCATCCTACAGGCATTGCTTTACTCGAAGGCCACATCAGTACCAGCATTAAAATACCAACAACCAGTATAGGTAAGGCAGCCAGAATCACCAACATCAACAAACTCCTTTTTCGCATAATCGAAAGCAAGATTCAATCCAAATGAAAAAGGCTTAGAACAAAAAGAATCTATCGGTTTTCTTTAAAAACTTTTTCTTTAACTTTTTTTATTACCTGAATTAATTTACTTTATTGCTAATTTTGAAAACATCAATTAGGGAGGATTAAATGACATTTTTTAACAAAGTGTTCATACTGAGTTTATCAGGCGCACTCTTTTTGATTATAGGATGTGCGTCCGTATCTAACTTTCAAACTGGTAAACCTTTGGGTAAAGGCAATGTTCAAGGTTACTGCGCAGTTTCACACATAACCACAGAAGGTAACCCCATCTCAATTGCAGAATTGGTTGAGATTCAACCGGAATTTACCTTTTTTGAAATAGGAGCGATGGTTGGTGTTACTGACAAAATAGATTTAGGATTAAAGTATACTTTCCCTACAAGCGGCTTATTCGATAGCAAGTTTTGCCTTTTGGGTGCCGGTAAAGAGAGAGGTTTTTTCCTGTCTCCCGGGGTTCGGGCAGGCTATTCCTCTATTTCTAGTTCAGATAATTTTGATGATTCTGATAACTCAAAGAAAAATACCAGAATCGAGTTGTCTGTGCCAGTATATTTAACAATGAACTTCTCGGAGTTCTTTTCTCTTTCTTTAATTCCTACATATTCAGGGCGCTATATCACCGAGGACTCCTATTATTCAAATCTTCTGGGTGGAAATCTGAACATGAAAATCGGAAAAAAATTTGGAATAGTAATAGACGCTGCAGTTTACCATAACTTCAAATGGGAATGGCAGGAAATCCAAGGAGGTGGAGCGGTATTTTTCCCATTGCCCAGTTTTAATTTCTTATAGTAATACAAGTAAACTCCGGCGATCAGTGTCGGAGTTTTTATCAATAAAGGCTGTAACTCGAAGAAAGTGCCCCGGTCTGATAACCAAAATGAAAATCTCTGACAAAGACCGTGTCCTTCATGTCATCGATAATGTTGAGATGGAGATAACCGATCGATTTTCCGCTTACGAAAGCAAGCTCGTAATTGCCGGCAGGAACATCTAATAAAACATACCGCCCATTCATATCTGGTTTAGTAGTTGCCCCAAACCCTGGAATGATTACTTTTATCTGATCGGTTTTTTCAGCGCTGATGACCCTTCCTTTGAGAGTAACCAGAGACTTTAGCATTACAGCCCCTCCAAGTTGCAACGAGGTCTGCATTTTCTTGATACGGGAAAGATCACACTTACCCCTGGCTACATCATATATATAAAGAAGATACTGCCCATCAGGAACTCCCTGAAGAACAAAATAACCGTTTCTGGAAGTTGCAGTTGAATAGGTTTTATAAATGGTATCGTGTTCATCGATAATACCCACATCAAAGAGAGAAACCAGCGCTTCAGCAGCTTCTGTTGAATCCGGATGGACCGCTCTGCCAATAACCACTTTTCGTTCAATATCGCTTGAAACGTTTTTTTTAACCGGTACACAAGAACTTAGTAGTAATAAAGATGATATACACAAAAAGACGGTTGGTTTATTCCTGATATTCAATTTTCCCTCCCCGGTCAGGTTACATTGAATCAGGTATTGTCATCTATGTATATCATACCACTTTTTTTTTGTTGGGACCATAGCTTTTCCGCAGGCCTCTTGGCCACAATCTTATTGCGTCCGGCCTTTTTAGCCCGATATAAACATATATCTGCGCACTTAAGCAGTTCCTCTGCAGTGGTCATATCAGGTTCCGCTTCTGCCACCCCCTGACTCATAGATATCCTCAGCTTAGCCCCTTCAAAGTCAAAAACATGCTCCTCGATTATACGGCGTAGGTTTTCTGCCAATTTTTGAGCGGAGCACAGATCTGTTTCTGGAAGAATACAGCAGAACTCCTCTCCACCATAACGAGTATAAAGATCAATAGTGCGTATTCTTTGAAGATTCAGTTGAGCAAATTTTTTCAGAATAACATCTCCACATGTATGCCCATAGGTGTCATTAATGTTTTTAAAGAAATCTATATCCTGAATAATTATCGAAAAGGGGCGTCCATAGCGTTTGAACCGTTCAATCTCTTCATTAAGCCGATAGAACATGAAACGACGATTGAAAACTCCGGTTAATGGATCTTTGGTATTCATTTCCACTAGTTTCTGTTCATAAGCAGCTATTTCTGTGACATCTTGTACCATGATGTACAGATATTTGATCTGGTTATGCTCATCACGTAGAGGACCCATTGTGCCACTCTGCTGCATAGTGCCAAAATCTGTGCAGAGGTTATAAACGGATTTAAAAGGAAAAACATATTTATGGAGTTTCTGAGATAAAAAAAAGAAATTACCAAATCTCAGAACCGATTTGCAGGAACGATCGAACCATTTGGTTTGCAGTTGTGGATAATATTCAAATAAGGAGTGCCCGACAATCTGTTCAGCTCTGATTTTGCTGTGAGTCTCCATCCAGCGATTCCATTTATTAACCTTCAATTCTTTATCCAGAACCACTATACCCACATTGATCATTTCAAATATCTGGGCACAAATCATTGGTAAGACTCCATAAATTTATCCAATGCATCTTTTAACCATTCTATTGATTCATAGTCTGTTATCACCAGAATAAAGCCTTTTATGTCCTTTTGCTGAAATCTGGAAACGGTTTTCATCGCAATAGCGGTGTCTGAAGGATCTATAGATTTTACAAAC
This sequence comes from Fibrobacterota bacterium, assembly GCA_023412475.1. GTDB lineage: Bacteria > Fibrobacterota > Chitinivibrionia > Chitinivibrionales > Chitinispirillaceae > JAAYPC01. The sequence continues at coordinate 1,325 of JAEYNR010000025.1, read as the reverse complement.
AGCTTGAACTCAGCACTTTTTTCGTAAATCGCCTGTGGTTGAGAATAAATGACAGAAGTATTCAGTAGATCACTGATTTTCCCCACACAGGCCCCTATCAGGATATTCCCAATTTCCATTATTATCTCTTTTTCCAAAGAAGCTGCGGTGATAGAGTTGCAGCATTGGATATCAGAATCGCCAAGTATTGCTGCAAGATCGTGCCCTGCGCCATTTGGAAACACAAAAAAGCCACTCCCTTTGAAATCGCCAAGAAATTTTTGATTGACAATCACTGACTGTGAATAGGTTTGTAATGTTTTAACAATATACCCGGGCAGTTCTCCTGCACCCAAAAGTTCAATATCTGGCACACTGAGCTCCACATATACATCTATCACATCAGCCAGTTCAGCAGTAGCATTGCCAAAAGCGATGTTCATAATTTCCTGAAGAATGTCTTTTTGCTCTTCTGAGAAAAATCTTTTTTCCTGGTTCATGTCTGTTTGTCTGTGTTGTTAATTTTTAATTCTGCCTGCACTAGCATATCCTGAATCGATTCTTTTCTGGCAGGTTTTTTTAAAACAGTAAAAGCTCCCAAAGAGATGACTTCTGCTATTGACTTGGGTTGAATATCAGCAGTAATCACAATGATTATGGCATCAGGACTTATCTTCCTAAGTTCCGGAATGGTTTTATAACCATCCATAACCGGCATGGTAAGATCCAGAAATGTTATATCAGGAGAGAATTTTTTAAATTTCTCTATGCCCTCTACTCCATTACCAGCCTCCCGGATTTCATATTGGCGATCCTTTGGAATGCAGGACATTAACATTTTTCTAGCTACAGGAGAATCATCAACAATTAAAATTCTTTGGATCATAACCATTTCTCCCTTCACAGAAGCATCAATCGGGCTTGAGTAATTTTTTAAGTATCTGGCTACCCAGTCATTTTTTTTAACGAAGCATATAACAGGATTTTGATTGTATCCTATTTTTTTGGTAGAATCAAGATTCTTTGTTTGGATTGTATTTTTTTTTGTCCAGTTTGTCTTACTAAATCTCAGATTAGGTTTTTTTTCCAGTAAAGCCAGACGCTTTGATAATGGATGAGAAGGCTAATGCCGGCCACGGCATTTCTGGAATCTCCCCAGGGATGAAAACCCAATTTGATACAAAGTCATCCCTGGGGTATACTATAAGATCGTCCACGATTCTATCACCGATAAAAGGAAATAAAATTGCAAATTTCTCTTAGCGGTCTGATCTAAAAACCACAAAATCCAATTTGTTACATCGTTAAAAGGCCATGTGGTTTTTGCTGCAAGCATAATGTTTTGC
>JAEYNR010000097.1 GCA_023412475.1 Fibrobacterota bacterium | reverse complement strand
ATTTTATTTGCCTTTTTCGCAATAATGGAATTAAACTGCTGCATAGCAAGGGAGATAGACTGCTCACCGGACTGAAGAACCAGATGGTACTGGTTTAAGGAGATGGAGAATGCATGACAGATGAAACCGTATTTCTTTATAGTTCTTGCTAACTGCTCAAGAAAGAAGGTTTTAATTTCATCATTATTAAACATTTGAAGCTCATGAACACCAATGGATGAGACCTTATAGATAACGCCAGGGGCGACGATTCTGGGTTTTGTGCACATGGGTGGATTCTCCTTTATTGGGTATGTGGAATTGCAGGGGATAAAGCTGCAATTTTTATTCCAAGGAGTTCCCCAGAGATGAAGGGTTTACTGATCACAAACTCATCTCCGGGGTGATAGGAACCGGAAAGCAGAACCGGTCAAAAGACTCATTTACAGCGCCCAGGCACTGCCCTGAAAAATGATTCTGAAGTTAGTATACATCAATGTAAGCAAGAGATGGAAAGAGTGCTGTGTTATGATTTGAAAACTGGTGCATTTCTTTGGAACAGACCAATTTCAAGAGCGAATTTTCTGAGTTTTTGATATAGGGTAATTCGGAAAAATTCCCTAAACAATAATCAGCTTCTCACCTCGTGAAACAAGAATATCACCAAACATTGAAATCCCAAAATGCCCCAGAGTTAGCAGCTTAAGAATTTAAAAAATCACCTCCGGGGATCCCAGCGGGGGATTTCATCATCCAACGTCTAAATGGACAAATTGAGTTGGACACATATTGATTACAGTTTGTAAGGGACCTCTTGTGGTGGAAAAAAGGCAGCATTCTAATGAAAGTGTGAGTTGAATACCACACCAGAATCAAAATATTTCATGGCTCAGGAATTTATCTTTCCCAATAACCTTAGCAACCCATCCAGAATCGTCAAAGGATGAGGGGGGCAGCCGGGAACAAAAAGGTCAACAGGAACAATATCTGAAACACCATCACAACACTCCTGGTGTCCGCCGAAAATACCGCCCGAAATAGCACAGGTCCCAACAGCAATTACAATTTTTGGATCAGGAATAGCCTGGTAGGTTTTCTGTAATGCCAGTTTCATGTTTTGAGTTACCGGTCCGGTTACCAGCATTCCATCTGCATGACGAGGAGATGCGACAATCTGTATTCCGAAACGTCCCAGGTCCCATCCCACAGTATTCAAAACATTTACATCCGCTTCACAGGAATTACATCCGCCAGCACTTACCTGACGCAGTTTCAGTGAACGTCCCAAAAGCTTTTTGATACTGCCTTGAAGCGCAGTTGCCAAAAGCAGTTCCTTCTGATCAAAAGATACTGTGAGGTTCTGGCGATTGGTGAAAGATAATCGGTAATCGCCAGAGAAGTTTATGGCATGTTGAGGGCATGTGTCTGCACAATCGGTACAAAAAAGACATTTCCCAAGGTCTATTGTAACATTCTCACTTATTTCGATGGCATCGGTGGGACATATCTGAACACATTTTTTGCACAGATCGCACCTTGCACTATCGATACACGGTCTCCCCCTGAACCGCTCCGGCATTGCAGGAGGTGGCGCATCGGGAAACTTAATGGTCCTGTGTTTCTGTTGCAGTCTTGCCAATATCTCTTTAAACATGAATCAAATTCCTTTATCGGCTCTACATTAGTTTTTCAGCATTTACAGATCGTGCCCGCAGTAGGATAAATTGAAACTTTTATTGCATAAGGGAAAATCGGAAATCTGCTGATTTCGTAAGGCAATGGCCAGCCCTGTCCAGTTATGAAATGATGGGTCGACGATTTTATAGCGCAATAAATTACCGTTCTCATCTGTGATAACAGTATGACAGACCTCTCCCCGCCATCCCTCGGTAAGTGAAACTACCATTCTGTTGGGTTCCAATTTACCGCAATTTACATGAATCTTCCCTTTTGGCAGATTCATGAGCTGTTCTCTGACAAACTTCAAAGAATACTGAATCTCAAGCCATCGCACATAAGCTCTGGCAAAGACATCACCCGATCTGCAAGTTGCAACCGGGATATGTGAAAAGCAGAAAATACCGCTGGAGTGATCTTGTCTTATGTCTCGTAGTAGACCGCATGCTCTTGCAGCCGGTCCCACTAAACCGAGTTCAATGGCATTTTCACTTGTCAGAGCGCCAGTGTTTTCAAATCTGGCCATCACCGAGGGGGTATCCCATAAGAGATTAACTGCCACAGTCACATCTTTCTCTGCTGCTTCCAGTCTGCGCAGAAGATCATCAATGTAAGTCTGTTGAAGATCGAAACGAACTCCACCGGCTCTCAAGAGTCCCCGTCCGAACCGGTTACCACACAGTACTGCTGTCATGTTAAGAAAGTCACCCCTGATCCGGCCACAGAAACTGGCTGTTGGCAAAAATCCAACATCCCCGGATAAAGCACCAAGATCACCGACATGGTTAGCCAGTCTCTCAAGTTCAAGTGCAATACCGCGAATTGCCTGAGCCCGTGCGCTCTGTTGTGTTCCGGTAAGAGATTCGACTATTTGACAAAAGCAGGAAGCGTGTGCAATAGCTGAGTCACCGGCAATATTTTCTGCATAATGGAGACTTCTTTTGCCAGGTTCTCCCTGCAATGCTCTCTCTATTCCACGATGCTGGTATCCCAGCGCAATTTCCAAATGAAACACCTCTTCACCATGACACTGAAAGCGGAAATGCCCGGGTTCTATTATTCCGGCATGTACCGGACCCACTGCAACTTCATGAACCTGTTCACCTTCAATTTTATAGAAATCTCCAACTGTCGGAAGAACCTGCCGGGTTGAGGGTTGTCCAAATGTCCAGCTCTGACTGTATCTCACCGGTTTAAGCCATGGGTGATTGACCGGTGTTAAACCGTACTGTTCGGATATTTCTCTCTCGAACAGGTGCACCTGCGGATATTGTGGAGTTAATGAGAGAAACTCTTTTGTATCGATTTGAGTACTGCTTATCTTCAGAGAGTTCCCGGTGTCATCAGCTAACACCACATAGAGCCGCACTGACTTTGATGAGTCATCGGGTACACCGAAATATGAGCAGACTCTACGCCCTTCAGTAATATTGGAAAGGATCAATTGATTAAAATCATCCCCGGAAAGTACAGGAATCTCCTCCAGAGTCTGTGTAGATCCATTATATGTTTTTACATATAGTGATTCTGTGTTTTTTTCTGTAACAGACACTGTCATGGTTGACCTCCCATGAAACGGACTGCATCACTGAGCAATCCTCGTATAGGAGCCGGAATGTACACTCCTAGGATACAAACAAGAACCAGTAACCCTACGATTGGGCCGCAGGAGGAAAATGTATCTCTAAAAGTTATCTCCTGACGATCAGGTGGAGGTGAACTGCCCTGCATTGCTTTTAGAATTGGCGCACCCATTCCTATGAAAACAAGAAATAGCAATATTAGAAACAGTCCTGCTGTAATAACTTTATCAACTTCAAATGCGCCGTTAAGAATTGCGAATATGCTGACAAAAGGCGCAAATGGGGGAGAGCCTGTAATTGCCAGAAAGCCTATGAGAAAAATTGTTCCGGAGAATGGAAGTAAGCGCATAGCTCCACGCACCTGATCAATGTTTTTGCTGCCGAATGCACGGTGAATGTTTCCAATCGAGAGAAAAAGAACGCCTTTGGTCAAACCGTTGGTTATGATATGTAATAACGTTCCAAAGAGAGCCGGTGTTCCTATTCCTAATCCTAAAATCACAATTCCCATGTGTTCGATACTCGAATAAGCCAGCATTCGTTTAAGGTCACGCTGACCGATCATAAATAATGCTGCTGTAGCCATTGAGAATAGTCCCATAAACAATAGAGTTTTGGACATGAAAGAAAATTCACCCGCAGTATGACAGATATGATAAACACGCAGAAGAGCCAGAAATGCGCAACTGGTAAGTCCGCCGGCAAGAATAGCTCCAATTATGCCTGGAGATTCGCCGTAAGCGTCTGGTTTCCAGGTATGCATTGGTGCCAGTCCCATCTTGGTACCATAACCGATAAACAGTAGAATGAAGGAGAGGTGCAACCATGTTTTGGAAAGAGATGGTGCATTTTTCAGAAGAGTAACATAAGATAGTGTGGCATCAATACCGCCATGCATAGAAGAGTAAGCCATGAAAAAAGTGCCCAGTAATGCCAAAGCAATTCCTACCGAACTTATCAGCAGGTATTTCCACATTGCCTCAATACTGAATTGGGTATGATTGAAGTAGATCAGAGGTGCCGTAAGCAGTGTGGTTGCTTCAATTGCCACCCACATAAGAGCCAGATGTTGTGACCAGGTTACCAGGCTGACAGCTCCTACAAAACCGATCAGACAGGCACAGAATACGCGGTTATCTCTGTCTTTTCTGTATTGAAGGTATGAAACGGCATACAGGGAACAGAAGAAGAAAAGAGTGTTTACCAGAAGAAGTACTATTTTTCCAAACGGATCAAGTACAAACCATTCATTAGTGACAGTGAGTTCCGGTTTGAGCAGAACCATAATTGTAAAGAAAAGCTGAGGCAGGGCTGTCAATGGAAGAAACAGGGGCCGCCAGCGGTTCGATGGAAATATGGCAACAGTAACTGCCATAATAAGTGGAAAAAAGATAAGCAGAAAAGCCATAACCTATTCCTTCAGTGAGCTCAACATGCGTGTATCTATGGAAGAAAAAGACTTGTTGATTTTACTTATAATGATACAACTGACAAATATTGCAACAAAAACATCAAGAAGAACACCCATTTCAACCACCATAGGCATGGCACCTAATAATAACACTCCAAAAATATAGATACCGTTTTCAAGAATCAGATACCCGATGACCTGTGTTATGGCTTTGAATCTGGTTGTCAAAATAATAAAGCCGGTGAGTATTGTGGAAATAGCAGAAGGAAAGATCAGTTTGGCACTATGCACTTCAACCAATGGCACCTGACTGGTAAACAGAAGCGCAAACGTTGTACCGATTGCTCCTAAAATCAGTGACGGCAGTATGCCGATTAATGGTTCTATTTCCTTTTTAATCTGGACATCCCGTAGCGCACGTGACATCATGTGTGGTATGAGAAAACCTTTAAGTAAGATTGCGGTCAAGGACGCTAATAGAAGCAGAATGTTAAAATCGGAGTGTACCAATAAAGGAAGTAAACCCAGAAGTACTCCTTGAATGGCCACTGTATGAATTATAGACTGGATGCGGCTTGAGCCAAGGGAGAAGAAGTTAAGGGCCAGTATCATAACCAGAATAGTATTTATTATGTTAACCATGGCAATCACCTGAATAAAAGGACAAATCCAAAAGCACAGAAAAGCAGCGCACTGAATAATAGATAAGGAACATGGTTCATCTGCAGTCTGGCCATAATCGATTCTATTACACCTACTACAAAAGCTAACCCCAGCATCTCTAAAATGTAGAGCGGCCAGTTAATCCACACTGTCTCAATCTGAAAAGGAAATATTATATGTAAGAGAACTGTGCCAAGTATGAACAGCTTGAGTGCAGAAGCATAGCTTATGATGCCAAAAAGCGGGCCACTGTGATCCAATACCATAGCTTCATGAATCATGGTGAGTTCAAGATGTGTATTTGGATCATCCACAGGTATCCGGCAGCTCTCTGCCAGTAAAACGATAAACAGTCCGATAGCTATCAGGACCAGCGGTGCCGCAATATCAATCGACAAGTTGTTCAAGGGGCTCAGAAGCATGGTGGACAAAGAAAATGAACCCGACATTTTAACCAGCACTGCGAAAGCAAAGAAAAGAGCAGGTTCGGAAAGAGTTGCAAAAGTAACTTCCCTGGCTGATCCCATACCTTCAAATGGTGAGCCTGTGTCCAACGCTGCGGCTGTGGTAAAAAAACGGGATAATCCAAAAAGATAAGCAAACAGAATAAGATCACCAGTAAAAGAAACCGGTGCATTAAAGCAACTCATGGGAACCATTAGACCTGCGATAAACATGGATACTAATGTAACAACCGGACCAGCACTAAATATCCAGGTGGTGGTGGTACTCAAAACCATCCCTTTCTGTACAAGCTTTATTATATCATAATATGGCTGCAGTAAAGGCATCCCCACCCGGCCACCAAACCAGGCCTTGGTCTTATTGATAACACCGAATAGAAGCGGTGGCATAAAAATCAATAAAAGCAAATGAATAATAATCAATTAATATCTCCCGGATTTCTGCGTTTCAATGTTTTATCCAGTTAAAAATGAATTCTTTAATGGGCATCTGAATACAAATCATCAGAAACAGGGTAATCAATATATACAGTATATAATGTTGAATCAAGCCTTGTTGAAACCTGTGAAACCATCCACTGCAGCGTCTGAATATGTTACTTGCCGGAACAAGCATCCTGTCAAGAACAATTTCGTTAACATGACTTTTCATCTTCTGAGATTTCGGAAAATACTCTTTCAAATGGGGTTTATGCTCGTGAGGACGAAGAATCCAACTGAAAAGCGAAACTATTGATTGGGCGAATGATGAAGCCGTGTATTGCATTCTGCTGTCAGGTTTTGCGTAACCGCAATCCCAGGTACCAGCCTTCTCTATTTTCTTTTTACCGGAAAAGATAACCAGACTGATTAGTGTAACCCCTGCAAGCATAGCAATTGAAAGAATACTTATTTTAAATAATGGGGCAACAGAACCAGGACTGATACCACTTAATTGTATTGCTGGATTCCAGACCGCAACTGCCTTTGAAATAATTCCAGTAAAAAGCATTGGAGCAATTCCGATAATAATACAAAGCCCTGCAAGAATAGCCATGGGTACAGTCATGAACAGAGGAGATTCATGCCCATCGGTGCAGCAGTTGGAGCGGGGCGAACCAAGAAACACAGCTCCATATACTTTCACAAAGCAGGCTGCTGCCAGAGCACCTATTGTGGCTAAGGCAGGAACACCAAGTGCAACAGCCAATCCATTGGGGCCATTTGCGACGAGCTGGAAGAAGCCCAGGTAAATGCACAGTTCACTTATAAAGCCATTAAGGGGAGGCAGTCCGCAGATCGCAACAGCACCAATCAGAAACAGTGTTGCGGTCAGGGGCATAGATTTGGCGAGGCCTCCCAACTGATCTAGCTGACGGGTTCGGGTGTTGTGAATGACAGATCCTGCACACAGAAAAAGAAGTGACTTGAAAAAACAGTGGTTCCAAACATGTAATAAACAGCCTGCCATCCCCAATACGACTAAAGCTGGTTGGTTGTAGGACTTACCCAGTACGGCTATCCCCAGTCCCATCAGAATGATTCCAATATTCTCTATACTGTGATAAGCAAGAAGTCGCTTGAGGTCATGTTGGCTGATGGCAAAAAGAACACCACAAAGTCCGCTTACCAAGCCCAGCAAAATTATTATACTTCCCCAGATATGGGGGCACTCTGGAAATAAAGATAACCATCTGACCAGACCGTAGATACCCATCTTGAGCACAACACCGGAAAATATCGCTGATACGTGGCTTGGTGAAGTTGCATGTGCGGCTGGTAACCAGAAATGAAAAGGCATTATTCCAGCTTTCAGGCCAAATCCCAAAATAGAAAGAAAGAAGAAAATATTCTTCATTGTAAAGCTGAGAGTGTTTTCGGAAATGGGCTGTAATGCAAACGAGCCACTTTTCCAGCGCCATAGAGAGAAAAGAGCCAGAAGCGACAACGTTCCCAAATGAGTTGAGATCAGATAAATCCATCCGGCTTTTCGATTTTCCAAATGATTATCTTCGGTAGTAACCAGGAAGAAAGCTGAAAGAGCCATCAGTTCCCATCCCAGCAGAAAAGCCATTGCATGTCTGCTGATAACCAGTAGTGCCATCCCCCCAACCATCCATCCCCAGAATAAAAGCAGTCTTTTTGAATTCGATGGATGTTTGATTTGGGGCCAGTATCCCAACCAGTAAAGAGAACCAAGCCCGCCAATTAGAAATACCGGTATCAGGAAAAAAGCACTCAGTCCATCAATTCCAATCGTGCTGTTACCCATTGCAGGCCAGGGAAACTTCAGAATCGGATTTTGGGTGGAAAAAAAGGCCAGAAAACTACCCCAAAGCCCCGATATAGTGCTGCAGCACATAAATCCAAAAGCGAATTTTTGTCCCCATTTGGATGAACTGGGAAGAAGAAAACCGGGAAATCCACTTATCACTGCAAAAATCATTGCTATGCAAATTAATAATAGAGACATAAGCTTTTAATTGGATGTGATTGATGTTTTATTTTACTTTGTTACTAAAAACGAAAAATATTTCGGCGTACAATTATCCAGAAATCCGGTTTATTAGAAGGGAATGGAAGGATAGATGTAAAAAGAAATGTAAACTGCTTCATAAGTTTTCACTGTTATAAAAACTGATAACTTTCGAAAAGGAATTCAAATATAGTTTCCGGCAATATCAGATGCAATTTGTGGCTTTTTCGCTGGCATAAACAGATTAACTTTGACCAAGAAGCCTTTTGTAAATAGCATAGTCGCTGTGCAAAAAACAGCAGAACACTGTTTTTATTGTCAACTTTTTATGCTCCAGGAATTTGTTACAGGAATCAATTGCTATGGTGGCAGCAGGTTCTGCCGGGAAACCATATACACCGGTGCTTATGCAGGGAAATGCGATGCTTTGACAGTTGTAGTTCTCTGCAAGATTGAGAGAGGAGAGGTAACAGCTTTCAAGAAGTGATTCTTCGTTGTTTTTACCTCCTCTCCAAACAGGGCCTACCGTGTGAATTATGTATTTAGCCTTAAGATTATATCCTTCAGTGATCTTTGCTTCGCCGGTTTTACATCCTCCAAGGCTACGGCATTGCTGAAGAAGTTTTGGGCCAGCAGCTCTATGAATCGCCCCATCAACTCCACCACCTCCCAGAAGACTACTATTGGCTGCATTTACGATTGCATCCACTTCCAACTGCGTTATGTCACTTAGAATTGCAGTCATAGAGCTGTTCTTATTCATAGAATCAACTTACCTTTTTTTGTTTTTATTTCGGTTTCAGTGTTAAAAATAGAACAAGCCCAGGAGTCCGGTATAAATCTTGCACTTCTATTTGTTCATTGCTTGCTGATGAGTCGAGCACCTGTACTGCAAATCCATCCAGGGGTTACCAACAGGAAACTACTGGCTTTGTCAGTGGAGCAAGAGGTCTAATTAGAACGTATTACGTTCTTCAAGTTTTCTGCGTTGGCTCTGATCCGCACCTGTTAAAACAAAGCGGTACTCGCTTTGGATTCACAACGCAGCAGGAGCAGTGGCAACAAAAACAAGTATCATCGCCTCTGGTGGTAGTAATTTGACTGAAATAATTCTACTCATATTGAGCTGCAGATTAATATGGAAAAAATGCCTGAGGCACTGGATGAGAGTTATATACTTCTTTTCTTACTGCAATTTTTCCTGCTTTTAGTCTTTTCCCGCACGATGGATTTACTTTCTAAAAAACTTCGCCAGCCTGCAGTCACAGGCGAAGTATTAGTGGGAGTTATTCTGGGACCAAGCATTTTGGGCCGTTTCTGGCCATCTGCTTATCAGAAAATATTCCCTCTGGACCCTTTACAGATAACTATGCTGGATACGGTTGCCTGGATAGGGATATTTTTTCTGCTTTTAGTTACCGGTCTTGAGGTTAATCTTTCCAGTATCTGGAAGCACCGAGGAAAAGCAGCATGGATCTCCCTGTCTAAAATTGTGATTCCAATTGTGTACTCAGCCATTTTGCTGATTTTTCTGCCTGCCAGCTATATGATCAACCCTGAGCAGCGATTGCTTTTTATACTTTTTATCAGTACCATTATGACTATATCTGCAATGCCAGTGTCGATTCGGGTAATGCAGGATTTTAAGCTTCTGCGAACTGATTTAGGTTTTCTTACCATTTCGGCATTATCAATTAATGATATTGCAGGATGGATAATTTTTACTATCATATTGGGAATGTTCGCCCATGGCAGTCCGGACCTGCCTTTTGTGTTGGCTCTGGTTACCTCTACAGCTCTTTTCCTATACCTGTCTACCACTGTAGGGAAAAAAGTTATCGGAAATATTCTTTCAGTTGTTCAGAGAAGATCCATTGAAGCTTCAGGCCCTGCTTTATCGGTAGTTTTATCTGCCGGCTTGCTCTTTGGAGCTGTTACCCAGTTAATAGGAATTCATGCCCTGTTTGGCTTTTTTATTGCCGGACTGGTAGCTGGTGAGTCTTCCGACTTACCTGAGAAGACCAGATTCACTATAGATCAGTTTGTAAGTTCTGTTTTCATCCCCATATTCTTTGCCAATATTGGTTTAAAAATCGATCTGTTTCGAAGTTTTGATTTTTTCCTGGTAACTTTTTTTACCATAATGGGAATTACTGCACGTTTTCTTGGGGCGTACATAGGGGTTAAAACGGCTAAAATTCCTAAAGCTCAACATTGGCCTGTTTCAATACTGCACACTCCGGGGGGTGAGATGCATATTGTGGTAGCAACAATCGCACTTGATCTGCAGCTTATAAATGAAACGGTCTTTGTGGCCATTATTATTTCTGCAATCATCTCTACTATGACTTTGGGGCCAGCTCTTTCATTTATGATTAAACGGATAGTTCCTTCAAAAACAGTTCAGATCCCTCCAGAGGCGGCCTTTGAAATAACCGATGGGACCAAATCTGAAGCTATTAAGAGTCTTAGCGAGTCTGCCGCAAGAATTGTCGGTATCAGTGCCGAATATATTTACCAAAGAGCTAAAAATCGAGAAGAAGGGATGAGCACTGGCATGGAAATGGGCATTGCAATTCCTCATGCCCGTATTGCGGATTTAAAGAAATCAGCAGTCATTTTCGGTCGCTCCAAGTCAGGTATCGATTGGAATACCCCTGATGGTCTTCCGGCAAAACTGATCTTTCTCATAGTTACCCCTTTTGATCAGGCTGATACTCAACTTCAGATTTATCGTCAGTTGGTGAAGGTGCTATTAAAAAAGGAGTATCGGGAAACCATAAAAGAGGCAGTTAGTATTCAAAGGGCAACCGAAACACTCAATGAGGGGTTAAGGCTAACAGCAATTGCGGGATGAGGAAGTGATGCGGGGAATACAAAGATAAAGGAATTTCAAACTCTTTGCTTTCTGCTCCCCCGTTCAAAAATTACAAAACGCTCATCCGTACCCCGAACCTGAACTGCCAGTTTGAGCCAGAAATTCGCTCCGGTGCAGGTAGATTTGAATTCTTTTCGTAAACGATTGTGTTATTACCCTGGATATTTTTTTTTGTGGTAAAACTTAGCTGCTCAAAAGCCAGCTCACCATAGACAGTCAATAAATCGGAAAGGGGGAAATTTGCTCCTGCTAAACCCAGTAACCCCAGTTTCGGAGAGGTCTTTATTTTTCCATCTATAGTTTCTGTGGCAGACAAATCATTAATTTCGGTGACGGTCTTTTGTTCATATTTCAATGAGTTCCAGAAAAAACCTATCCCCACACCTGTATACATTGTAATCAATTCCAGAACTTCAAAGTGCGGTACAATCATTGCCTTTAACCCCCACAGGCTGGATCTGTAAGTGGTGTTTACCTTTAGTCCCGAAGTCTCATGGAATGTTTTAAGTCTGGGGATATTGCCTGAAATTCCAATACCCGCCTGAAGAGCAATATTTGGCATCAGAAAATATTGTATACCCATGTCCAGTTTTATGCCCTTACCGAAATTGAAATAAGAGTCCTTCTCTTCGGTAGTATCAATTCCACCGGGACCAACATTTGCCTTAATAGATGAATACAAGCTGCCTCCGGTTGGAAACCCAAAGCCCATGGAACCATAGACATTAAGCGTTTCATTGTTCTGTGCTACAACAAAAGCAGTTAACACTAATAACCAGAAAACGTTCTTTATTCTCATAGCTGTCCTTTTAAGAGAGAAACCCTATCAACGATATACGTTGTAGTCGATTTCAGGAAAAATATTATTGTGTGATTCCAAAAGAGAAACGAAATTTTCATCTACATTATCTGAGTAGATATCTTCATAAAGTCTGAGAAAATTGGCAATGTGCTCTTTTGTTCTTCTTACTGCATATTGAACCATTGTGCCATTTTTCATTATGAATGCCCAGTCGCTGGATTCTGCCAAAAGCAGCTCTCGGGCCATCTGGTTAAGTGCCCGTTTGGTAGCACCCTCTGCCTGGGGTTTTGACCTGGCCAGCTCAACCATTCTCTCTTCCATTCGGTGAATATGTCTGTAAATCCAGTCATTGTTCTTATGCAACCAGACATCAGAGTAACCACCTTCACCCCAACTGGAGAAGGAAGGTTCCGCGACCTGATTCGAAGGATACAGAGAAAGGTAATCTGAAGGAGTAATCATCTGGATAGTATCCTGTTCGAATTCAATTTTTCTGATCAGAAAATTTAACCATTCTGGTCCTTCATACCACCAGTGGCCAAAAAGCTCTGCATCGTAGGGAGCGACAATTATGGGGGGGCGGTCCATTATTGAATTAAGGTATTCGGCCTGTTTTTCCCGATTGAACATGAAATTGCCTGCATGCATCGCTGCCACCCGCATAGCATCATCTCTGTTATAAGGTAACTTTTCAGCGCTTTTATTGGTTATACGATAATATTTGATTCCCGTATTGATACGAATTCCAATGGGGTCTATATAGGGAGCTATGTAATCCATCTCCAGATCAAACCCTATGTCTCTATAAAAATCTCTGTATGCGGGATCTCCAGGATAACCTTCCTGTGAACTCCATACCTGGCGCGAAGACTCTGCGTCACGACCAAAAGCAGCCACCGGAGCACCCTTACAATATACTGGAGCAAAAACTCCAAATTGAGGTTTGGGTTCTGCAAATAGAATTCCATGTGTTTCTGCAAAAAAGTAACCGATTTTTGCTTCTGAAAGTATCTTTTCCAAACCAGGATAAAAACCGCATTCTGGCAACCAGATACCTGCGGGGTCTCTATCAAGGAATTTACGGTAAGAATTAACAGCGGTGATAATTTGGGCCCGTACAGCATTGGGATTAAGCTGCATGTTTGGTAAAAATCCATGAGTTGCACCACAGGTAATAATCTCAAGGTGCCCTGAATCCTGAAATTTTTTAAAGCCCTGTAGAACATCACCTCCATAAATGTTCTCGAAGAGATTTCTGCACATTAAAAATCTGCCTAAATAGAACTGAGCTGTGGAGTGAAATTCCGGCTCCTTAGCGGTGCGTTCAATCTCTTTTTCTGCAAGTTCAATTAGTTTGTTAATGTGGCGCAGATATCGTTCCTGGAGTAGTGAATCACTTAGCATTGAGCAGAGCGGCGGGGTGAGAGACATGGTGAGCCGAAAAGGAATCCCATCATCTACGAGGTTGTTAAAAAGGGATAATAACGGCAGATAAGTCTCTGTCAGTGCCTCGTAGAGCCAATTCTCTTCCATCATGTAATCACATTCTGGATGCCGAACAAAAGGTAAGTGTGCATGAAGAACCAGGCACAGATAACCTTTAGGATTACTTTCATATCTATTCATAGATAATAACATCCTTAGTTACCTGGAGCAGATGGTGCTCCGGGGATTGGTCGCAGTCTCACTAAAAAAATGACCACATGAGAGATACTTTTTTCAGTATTAATTCTCATAGGATGCAGAACCAAGATACTGGTTGTAATCTTCAATGCATAACTTATAATCTAAATTCACAGAGGGCTCTTTTGTTTTTATCTCCTGGCTGCATTCCTCTTTATCATCAAAATACTCATTGGTATCAGGCAGATCATCATTACAATAAAGAATAATTTCTGAGTCACTGGAAAAAGTATCAATTATTTCATGAGACGCTAAAAGAATCTCATCTCCCCTTTGGGTTGTGTGAACTATTTCCATGACGTAAGCATCTTCTGCATCTGGAATTTCAATAACCATATCTCCAATTGCATTACTGATCTGACACTTAATATCCTCCCAATGCTTATAAAAGGGAGAAGCTGTATTATATTCAGGTAGATCTGTCTGAAGATCATTTCCCAGAGGAACCTTTTTCCTGATTCGAAGAATCAAACTCAGGTCAGTTTCAGCCTCTTTGATTTTCTCAGCCACGTAATCGGGAGCAAGTTCCCAATATGTAAATAAGAAATTGGGATTAATCGGGAGAGCACAGATATATGATTCCTGATAATTGTCCGGAATATCGGTGCTGAAACTGTATATAGGAGAATAATTTTTTGTTTCCGGATTATCGTTTCCGGTTTCTGACTCGAGAAAATACTTTTTTAAAAGATCCAATCTGTGGGAATGAGACTTAAACTTATGCCTTCTACGCAACTGTTTTTTGTCTTTTCGGTAGAAATCCTTTGAAGAGACATCCCTGTGGATAATTTTCTTTGGTGAATTTCTACCTGACTTTCTGGCCATTGTAAATCCGAAAGAGCTGCAAAAAAAACCTGATGCAAGAGTGTGTCAATAATTAGTATCAGTTGATTGATACCATTTCCGACCAGCATTTATACCAAATTGAATTTTAAAAAATTCCTCTTTGCTATTTTTGTAAGAACTATCCCACCTTTGTCCATATTCAAAAAAGATATCGATCAAACCGCTGCCCTGACGCAAAGGTAACCCAAGCCCCAACGAAATACCAAGCTCAGAAGCTGTAGGCACAGGAAGCTGATTGAATCGGAATCCGGCCCGGTATTGCATGGTTTCATAATATTTAGGTGTAAGGAGATTTGGTGCTGGAATAAACTGTGCCCCGATTGAAAATCCAAATGCATTGTCTACATCTATATCGGTCTGAGGGATATATTTATTCCAGATTTCGGTTTCAAAATCTGCAGCACACAACCATTCTGGTGATATCTGATAAGATAGTCCAAAGCCAATGGAAGGAGCTGGTCTCATTGTATAACTATGTTTTTTTGAATTTTTTTCCAGTGAATCATTTAAGATTGTGTTGTTGATTTTTTGAACTACTCTGGCATCGCTCTCAAAGAAGTATTGTCCAGACATCCCTAAGGTAAGATTCTTGATTGGTACCTGAATTCCTCCAGAGATACTGTTTGCGCCAAATGAGATAGATGTGGAGTCTATAATCTCACCAGGGAAAGTGCCGCTCATCATTCTTAATTTTTCGGTGACAGGATTGAAATAAAATCGCTGGTAAGCTATACCGATTTTAGCAATATTCATTATGTTGTATCCCCAGCCAGCACGCCAGACATTTGAACTTCCTTTGCGGTACAGGGCAACCTTGGCAGTATCATTTTCAATTAAATACTTTGAATCAGCATTTGAAGTCTGGGTAACAGAAAAGCCTAATGAACCCCATTTTTTTAAAGGAAAACAGAAAGAAAGTATATGCGGATTGACAGTCAGATGATTGGTTTGTTTACCAGATTCTTTAATATTGGTAAAATCAAGAGACGCATGTGCTGTAAATATTGCGCTTTTTATTGTGCCAAGGTTTGCCACGTTATCTGCCATACCCAAATACTCATTGCTGACTCCGATTCCGGCTCCTCCCATGGATAAAGACAAGCCAGTGCCGCTTTGATTAGGAATGCCGTAGGGGAAGTGCAGTCCCAGCAGCGATTGGGAATAAGCCGAAACAACAGTTAACAGGCCGATTGTTATAATGGAATAAAGAGAATACTTTCTTATCATGTCATTCATTCTATTCTAAAGTGGTTAAGGTCGCATTAAACTCCGGATTGTTCCACAAAACTTCTTTCCATCTATATTCTTTTTCGCTGGAAATCTGTAGGTAGAGATAAAGCGTAGAGGGGCGTGAAAAGGACAACTTCTGGAATATGTCTTCAAGATTCCTGAGAACAAATCTTTCTTTGGGGATACCGGTAGAATCAATAGAAACCATCTTTTTCACACCTCTGAGAATCTGTTTTTGAAATGCCGAAGTGTTGTCATATAGTGTGTCGGATAAATGATAATGCACATTAAGGCTGTCAAAAATGTTCTTATAAGTTTTTGGAGTTACAGTGAAACCGGCAGAAAGGATCCGGAAAGATTTAAATGATTCCATGGTTTTCCACAGGTTACTCATGTCCATTTTGAATACGGCGGTTCTCTTCGTGGCAATTGTTGAAACAGGAATTTTTGAGGTCGAATCAGTCTCATTATCGATTGCTACATAATTTGTGTAGCTGGGAGTGATGGAGACCATGATGTTATCAAGACCATTTCTGGAATAGATTCTTATTGTTGGGGCAGTCGAAAGGTGCGCTACACTGCTGCCGGAATCCGCACTATAAAGATAGAACCTCAGGTAATTTTTGAGTAAATTTTTGCAGGAATCTGTGGCGCAGATTTTGAGCTGTGTTTTTATGGATGAGATAAACTTTTCTATAGATTTCCTTATTATCGTGTCGTTGGATGATCCGTAGTAGTGAGTTGAATCCTTGCTAGTTGAATCCTTGCTAAGATAGAGAGAGGAGACTTGTAATTGTCTGGAAAGGGGAGTACGGAAGACGCTGTCTGTATTGATACTGAGGTACAGGTTTAATTTTTCAGGTATTCTTATGTTTTCATCGGTAAGCTTATAGGTGTATACCTGCATACTGATGGAATCAATTTTAAACGTGGATGTGTCAGTGACAGCTATTCCAAATTTATCTAAAATATCTGCGTTGGCTGTATACTCAACAAAACCGGAAGCGGTTACATTGTCCATTGTTCCCACTGAAATAGTTGATCTGTGGATCCCGTTATTAGAGCCTTTCAGATCAGGAATACTGAAAGCACTGAGAACAGTCATCGAATCCAAAGATTTAAAATTCCCGTTCACATCAGTTAATGAGGGGTCAATATCCTGGATAATATCTTTTCCAAGACTGGTTGTGTCATCAAACCGTGAACAGAAAAGTAGAAGCATTAATAACAGTATTGAAACTGAACAACTAATTTTTTTTAACATGGCACCTGCCGAGGAAGAACTGGTGATTTAGAAATTTTTCTGGTACAGCGGATCAGCACCAGCATATAAGTGAAAGAAAAAATAGAATCGCGATTTGAAAGAAGTCAAAAGATTCTACTCTTTTTTAATTTCTTCAAATTTATAGCAATAATTCAGCCGGGAATCAATCTTCAGGATTCTCTGAGCTCAAATATTATATAAATCGCCTTTTAGTTAAGCCTACTCATTAAGTATTTTTCCCACAATATTAAATACAGGTATAATGTAGTTTCAGCACAATAGGAAATTCAATGATTATTTAATATCAGAACAATTTCTGCATTAGTTTAATATTTTTTAAATGGTTCTTTTTTTTTTCGGTTTTTTATGCAAAATATAGCAAACAAACTACCCTCAGAGTGTAATATACTGATTGTTGATGATGAAGTTCTAATCAGTAATATGCTCAAAGATGTGCTGAAAACCAGGTATAAGGTAAGAGCTTGTCAGAGCGGCAAAGAAGCATTTACTCTTATCGATGCCATTAACTTCGATGTCATAGTTACTGATTTGAAGCTGCCTGATGTCTCCGGAATTGAAGTGCTCCGTTATGCTAAAACTAAGGATGAATATACCGAAGTAATTGTAATTACCGGATTTGCCTCACTCGATTCTGCCACTTTGGCCATTAATCTGGGTGTGTATTCCTACCTTATGAAACCGCTGTCTCTTCAGGTTTTTATGATACAGGTCGAACGGGCAGTGGCCACCAGGTTGTTTCACTTAAAAAGCCTCAGGCTAATGCAGCAGTCTGATATGATGGAGCCTGAAGCCAAGGGGCATCTTTCGGACATAACCTCACTTTATTTTTTCCTCCGCAAGCTGATGCTTTCTTTGGAAGTCTCTGAAATAATGCGGATTACTCTGGAGGAGGTTAATCAGAAAACTGGAGCCAGACTTTCTGTTATTTATGTAAATCTGTTGGGATTCTCCGAGCTTTTCTCTATGCCCGCAACAGGGAATTTGGATGAGAAACTGTTGTGGGAGCTGCTTCCCAGGGTTTACAAAAAAGGTGAGCAGCAAATCGATTGGAATAAATTTATAAGCAGAGAGATTCCATTGTATCTGTTTAAAGGAAAGCAGGGTGAGTCAATTGATACAGGTTCATTAATACCGGTGCATGTTCCCATGATGGTTACTGACAGGTCTATAGGAACTCTGACTGTCTTTTTTGAAGATTCTGCCATCTCTCATCAGGATCAGAATCTTTTTCTCTATGTCTTTTCTTCTATAGTCTCATCAATAGTGGAACATGGCTATTCTGCTTTGCAAGCCAGACAGCAGGCTAAAACCGACAGCCTCACAGGCATTGCTAATCACCGGCTATTTCATCAGACTCTCGAAAGGGAGATTGCCCGTGCCAATCGAAATAAAGGTCATTTTTCTTTAATTTTGATCGATATCGATAATTTTAAAAAGATAAATGACACTTACGGGCACCAGGTAGGTGATGCTGTGATAATTGATCTGACCCAACGCATCTCCGCTATTATTCGCACCGGTGATGTGCTTGCACGGTACGGAGGAGAAGAATTTGGAATTATTCTTCCTGACACCGATCTGTTTGGAACCGAAGTTTTAGCCAACAGAGTCCTTGTCTCAGTCTCATCAAGCCCCCTGATCTATTCTCAATTCAAGATAGATTACACTGTAAGCATCGGGTTTGTGGTGTACGAAGGCTCTGAACCGGTAAAAAAAGATAAACTGATCGCTGTTGCTGATACTGCATTGTATG
Organism: Fibrobacterota bacterium; assembly: GCA_023412475.1. Lineage (GTDB taxonomy): Bacteria > Fibrobacterota > Chitinivibrionia > Chitinivibrionales > Chitinispirillaceae > JAAYPC01. The sequence continues at coordinate 99,166 of JAEYNR010000097.1, read as the reverse complement.
ATTCGAAACGCAATGGTAAGAACAGAGTTTCACTGGGTCATCTTGCTGTATGAAATTTTCTGATGGAATTATCTCACTATTGACTTACGGATACAGTACTCTTATAACTCTGATCCGCTTTGCTGTTTTTCCTTTTCTTAAAAACATTGATCGAAAAAGAAAATGGGATCTTGACAGGCGTCGGAAGATACCCGCTGCAGTAAGAGATTACCGCCATAAAAAAGTGGTTTGGGTTCACGCTGCATCGCTTGGGGAAGCAAAACTGCTTTGCAAATTTCTGTCTATACTCGAACAGCGTAGCCCGCATGATATGTATGTAGTGACAGCGGTTACAAGAACCGGTGTTCAATATCTCGAAAAAAACTCACCACATACCGTATGTGCCATCGGTTTTTTCCCTTTAGACACGATCCCGCTTATCAGAAAAATTATCACACATTATAATATCTCACGGGTTTGGCTTCTGGAGACCGAACTGTGGCCATCAATGCTCTTGACGCTTAAGCAACTCTCAATACCAGTAGGTATAGTCAACGGCCGTATCGAAGAAGACTCATTTGTAAGGTATCGCCATTTCCGGTCTCTTCTGAAACATTTTTTCGAACACTTTGATATTGTAATGGTCCAGAATGAGATATATGCAGAACGGTTCAGAACGCTGGGGGTAAAAAATGAATGCATTCATGTTACCGGAAATGTTAAAGGACATATCATAATAAATCGACCACCGGCTAATGACTGGAAAAGCATACGTCAGGGACTGGGGTTGATAGAAAATGACCTGGTGATAAGTTGCGGATGTATCCATGCCGGAGAAGGTGTTGTGATCCGACAATGCTATGATACATTGAAGAGCAATGGAATTAACTGTAAAATGATCATAGTACCAAGGTATCTTAACGAAGTGCAGAATCTGGTTCGGGAAATCGGTGAAGATCTGCTCCATCTTCACGACATCACCACCATGTGCAAATGGGAAATGTGTGTGATTGAGAAAGTGGGAATTCTTGATGACATGTATTTGATCGCAGACGCAGCAGTTATTGGTGGCACCTTCTCGGACATTGGCGGCCATAATGTTTGGGATGCAGCTCGTTTTGCAATTCCGGTATTCTTTGGACCTGACTACCGGACACAAGTTGATGGGTGTGAAAAAATGATAAAAAACGGAGTAGGATTCAAATCTAAGGATGGTGTAGAGCTGGCTGATTTGATAATAGACGTACTGAAACGAGAGCCTAAAAGGTTTATGCAGGCACAAATGCTTTTTATGGAAAAAGTCAATAATAGTCAATCTGTACTTGGGTCGATATTACCATGATATCTCATGTGCATTTTTTCTGCGGCGATGAAACTGTGGGCAGAGAGCGGGCCAAATTGAAGCTGATAAACAGTGTCAAAGAGCTTCACGGCAACATCACTACCGAAAGTTTCGATATGGATACAGATGATTTCTCTGCATTTATGGAAAGCATTCTTACTCCTTCACTTTTCATGGACACTCGGGTATTGCAGATTCATCGCGCTCAACGTATCGCTGACAAAGATGTCAAAAGTTTTAACCATCTTTTGGATGACCTTCCTCCTGACACATACATCATAGTTGAAATCGATGAGGAAAAAAAAGGAAAAGCAGATTATAAGGCCGTCAAGAAATTTAAACTCGACAAAAGGTGCGGTTCTAAAGAGAGCGATTGCGTCTATCAGGAGTTCCCAAAACCATCTGAATATCGAATCGGAGCCTGGCTGGTTGAACAGTTGCCCCAACTCTTCAAACGGTCTATTTCAAAGGCTAATGCAGACTTTTTGGTTGACCTGGTTGGTAATGACCTGAACATACTTTACTCAGAATTACAAAAAATAGATACCCATCTGTCTGCAGGAGAACCAGTAAACCGCCAAATTATCGAAAAAATTGTTGGTGCTTCCCGACAGATGACTGCTTTTGAACTAGCTGCAGCTCTGGCAGAACGCCAATTTCCGAGAGTGTTGCAGATAATAGATTCACTCTTTAGCACCAGTGCTTTTGCACCCGCAATCGTATCTGCCATTTACAGACAATTCTGGGCCATGTTTCGAATCCGATGCTTTGGCAATGCCAATCCTCAGATAATAAAACGATTTGAAAATGCAAAGGGGTACAACAACCCCGATCAGAGCGAATGCGGTTATGCAATTGGGCGGGCAGCAGGACTTCTGAGCAATGGAGACCAGAGAAAAGTCTACCCGGTAATTATCGCATCTGGAATTGTTAAGCAAGCTAAAAAATTTACCGATCAGGAGCTGAAACTGATTTTCAAATGGCTCTTGGAATTTGATCATGGAATAAAAACCGGAAAAGTCGAAGGATCACAACAGGACTTACAGATGCTTTGCTTTAAAATCGACAGAGTCACAGAACTGCTCAGGGATGGGATTGCAGGTTGAGATATTTTTTCAGAGTCGAGTATGATGGAAGCAGATACGGAGGATGGCAGCGTCAGCCTAATGCAGTAAGTATACAGGAATTGCTGGAAAAGGCGTTTGAAACTGCGTTGCGGAGGCCGATTTCCATTGTTGGTGCAGGACGCACTGATGCAGGAGTTCATGCAAAAGAACAGGGTGCGCACATGGATACTGATAACCCTGTCGATATAAGGCGTTGTGAACGCTCGATCAATGCTCTTCTGCCCAGGGAAATCGCCATCCATAATTTACAGCAGGTTAGTGACTCATTTCATGCTCGATATTCGGCAATAAGCCGTCGGTACGTGTATCTGATATGCACCAGGAAAAGACCATTGAATTTTGGAAGAGCATGGTTATTATTATACGATGTAGATTGGGACCAGGTAAGAAACAATCTTCAGTTTCTCAGAGGAACTCATGATTTTACCTCATTCTGTGCTTCCGGAAGTGGAACACTTAATAATATCTGTACTGTTAAGAATGTTTCTCTGGAAGATGAACAGGGATTTATTAAATTTACTATTGAAGCCGACAGGTTTATCTATAAAATGGTTAGGACAATCGTCGGAACTTTAATAGAAATCGGACGGGGGAAAATAAAATTGCCCATGAAAGATATAATCGATGCCCAAAATAGATCAAAAGCAGGCGAAACAGCCTCTCCAACCGGACTTTTCCTGGAGAATGTTTTTTACCCGGGGGTGATATGAAAAGGAATTCTGATGGCAAGACTGCAGTGTACCTGCTTTTTCTTGTACTTGGTATCGGTTTTGGGCTAATCACCGGTGGTGAGTTTATGCGTCGATTGGCAGACGGGCAGTTCAACAAGTTCTTCGGCAAAAATAACCACACCTCTGATACTCTGATCGCAAACCCCTCTGCTCAGACCATAGATACCATTTCATACGAAACAGGAGTTCAGGAAAATATCCTGGATACCAGAAAAAATGCTATCGTAAATGCCACTAGAAAAGTTGCTCCCTGTGTAGTAGGCGTTGTGGTCACCCAGATTCAGGTAGTAAAAAACCACTATAAGACTAACGACTTTTTTGACTTCTTTTTCGGACCTGAGCTCATGCCCAGGTATCGTGAAGTCGAAAGCATGGGTTCGGGTTTTATTATTAGCAATGATGGAATGATCCTGACAAATTATCATGTGGTTCAAAATGCCGCCAAACTGTATATAAACTTCTCCGATGGACGCAGGATAGAGGGGAAAATAGTTGGGATAGACGAAAGATCTGATCTGGCAGTTATTTCTGTAAAAGGCAACGGGTTTAAAAGCGTGCAATTTGGAAACTCCAAAGATGTCATGATTGGTGAATGGGCTATCGCCATCGGAAACCCTTTCCTTAATTTTATAAATGATGCTCATCCTACTGTTACTGTGGGTGTGGTCAGTGCTTTGAACCGGAATTTCGCTCCCTCTGAAGGTGTTGTATATTATCAGGGTATGATCCAGACTGATGCAGCCATTAACCCTGGGAACAGTGGTGGACCACTGGTAAATGCTCTGGGCGAAGTAATAGGTATCAATACATTTATCTTTACCGGATCTAACTCCAATAAGGGTTCTATAGGAATCGGTTTTGCCATTCCCATAGAACGCGCACGCAGAGTGGCTGAAGAACTGATAAAATATGGGAAACGCCGTCAGGTCTGGACTGGTATCTCTGTGCAGGATCTTAACAAATCTATCGCTCTTGCTTTGGATTATGAGAGCACTGACGGGGTAGTAATTGTCAGTGTGCAACCGGGAAGTCCGGGTGAAAAGGCAGGCCTCAAACCAGGTGATATAATTAAAAAAATGGGTACACGAATGATCCAGACCCATGCCGATATTGATGGCTTTTTTCTGGATTACTTTGTTGGTGACAGCGTGAATATGCATGTTATAAGGAAATCCAAACAGATACAGATGGATTTAATACTGAAGGAATACACTAACTAATTAATAAGATCGGAGAAAGGACAGTTATGTCGGTCCCTTTAAAAGAAAAAAGAATCTCAACTTTGATAATCGTCGTACTGATAGGAATTCTTATCGGTTCATATCTGAACAGTATCGTAAAAATGCTGCCAGGCGGAGAAAGTGTGGTTAAAACATTTTTTACATATAGCATACCTTTCGGTATCGGTGATTTCGTCAACAACAAACCGATTCTTATTAACCTCCATGCCATAAAATTGCAATTAGGTTTCATGATAGAGTTCAGTTTGTTGTCTATCATTGGCATTTTTGTCAGTTTATACTTTTTCCGCTGGTACAGATAAAAAAAGCACGAAATACAAAACTCGAAGTACAAAACAGGATAGGATGCATGAAATTAAGCACGAAATGCGAAAGAGGATGTGAAATCACGAAAACCTAGTGTGAAACAAAATGATGAAAGAACATTATGATCCTGCTCTTCTTTCTTATTTATTATTTCGAATTTCGAATTTTGAATCTGTATTTCGAACTTAAACTTGATATTTGACATGTGATGAAAGGATATTTTTACCAATGAAATTCTTTGGTGTCACAATTGCCGAATTAGTAAAGCAGATCCGGACCGCAGAGCGTTCCTGCTGTGATCTGGTTGAAAATTCCCTAAAGCTTATTGAAAATGAAGATAAAGGTATTAATTCTTTTATTTCTGTAGAGCGGCAAAAGGCCATGGAACGGGCTCAATCCCTTGACAAGCTTCCCGTGGAGAAGAAAGAGAAGATGCCGCTACTGGGGATTCCTGTGGCGCTCAAGGATAACATCTGTACAAAGGGAATAAAAACCACCTGTGGCTCTCGTATGCTTCAGAATTTTATCCCCCCCTACGATGCTGCAGTAGTAGAAATGCTCAATAATGCAGGTGCGGTGATTGTAGGAAAAACCAATATGGATGAATTTGCCATGGGTTCGAGCACCGAGACCTCCTTTTCAGGACTTACGCGTAATCCTGAGGATCCACAAAGGATTCCAGGAGGCTCGAGTGGAGGAAGTGCTGCTGCGGTAAGTGCCGGATTTGTACCTGCAGCGCTAGGCTCGGATACAGGTGGATCGATTCGCCAGCCCTGCAGCCATTGCGGAGTGGTTGGCCTGAAACCAACATACGGCAGAGTGTCCAGATATGGTCTGGTTGCGTTTGCTTCTTCACTTGATCAGATAGGCCCTATTACTTTTGATGTCAAGGATGCCGGTCTGATGCTCTCTGTACTCTCAGGAGAGGACAAACGTGATTCAACCTGTGCCGGTATACCTTTTTCTGATGATTCTTCTATTTACAACAAAGATATAAAAGGAATGCGGATCGGGCTTCCTGCAGAATACTTTGGTGAGGGTCTTTCCGATGCTGTGCGCAAGCATTTAAATGAACTTCTGCAAAAGATGAAAAGTGAAGGCGCTCAGGCAGTAGAGATCTCCCTACCCCATGTTCATCATGCAATCGCCACCTATTATATTATTTGTACAGCAGAGGCATCCTCTAATCTTGCCCGCTATGATGGAGTCAAGTATGGGTTTAGGGATATGTCTGCTAAAAATCTGCTCGATATGTATACTGAAACCAGGCAGAAGGGTTTTGGAGCTGAGGTGAAACGAAGAATTATGCTGGGGACTTACGTGCTCAGCTCCGGTTATTATGATGCTTATTATCTGAAAGCAGCAAAGGTGAGAACTCTTATTACCCGTGACTTTGATAATGCTTTCCAGAAATGTGATGTAATAATGTCACCTGTCACTCCTGCACCGGCTTTTAAAATCGGAGAAAAAGCTGAAGACCCGCTGCAGATGTATCTTACCGATATCTACACTGTATCTGCAAATCTGGCCGGAATCCCAGGTATCAGTGTGCCTTGTGCTTCTGTGGATGGACTACCGGTTGGTGTGCAGTTTATGGCACCGGCCTGGCAGGAAAACAGGATTCTTAAAGCTGGATATGTTGCTCACTGTATGGCTGAGAAATGATCTGTAGAAATGGTGTCAAAAAAATAAATATTTTAAGCTGTTTCATGGGTATCGCCTTGATAATAATTATCAGTTGTGCGCCTTCAATACGCTATACCCGTGATATCACACAAAAAAGAAACAGCATTAAAAAACAACAATATCCTGAGGACTTTGCAGCACAGATAGATGAAAAAACTATAGATGATAATCGGGAAGATTATCTGGAATCAGTTGTTGCATCTTATATTGGTTGCCCATACAGGGCTGGCGGGATGTCTCGGAGCGGATTCGATTGCTCCGGATTTGTAGGTAAAATCTACAATGAGGTCTTTAGTATAGAACTTCCCCGTTCTTCCTCGCAAATGAAGAACTGTGGCTGGAGAATTACCCTTAGAAGCGCTTTTGCTGGTGATCTGGTTTTTTTCCGAAGCCATAGAATTGGCCGGATAAACCATGTGGGTATTTATTTGGGAAAAGGTCGTTTTGTCCACGCAAGCGTGAAACATGGGGTTACTTACAGTAATCTGAATGAACTTTATTATCAGAAGCGCCTGGCAATGGTACGGAGGATTTTTAAATGATAATAGCATATGCAGGAGAGCGTGGCGCGTTCGCCGAACTGGCGGCAATGGAATACTTCGGGAAGAATTGTCAATACACGGCGGTAAGCGACTTTGCAACGGTTTTTGAATCAGTGGCGAATGGAAGCAGTGATTTCGGGGTTATCCCAATTGAAAATTCTCTGGCAGGTTCTATTCACCAAAATTACGACCTGCTGCTGGAGAGTGATGCAGAAATTGTTGGAGAAATTCTTCTGAAGGTTGGACATCACCTGATCGCCAATACAAATGTAAAACATGAAGACCTCAGAAGCGTATTTTCTCATCCTCAGGCTCTTGCTCAATGCAAAAACTACCTTCGCAAACATAAAAAGCTTCAGGTAGTACCATTTTCTAATACCGCAGCGGCTGTTAAAAAGATCAAAGATGAAAAAATTGAAGATGCTGCAGCTATTGCTTCTATGCAGGCAGCAATCGATTTCAACATGAATATACTGGACTCAAATATTGAAGACCACAACTCTAATGTCACCAGATTCCTTATCATATCTGCTCTGACTGAAAAAGCTCCAACGGATGTAAAAAAAGTAAAAACCTCAATCGTATTTTCTACCAAAAACATTCCTGGAGCTCTCTTTAAATGCCTTGCAGTGTTTGCCCTGCGGGACATAAATCTTTATAAGATAGAGTCCAGACCTACCCACGGACAGGGATTTCAATATCTGTTTTATCTTGACCTGGAAGGTGACTTGCGGCTTGAGTCAGTAAGAAACGCCATAGGTCATTTAAAGGAACTCACCGTTTTTTATCGCTTTTTAGGTTCTTATGAGATTGGAAAGCTCGTAGAGCCAAGCTATAATAAACGATAGTTTAACTCTTCATTTCTGATATTTGTTGGATTTTTGCTAAACCTCTGCCTATAATTAAAGAACGGTGGTATAACCTTTTTAAAAGGCAGGTTCATGCAATCATACTGTAAATTCTGCGCATTAACATTATTTCTGCTTTTAATTGATACCAAGGCTGAAATCCTTTTTCAGGATGATTTTGATAATCCGGGTTATTCCGTCCAAAACTGGACACTTATCAGTGCCGGTGGAAATAAACTACAATTCGTTGATAGTAAAGCAATTATTAAAAACACTGATGAAACCTACTCTGCTCTGGCAGTTCACAGTTTGTATGAAGAAATTTCTGCCTTTACAGTCTGTGCAAAAGTATACTCTGAATTTCCAGGTTCAGGTCTGTATTTCTGTTTTGGTGACATGCGTGATGGTTATCGGGGATATGCTGCTTTACTGGGTGATGACAGAATTTATGTCTACAAATTCTATCCTGAAAGTGTCAGTGTACTTGGGAGCCAGACAAGTGCATTTGTAAGTCTAAAAGAGAACCGCCTTGTGGTAAGCAGAATTGATGATAAAATCAAGGTGTTCTGTAATGGTTTTTACATCTTCACTGTTGTAGACAATGAATTCCGCAAAGGCGATATTGCTCTTATCGTACCACCGGTCTCTGAAGCATCCTTCGATGATGTTCTTGTTGAGAACCGTATTGCCGACACTTCTCATTTTGAAACGTTTTCCGATGATTTTCTGGAAAACAAACTTTTCGGGTGGACCAGGTATGGTAGTGCTATAACGGATTACGTAAGCAGTAATCTGCGTATTCAGACCGGCAATTACCAGGAATTTTACAATTGTATAGAGATTCCATTGAATTCTTTTTCCATGAATTCGGTGGTAAAATATAACCAGGGGGACAGTAGCTCCTTTTATGGCTTTTTTGTAAAAAAAATGGTTGAGAGTGATACCACTGCTCTTTTTTACCATTTTGCAATTTCTTCAGATAAAAGATTTGTGATCAGAAGCAGAGACAGTCTTGTTGAGTCACTCCCCATTCAGCTTTCTGCAGCAGCGACTGCGCTTGAATATGACACTCTTGAACTCATCAGAGACAACAATATTTTCACTTTTAGCGTAAATGGTACGAAGCTTGGGGACTGCTCAGAAATCAATGGAGTTATAAGTGGCGCTGGATTGTTTGTTTCCTCCAAATTGAATATCTCTTTTGATAAGTTTCAATTAATGAATGCAGGTATGCAGATTTCAAATGAAATAGTCAAAAAAAGAAACTCTGATATACGGATTACCGGAAAGAAGCACCTGAAGATTGATCTGTTGGGAAGATCTTTTCCCGTTAAAGAGGTTACATTGCCCTCAATGGGATTTTTAGAGACAAAAAACACTGGTAAGTGGGAAAAAAGAATAAAAGTAAGAAAGTAGGAAGGCTCCGTAAATTACGGAACCCTTATACTATCTGTTTTTGCTCATGGCTTTAAGACACTTCATACATACTTTAATCTTTTTTGGTGCACCATCTACGACCGCTTTTATTGTGCGGATATTAGGGTAGAAAATTCTCTTGCTTACGTTGTGTGCATGAGAAATGGTATTTCCAGATTGTGGATGTTTGCCGCATATTTCGCATGTCTTGGACATAATTCCTCCAGAAAAAAAATCAAAAATGATGCTCAAATATAAATCCTTGTATAGATTATATACCAGCAAAATTTTATGGGAACAGATTAATTTGTTTTATTTTCTCCACCGTCTCAATAAAACAAATTCTTTTATGAGTTGTTTTTTACCAGTCTGCCATAATTATATACTTATTTCAGGTGCAGACCATCGGCACGATTTATTGCACTACCAAGAGGTAATTTGCTATATTTAAAACATTTTCCAGAGTATATAGTAAATCGTAGCTGGATGATTACATGAGGTGAAACGGAAAGTATGGAAAGAACACAATTTCTCCCTGAGGAGGGATCACTTGCGCTCTATCTTAAAGAGATAGGTAAAAACAGAAGCTTAACCGTTGAAGAAGAGGCGAAACTGGCGGTTAAAATTCGTAAGGGAGACCGAAGGGCGCTTGAGATGCTAGTTAAGGCTAACCTTAGGTTTGTAGTGAGTGTCGCCAGGAATTATCAAAATCAGGGACTTCCTTTAAGCGATCTAATTAACGAAGGAAACCTGGGTCTTATTCGTGCAGCCAGACGTTTTGATGAGAAGAAAAATTTTAAATTTATCTCGTATGCGGTCTGGTGGATTCGCCAGGCTATACTCCAGGCATTGGCTGAGCAGTCCCGTATTATTAAACTCCCCCTCAACAGAGTTGGAACGATTCATAAAATCGGAAAAATGCAAAGTAAGTTGGAGCAGAAATACAGACGCTTGCCTAACGTTGAAGAACTTGCTGCAGAACTCAATATCGATGAGAGCGAAGTGCAGGAAACCATAAAAATCGGCAATAGTCACATGTCTCTGGATGCCCCTTTGCAGCATGGTGAAGACTCCAGACTGATGGATATCTTACAGGATAATGATCAGGTTCAACCAGATAATGGCTTAATGGAAATCTCGTTACAGGAAGAGATCACTAATACTCTGGAGACGCTCAGTGAGCGCGAAAAGGAAGTTGTTAGACTCTACTTCGGTATCGGAGAGGAAACTTCTCATACTCTTGAAGAGATTGGACAGCGCTTCAACCTCACAAGAGAAAGAGCTCGCCAAATCAAAGAAAAAGCTTTGAGGCGTCTGAAACACTCCTCCAGAAGCAAAAGACTTTTGGCTTTCCGCTCTTAAAAGTCTCTGGTTGCTTTTAAAAAGAACTGGGCATTAACTGCTTAAGTGATTATATTGTACATATATGAGTCACTCAGATGGAGCAGGTTTATGAAGAAATGGTGTTTTACTCTTTTGGTAGCTTCTCTAATGAATCTGGCTGGTGCTTTTAATGCTTCTGGTTCTGAAAATAAAAATTCTGTTAAAAAAGCACCTGCGCAAAAGGTAGCTTTTAAACCGCAACCCTACTCCTCAAATCGCGATATGGCCTTTGTTTCTATTTGGGGCAGCCGCCCTGATGTTAAAAAACTGCAGGGCTTTCAAAAAGCAGTCCTTTTCAATGCTCGCGGTGAAGTAGTTACTAAAATTGACATGAGAAGTGACTCGATCTATTCGCTTGACAAAATGATCCAGGAGAACAAGACAAAAGGTCCTCTTGTAGTCAAGATGTACCGTTAGGCCCTTGCTCATCCCCCTCACATCCCTTTCGCTATGACGTGGCTGACTTGTTTTTTTTACTGACATTTTATTATCATAATGTTATGATAATCCTATTGTTTAATGCAAACCGTTATTTCCTGTGGTCTTTAAAAAGTGAAATAGTTTCTGATTGGCGTACAAGTTATGATGTTTACACTGCTAAACATGCAGTCTCGAACTAAATTAATTTTCCGGAGATACTCATAGAATGGAAGATCATTGCCATACGTTGCTCTCTACAGTGCCAGGTATTGTATATGTTCTTGATAATGAAGGTAAATTTACCTTTTTGAGTGAAGTCCTGCAGTCAATACTGGGCTACTCTGAAAATGACCTGCTTGGAACTCATTTCAGCTCTATCATACATCCTGAAGACGTAAATGCTGTTAGCAGTAAATATGTACTTCCCCGTTTTGCGGGTATCCCTACCGGAAGTGAGAAAGCACCAAAACTATTTGATGAAAGAAGATCCAATGCCAGAAAAACATCCGAGCTGAGACTGCGTCTTCGCGCCCGTCTAACGCAAAATGACGGATCGGATCTGGTCATGTTGTGTAAAGTAAATGCCGCCGGAAGATATAAAGCCAGAAATGAAGGAGAGATGGAATTCAACGGCACTATCGGAATAATCTATGATATCACCTGTGATCAATCTGCTTTTGTTACTATCAATAATCATAAAAGATATAATGTACTTGATCTTTTATCGCAAGCACTCTCTCATGCCTTCAGTAACGTGTTTACCGGAATCTATGGTAATTTACAATTAATTGAGATGCATCTGGAGGGTAAAGAGGAAGTCACCTCCAATATTGATGCTATTAAAAATAGTGTGGAAAAAGCCTTAGTCCTGATAAACAAGATGAAAAAAACCATCTCCCATGTCTCAAGGAAGGAAAGTGATCTGAGTACACTTGTTCAGCAGGTCGCAGATGAAGTATTCTCAGAATCAAAACTGGAGTACAAGCTTATTGCTGACCCGGATTTGGGAAATATAGAACCGGATCCTGACTATATAAGACATATTCTGAGGTCTGTGTTTTATCACATACATAACAATATTGATGACCCTGGAAACTTGACCATTAACCTCTCAAATCTGCAGGAGAATAAAAATCTGCCTCGTTTTGATTGCAAACACCTGAAGGTCCACATCTCGCTTCCTTCAACCAGTTTGAGTAATCAGCAAAACAGACCTCAATCTTTTGAAGAATGCAATGAGACGCTTCAGCAAATTTCCACAATGGCTTTATCCTATGCTCTTCTTAAAAAAACAGGTGCTGTTCTGGAAACTGACAACTCCCAAACTCCGTCCATTACTCTGTATATCCCAGCCATTTGAAGAACAAACGACAGCATAAGCTTACTTACTTATATCTTGGCTGTGCCCAAAAAGGGCTGCAGCCTGACCGTAATAGCTTTCTAAACACCAACATATTCCTGTAATCTGTCAAAAACGCTCTCATCAAACTTTACTATTATTTTCACAGACAAGACATCGAAGAGCTTTCTCAGTTGTTTTTCGATCTGCTCAAGTTGTTCATCATCTCTTACCAGCAGATACATTCTGCTTCTGGAACCATCGCCTGTTTTGGCACAGAGAATCCCTTCCAGATTGAAACCTCTGCGGGAGAAAAGTCCTGTTACGTGAGACATCACTCCAGCGTGGTTTTTTACAATCAGCTCAATTAAATTATTTCTGCTCATAACTTAACCTTCTATGGATTCAATGTTAGCTGCTCCCGGAGGAACTATGGGCATTACATTGTGACTATAAAGAATCGGTACATTTACAAAACACGGTTTTTGTTCGGTAAGTGCTCTGGAGAGTAGCTCTACCGGTGAATTGTAGTCCTCAAGATCATAACTGGTTATACCGAATCCCTGTGCAATAGTTCTGAAATCAGGATTAGTGGTAAAGCGTGATGCAATGTAGTTTTTGTTATAAAAAAGCTCCTGCTGTTGACGCACCAGCCCAAGATGACCGTTATTAAAGAGGATAATTGTCAGATTAAGGTTCAGATCTGCCAGAGTTGCCAGCTCCTGTATGTTCATCAGCAAAGAGCCATCACCGGTGAAAAGTATAACTTTTTTCTCTGGGTTGGCCAGCGCGGCTCCGATTGCTGCCGGCAGCCCAAAACCCATGGTCCCCAATCCTCCTGAGCTCAACAAGGTCCTGGACCTTGAAAACGGATAATATTGTGCAACCCACATCTGATGCTGTCCGACATCCGTGCAAACAATAGCATCAGTGTTTACCAGGGCTGCTACACTTCTGATAATAGTGGCAGGACTGGATAAATCATTGGAAGCTGCCCTGGGGGGATATTTCTGCTTTATTTGCGCTATCTGATCCATCCAGTCTGTACGATTCTGTTTTTCAACATGGCTTAAAAGCAAAAAAAGAATTTCTCCAATATCCCCATGCAGTGCAAGATGGGCCTTTCTGATCTTACCAAATTCTGATTTGTCAATGTCAGCATGAATTATTCTGGCACTGGGACAGAAGTCGTTTACCTTCCCAGTAGCCCGGTCATCAAACCGAGTCCCGAATGCAAGGAGCAGATCGCAATTATTAAGTATCTCGTTTGTGGAGCGGGCTCCGTGCATCCCCAGCATTCCCAGATAATAGGGATCCTCAGGTTTAAACACTCCCATTCCCATCAGAGTGCAAACTGCTGGAACCGAACTGCAATGAGAAAGTCTTACGGCAAGTTCAGACGCTCCCGCATGAATTATACCCCCGCCTATGTAAAGAACAGGACGTCTGGCTTCAGAGAGCATCCTGACTGCTTCCTTTACACCTGCAATATCAGCCTTATTTGGCGCAATCTTTGATCCAGGCTGTGGCCAGGACGAAAACTCGATGTATTGTTGCTGAACATCTTTAGGCACGTCAATAAGAACCGGGCCCGGTCGCCCTGAAACTGCTATCCGGAAAGCTTCCGGTATCGCCTCCAGAAGTTCTGCTGCAGATCGGATCAGAAAATTATGCTTGGTGATGGGCATAGACATTCCATAGGTATCTATCTCCTGAAAAGCATCGGAGCCTATCAATCCAGATGGGACCTGCCCGGTTATAGCTATCACCGGTATGGAATCAAGTTTAGCATCGGCAATGGCAGTAAGAAGATTAGTGGCTCCAGGGCCTGAAGTGGCAAAACAGACTGCCGCTTTTCCAGTTGAACGGGCAACTCCCTGAGCCATGAAACCTGCTCCCTGCTCATGTCTGGCCAGAATGTGACTGAGGTTACTTTTGTAGAGTGCATCATAGAGAGGCAGGTTTGCTCCTCCTGGGATACCGAAAACGGTATCTATACCTTGTCTTTCGAGCAGATGAGTTATTAACTCTGCTCCTGAGTACTTCATAGATAATCCTCCTTGTTAAATAAAAAAAGCCCCTGCAGGTTTCTCACCGGCAGGGGCTTTACTGTTTTCTTCTCAGTTATAATCACAACCCTGACGGTGGAGAATGAGTGTTCACCACTACTACTACCACCATTACCACCACGAGAATTGTAATCAGAGTTGTAAAAATATCCTTGATAGTTAATTTCATAATAATAGTCCGGTTCTGCTGTTTTTCAGGAGTTCCTGCAACAGGGCAGTAGAGTCCTGCTTTGTTTTTAAAACCTGAGTTTGATACCAGTTTTTTTCAGGAAATAAGCACACAAAATAAAAAGCCCCTGTCAGTCATTCACCGGCAGGGGCTTTTTATCATAGTAATATATGAAAGCCCCTACGGTGTACACCGTACGACTACACTCACCACTACTACTGATATCATTAACTTTTTCATATCTGGATAATAAATCATAGTACGATCGGGATGCAAATGTTTTTTAAATACAACATGCGAGTTTAGAAGATTTCCTGGGAAAAAACTGTAGCTTGTTCATATATATGCTCATCGTTGAGGAGGCATTTTACCAAATGCCTCTGCTTGGGCATGTATGCCGTTGACCAATTTTCTTATTCTTTAAAAACATCTACAATTCCTTAAAACTCTGATTGGCCACGAATTTTTATGCAAATACCACCAGCTCCAGCAGATCTTGGGAAATATCTACATACGCCCTCTTTAAGGAAACTCCAGGAATTTTCATCTCCCATTGCGCCATCTCCATTGAACATTTCAATGTTTTACGCAACCTTGATCGCAACACAACCCGCTCGGATCCACAAACACCACCGGATTACTTCCCGCATAAGAATAAAGTGTCAAATCCCCTCCACCAGGGCCCAATGGATCTTAGGAGAGAAAACGTCCGATCGCAGGATCATAATACCTGGCGTTCATGTAATATAATCCATTGGGTTCCCGAATAACTCCGAATGCTCCGGCAAAACCGATTGGAATATTGCAGGCGGGATTACCGATTGCTCTGTCTATCACTTCTCCAAATGGAGTGTATGAGAATTTTGCGGTTAAAGTCAAATCATGCATGTCAATGATCTACTTAAATGCAGAATACGTTTGTCTACGGTGCAAAACCTTGTATAGAAAACTTGAAAAACATTGCTGCAATGTACAGAGTTGGAAGAAATGCTAATGGAGCCAACAGAAATAGCAGTCTATAAATCTTTTGTTTGTTAATTCGAACTGCAATTACAGTAATAACAATCCAAAATGCTGAGAAAATCATATGTACCTGATTACCATAGATTTTCGAAAAAATGATCCAGGGCATAATAGATGCAATAATAGATAAAAACATGAAAAACATACCAGTATAATTCTTTTTCATAGTCTCTTCCCTCACCTGAACAGGTCTTGCATTAGTTGGTAATTGTATTTGACCTTAAAAATGAAATTAGCTGCATTGCCATATCTTCTTGCATAATCAGGGTCAGAAGGAGGATTTGACCATGTAGAAGGATTAAGTCTCAATAAACTATCTGTTCGTTTTATAAGAGAAAAATCAGCGGGATTAAGTTTTGGATTAACATAATTTGCAGAATTATTCTTTAAATCAAGACCAGAATAGAGGTAGTCAATATCATGTTTCATAAATATATTGTCTAAATCATCAATAGGGCCTAATGCGTGTTTAACCTAAGAATGCTGAGTACCTGCAACTGTTCCTGCTATAATAGTGGTGTTTCCTTTGTTTGAGGCAACCTTGGCAAATCTTTTTCAAAGAGCTATTATTCTAATATCTTACTTGCAATCAATCTGCATTACCCCAACTGCTATAAGGGAATCGTGGGTAGTGGAGATCTTTGAACAGTCGATAGGATTTTGCGATAAATTTATAAATTCTGCTTTCCCAATAGGTATGAATAAATTAGGGTTGTGAATAGAATTAGCTTGTAGGTTGACATAAACTATTTTTTTCAATGTCTCTAATTCAGAACTGTCTGATATTTTATTATTATGCAAATCCACTTTTGTAAGTTTCTTAAATTTTCGAAAATCTGGTAATTTTTCAATCTCATTCCAATAAGCAATTAATACTTCGAGAGATTCTAATCCTTCTAACATTGAAATATCAACTACATCATTTCGATCAATCCATAATTTACGTAGTTTTTTTAAATTCCCAAGAGGTGCTACATCTGAGATACTATTTTCGCTTAAAAAAAGTTCTTCAAGGTTTCTCAAATTTGAGAGCTTGCTAATATCAGATAATTGCTTATTTGAATTTAGATCTAAAACACGGACTTTGCTCAAAGAATTCAGCGGGGTTATATCAATAATCTTATTGCATGGAAATGCTGCAACTTCTAAGTTAACCATTTTTTCGATTCCTTCCAGACTTGCAATTGTATTACAGTTTGTGGAATGAATTTCTGTTATACTGGCAAGGTCTTGTACTGTAATTTCTCCACTTTTCTTACCTAAGGCTATTCGAACAGCTTTTTCAAGTCCTCGATCTGTAATCAATGAGGTTTTCTTTTCCTGACCACAACCAGCTATTAATATCGAAACTATAAGCAAAAGTGTATTTTTTATCATAGTTATATTCTCATTAATCTAAAAAATCCCATAGCCAACGGTTGCCATCAACACCCCATTCACCACAGTTGGCAACGCCTGCATGCTTAACCAAGAAAGGACTAACTTTAGGTATTGAAACTTTGTCACCTAACCAATATGCCGCTGCATGTCCAAATATCTCTGTTGTTAAAGATAAATTACTGATTTTCAGATTATTACCTGTCTCACTTAAATATGTTTGTTTTGCAACTGTTGAGACTTCCCATGGTTTTGTTAGTGATAAGTTTAATGTAGTCTTATTGGAAAAGTCCACTGCAACAGACCTATTTCCAACATCGATACTTCCTTTAAGTTGATTACTTCCCCCACTTACTCTACACAACCCGCTCGGATCCACAAACACCACCGGATTACTCCCCGCATAAGAATAAAGTGTCATATCCCCTCCACCAGGGCCCAATGGATCTTCGGAGAGAAAGCGGCCGATTGAAAGATCGTAAAACCTGGCGTTCATGTAATATAATCCATTGGGTTCTCTAAGAACTCCGAATGCTCCGGCAAAACCGATTGGAATATTACAGGTGGGCCGGGCAATCACTCTGTCTATCACTTCTCCAAATGGCGTGTATGAGAATTTCCCGGCAACTGCTCCGATATCGTGTCAAATTCCTAATAACTGCTATTCGTCTGAAAGTCTGCTTACAAATATCTTAATGCTGTTATTTTTCTTTATGGCATTAAGATTTCTTATAGCAATCGTCAGCTTTATATTAGAACTGTTAAGTTCGCTTTTACCGATTTTATACAAGCAATAATAGCCATCATACTTATTGAGCCCTATCTGAATAATAGGTTCAGTTCTATTTTGCTCGACCAAATAAAGCTTACCTGCAATTTCAATCGAAATTGTAAAAATCAATTCTTTAGGTGTAATCCCTTGTACCCCTACACCATATTCACCGATGTATTTATGTTTTAGCTCATAACTCAGTACACTGTCTTTGCATAGTTCAAGGGAATCTTCCATTATAGATGTAAACAAATCTTCTGGAGGACAAAGTATGGATACATAACTTTTTGCCCATTGAAAATATTTGCCTTGAAGAATATCTTCCCTTTTAGCAAAAACTGTAAAAAAGAAGATAAATAACAGGAGAAGAAAAATTGAGGAGCAAATTATGATTACTTTTGCTCTACGTATAGCGCCATACAAAAACAAAAGAAGAAATAATATTACTATAGTGATAGCTAAAATCATTTAGGAATATTCCTTCCTAGTATCCTGTAATAATTTTCTCTAACAGCATCCATATAATCTTGGCAATTGTATTTCGGAGTAAGAAGAAGCCTGTAATTTTGAGGAGTTGTCATTTGAACAGCCTCTTGCATGATTTTAGGATCATAGCCACCTTCTCTAGTTCGATATGTATTCAAAAGAGAAGGTTTATCTGCTCGTACGTTATTATCATTAAAGAAACCGATATTTGTTCCATCAGGAAAAAAGAGCTGTTCGTGTGATACTTCTGTATTGAAAAAGTTATCTATTGGATTATCTGAAGCAAATCCCAACCATGGTTTGTCTTCTAATGGTCGTTTTGCAATATATGCTTCACCACTTACCCTACACAACCCGCTCGGATCCACAAGCACCACCGGATTACTGCCCGCATAAGAATAAAGTGTCAAATCCCCTCCACCAAGACCCAATGGATCTTCGGAGAGAAAACGGCCGATTGAAGGATCGTAATACCTGGCGTTCATGTAATATAATCCATTGGGTTCCGTCAGAACTCCGAATGCTCCGGCAAAACCGATTGGAATATTACAGGCGGGATTACCGATTGCTCTGTCTATCACTTCTCCAAATGGCGTGTATGAGAATTTCGCGGCAACAGCTCCGGTATCGTCTGTAATAAATGCCATGTTTCCGGACATATCGTGAAGACAGGTGAAATACCCGGTACCAGGCACATAAAACCCGATAAGACCATGGCCATAAATATAGTATCTTGTGATAGTTCCGGCAGAGTCGGCTTCGGCAAGAATCCTGCTGCCGTTCCCATAGATATACTTTGTAGAGACTCCGTTACGGACTGCTTTTACACGGTGTCCTGTTTCATCGTAGATATATTGATAAAGGTACCCTGATCCAGTTACTGTTTCAAGCTGGTGTCTTACATTAAAGGTGCAGGTTTCTGTTCCTTTGGCGGTTACCTGACCTTCGCTGTCATAGGTGAAATTTTTACCGCCTGCTGCAGTTAGTCTGGTTCCATTGGTATTATAGGTATAAGACATATTGCTTGAAACAGCGATAGACGAACATGGGAAATTCTCTGTAATACTTACCGGATAACCTGATTCATCGAGTACGGCATGATAGTCTGCGAAATTGCCTGACGAATCTCTGTGACTCAATCCAGTCATTCTTCCGGCACCATCAAACTGGTATACTGTTTTATTGCCATTACCAAATTGGATACTGCTGATAAGATCGGATGCATCGTAGCTGTAAGTGGCAAAAATGTTGGAGAGGGAATCCTGGACGTTCTGCAATCGTCCATAGGTGTCGTAGGTATAGTTGATGCTGAAATTTCCTGGATAGATCAGTTTTTTAAGTTGTCCGTCAGGGTAGTATTGACTTGCTACTGTGAACATCTGAATATCGGTTGTGCTTATAACTCTGCCGTCCGGGTCATATTGAAAAGTAGTTGCATTACTGCCGTTTGATATGGAAACAAGCTGATCAAGATTATTATAAGTGTATACAGCCCGGCGTCCGTCAGGGTAAGAAACAGTATCTGTTTTACCCGATGGTGTATAAGTTATGTTTGTGGTCTTATTATTTCTGTCGGTTTTTTGATAAGGCTGACCACTCTGGTCATAGTTAATCCTGGTTATTTTGCCTGAAGCATCTTCTATCTGTGTGGTTAAACCGCGATCATCTATTGAGTAAGTAACTGCTGCATTTAATTGGTCGGTTACCTTTGTCATCATGCCGAAAGAGTTATGTTCATATTTAATTTCAGGATCAGTTCCATACTTTGAGCTTGATTTGTTACCGCTTGCGTCGTAATAATATGTTTCTGTTACACCTTTTGAATTGGTTGCAGTTTTTAGTAATCCGTTACTGTAATAGGTATAGCTTGTATTTATCTGCCAGTTTTTGTCCGGATAAACAGTCTGTTGAAGGAGGTGGCGTTTTGAATCGTAGGACATGGTTATTTTGCGTCCTATTTCATCAATCTTTTCAATGAGATTAAAATCCTTATCGTACTTGAAATATGCCTTTTTTGTGGAATCTCTTGAAATTTGCATTAAATTGTTGTTGCCGTCATATTCAAAACTGGTTTTTCTTCCACACTGATCCGTACTTTCAATCGTATGGTTTTCACCATCGTATGCCTGTGTTGTGACATTACCGGAATGATCCTGAGTTGCAATCGAACGACCCTTGTAATCAAATGTGTAGACAGTCTGTTT
This sequence comes from Fibrobacterota bacterium, assembly GCA_023412475.1. Taxonomy (GTDB): domain Bacteria; phylum Fibrobacterota; class Chitinivibrionia; order Chitinivibrionales; family Chitinispirillaceae; genus JAAYPC01. The sequence continues at coordinate 78,706 of JAEYNR010000097.1, read as the reverse complement.
CGAGGGGATTTTTATGCAGAAATAATTCAACTCCTCTTATAAGTTAAAATCTCTTGCATTCATCTCCTAAAATATATATATCTGCTTCCTTTTTCGGTTTGGCATTTAAATATACAGATGCCCATTGTAAAAAATTATGAATGTAATCTTTTACTATAATTGTATCAGCAGGATTAGATTGGAATTTTTTAAACTTCGAATACTCTTCACAAATTATCGGTATATCTGGAAATAATTTGTAAAATCCATTAAGGATTGGCGCTTTTATCGTATTTTCAACTTTTCTATTGAAGCAGTAGCCATAGACAGGTTCATTAAAATTTTCTATAAGACTTTTAAGACATTTTTTGGAGCCTACAAAAATTAGTTGATCAATTAAAATTACCTTGCTTCTAAAAACATTTTCTTCACTAAATATGTTGATAAGAGAATCTTCAGCAATGGTATCTCCAAGACGTGCTCTATAATGCAGAGGAATATCCTTATTTAATAATAATGAATCTGCAATGTACTTGTCAGTTGTAGTCAATACCAATAAATCAATATATTCTTTGCTATTAATATTTTTATTATTCTTATATTTTCTTATTTCCTCCTCATATTTTTTAAGGTGTGGATAAGATGTATTGTTGGATAATAAAAGGGCACTCTTCCTTATTGCATAATCTGCTATATTGGTTGTATCACCTAAGAATGATATCGCCAATTTAATAATTTTACCATTTGTGGCTAATAAATATTTGCTATTTTCATATTTATAATAATTACGATAAAAATTAATATAAAAATCGATTATATTTTTTCCATTAAAATACCAATCTTTTAAGGTTAATTTTTTATTGCTAATTAAAGTATCGAAAATACTATTGGAGGTTTTTCCCCCACATGGGATTATGAACCTTTTCCTAAGAGTGTCTGGTTCACAATCAGAATAAATTTTAATTAGCATATCGCGATTTAAAAATAATGTTTTAATGCAGTCGCCACTTTCGATCTCAGTGGCATTTATAACAGAACTAATTAAAAAGACACTAAACCAAATGCATTTTTTCATATATCTTTTCCCAATGTTATTTATGTAAATCTTTCCATTGTTCTTGTTCATCAACAGAAGCATTAATTGTTTTTAGTTTACGGTAATGAAGTTTATTTCCAATTCTAGTATCTTTAGGGGAATGCATTAAATTATCGGTTTTTGTAACATGTTCGAGCGGACCAACTATATTTTGGTGTAAAAATTCATGAATGGGTGTGTCCCAGCCAATTCCACTTCTAGAACAAGAGCAATTGTCAATTGTAACTCCTTGTGTAGTTGCCGTATTGTAGACAGTAACTTCATCATTAACACTAAAAATATCAGGGATCCCTTGTTTCAGTGAATCTGTTAAACCTATTAAAAGTTCAAGTTTCCCTGCATTTGTATCAAGGGCGAGAATCGTGATTCTAAAGTGATTTGCAGTACTGTAGAATGGTCCAATTCTAACAGTATCCATTAAAGGGAGGTCTTGATATCGCCCTAATTTGATCCTTCTTACTGTCCCATCTGGATCTGGTACTGGATCCTCAGAAAGATACCAATTTTGTTGAATTGGAGTATTTATTACAAAACTTGCACCAACATTATTACTCACTATGTCGTAACATTTCCCATCATTGATCTGATCTTTTTCAATTAACATAGGTAACATTTCATCATACAATGTTGGGCTTATTGAGTCATATAATGAATAACCAGGGAAAATATCTAATTTCCCATTTTTATTTAAATCCCAATCATCAGATAAAGCTTCTCTTACCTGATTCCCCATTTCTAGTACAGTTTGATTAAGAACATTATTGAAAGCAACTTTCCATTGGTCATTAGTCTGTGAAAAACCTTGGTGATGATACAATAAATAGTCATTAAATACACGTTTTTCATAAATAATAACTCGTAATCTATCCTCAGCACTATAGCAGTCTCCAGCAAGACATACCGGTTTCGCAGGGTCTTCTATTCCATAGACATAGATATCAATCGGAGTTTTTTTTATCGCGCCTGATAATGCAAATATTTTGACTTCATTATTATTGGCAGTAAGATCAAGTGTATCTTTCATGGTTCCTTTAGAAAAAGATACATTGAATGCTTGAGGTATAACTGCTACAAGGCGATTATAAGCTGTGGACAAGTTACCATCAATTTTTATTCGGAAATAAGTGCTGCAGCCTTCAGCCATTGATAAATAGTTAATCTTACTCACTCCAGTGCATGTTTTCCAGGAATCATATCCATATTTCATTAAAGAAGAGCTGTCGAAGCTAACTTTGCCGGTTGGTATAGGGTCATGCTTTGTTGTGTCAACTTGGTTATTTTGAGGAGGAGTATATTTTGTAAGGCCATCACAATATTCGTAGACTTGTTTGTAATTGCTTGCATCAAGAACATCGTATTCAAAATTACCAATATAAACAGAGCACCTGGAACATGCCACGTTGCATTCTACATCTCGTTTACCATATTGTCCATTATGTTTACCTTTCCAAGTAAATTTTGCTTTATCATCACCGTTAAATTTATCATCACATGAGCATATTAACATAATTATAGTATATAACATAATTAATAAAATATTATTCATTTTTCTATTCCTCCGTTCTTATTTAAATTGAGCATGTGGAACTCTGCAGCTGATTTCAGGATTAGCAGTCATGTACATTACATATGCCCAATCATTATTGCATCCATGCCAACCTTGTTCAGCGGTGAATAACATTTTTTTCCCCTTGTAGGCTGGTGTCAGAGACTGAAAAATCAACAAGCCATTATCTTCTCCAGTTTTATATAATTTCACTTCAATTTCTGTTGCTGCAGCGCTCTGATCATCATTAAGTGGCTTTACATATATTTTAATATCATCTTTTTTCCGGGTATATTTGTTATTTTCAATATATGTTCTCATCACACGTGCATAACTGCTTCCGCTAAAATGATATAATTCAACAGGGTGCACTATTCTTCCTATTACATCTAGGTCATCATTTTCATAAAACACACCATTTCTGAATTTCCCGAAAAATATTTTGTTTCTTTTATCCATATCGATATATTCATATGCACCCATATCTACTGAAGATTCAGCTGGCCTTTCAATTGTTAAAATATCCGCATCAGGAGCATTATCATTAGTTCCGGCATTTCTACAGGGGCTGGATGTCTGTAATAGTAAGCCATCTTTCATATCTCCATATTTTCCATCAGCTCCTGCGGGTTGTGAAATATCTGTGAATAATGGATTAGTATTAATATTTCCTACGCCAGAATGCCCTCCACGAACACACGAATAAGTTACACTTATGCTGTCACCCATTAACTCCTGATAACCACCATCATTCCATAATATTGAATTAACAATACTTGTTAACGCACTGTCACTACTCAAGCATCGTGCATTTATTCTGGATGTATTACCGGCAAACGTTGTATTGACAATATTATATGTTCCCTTTTTATTATACACTGCACCGCTTTTTGATTGTGAATTGTTTGCAACAAATACGGAATTAATGATTCTTACAACCGAATTGGTTGAATAAATGGCACCTCCACCATTTAACGAGAGTGTATCCTGTAAAATATTCCCTTCAAATACGGATGCATTTATTTCAATATCTCCGTTCTGAGAATAATATCCTGCACCACATCCTTTCTTAGAGATATTGCTCTCAAACAAACAATTTTTTAATGATCTGGTAACACCAAGATCATAAAAACCTGCACCTGAAGAATCTGCTAAATTTTTGGTTATCCTGATAAATTCGAGGGAAGGTTTACTGCTCATATTTAATATTCCAGCGCCAGTTTTGTCTTTTCCATTGCCATCAGCAATCCCACCTTTAATGGTTAACCGTTCAATTTTTACGGATGAAGATATACAATTCTCTGATATGGTTACTACATGGTAAACATTATCTGTTGTATACAATGTATCAATAACAGCAGGAGGCCAAGAACTGATACTATCGTCGTTTTCTGCAAGATCGCCGGTAAGAATTGTGTTATATGGTGACCCTTGTGGATCATCATTAGTTTCTGTTCCTTTAAAACCACCTTTAATTTCTATTCCGGACTGTATTAAAAAAGTTGCTGTTCTTGGATTTGTATCATCAATTCTTTTTGATGGTTTGTAGATTCCTTCTGCAACCCATATTTCTTTACCATCCTGGGTTGCTTTATCTATCCCTGCCTGAAGGCTCTTAAAAGCAGTTGCCCATGACAACCCGTCTTCATTTGCTTCGGTACATGGTGAATCATCGTTAACAAAAATCTGATAATTTGCAGACTGTTTAACATTAACATTGTAGGTTGTTGAACCACAATGATCAGGATTATTCAGTTTTATGACAACATCGGTTTGGATACCTGAAAGAGGTATTGTATCAGAGTAAGAACCGACAACTGATACGATTGAGCCGCTAGATGCAAATGGTTTTAAAATCAGTGTTGATGTTACATCCGGAACCACTGCAGTGTAATCAAATATTGAAGAAGAAAATGGGGGGCTGTATGCCCATTCTGAATGCCATATATCAAGAAGCACTGGAGGCTTGCATACAATTGATCCGCGCTCAATTACAACCTTTTTTCCGAATATTGTACCGTAATAAAGGGTGCGGGAATAAACATGCACTTCAGCATTGGGAGCAGTTATTGATCCATATATCTGACAATCATTTCCAATAAACATTTCTCCTGTTTGTGCAGTCTCTATATTAATTGAATAAGGAAATGCCGTATCCCCTTCAAAAATCATCTGAGTACTATCTGCAAAACGAACTTCACCGGCTGACCGAATATTGATTCTTTGACTGTTTGATACCTTAAGAATAATGGTCACATGTGGTTCTATGCGAAATTGGTTAAAGACATAATCTCCTGGCATTAAGGTAATTATAGTGCGGGAAAAAACCTGAACATCTCGATAATTTCCAGGATAAAGAGTGCATATACTATTATTTGGAATATTTGTATCTATTGTTCCTGGTGTTACTGTAACAGAATTGATTGAGGGAATTTGAAGTTGTGCATTCGACCGCTTGCTTCCATCCACTATTATTCCATTTTGCTCTCTGATTTCGTTAATTGCAGCAACATCTTTGTATATGTGAGCTCTTTCCCTTAAAAACATATTACCGCCAGAAAACAAGCTTCCTCTCACAACAACATCACAACCAGCTTCAATATATCCTTTTGAGCCTGCATCTCCTCCCTTTACTTCACTACCATCCCTCAGATCAGTGAATTCTGTTGAAAGAATCGCATAATTGGCTGTTTCTGTATTTATTTGTGGAGGTTGAGATGGAGTTTCTGGCGTTCCGGGATCGTTACCATAGATTAAGTCACCAGATGAAGAATAGACTGGAATTTTGCCGTTTAATGCAAATGAAGAAGTTCTGGTATTAGAGTAATCATTGTTTTTATCCCATGCAGACCAATCAGTATAATGTAATCCAATGACCACACCCTCTGGATCAGGTAATGTCTGGCCTGGATTTATAGTAATTCCGGAAAAAAGGACTTTTACCCTGTAATTGCCACTACCAAGGTTTTCCAAAGAAATGGATGCATCCGGAGTGTAATAATCTTCAGCTTGTGGTGTTTTACTGTCATCAGTTGAGAAATAATAATAGCAATAAAAATTTGACAGTGGTACTGTACCGTAATTCTGAATGTAAAATCTCGGTTTGGAAATGTTGTTCTCATAAAGAGCTTCATCTCTGGTGAAAACGCGTAAAGATATATCTGCTTCTGCAAATTGCAGCAAACTGAAAATAAGAATTGATATGCAACAATACTTGTGCCGATTGTGCATGGAACTCCCTTTGTTATAATTTGGAATTGTATACCTTCTTTTGGATTTGCATGACATAAAACAGATCATTGCTGTTATAGTCAAAAATAGATCAATTGTTTCTACTAAAGATGAAAATTGCCGAAAATTGTCAACACTTTTTTAATAACTTCATTTTAAACTATAGAAAGAATGCTTCTCTTACAGAAATAGGAAGTTTAATTTATTCAATTTATCCTTGTTTCCTTTTTAAAACATCTGTTGGGATTTCGTGCCCATGATCTCTGTCCCATTTCCTGTCTTATGCCCTAATTTATCGATTCGAACGGGCAGTTACCTAATGCTGCAGGCCAGTGACGGGATGTTACTTACGACCAGTACCGTTTGTAATATAAATCCAGCCAGAGACGTCCAGCCGGATGTCTGTACAAAAATAATTTTTCCTATATTGGCAGGATATTTATTGCTTTATCGGATTACCATCTATTATTTACCAGATAAATGACCAGTTCATTGGCATTTGTTCATTCCAAATAAGTTCTGTTCAATATTTGTCTGGTAACTATCCTTTAATTCAAGATCAAACAGATTGAAGGATTAATACTGGGCACAAAACGGGAAAATCTTCAATTTCCGTTTTTATTCTGTTTCCTTGCTTTAATACAGTTGTGAATACGGCCCTTTAGACATACAGAAATTCCTGTTCTCAAAGAAAATACGGATGCTTAAAGATTCTAACAGCCGTATCAGATCTTTACAGTGAATAACTGTTGTCCCATCTTAACCTTAATCAAACACGATTCTGGTTAATATTATCACATTTATCCGGAAGGAGTTGCGTAATGGCACTCGATGTATCAAAACAGGTGGCCAACCATATCGCCACAGCCCGTACCGTCGTCTCTTCAGTAGAACACCACAGCTCAATTATTATCGATCCGCTGGAACAGGAACTTAAAAAGTTTTCATCTGTGGTAACCAATTTTTCCGAACTGTTTCTTGGGTTGACCGCTTATCTTAACGGAATTACCCAGGTCATGCAGAACGCCGATATCGCTTTAGCTCAGGAGCGCGCCGATGATCCGCAGTATCGTGAAAAAAGAGATGCGGCAATTCAGGGTTTGACAAAGCTTATAAGCAGAGTTAAATCAGTACTACCAGATGCTCTGATGGCCCAGTATGGGCTTGATGGAACAGCACCCACCAGTTCTGATGGACTTATCAACTATGGACTTAAGATTCTGGGCCTGGTAAAGGAAAAACCGGAACTGATCAATACAACCGAAGATGGTTTCAGCATACAGGTTAATGTTGATTCAATTATTGAATCTCTAACCGGCAGCATAAAAAATCTAACCGATTCCCTTCTCGATGTTAAACGGGAGGAGAGAGAGGCTCAGGCATCACTTGAAAACCGGGACAAAAAAATCGCAGAGTGGAAAGGCGCTTATGTAGCGGTGGCTTCCATTCTTGCAGGCTTCTATCAGCTTGCCGGAAGAGTCGATCTGGCCGATAGAATACGTCCCACAGTGCGAAAAACAACAGGAACCGTTCAGGAAACCGAAGATGCAATAGAAAACGATGAAGCTCTGAGCGTGAAGTAAGCAATTAAGCAGTCAGGTGTGTGAGAAGAAAGGGAGGTGCATGCTTTATGCATCTCCTTTTTATATAATGACTCTGAAATTGTGTGTATCCCCCCTTTTTATGCTATCCACTAAGCGTAAAACATCTTTTTTTTTTCCATTTTAGAGGATTTTTCAGGTATTCTCTTTACCGATAATCTTTTTTTAAGCCCAAAACAGAAAAAATAAGCAAAAAAACGATCAGGAAGATTGATAAAGGGGTATTTGCCTTAACAAAACGGAATTTAACATTGATAATAAATAATAAATCTTGACTAAAGGGAGTTTGAACGGGAGAAATGCCCTGTTGTTAAGCTATATTATTACGAAGAAAGCATTTTTTTCAAAAAAGGCCCTTCCAGGAGTCCAAAAAGGTCTTTTTTTTATAAAAAACCTCTTCCAGAATCTTCAGAAGATCTTTTTTTATAAAAAATCCTGTATTTTTATTAAAAAAAGACCTTTTACGTTAAAAACTCGCGTTAAAATTTTAAAAAAGATGTTTTACATTAAAAATTCCTGTTCAAAACTTTCTGGAAGCTTTCTTTTTAATAAAAAGTCGGTGTCTGGCTGGTTTTACAGGTTTCGGTGGGGGCACTCTTACCGAAATTTGAAACTTCAATTGTTTAAAAGCCGGGCCCTGGGTCGTACTGCTTGCAGGTTAAATTTTCTTCAGAGAGGGGAAGAAGAGATCTGAGAAGCTGTTTAAAATAACCAATGACGAATTCAGGATTAAAAAAAGAATAAGCACGAAATACAAAATAAGAAACAAAAAATCCGAAATACGAAATAGGAAACAAGAAACAAGAAACAAGAACGGGAAACGAGAACAAGAGAAGAATTAATCTGCTAACAAGTACAAGCTACCCGAAGAGATCCTTCAAACTAATCCCCCTTATTAAGGAGGCGCTTTCCAGCGGGGGATTTTTTACGCGGACGGGGCTGCCCCAGAGGTGAATAGTTTTTAAGGAGAAAAATTACCTCTGGGGCAACCGATATTGGAGAATTTGAGAAGGAAACAACGAATATTGAATATCGAGCTTTAAGAATGGGACACCTGAACGACTTTGGAGATTTAAAATGCAAGATTTATAATTTTCGGACCTCTGAACCTCTGAACCGCACGAGGCTCTGCCCTGTGCTGAAATAGTTACGCACTTTCAGTTACTAAGATTAAAGCCAATACTTTTTTATCAATATTTTTATACCAGCACAGGCAATACAATTTTAAACTCATCATTGATTTTGAATTCAATTGAAATGTTGTTTATCATTAAAGTCTGTTCGATACCTTTTCATAATCATATATCCTCATTTTTATCTTGTACAAGGCCCATTTTAGTTTTTATGATATTAACAACTAATCCAATTACTCCAAAAATAACGGATAGGAGCAAAAAAGAAAGCGCTTTTTCAATGCCAATGGTAACATATGATAATAGTGAAACCAAAATTGCACCAATTAAATATCCAATTACAATGATTTTTTGTAACTATTCAGGTTCTTTGACATCTATATCTTGTGTGCGCACATAGGACGACCACCACCGATTGACACATAAAAATAGACAGGCACTAGTCTGGGAATGTAATTTCATAAGACGATCTTAAAACATGGAATCGGATCGATCTTATGATACCAAAGCTTAATAAAGATCAATTTAAACAAGTATACGATAAAGGCATTGATGCCACATTTACACTTTTTGATGCTCTTCAGAATGCTGTCGAAACACTCGAAAACAGAGTATCCCATCTTGAAGCAATACTTGCAAAAGACAGTCACAACAGCAGTAAACCACCATCGAGTAATGGATTCAAACGTCCTCCCAAGAGCCTGCGCAAAAAATCCGGAAAAAATCTGGAGGACAAAAGGGTCATGATGGCAGGACACTGAGACAAATTCAAAATCCTGATCATACAGTCATATACCGTAGACGCGGGAATTGTTCGTGCGGCCGCAGTCTTGATAAAGCCAGTGTAATTGGAACAATTAAAAGACAGGTTTTTGATTTGCCGGAAATAAAAGTAGATGTAACGGAGCATCAGGCTCAGACTATAATGTGCAATTGTGGAAAAATACATACATCTGATTATCCGGCCGGTATCAATGCACCGGTACAATACGGAAGTGGCTTGAAAAGCCTTGGCAACCTATTTTATTACTCAACAACTCTTGCCAATACAAAGAACACAGCAGATTTTCCTTGAAATCTTCGGTGTCGATTTGCGCTTGAAGCAGAAATAACTGTTTTTATTGATTCCATGAAACATCGTACACTTGATGATGGCAAACCAGCTGTTGTTCGCAACGGTACCCATAAACCACGACAGATTACTGTTGGCAGTGGAGCAGTTTCAGTATCCGTTCCAAGGACCCGCAGTAGAGATGGAGGAGAGAACTTCAGAAGTATTATACTGCCTCCTTACATGCGTAGAAGCCCCAAAATTGATGAGGTGGTTCCATTGTTATATTTGCGTGACATTTATCCAGCTTTATCAAAACTGCTGGGAGAGGATGTAAGCGGCTTATCTGCTGCTAATATCACCCGATTAAAGCCAAATTGGCAAGAGCAGTATGGACGGTTGATCAGGCATCGTAGTTTTTCCAAGAGGACTGCAGTAGAAGATACTGCAGTCCTTTTTTCATTATCATAACTTATGATAATAAAAAGGGAAAAATGTTATGATGGGGAAAGTTCTCCAATGAACAGATTTTGTACGGGAAAATGTGATGGCAGGCTGGGAATGTTACCTGTTCGCCATAGCTTCCTGCGAAGGTGAATGATGAATAATTCGGGATTTTGTATGATGATAATTAAAATAATCACATTTACACTGCAGGGGTTATGTACGGTTTTAGGGCTTTCCAATCTATGGCTCGGTTACCCGCCAGCTATGCCTTATATCCGATTTCTGTACGTCGGATCTATCTTTTGCATACGACTTCCTTCAGATCCCCGATTGCCCGAGGCACCCTTGTCTTCTGCTAACGGTTCGTCTCCGTCTACGCCCGTTCGGGATTTTCACCCTATAGATTAGCACCATGCATGGCGCAGAAAAAATGCCCCTCAAAGCTGAGGGGCACAAAAAAACGTAATTACAATTGTGATGAGCCCGATGCTAATCTATTCTATGCATCTCAACTCTTCTGTTTCTCTCCCTTCCTTCGGCTGTAGCATTATCAGCGATTGGGAAAGCTTCACCATAGCCAACAGCTCTGAGCCGGTCCGAAGAGACACCCTTCTTTATCAGATACAATCGAACCGCGTCTGCACGAGCTTGTGACAGTTTCAAATTGGTAGCATCAGCTCCCTGACTGTCGGTATGTCCCTGAATTTCCAGTTTGACTTCTTTCCACTCGGCAAGAGATTCATAGACCTGGTCTAGGATGGTATAGGAGTTAACGTTCAAAACAGCCTTTCCAGACATGAAAGTCACCCCTGCAAGAACCAGTTTACCCCGTTGAATTTCCTGAGTTCTGGGACACCCGTCATTTTCAGGAAGTCCTTTTACTCCCGGGCACTTATCGAGGCTGTCAACAACACCATCTCCATCATTGTCCAGCTCCGGGCACCCATCATTGTCTTCAAAGCCATCCAGATCCTCTGGTTTGTCGGGACACAAGTCATTGACATCAAGGATTCCATCTTTGTCATTATCCAAATCCGGGCACCCATCATCATCTTCAAAACCATCTTTGTCTTCAAGCTCGTTAGGGCATTTGTCTAGACTGTCGGGTACACCATCGGCATCATTATCATAATCTGGACACCCATCATCATCTTCAAAGCCATCCATGTCTTCAGCTTCATTAGGACATTTATCTTTAGTATCGGGTACACTGTCTTTGTCATTATCCAGATCTGGACATCCATCATCATCTTCAAAGCCATCCTTATCTTCAGGCTCATTTGGACATTTATCATTCTTATTGTCAATCCCATCCTGATCACTGTCCTGCTCTTTGAGTATTCCCTTCCACCCAAAGGCTACCTGTGCTCCAAAGCGGGGGAGCGGCTTTGTTGAGTAGCTGTATCCGCTCTGGTTCCAATTGGTAACATTGCCCTCTGATCTTTCCGAAATACCGAAGTCACCAGCAGTAGTCAGATACATTCCATTTGGAAAATTAAACTTCACTCCAGGAGTCAACCAGATATGATCATTGTTAAAAGAATAAACATCGAATCTTTCGTTATAGTGTCTTACAGAAGATTCTCCGGTAATTTCAGTGAACAAAGTGACAAGGGGGACTGGAGTGTACTCCACCGCCATAGCTCCCAGTACAGCGCTTCTGCTTTTCTGGGGTGCAACGATACAGCCCAGGTTTGCATGAAGCTGCAGAGGGATCGGATTTGAAAGCTTGTCAAAGTTCATAGTCCACAGAATCGTGGGGCTTAAGAAATAAGCATCCTTTGCAAGCTTATTGATCTGGCTGCTCTTATCGTCTGTTACATAATATGAGTGCCTGGCAAAAAGCCCTCTTTTTTTCTGTCCTGTAGGGAAAGTCAATTTGAGTGCATAAGCATGACTTATAAAGGCACTATCTTTCTGAAAGGGATTACCCAGTTTGAGGGCTACTCCCAGATCACCGATACCTGAGCTGGTCAGATCAAAACCAGAGACATCGTAATAAGCAGGAATATCAAAACTGAAATCAAGATGTTTAAATAGCCCATACCCGATATAGAAATTTCCGGAAAACAGATGTGAAGCATCATGTGAAATAACTACACCTTTTTTCCTTACCACAGATAGATATTCATTATCTGCGGCATATTTAAAACTGCTTCCTATGTAGAAGCCGGTTTTGCCGAGTGTATTTGCTGAGAATGTTCTGATCACACCGGATTGTCCGGATGTGTTTACATCATTTGCAGTTACCGTAATTGCAAATGACAGCACAATAGCTCCAAAAAAGAGCCTTCTGACTAACCGCATAAGCATCTCCTTGCATGTGAACATTAAAAAACTGCCCTGCCGATTATAAAGTACTTTTAAAAAGTAATACTCTAACCTAAATCGTACGATTCTTTTAACATGCCTCGCTTCGATTCCTTTGTTTACCAACCCAGAAGCTTTTTGACCATATCACTCTGATAGATATGATCCTCAAAACCTCAGGGCCACTAACCTAAAGGTTTCTATGAGATTCACGACAAACAATCGTCCGAATTAGGTTTAATATAAATAAAACGATTAACTTGTACATAGAATTCCTCAAATTTTACACCTATGGCACCTGTCCACCCTTCGTACAAAAGCAATGTACTTACTTAATTTATCTCCCTTTGTATAGTATTATCTCATAATTTATTCGTTTTTTGCTTTGACTCTGCAAAAACTTTCCATTAAATGATACAATCCGGTTATACCCTTTTATCAATTATTATCAAAATCAGATCCGGTAGGACATAATTATTGGAAGGCAAAAAGATGTGAACTCTATGTACTGAAAAGCGGACTCCGGCAGAGTGACTGTCTTTAATCTCAAACGACAAATTGCCGCACAACTGCAGCTATCTCTTTCATCAGCTCAAGACCATTTTCTTTACGCAGAATATTCCCGGTAACGATAATATCAGCTCCAGCATTCAGTTTTTCCACTGCATCGGCACCATTACAGATTCCGCCACCAACAATAATAGGAATATCAACAAATGCACGAACCATCTTTATCATATCTGGCGGGACAGATTTTAAAGCGCCGCTCCCGGCTTCCAGATACACCGCACTCATACCCAAATACTGCGCAGCCAGCGCATGAGCAGCAGCGATTTCCGGTTTATTACGTGGTAATGGACGGGTATTACTCATAAACTCAACAGAGCTGACTGTACCGGACTCCACAAGCATATATGCAGTTGAAATAGGTTCCAAACCGAAATCTTTTATTACAGGAGCAGCCTTGACATGCTCGCCAATAAGATTAGTGGGATTCCTTCCAGAGACAAGCGAAAGATATAAAAGCGCATCAGCATGTCTGGAAAGCTGAGTAGCATCACCAGGAAAAAGAATAACCGGAATCGATGCGTTTTCTTTGAGTGTAAGAACAAATTGGTCAAAGTGGTTAGAGTATATAAGACTGCCTCCCACTAACAGTGCATCGGCACCGCAGGCCTGAGATTCTGCTGCTACTCTTGAAGCCTCTTTCAACGAAAAATCATCGGGATCCAGAAGCACCCAGTAACATTTCTTCCCACTGTTAAGCCTGCCCATCAAAGCTTCTTTGACATCCTTTTTCATGATACTCTTGCTTTCGATTCAATAATGAGTGCAACAGTCTTAAGCGCAGCCTCAAGTTTGGATGGATCCTTGCCACCGGCCTGTGCTCTCACCGCAGATCCTCCCCCACCTCCTCCGGCTTGCTGAGCAGCAGCTTTTACCAGCTCTCCACAATGGACACCGAATTTCTTTACAACCTCATTGCCTGCACTGGCAGCAAACATCACCTTCCCATCAACCAGGGCAGCAGTTACCACGACCATATTTACCATATTATTATTTTTGATGCTGTCTGAAACTGCGTCTGTAATTCTGGTAAAAGAATCCTTGTCCAGATCACCAAGACTGCTGCTGATCCAGGGAAATGCTCCCTCTTTACCGGAAGCCTGTTCAAAAAGAGTGTCAACGATTCCTGAAATCCTGCTCTTTGAAAGCTCTTCCATCTTATCTTCCAGTCTTTTTACCGTATTAAGAAGATTTTCCACTCTCATCTGAAGTTTATCTTCCCCCGACTTGAGCAGACTTGACAAATCTGACAACCTCTCCTCTTTATTATTTAGCAAATCAATTACTGACAATCCGGTGATTGCACTTATCCGGCGTACACCTGCGCTAATACTGGTCTCCTCTGTGACATGCAATAACCCGATCTGTCCTGTAGACACCACATGTGTTCCCCCGCAAAGCTCTTTGCTCAGTTCACCCATGTTAACTACCCTTACTTTGTCACCATATTTTTCGCCAAACAAAGCGGTCGCACCCTCATCTTTAGCCGCTTTCAGATCCATTAAATTGGTAGTAACCGGCACATCCCCGAGAATCCATTCGTTAACCATCTGTTCCACAGTTTTGATCTCATCTGAAGTCAGAGCTTTAAAATGTGTAAAATCAAAACGCAATCCATGCGGGTCAACTTTAGAGCCGGACTGCTGAACGTGGGAACCCAGCACTTTTCTGAGTGCAGCCTGAATAAGATGGGTAGCAGAATGATTTCTTCGGGTTGCCTTTCGCAAAAGAGTGTCAATGGAGGCATTGACAGGCCCCATAAGGTCGTCTTTTGTTAGGGGCTGGGAACAGCAGGCCCTGTGAATGACAAGATCATTCCATTTGAAGGTATCCTTAACTGTGATCTGCTTCCCTGAAGCAGTCATCATGACTCCTGTATCCCCAACCTGGCCGCCCGATTCAGCATAAAAAGGCGTTCTGTCCAGAATGAGCAGATATGTTATCTGTCCGTCTGCTGTTTCAAATGCTTTATATCTGCAGACATTTACCGTAATCTGCTCCTGAAGATATCCCACAAATTCGGTCCCGCACACTGCTTTAAGCTCAATCCACCCCTCAGGAGTCAACCCCTCATCTGCTTTGCGGGATTCGCGTGCACGCTCCTTCTGTTTTGCCATCAGTTGAGCATAACCCTGCTCATCTATCGAGAGATTCTGCTCTTGAGCCATAAGGCGGGTAAGGTCCATAGGGAACCCATAAGTATCGTACAATGAGAAAACATCAGCCCCGGAAAGAATATTTATTTTTTTGAGTTTACTGGTTTCTACCATCTGATTAAATTTCTCGATACCCTGCTCCAGGGTGGCCCCAAAACGCTCCTCTTCAGCACGGATGACATCCTGTACAAAACTCTGCCGCTGAGCGATTTCCGGAAACGCCTCACCCATTTCATAGACAAGAACAGGCACCAGATTAAAAAGAAAAGGCTCCTTCAAGCCCAGCTCTCTTGCAAATCTTGCGGCTCTTCGGAGTAATCGCCGAAGCACATAACCTCTTCCCTCATTAGAGGGGAAAGCTCCATCTGTGATTGCAAAAACCAGCGCCCGAAGATGATCAGCTATGACCCGATGGGCAGTCCCCTGCGACCCACCAGAGTATTCTCTGCCGCTGATTTTTGCGATTTCAGCTATTACAGGTTGAAAAAGATCGGTATCGTAATTGGATGTAACCCCCTGGATAACCGATACGATACGTTCGAAACCCATTCCAGTGTCAACATGCTTACTGGGAAGAGGTTTAAGCGTACCATCCTTTTCCCGGTTGTATTGAATAAATACCAGGTTCCATAATTCACGGTATCGGTCGTTCTGACCGTTTACACCCTTAATCGGGTCGTTAAAAGTCTCTTTCTGAGTCGATAAATCTCCGATATCGTAGTGAATTTCAGAGCAGGGACCACAGGGCCCGGTATCTCCCATTTCCCAGAAATTGCTCTTGTCCCCAAACTTCATTATACGTTCATGAGAAATGTCGGTTTCACCTTTCCACAAAGCTTCGGCTTCGTCATCAGAATGATGTATGGTCACAAAAAGCCGCTCTCTGGGAAGTTTCCAGATTTCGGTGAAAAGCTCCCAGGCCCAGCCAATAGCCTCTTTCTTATAATAATCTCCAAAGGACCAGTTCCCAAGCATCTCAAAGAATGTATGGTGATAGTGATCCCGGCCCACCTCTTCGAGATCGTTATGTTTGCCAGAAACCCGCATACATTTCTGGGAATTGACAGCACGAGTTAATTTTCTGGGATTATCACCCAGAAAAATTGACTTAAACTGGTTCATTCCGGCATTGGTAAAAAGAAGTGTAGGGTCATCCTGTGGAACCACCGGTGCACTGGGCACAAATAAATGCTTACGCTCGGTAAAAAAGCTTAAAAAATCATTACGAATAGTTTTTGAAGATTTCATAGAAAGTAAGATATTTTCCGTTGTTAAAAGCACCACCTCAAAAAAAAATGAGAACCCATCCTGGGTAATTTTTCACTATATATATTTTTATTTCTGCTCTAAGAGCTCCGCAGAAACCTCTTGAGCGCTATCGTCTGTCAAAATGGCTTTTTTTAAAGCACCTTTTTCACGCACCGCCTGCTCAATAGCCTCAAGTATGTCACGATTTTCAATTAAAAATTCACGTGCTTTCTCTCTTCCCTGCCCGATTCTTTCGCCCTTGTAAGAAAACCATGAACCACTTTTGTCCACTATTCCCATTTCCACAGACAAATCAAGCATATCACCTTCAAATGAGATACCTTTTCCATAAAGAATATCAAATTCAGCCTCTTTAAAGGGTGGAGCAACCTTATTTTTTACCACTTTAGCCCTGGTACGGTTTCCTACCACATTATCCCCATCTTTAATGGCCGCAATCCTGCGGATATCAATTCTTACCGATGAATAGAATTTCAGCGCATTTCCACCGGTTGTAGTCTCAGGATTACCAAACATAACACCAATTTTCATACGAAGCTGATTTATAAAAATAAGGCATGTTTTCGATTTTGAAATGATACCGGTCAGTTTGCGAAGTGCCTGAGACATTAGCCGCGCCTGCAATCCCATATGACTATCGCCCATATCACCTTCAATTTCGGCTGCAGGAACCAGGGCTGCAACACTATCGACAACTATAATATCTACCGCTCCGCTACGCACCAGTGTATCTGCAATCTCCAAAGCCTGTTCACCGGTATCGGGTTGAGAGACCAGCAGATTATCGATATCAACACCCAGATTTTTTGCATACGCTGCATCAAATGCATATTCGGCATCGATTAGCACGGCAATTCCACCCTTTTTCTGAGCGTTGGCAATTGCATGAAGTGCCAGAGTAGTTTTCCCGGATGATTCCGGCCCATAAATTTCTACTATTCGTCCTTTGGGAAATCCACCAACCCCCAGAGCAAGATCTAGTGAGAGCGATCCAGAAGAGATCACTGGTGTATCAACCAGAAGACTTGCAACACCTAGGCGCATTATCGAACCCTTACCATGCGCTTTTTCAATTTGACTGACCGCCTGGTCCAATGCACTGCTTTTGTTTTTTGACTCTTCGCCAATATTGCTCTTTTTTGCCACGAAGAACTCCTCTCAAAAATTTTGATTTTCTGGATGTTGTTCTTAAATGATTTGACGGGATGATTTCTAAAGATACGATTTGGCGGCTATTATGGAAAGAAGATACCTTTGTGCCTTAAGATAAATATAAGCATGGAGAAATTGCCTCTGTTTTGATATCTACAATATTTTCAATGCGTTATCGTATTTATCGATTCTTGGCTCTTGGCGAAAACTTGGCCTGCTACTTTCGGGAGCACTTATATATGAACTCTTTTTTGTCCACATTAGCCAGTACCGGTTTAATCCTGCTGCCACTTTTTTCTACAGTCGCAGCCAATAGCCACGATTCAAAGCGCAAACAGATAATCGATACCTTCTCTGTAAAAACCCACTCCGTCGAAAATCTTCCTCCAGGATGGCATGCCAGCAGAAAAGATGTCTCCATGTTCTCTATACAAAAAGAGATGGATAATGAGTTTCTACGGGTAAAAACTAAGGGTGGTTGTACCAGCATAGGCAAAAAACATAACTTTTCCGTTGAACGCTACCCGTTTCTTTCCTGGAAATGGTGTGTTCACCAACTTCCTCCTGGTGGAAATGAGACAAAAAGAAACAAAAACGACAGTGGCGCAGGAATCTATGTCATCTTTAAAGGTAAGTTCAAGTTCAACGACATTATTAAATATGTATGGAGTAGCACACTGCCACAAGGTACCACCACCAATAGTCCCTATAATAGTAGAGCACGAATCGTGGTTTTAAGAAGTGGCACAGAAAAAAAGGGACAATGGATTACCCAGAAAGTGAATATAAAGGAAGATTACCGCCGCTTATTCGGCAAAAATCCACCCGAAGTGGAAGTAATCGGCCTTCTCACCGATGCCGATAACACTAACTCAGAGGCTATGGCTGATTATGATGATATCCAGATATCAAATTGAATAATAGTCTGTTGCCATATATAGTGGATGCCCCCTGTAAGAAGGTTGTCTGCAATTCGAATTGCAATTTATGATTAAGAAACACTACCATCTAAGAAGAAATCGAATTTACGAAGCAAATGGGTAGACGATAATTCTTTTTTTTTCCTCACAACTGCTCCCGCAGCACTACGAATCTAAAGCGCTGCCGCTTTGTTTTATAGTACTTCTGTGGTCCGCCCCTGGACCATAATACCCCCCTGCCAGATGTCTCTACACAGTGAGGCGCTTTCCAAACAGAGGATGATTACATCAACTAATACCTAAATGGACATTTTTTAGATTATTGGATCAAGTAATAGGCAAACCTAATAAAAAATGGTTCTCTCATCACTTCAGATAAGAGAACCATTACTCTTTATAGTCTGATAAAGCTGCCCTTTTAAAAAAACAATCCGGCAGTTACTTTGCTTACTTTGGGCCCGGTAGCCAGATTACTCCACGCTCCCAGGTCGATACTGAGATCCAGAGCAAAAACACCTTTTTCAATACCTATTCCCACAGTTGGCTCCAATTTTTGAAAATCTTTCTGGTACTTGGAACTTATCTCAGTGCTCCCCAGTTCACTATATGTATACGGAGTTTCAAGATTCAATCTCATTCCACCACGGGCAAAAACTTTGTCAAAAATCCACAAATTATTCCATCCGTTTTCCAGGCCTACCGAGAATGTATGGACAACGCGCGTTTGGCGGTCCTTGCTGTGAGCATCTTCGTCTTCAGAGGTGTGTCCCATTAGATTAAGAGTGTATTGTGCGGCCCAAAGACCGTTTGTGAAAACATCGCCCTCTACTCCCGCATAAATCGCAGCCCTAGTATCTGTAAACTCATCAGAGGTTACAACCACTTTGGGTGAAGGCGGAGCCTCAGTAGTAACCATGAACGCATATTTCTCTAAAATAAGATCGACTCCCAATGAAAGTTTTATCGAGCTGATCGGAATTCTTGCCTCTCCTCCAATCTCCAAAAAGGCACCTTTGTCAGATTCTGCTTCGACAGAGCCGTTGTCCGTTTCTACTTCCCCCGATATTCTGGGTGCTGCCAAACCCAACTTTGCTGCAATTTGAAAATTCTCACCAAGTAAAACTGAAGCCAGAAAACCGGGATTATGAATAGAAGCAGAGGCAGTAGTTTCCTGCAGAGAATCTTTATTACTATATCGTGAGCGGGCGTATTCAAAAAACAGATCAAAACCCAGACTCAAAATTCCAGCATCAAGACCCAAAATTGCATGAGGAATCCATTGATTAGTTATCGAAATATCGGGTGCAATTGGAATTGCTCCATTAACAAAGGGCACTGCCATAGAGTAGAAATTATCATTAAACTGGTTACTCAACATTAAGCCCCGGTTTCCAATAAAGCCCAGTCGCAAATTATCCCCAATCGCTTTGATTCCGATTATAGGATTGGTAAAAGTGACCTGAAGATCATCCTCGTAGTTTTTCATATAAGCAGCGTATCGAAGCACGTTGTTTATGTCATCTACAACAAAAGTCTGAGCCATCGACTCCATACGGGAATTATAAGGATAAAATTGGGCAGAAACACTAAATGCAAGGGCAATACATACCAAAATTAATCGTTTCAACATACGTTCCTCCAAATGAGATGTTTTTGAAATGAGTTTTAATATACATAAAAGCAACAGAAAACAACATTATTCATGCGCAAATTTATACTTCCCGTTGGGCAAAAATCTATTCTGATGAAGAAAAGGTAGGGTATACATGGCTCCTCTCACAGGAGCCATGATACAAGCTTAAGCTTAAAAAATCTGGTACAGCTTTAAATGCCGAAATAATAATTATGCATGGCTTTTACTACTGCGGCCTGTAAAACGAGAACTGCAGTGTATCAGTTACAACACCATTTACTTCAAAAGTTATAGGCCACGGTCCAGGGCCGTCGAAGTAAAGCCATGTCCAATGCGAGAATCTTACCATATGATCTCCCTTAGTTCCATCAAGTGTACCAATTTCTGGCCCCCCCCGCCCCGGATCTCTCTGAGCAGAATAACGAATTACTGCACCATCAAGCTTGGGTGGAACATAATACTCTATCAGCACATCGTCACCATCCCGAACCCAATATGTTCTTAAATAGAATTTGACCTTGTCTGAAGGATCTACAATCTTGAAAGTTGTAGTATCAAATGCAGAAGCACCTTTGTCATCAGTAACCTTTAGAATAACACTATGCTCTCCATGATATAAAGTTAAATAAACGGTTTTACCATATGCAATCAGAGTATTACCATTAAACCATTCATAGAGGACAATCGTTCCATCAGGATCATAGCTGCGAGAACCATCCAGCACAACACGTTCTCCGTCTCCCGCAACATCGATTAGCGAATCTGGATCTGGACCGATAGCAACCGGAGGACGGTTGATAGCAGGCAGTACAATCGTGATAGTAGTAGTATCAAATGCGGTGGCACCTTTGTTATCAACAACCTTCAGAATAGTATTATGCACTCCATCAAATAAAGTTACAGATACGGCATCACCAGATGCAATCAGAGTATTACCACTGTACCACTCATAGCTGACAATTGTTCCATCGGGATCATAGCTGCGAGAGCCATCCAGCATAACATATTCTCCGTCTCCCTCAGCATCGATTATCGTATCTGGATCTGGGGCTATAGCAACCGGAGGATGGTTGATAGCAGGCAGTACAATCGTGATAGTAGTAGTATCGATTGCTGTGGCACCTTTGTCATCAGTAACCTTTAGAATAAAATTATGCACACCATCAAATAAAGTTACATACGCGGTTTCACCGTATGAAATCAGAGTATTACCATTATACCACTCATAGCTGACAATTGTTCCATCAGGATCATAGCTGTGAGAGCCATCCAACAAAACATATTCTCCGTCTCCCGCAACATCGATTATCGTATCTGGATCTGGGGCGATAGCAACCGGAGGACGGTTTGAGTTAGGCGGTATTCCATAAATCAGAGAATTTGATTGTGAGTAAATACAGATATGGTTGTTTTCAGAAAATGCCGTGGAGAGATTGTTGGAATAATCATTGGTTTTATCAAATGGTGAATAATCAGGATAGTGAAGGCCCACAACAGAACCAGCAAGATCTGGAAGGCTCTGACCTGGTTGAATGGTTTTTCCGGTGTAATCATAAACGATTTTGTAGTTAGGACCACCTGTAGAAACCAAAGAAACAAAACAATCCCCGGTGTAATATTTTGCAAGAATAGGAGTTTTTCCATTTTCAATCATAAAGTAATACTCAACTTTAAAATTGGAAACTGGAACAGATCCTGTATTAACAACGCGAATTCTGGGATTTGATTGACAGTAATTGTTACCCTGTTCCTCGTAGGAATAGACTTTCATAGATACACCGACTGCAGTAGTACTCCTCTGAGCAGTAAATGACTTTGTTACCGATGATACTGTGGTATTGTTGTTGGAAAGAGTGCTATCGTGAAGCCACAATAAGTAGTTATGATTGCCATTAACACTTCTAAAATACAAGCCATTATTTGTGGAAGTAATCATGTGATTGGAGTCAAGATCTTCACCTGCGGGGAAACTATAGATTTTTTCTGTTCCCCCCACTGTTCCATCGGTGCGATATAGTGAAATGGTGACAAGCAGAGAACCATCTTTCACCTCACAACAGGAGCTGTCTTCCACCGATTCCTTACATATAAAGTAAAGTTTACCATCAATATGACAGGCAAGATCTTTTGGATTACTGCTTGTTTCACCAGGAATTTGCGGCTGCAAATCAAGAACCATAACCGTACCTTCTGAGGTCCCATCTGTGCGCCACAGTTCCTTTCCATGAACTCCATCAAACGCATTGAAATAAAGATAACCGTTACTTACTTGCAGCTCAGTAATATCTGAACCACAAGGCCCTGGATTGATATCTTTGAGCATAACAGTTCCACTGGTGGTGCCATCGGTTTTCCATAACTCTTTTCCATTTACACTGGCATCAGGTACAAAATAAAGCTCATTGTTGAAAACGCAGCAAAGTAGAGGGGTAGCCAAGAAACTATTATTGAAAGCAGATGCCTCGCCCGGGAGTATGTCCTTTAGCAAAGTGGTTCCCGCTGAAGTCCCATCAGAATGCCATAACTCCACTCCATGGATACTATCGTTGGCCAGAAAATAAAATCGGTTGTTGTATTCTGTTAATTTGAAGGTATTAGCAGTTGTCCTGTCTGATCCTTTAGTACCACGCCAGATATCTTTTAGAAGATAAGTACCGGCTTTAGTCCCATCGGATGTCCAGAGCTCAAAGCCATATTCAGGATGATCAGCCATAAAATAGAGCTTTTTATTGAAAACAGTTATATGAGCCGGATAAAAGTCTACGGTACCAGGCACCATATCCGCAACCATTTCTGTATTTACACCATCAAATTTCCAGAGCTCATGGCCTGATAAAGGATCATATTTTCTGAAGTACATAAAACCATCGACCACTACTGGTTCTCCGACCCTTGCAGCTACAGCTTTAGTGGCTACAGAGATACCATCAGTTTTCCATAACGCGTTCGCATAAGGATCATTTGAACTGTCATTAAGGCAGTAATAGACAGCAGCATTAAAAACAGTAAACTCTGATGAACAGCCAATACAACTGATCCCGGCATGCACTATTTTGTGCATGCCATTTTTGACAATAGCCAAAGAACCTTGGCCTTCGATGCTTTTGCAATTCAGATACAATGAATCACCAATCGCCTGCATGGAAAATATCCCAAAAGGGCCAGGTACAACATCAACCTGATACTGTGATAGTGCAGGTAATACACATAACAGAACTGTGTTGAGCAACAATCTGACGTTCATACGTCTGCCTCCTCTGGAGTGGGGAAAAAAGTGTGTGATTAATAGTGTAAAGCTTACATCAAAATACTTAAATTATCGCTGTCATTAAGCTTTTTTGGTTCTCACTAAAGAAAGTACAAATCCAAAGCTTAAATTTACATGCATTTGATGGAATATAAAACTGATCTGATATGAGACTCTGGAAACTTATATGTAACACCACTATATCTGCTTCACTTTATTTTGCCAATCTCGTTTTATTTTGTCCATAAAAAAATATATATTTTTAATAAGTTTTGCTCCTTCAGGCCTGAGTTTTACTGATGAAGAGAATGGGCTTTCAGAATTGAAGGTCAAATTACTACCACCAGAGACTGTAATTCTCGTTTTTGTCGCAACTGCTCCTGCAGCGTTATTGTATCCAAAGCGCTGTCGCTTTGTTTTTATTTTGCCGCTGTAGTTCGAATCAGAAAACTTGAAAAACGTATACGCTCTTGTTAGTAACCCCAGGAAGGATTACCATACAGGTGCTCGACTCATCAGGTAAGTAATGAATATTTGGACTTTATTAAACGAACTTTATGATCTATTTTTCTGAGACTGTTTCACTATTAACCGAAAGATTTTTATGATAAAGGAAGCACTCGAATATCATGAGATGGGCAGAAAAGGCAAAATTGAGGTAATTGCCTCAAAACCCTGCCGCACTCAAAAAGACCTCTCTCTGGCATACACTCCAGGAGTTGCAGAACCATGCCGGGAAATCGTCAAAGATCCTAATTCATCTTATCGTTTTACCGCCAGGGGAAATCTGGTTGGGGTCATCTCCAATGGCACTGCAGTCCTTGGACTGGGAGACATAGGTGCTTTGGCTGGGAAACCTGTGATGGAGGGAAAGGGTATCCTTTTTAAACGTTTTGCAGATATCGATGTTTTCGACATTGAAATTAATGAAAAAGATCCCGACGAACTGATTAAGATCATCTCCAGACTCGAACCGACCTTTGGCGGCATCAACCTGGAAGACATAAAGGCTCCGGAATGCTTCATTATTGAGGAAAAATTAAAAAAAATGATGAATATCCCGGTTTTCCATGATGATCAGCATGGTACTGCTATTATCTCAGGAGCAGCCCTTTTAAATGCCGCAAAACTTCAGGACAAGTCTCTTTCAGAATTAAAGGTAGTTTTCTCTGGCGCAGGAGCTGCAGCAATTTCCTGTGCAAATCTATACATAAAACTTGGGGTAAAGCCATCAAACCTTCTTATGGTAGATAGTAAAGGTGTGCTTTTCAAGGGGCGCAAAGAAGGTATTAACATTTACAAAGCGCCTTTTGCTCAGCAGACTTCTAAACGCACAATGATGGATGCCATGGAAGGGGCGGATCTTTTTGCGGGCCTCAGCAGTGGCGGCATTGTTTCTACTGAAATGGTTAAAGCTATGGCCGACAGACCCATTATTTTTGCCATGGCTAACCCAGACCCGGAAATTAGCTATCCTGAAGCAGTATCAGCCAGAAAAGATCTGATCATGGCCACAGGCCGCTCTGATTACCCTAACCAGGTCAACAATGTTCTTGGATTTCCTTTCATCTTCAGAGGCGCTTTAGATGTGCGGGCCTCAGTCATTAACGAAGAGATGAAAATTGCCGCAACCTATGCTTTGGCCAATCTGGCCCAATGCTCTGATATTCCTCAATCAGTTCTTGATGCCTATGGATTAGAATCGCTTGCTTTCGGTCCTGAATATATCATACCTAAGCCACTGGACCCAAGAGTTCTGATTAAAGAAAGTCTTGCTGTTGCCAAAGCTGCAATAGAAACCGGTGTGGCAAGAAATATCATAGACCTAAATGAGTATAAAAAGCAACTCGAACAACTTTGCGAAAAAATCGCCGCCACCAATCAGTTATGAGAACAATACCATTTCAAACCATAGTCAAGGCAGTAAGCGGTCTCTGTATTAAAGCTGCGTACTATCTTCCCCCGGATGTTCTGCAGTTATTAGAGAATTCTATGCACTCTGAAAAATCTTCAAATGGAAGAAAAATCCTTCAACAGTGCATTGAAAACGCAAATATTGCAGCCTCTCAGCATTTGCCGGTTTGTCAGGATACCGGCTTTGCAGTATTCTTTATCACTATGGGTGCGGAGCTTGCTATTTCAGGGGGTACAATCTCCCAGGCTATTGACTGCGGAGTAGAGCAGGGCTACAAAGAAGGATACCTCAGGAATTCGATTGTAAACGACCCCTTGTTTGACAGAGGTAATACCGGAAACAACACGCCTGCAGTCATTTCTCTGGAAATCGTACCCGGTGACAAACTCACCATAACGATTCTTCCAAAAGGTGGTGGCTGCGAAAACATGAGTGCGCTGGCCATGCTCAAACCTTCTGATGGCAAAGAGGGGGTAATTGACTTTGTAGTTGATACTGTCAGTAAAGCAGGTGGTAATCCATGCCCCCCACTTATAGTAGGTGTAGGGATAGGTGGAACTGCTGATAAGGCTTCTTTTCTGGCAAAAAAGGCTCTGCTTCGGGTAGCAGGCTCTTCGCATCCTGACCAAAGATATAAGGAGCTTGAAATGGAATTGTTTTATAGAATCAATTGTTGCGGAAACGGTCCTCAGGGGCTTGGTGGAACTACTACTGCTCTTGCAGTGCACATAGAAACCTATCCCTGCCATATAGCATCTCTGCCGGTCGCAGTCAACCTTAATTGTCATGCAGCAAGGCAGGCATCAGTTACACTCTGATTATTCTGGATTTACTATGAAATTACTTTCGACTCCACTTACCAGAGAACTCTCTGGGTCACTGCAGGCTGGAGACCAGATACTTTTGAACGGTACTATTTTTACCGCACGCGACGCAGCCCATAAGAGGCTTTTTGAGCTTATCAAAAAATCTGAAAAATTACCTCTGAATTTCTCTGAGCAGATTATCTATTATACTGGCCCCACCCCAGCTTCTCCAGGTAGGGCTATCGGTGCTGCAGGTCCCACCACCAGTTCCAGAATGGATAAGTACACCCCGGAGCTCATTTCCCAAACAGGACTAACGGGAATCATTGGAAAAGGCAACCGCTCCGATAAGGTCATAAATGCATTCGTCAACCACCGTTGTACTTATTTCGCTGCTGTCGGAGGAGCCGGTGCACTTCTTTCTCAGTGCATCATAAAATGTGAACCTGTGCTTTATGAAGATCTGGGTCCAGAAGCAATCTATAAATTAGAGGTTAGAGATTTCCCGCTTATCGTAACAATAGATTGCGGAGGTAACAATCTTTATCTGCAGGAGCCTCAGAAATATAGATGCGCTCCGGAAAGATTTCCGGGTCGGTAAAGACATGAGCATCTCTTCACAATTACTCTCTACAGAAATTGTGACACACAAGGAGAACAAATCGTTTTTCCTACAAAAACAGCTCAAATATTGCGTTTTTAGCCCAAAATAAGCTATATTCCAGAATTCGCCGAGATAGCTCAGTTGGTAGAGCAATTGATTCGTAATCAGTAGGTCGGGCGTTCGAGTCGCCTTCTCGGCTTTCAGAATAAATAGAAAAATGCCTTAAAAACCATTAAAAACGCGGTTTTTGAGGCTTTTTTATTTTAGCGCTGCCCTTTTGTGAGATAAGAAAATTTGATCAAATACTCTGTTTTATCTTGCTTTCCTACACAAAACCGGACACTACATCAGTAAGAGCTGGTTCAATGAAAACCGATCGGCCTAAAAACCTTAGTGTCTCTGTCTAACCTTAGTATCTTCTCTCTAAACCTTAGTATCTTCTCTCTAAACCTTAGTAGCAGAAGAACAGGACCAATAACCATAACCTTTATTACCATATTAAAAACCGAGTACAATAATCTGTACACCCATTTTGTTTTCACAATGATTGAACGACAATCGCTTATAGCCGGAAAGAAGCCGCAAATGGCCCTCATTTCTTCAGCATCTGCCTTGCCGACTTCCTTATACTCGCAGCCTCAGAAAACTCTTTTTCCAGCCGTTTTTTAATTCCTTCCTCAAAGTCATAATATCCTACTCTGTTACTTTCTGTTATTGTCTGAGAGTAATTCCCTCGTTTCATCTCAATTTTAGCAAGCCACAGATGACATAAAGATGCAGTGTAATGATTGTCGTTGGGGTTCGATTCAACTTTACTTAGCACCATCCGGAACACTCTCATCGATTCATCGTAACGTTCTAGCCCAAATAGAGCCCGTGCTTTTCCCCAGTTGAAAATTATTGAACCAGGGTATTTCAGAAGCATCTTTTCTGCAATATCTAAGGCCTCTGAAAAACGGCTTTCATTGATCAGAATATCCACCAAGGCAGCCGATGAGGAGGTTCTGGTAAAGATTCCGTTTTCCTGTGCATAATAAAGCCGGTCAATAGCCCTCTGACGCTTATCATCGACCTTTGACATGAACCATAAAATTTTTATAAGAGCACTTCGCCAATAATCATAGCTTCCTATACCATAATTAATGTCCGCAATGGAGCAGCCCTCCTTCTCCATGTCCTGAAAAAGAGAAACCCCTTTCCATCCATATCTAAAAGCGGTTATCCATTTTTCATATCGTGCCTCAAATGTTCCTTTGTATCCATCAGCTCCGGCTATAAAGAACTTTGCCCATTGATTCTTATTGTCTTTTGCCAGCAGATTCTCCCCTTTTTCAATAGCCAGATCACAATAACGATAGAATTCATCTGCCTTAGTATTGTTTTGATACACCGCAGCCCAGGAATCCAGAACAACTGCCATAAAAAAGTAACCCGCAGGATGCTCAGGATACTTTTTAATGATTAATCTGGCTTGCTCTTCTGCTTTTTTAAACTGTTCATGATAGATAAAATCGATAGCAGCCAATGCGGTTGCCTGAAGATCTTGAGGCAGAGATGAAACGGAAGAGGCACTAATTAGCCAGGGTAAGCAAATAAAAGAGATTACGAAACGACTATGGCGTTGGAGGTTTTGAGCTGCTGTCAGAATGGCTGTAAGAGCTGTATTCATTAAAGTATCGATCCCACATCCGCTTGCCAGTCTGGTAGCGGTATTTGCGAACAATCTTTTTCTCAATATTCTTCAGGAAATAGAAATCTACTACCGCTTTTTTTGAATAATCCCATGCATCGTACTGTTTATAAAAAACAATTTCATACCTGGGACTTTCCATCAATGCCGAATCAGGTATTCCATCTGTAATAGCTTGAAGATCATCTTTAAGGATGACTTCCAGCTTTTTTCTGGCGAATTCATCACTTTCACCACTGCATGAAATCTGCGCCAGAATCAAACCCAGCAAACACAACAGTGTAAGAAACTTATTAACCCGGCATTGCATGATCGAATAAAAGTTTCGTTTCATATCGTATCATTCTCCCTAAAAATGTTCAACCGTGTTACAGGATCGAAAAGATGAATTCGTCTTCCATCAACAAAAACCGTCATTTTCTTTTCCGGCATTATATCGTCCTCCCTGGTCATTATAAACCGCACTATTGGCCCATCTCCACAACGGCCTACTACCAGAACCCGATCACCAAGGTTTTCCACCAGTTCGACAATTAACGAAATATGAGTGTCGGTATATCTTCTTTGGGCCAGATGTTCAATATAGTAGACACTTTGAGGCCTTATGCCCACCAATACCTTTCTACCCTCCATGTCAGCGATTTTCGCAGTTCTTTCCCTGTCCAGTTTTAGAAAGCCGATTTCTGTTTTTACCCCACTGTAGTGCTTTTCTACACAAATCTCTCCATTTACCAGATTGACAGGCGGGCTTCCAATAAATTCTGCACAGAAAACGGTTTTGGGATTGTCGTAGATCACTTTGGGTTTATCATACTGTTCGATTTGGCCATTATTAATGAGTGCGATTCTTTCACTCATTGTCATTGCTTCTACCTGGTTGTGGGTAACATAGATAATGGTCTTGCCCACATGGCGGTGAAGCCGCTTAAGTTCCTCAGTGGCTGTTTCCCTTAGTGCAGTATCAAGGTTACTGAGAGGCTCATCCAGAAGAAGCACATCAGGATCCAGCACCAGAGCCCGGGCTAGTGCGACCCTCTGACGCTGCCCCCCGGAAATCTCCCTGGGCAAACGCTTCTCCAAACCATCCAGACGCAATAACGGAACTACCCAGGAGAGCTTCTGCTGTATCACATCGGCTCCAACTTTATTGATTTTAAGACCAAAAATGATATTCTGCACAACTGACATATGAGGAAAAAGTGCGTAGCTTTGAAAAACCATCGCGATTCTACGTTTCTGAGAGGGAACATTGTTATATTTTTTCCCCCCGATTATTAATTCCCCCTCTTCGATTGTCTCCAGTCCAGCAATCATACGAAGGAGAGTTGTTTTTCCACAACCAGAAGGCCCCAGGAAGGTAACAAATTCTCCATTTTTCACACTCAGATCAAGTTTGCTTATTACAGTCGTGGGACCGAATTTTTTGGTGATCGACCGTAAAATTAAATCTGCCATAATCTTATTTCCTATTTAACCGAACCGGTTGAAATCCCTGCTATCATGTAACGCTGGACCAAAAAGCTGAAAAGTACCACCGGAACACCTAAACATACTGAAATTGCTGCAAGAAGGTTCTGTGGAGCCGCATATTTAATCCCATTAAGATAAAGGGTCATGGTAAACAATTCCTGTTTTCCAAAAACGATGTAGTAAGCAAAAATAAACTCATCCCAAGAAAGTAAAAATGTATAAATGGCCGCAGCCGCCAGTCCCGGAACTACCAGAGGCATTAAAACCTTTAAGAAAGTCTGGTATCTGCTTGCCCCCAAAACCCAGGCCTGCTGTTCCAGATCAACCGGTATGGACTCAAACGCTCCAACTCCTATAAATATTACATAGGGCAGCGCCAGAAGCGTATGCGAAAGAATAATGCCGGCAAAAGTCTGATGTAGTCCGATATGGATAAAAAACTCTGTAATCGGAATTACTGAAACAATGTCAGGAAATAGTCGTACAGATATTATTCCCAATAAAACCATCTTGCGTCCTGGAATACGATACCTGCCAAGTACATATGCCGCAGGAACACCAATTATCATAGATAAAAGGACTGTTGAAAAAGCGACTATCACACTGCTTAAAATCACCTGGTAAAAGGTCTGATCGGAAAAAAGGTACGCATAACTTTTAAAAGTGGGGTTACCAGGCCACAGAGGAACCGGTGCCCCTCCAGTATTGATACTTCCGATATCGCTGATTGAGTATTTAATCAGCAGGTATACCGGCACAATCACCACTGAAACAGCCAGCAAAACCCCTGCAGCCCATAAAAAGCGCTTCGTGGAAGTCATCGGTAATTGTTTTGGAAATGAAAACATAATTCAGCGTTTGAAAACAGCTTTCTGCAACAGGTCCATTGTTTTAAAAATCAGAAATGTCGAAATAAGGATGCATAGAACCATTACCATTGCGACTGCTGCAGCCTTATGTGAATTTCCTGCATCATAATAATAAAAATCGATAAGAGTGCCTAACAAGCGGTATCTTCCTGCCAGAATGTAGGGAAAAATAAACTCCTTCCACATCTCTACTGTACGAAGCAGAAGCACAGTGGATATTGCAGGCAAAATCAGTGGCAGCATTATACTTGAAATCCGCTTGCGTAATGATGCACCCATAGTTTTGGCAGCATCAAAAAGCTCCGGATCGATATTATTTAATCCAGCCAATAAAACCAGCATGGAAATGGGCATGTCACGCCATACTTTCCCTAAAAGAGAAGTTCCCATGGCGAAAAATGCAGAGCCCCGCCAATTTATCGGTTTATTCAGAATTGCAGGAAAGGGGGGATAATTGCCTGTCAAAAGGTGATTTATGTGCCCGCCCGGATAATCAAAAAGTATGTACAGAAGCATCGCAGTCACCAGTGCAGGTATTGCAAGAGGAATAAGAAAACTACTCCTTATCAAACCTCTCATAAAAAAGCTCTGATATAATAGCAGTGCCAGAAATAAGCCGGACAGAAGCTCAAGCGGTGTACCAACCAGAGTAAAAAGAAAGGTATTAAAAAGCGCCTGACGGAAATGCTTGTCCCTAAAAAGCTCGACTATGGGTTGCAATGAGGGAAAATCGATGTTTTGAGCCTGGTCAGATAAGCTCAAAGTCCCCAGATAAACAAATACAACTATCTGAAACCCCGAAAGATAGAGCGCAGCCGGTATTAGCGGCCACACCCTTTTTATCCACTCTAACAGATTTCTGTAAAAAGAAGCGATCATTGACCTATATCCGTTTATTGCGGATAATCGCCTCCGAGTACCTCTTTTTGTTTATCCAGATAGTCACTTGCGAGTCTCATTTTCATTGTAGAAAAATCCATTTGTTCGCCATCTGCCTCTTTGTACTCTACACATAACCCATACCATGCATCAATAACGTTCTGGCTAAGCTCTGCATAAGTTTTTACTAAAGGCACAGTTGTAAGCTCGTTTAATGCAATCTGATCCACAGATACCTTGAAAATATCTCCAACCCATCCCTGGTCAAAGACCTGTGGAAGTTTGTTAAGAATATCTTTTCTGACCGGCACCATGCCAAAGCGTGAACATTCTTTAGCCTGCATTTCTCTGCTGGTTATGAAACGGGCAAGTTTATAGGCCAGCTTTGCATCAGGTGTAGTTTTTGGAATGCCCCACCACCATCCACCAGTGGAAATGGATCTGGTACCCTCAAAAACAGCCTTCCCTGCAGTGTCCAGCTCAAAGGAAACGGCATTTGGAACTACTGCCAGTCCCATGTCGTCTTCTTGCGGAAGATAGCTGCTCATTAACGCATCGTCTTTCCATCCGTGGATAAGAAAAGCATCGATCTGCTGAATATTGGTAAGGAAAACTTTACCATCTTTGATAGCATTGTAAATGTTTTCACCTTTCCAGCTTTCCTGCCACATTCCCTGGTTGTACAATCCATTTCGAACAAATATCCGTTCCCAGACATATGCAGAAACGTTCTTATCAGCAGTAAGACTGAGGATATCGTCTTTTGTGGCACCCAACTGTAAGGATTTGTCTACCAGATCCAGTGCGGTACCACCGTAACGGGCACCCCTGTGGGCAATACGACCCATTTTTACATTATTATAATCCTCATTTGCCCATATCGAACCGACTACATAAAGATCATAGAAATCCCATTGAGACGGATCGCTCTCCAATGCATAGCCTGCAGGCAAACCATAACCGTTCTGAGTCTTCAGCTCATCACTGATGCGACTGCGATGCTTTTCAAACTTGGAGACTGCATCGGCAACTTTAGATTTGCGGTAAAAAAGGATTCTGGTTTCCAGTTTTCTGGGCAAGTAGTATGGTAAACCATCAAAGAAACCCAATCCACTGGCTAACTGATGATATTCAGCAAGATCCTGCTTAACCTGATCAGAATCGTTCACCGAGTACAGATCATTTAAGTAACCTTTGGAAACAAGAACCCGTGTCAGTTCGAATGGAGTTTTAACCAGAGCGATTGATGGGTCCTTTTTTGAAGATTCAAGCTTCAGTAAGCGTTCGATATCCCATTCATTATTAAAGGTTAAAACAGAAACCTTACAGTTGTTTTGAGCTTCAAAATCAGGGATTATCTGCTCTTTAAAGAATTTCTCCTGAGCATTCATCATTCTTAAAAGCACAGTGATCTCTTTTTTCGGTCCACGGTTACTGCAACCAACCAATAATCCGGCTACTGCCAGACTTATTACAAATCGATACACACTACAGAGTCTCATGAAGAGCCTCCTTTCTCAAGATGAAATACTTTCCTTTCATTTTTTTCCTGTTCCTCCTACTCTATAAGTTAAATTTTGACATCATATCAAGTAAAGAACTCTTCGGTATTTAAATCAATATCCGATAAATAATTGCCACTTATCTGCCTTCTAAGATCCAACAGAGTATCGCCTCTTTTTTTAAGTCTTTCACTAAGGACTTCCAATAGACTTACAGCAACATCCGGTATCTCCAGAAGCAGCTTTTTTAATATACCGCGCCTGATAATGAGCAGTTCACATTGCTCGTCAGTAAAAGCACTGGCGGTTCTTACAGTCTGAGTGAAAAGGCCGATTTCACCATAGGTATCCCCGCTATTGACTTTTCTTAACACGGTACTGAGATCACCATCGCTCTTTACCACCCTGAGAGATCCCTTTTTCACTATATAGAGAATATCGGACATATCCCCCTGAGCTGAGATAAGAGTGTCTTTAGGATATGAAGCCTCCTGAGTAATCTCTGCCAGCCTCATAAGTTTTTCTGCACCGACATTTTTAAATAGAACCGTCTTTTTTAAGAACAATACCCTTTCCAGCAATTCAAAGGCTCTGATTTTTTTCCAGTGCTCTTCATCTGTTGATTCAAGCAGGCCTGCTGCTGTCTCAGATACCAGTTTATTCTGATCTGAAGAAATCATTTTCAGTATCTCCCAGGTGGAGGCATCAGTTGCTGATCCTGATTTTGAATAAATGTACATTGTACATAAACATATCCATCGGTTATCGGATTTAAGAAAATAGATTAATCCCGGTTCAATATGCGTTAGATGAAAACGAAAATGGTTCTTACCAATTTTAGCCAGTGTTTCCCATGATTCGTTTTTTAATAACGGCAAAACCAGTGAGCCAATTTTCTGGTATGGAGTACTTTCGATTATTTCTATCAGATCCAGTCGCTGGGCTTGTTCTCTTATATCAATATCATTGTAATTCCAGGTCAGTATCCCTTTTTTGTCAAGTAACACCATGGCACTAACCGCCCATTCACAAAAACGGATAATGTTATCTCTCAGAGCCTCTTCAAGTATTCTAAGATCTATTGTTTTATCTTTAGATTGGAGATTATACAATTGAATTGCATCCTTGTACACTGATTCCAATTCACTATAAATCCAGTCTTTAACAGTTTCAGCGGTACTGCTGCTAATAAACCAGGTTTTTCCCGAAGACCTCACAGAATCTGCAATGGTTCTGAGGCATTTAACCATTTCAAAAACCATGCGCCGGTTTTTCACAGAAGCCAAGAATTCGATCAACTCTGACCACAACTGCACTCCTGTACTTTCTATCACTTTTCCGGCAATAGAGATATGTTCACGGTCCAAACCCTCAATAATTTTCAAAGTATGAATTATAGTATCAGTTGGAGCATATTTTAATAGCATCTCTATACTTTTTGTATAAACCTGAACCAGAGACGACTTCAGATTCTGGAGCAGAATCTGCTCCCAACCCGGTATCTGCAATATTCCGGTCAGATAAATGCCTGCTGCTCTTCTGTTAACATTTGTACTTCTCAGAAGGCTTTCCAGAAAAAGACTTACGTTTATTCTTTCCTGCTGATCGCCAAGTTCCCATAAATAACAGGCAGCTTCAATCTGAACCCGAATGCTGGAATCAAACAGCAAAAGACGCACAGAGGGTTTAAAGTGAATTTTCCAGTGACAAAACATCCTGTTTAATGAGTAAAGAGCATTCGCCCTGATTCTGGGATTTGGTTCTTTTAAAAGACTCTCTACAAAAGTTCTGCTGTAATAGCCATAAAAACTTTCCAGAGACTTGGCAATACTCTCTTTAACCCGTACTGAATCCTCTTTTTTATAAATATCTATTACATAATCCAAAGCCTGATTTGAACCCACACCTGCCAGTAATTTCACCGATATTATTCTCATGTCTATATCTTCAGATTTCGAGTACTCCCCGATAATCTCCATCAAACGCTTATCATCGCTATAATTGCCTAATCGTGCATAGATTTTGTGAGGTTGTAGCAGCGTTCTTTTACCAGGAATCAAAGACAGAACATAAACCCGTCTGATCTTAAAGGCGATGATAATAAGAGCTATGCTGCAAAACACAACCATGGCTAAAATCGTAACAGGTTGATCTTTTAAAGCTATCAGAACCAGTCCGCTGGTAATCATCGCCCCAGGCTTGATAAAACCTTCAATAAATGTTTTCGCTCTTCCACGTTTCTCTTTCTCTATTGAAGCAAAAAACATTTGATATATGGGCGAAAAAGCAATTTCAAAGGTAATGTAACGGAAAAATTGGACTCCGATGAACCATCCAAAATAAATCTTCTGATTTGTGACTCCCTTTAGTGTAGTCAACAGCAATCCACCAATCAACAGTATCAGAGGCAGCAGGTACAATATTCTGGTAAAGCCGATTCTGGCAATTAAAAAAGGTAGCAAAAATCTTAACCCAATGATAGTAAAGATGCCATGCACCAGATAAAAAGAGAACTGAAAGGAAGCAATGGCTCCTGAGGTCTTGAACCATAAATGACATTTCTGCCAAAACAGATAATCAATACTAAATATTGCCAAAAAGATGAAAAAGTATAATACGGCCATGAACCGCACGAGTTTCAAAGCAAGTACATTTCCAATTATTCCCTTTATTCCAGGTATGCTGCTTTTATGCAATTCCTCTTTAGGGATCAATTTATCCTTGAAAACCTGTCTCATCTTCCGGGAAAAATTGTAGGCTATTATGTAAGCTAAAGCCCACAGAGCTATAACCATCTCTGCTGCAACCAACTCAAGTAGAATCCTGGCAAAACAAGCTCCGGCTAAGCCACCAGCAAAGCCCCAGGCGGCAATCACCGGAAAAGCGTTTTTAGATTCACTGGTATTGAAAATATCGTTGGTGAATGTCCAGAAAGTCAGAAAAAGAATAGTTTTCGACAAATACGAAACCGGGTAAAGAGAGGCCAGAACATAGGTAAACCATTTAAAATTAAAAATATCCGCCACAAGCATTGCCGCAAGTATCAAAGTGAGTATTGCAGCTATGATCCTAAGCAGATTTGACAACAGTCTTCCGCGATCAACTTTGTCAATGCGACGAAAGAATATTAGAGGCAAGCCAAGAAGAAGAATGCCGTTAAGCAGGTATAGTTTACCTATTATATCTGAACCCAATGCACTTACAATCAGTGACAGTGAAACATTCTCACCAATTATCGCACCACCGAAAATAAAAGCCAGTAAAAAGGCCGGTGTACTATATATATGGTTAAAGAAGCCTCTCATCTGCGTCCGGTCATCTAAACATTACCTGGATTGTATTCATACTGAATATAAAAAAGATAGCAACTACTCAGGTATCTGATGGCAAAAAATAACGTAATAATATCTAATCAGAAGTAATAAGAAAGAATATTCACCAAATTCAAAAACGGATTTTATCCGTCTTAACTATAAATTAATTGAAAAACCAGGAAGCAACAGGAAGAAAAAAAGCGGAATTAATTATCAATTCCGCTTTTTTAAATATGTTAGAAACTGTATGTGGCACTGACTCTATTGAACAGATGATGCTGCGGAGCACTAATAAGATTAGATAGAGTATAGAAAATATCCTCTGCAACTACGAAATCTACCCGTAGTCTGTTGTCGATATTTATACCAAATCCAATACCGAGAAAGTCATCATCTAAGCCATTATCAGATGCATTTTCTTCCATTCTGTAATCAGAGGGTCCATCTTTAATGAATAAGACTTTTTTCTGCCCTCCGGCACGCAAAACCAGCCAATCGGTCCAGATATTTTTTTCGATACCGAAGCTGATCTTTGCACCTATATACTCGTTAGATTGATTCCTTTCCCAATCTTTCTGTCCATATAGAAACTCCAGACCACTCCAGAAAAACCCCTTATCGATATTGAGATTTAGCCCCACGCCAGCAGCCAGATCTACCTGGAAAACTTCATTACGGCTCAGCTCGAGTACATCGACACGCACATGTGGTACAAAATCACCATTAATGTTTGGAAGTGCAGAGAAAAGCCTTCCTTCTATTCTTCCAAAATAGTCACTATCTGCAAGTTTAGTATTGGTATGTCCTGTGTTGCCATACTCTGCAGAATAGGCAGTTATAGTACCACCACCAATAGAAATTTCAAGATCCATGGACTTGGCTACTGGCCAGTTTAAACCAATATTTCCCCTATAGATAGCGCTTTTAAGCTCTCTTCCATTTTTTTCTTCTTTGTTTATGGCACCATAAGCCCCGATGCCCAACATACCCCCATTTTTCATTACATATCCAAGCAAAAGATCAACCTTACCCAATGGCTGGAGCACGGTGTCATTTTCCCCGCCCAGATATTTAGAATCACCAGGGGTGAAATAATCCATCATTTCATCTCTTCTGTTGAACATGGCACCAAATGAGATCATCGGATATTGATTAGCTCCTTCAGTTCCATTATCTATAGAATATGAGACAGTCGCCCCCCAGAAAGGATCCACCGGATCTCTGTTACTTTTTCCCATTGCTGAGAACTGAGTGTTTGTGTTGTCCCGTGTACTATCCGGCATATAATACCCAATAGATCCATACACCATATTGGGGTAAATACTGATGTTAGCCGGATTCCTGAAAATACTCACTTCATCCATAAAAAAAGCATCGTGTCTCCCCATAGAGACAATTCTCGCATCCGTGGCATAGCTACCGGCCACACATCCTGCTGCCAGCATCCACATCAGTGATTTATTCATATCCGAACCTCCCCTGTAAAGCCTTTAAATTAGGCACCATAGCAATTGCATATTTTTTTTTTAATGCTCTGGAATCAATAAAGGATGCATCTCCATGGTGATGCATCCTTTTATCTTGTCCTTTATCACACAAATCATAACATTCCAATTAATGGAATGCAATAGTGTTCGAACAATTATTGAGAGAAAACAAACGGATAAACGACTTCTGTTACATCACCTGGTTTGTCGATTTTCTCAAAAATCCAACGACGAATTTTAGAAGCAAGTTCACTCTCCAGGCCAGGATCCCCCATAGTTGACTCCACAACCTGACAGAAAATAACCTTTCCGTATTCATCGATAGCAAACTTAACAGTCACTTTACCTTTCAATCCAGGTTTTTCACGAAGTCTTTTATTGTAAGAGTGTCGAAGAGAGGCAATATTCTGCATAACCACGCGCATAATACTTGCTTTACTTCTTCCCCCAGTTAAAGCAGCACCTTTCATGAATTCAGCAGAAGTGATTTTTAAGGAGCCACGCTTTTTAAGATTCAGCCCGCCTCCTCCATCACCTCCCATGAGTCCGCCAATTAGGTCATCAATTCCACCTGCTCCGCTTCCTCCAAAGCCGCTTCCATACCCTGCACCATAACCAATACCTGCTACACCTTTTCTTCCGACACCGCCGCTACCACCTGATTTCAGACCGCCAACACCAGAGAGAATAGCATCGATATCTGTAGCGAAACCGCCTTTACCAAAGATATCAGCAGAGGCTACTGTTTTTCCTTTGATCGAACCGGAAATAATACCAAGTACTCCTTTGTGGGTAACACGGGCTCTTGGATCTCCACCTCCACCCTGCATTCCACCGGATCCCTGGTTCTTTTTTGGCTTTAGAGTTTTTTTCTCTTTTTTTATTTCGTCTTCCGGTTTTTTCTCTTCCTTCTTTTTTTCTTCCAGAGTAGCAGAAATTTCTTCTTTAA
The DNA here is from genome assembly GCA_023412475.1 of Fibrobacterota bacterium. Taxonomy (GTDB): domain Bacteria; phylum Fibrobacterota; class Chitinivibrionia; order Chitinivibrionales; family Chitinispirillaceae; genus JAAYPC01. Next base: position 39,883 of record JAEYNR010000097.1, on the reverse strand, counting down.
CCAGTTTAGCTACTCTTTCTTCAGGAATTTTCTCGAAGAAATCAGATTGAACAGTAACGATTTCCCGGGTACTTAGATAGATTCCAAAAATAACACCCAAAATTAAGGAGACAATTTCGATGTTTCTGAGTCGTGTATCACGATTCAGAGAGAAAATGTCACCTCTTTCTTTTAATCTTTGAGCATATTCTGCATCTGTCAGTATTCTTCCGGGTTCATCATCATCATCGTCGTCGTCTGATTTTTTTGCACTCGGTTTTGCAACTGCAGCACCACTTATTGCAGATGCAGCTACCACTGGTGCAACTCCGCCGCCGATAGCCACGAGTTCTACCTCTGCCCCGACCGCCTCGAATTGCCCTTTTAGCCGTAAAGCTTCATCTTTTTCGGCTTCTTTCCGGATACAGACCGGCTTCTGCGTGATAACGCCATACACGACATCAGCGGTGCTTCCGGACCAACGGGCAATCTCTTCAGCGATTCTACTTGCGCGCTGAGGATTCTCGCATTTTTTGATTAGAACTTTATACTTCACAGTTACTAGTCCCTTTCCATAACTGCAAAATTCATATTATTGAAGCCCACTTTACCACAAGTGTTCATCACCTTGAACAGGACATCAAAATCTATATTTTTGTCAACCTGAACAATGATTTTCCCCTGAACAGCATTGAGAGCACCAACCCTTACCATCTCCTCCTCCTGAAGCATACATGCGTTGAGTTTCTCCTCAAGCTTGCCTGCTTTAGGATCGGGATCATCTGCAGGAATTTTTCTTACATCATCGGTTGGTACAATGGGCAAATTATCCACCAAAATCATATCATTAGTCACTGCTAACTGAAGGTTTACTTCCTGAGGCTTCTTTTTAGACTCAGAGTTTGGAAGAACCAGGTTGTCTGCATTGGTTAAAATACTACCATCTGCAGAGAAATAGTTTAGCAGGAAAACAAGGATAATAGTGAACATGTCCATCATTGAAGTTATGTTCAAATCAGAACTTCTCGGAACTTTTTTTCCTCTTCCTTTAGCCATTGTTAACCCCTCAACTTTGCTATAGATATGTTGGAAAATTCCGAAGCTCTTGCTTTGTCCATGATCTGTACTATTTTGTCATACATTACTTCGTTTTCGGCTGCAATAATGATATCGTTTCCATCTTCGGCTTCACGATACCGCTCCTTGATTTTCATCAAACGGTTTTGAAGTTCATCGTAAGCAGATAATGGCTTTAACTCGAATTCCGAAGTATTCTTGACAATAATAGTACGTCTGGGATTGGTAAGAGCCAGTACAGTGTCACCAACATTTATCTTTTCCACCGGTTCATAAGCAGTATTTGTAACCAGTTCATTATATTTTGTATACATCCGGTTTAAGGTGTTTCTCTGCTCATCACAAGTGTAAAGTAAAATGTCGTATCTTTCAAAAATCTCCATTTCCCTGCCGGTTTTAGGATGTTTCACTGGCTTACCTGGCTCGTACTCTACCGTAAACTCCTCCTGATCATCCTTTGAGATGTAATGATGATACTCACGGTAAAATAAGCTGGGCATGAAACCACCCTTGGCACCCAGAGTTACTACAGAGTCGGTAATTATGGCTGTTAATAAAAGTTTATCACTTTTATCCTCTTGGGGCTGTTCGGTCACAGCTTGTTTGGTCTGTGACCCCCTTGCCTCTGGCAGCTTAATATCAATTACCGCTACTTTAGCAAACTCGGCTGACACCAGTAACATAGGAATAAGAACCACCATGAGATTCATAAATGGCTTCAAATCCATTTCACTACTGGCCATTACTTTTTTTCTTGGTTTGTTTGCCATAGTTTATTCTTTCCCAAGCAGAGGATTATTCTTCTACCAGGTTAATTAATTTTGATGTCTTTTCGTCCAATTCTTCAACGATACCATCAGATTTACCAGCAACAATACCGTGTGCCAGCAGCGAAGGAATAGCAACCAGAAGACCCCAGAGTGTTGTTGACATGGCAACAGAAATTCCTGTGGCAAGAGCCTGTGCTCTCTGTGCTGCAGGAACGTTTGCGATAGCATCGAAAGCGATCATCAGTCCGTAAATTGTTCCCATCAGACCAAGAAGAGTTGCAAGGTTGGCCAGAGTAGGAAGAAAGGCGATGTTTCTGGTGATTTTTGGTGTTTCTGTAAGGAACACTTCATCAACTGCCCTTTGAACTGCTTTACCACCTTTCCCTCTGTTCTGAAGAACTGCAGTAACGCCTTTGGCCAGAGGTGTTTTCTCAGAAGAAGCAAACTTGATTGCCTTCTCATAATCACCGGATTTCATGTATTTGGAAATCCCGGCCATGAAGTTACCACTGTTGGTTCCGCATTTAAAATAAAGATAGTAAACTCTTTCTATTACCATCCCAAGAATACCAAATCCGATAAGCAATATAGCCCACATGGTGATAGCTCCAGGGGACATAAACCCATCGATCACAAACTTCGCCATCATTCTTAATTCATTCATTTAGAACCCCTTTCAAAAGGTAAACGTATTGTTATGCAAAAAGTTACATTTTTTTTCGAAATCGAAAGAGAATTATTAATAATATACTGCTCCTTTCTCTTACATACTTAACTGTCCTTTCAATTCGCTTATTTTCTCTTCTTCAAAAACTATGTTTCGCTGTGCTTCACGTTCAATGGAGTTAAGTTGTTTGATTTTTTCTTCCACAGCGATCTGCATGTTCATAATGTTTCTGATACGAGCCATATTCCTATTAAAATCTTCATCCTGACTTGCACCCTGACTGGAAGCGTTTTGACCTCCAGATGCAGCCTGTCTATTCGCTGCACTTGCAGTTGCTACTGCTTTCTCTTCAGGCACCCATTCGGTAATAACAATGTTTAGTGCCTCAGATGATGGATCGATCTCAGCAATTCTTTCCTTCATCTTATCTATCCATGTACTCTTGGAAATGCCATGTGCTTTACAAATTTGTAAACCCTCTTCGTACTTGGGTAAAGCCGCATCCATAGCTTCAAGCTTTTTCTCCTCAAGCAGACTTCTGTATGCATCAGACTCATCCTGTGACAGCCCTTTGGGGATCGGTGCACTTGCATATTCAATACCCACCTGCTCCATAATGTTTCCACGTCTGAAAAGCATTTCTGTATAGCGATCGATAGACTTTTCGACAAATTCACCTTTGATATTCTGACTATGGGCCCATTCTATGTTTTTATAGAAATACTCCAGAGCCTTCTCATAATATCTGTCCAGAGAAGCAAGAATGGTGATTTTGGCCACGATTTTCTGATCCACAGTACCAAACAGAGTCTGTCCATCAACAGCTTCAGCCATATCGACAAAACCCATACCGATCATATATGTGGCTTTAACTGTCCACTCGGCGACTCCCAGCTCAATGGCCTTAGCAAAGTGCTTTGCAGGCTCCTCAAGAGCTTTGGTCTTCTCTTTCACCTTGTTTCTGACCTCTTTTTCGTTTCTAGCGGCAAGCTTTATTTTCAGGAATTCATCATATTTGATTTCTCCCAATTTATAATAAGCCTGAGCAATGCTAACTACATCTATGTCAGATTCACTCTTAAATTTTTCGTATATAGAAGTAGCCATTACATAGTTCTTTTCAGCTTCAACATGTTTACCCAGTTTGAAATACGCATCTCCTGCTTTAGTCAAAGCATTTACCTGCTTGTTACGATCAGCAGCAAACTTGTTGGCATATTCGGTAAATACTCTGGCCATTTCCTCATTCTGGTCCATTTTCTCATAGCACAGACCTACAGAGAAATATGCTTCTGCTGCATATTCCGATTCAGGGAATCTTTTGGCCAAGATGTCATATACATTAATGGCATTACTATAAAGCTTCCCTTTTTCAAATATCAAACCAGCATTGTAAAGAGCCTGAGGTGTTTTAGGATCACTTGAATATCTCTCGTAGATCATCTCAAACATTTTTCCGGCCATGTCAAACTTGTTAATTTTCTGGTAGCATTCAGAAGCTGCTGACAAGCTGGGGATAGCAAACTCTGCTTTTGTAATATTGTTTGCAGCAGTCTGATAAACCTGGGCAGCTTTATCGAGATTTTCTGCCTTTTTGTAGTTTTCTGCTGCACGCATGTATGCTCTTTCCCTCAATGATGATTTGGGAAATGTTACACAAAGCTCTTCGAGAGTCACACCCGCAATCTCGTAATTTTTTGCCTCTTCATAACAGACTCCAGCCTCAAACCAGCCACGGTCACTGATCTTGCTGGTAGGATACTCAGAGTAAATAGACTTAAAGATATTGGCTGCGCCAGCCAGATCGCCCTCTTTACGTTTTGCTTCAGCCCGTTTATAGATGGTACCTGCTGCAAGATCTAAAACTTCCGTGTACTCTGTGGAATTGGGCTGCTGTTTATTAAGAAGCTGCCTGTACATCCCCATTGCCATATCATATTGGCCCGAATTTGCATAACTGTTAGCCAGCATTCTCTGAGACTTGTCGGTGACCTTTGAATTTGGATAATTATCAATTATCTGCTTGAAAACTCTTATAGCATTATCATAAGATTTAGCTGAGTAGTGAATGTTTCCAGACAGATACAAGACCTCAGAAGCATTTGAACTTTTGGGGAACCGCGACTGGAACTTCTCAGTGTAATCGAGAAGTTTCTTTGTCTCGGGCAATGAGTAGGCCTGTGAATCAGAAACACCAGCAGCAGCCATAGCCTTCTTTTTGCAATTGTCTAAAGCTACGATCACGTTGTAACCCGCATCTTCCTGTGAAATAAGAACTGGGCCTTGATCAGCTTTTTTCTTGTTTTTTTCCACCTCATCGGCATCCATCCCCAATGTGTCGATCTCTGCCTTATACTCTCCAAATGTTTTAAGATCCGACATGGCCACCTGGTCATAGAACTCAGCCGCCTTTTCACAATCGCCCATAGCACTGTAAACTTCAGCGATGTTATACTTAAACTCGTAGTTGCGCCATTTATCCTCTGGAAATTTCTGGAAAAACTCCTGATATCTTTTGAGCGCTTTTTCATAGGCAGATTTGTCCTTTTTCTTCTGGGCAAGTGCATGATAATAGATGGCAATGTGTCCCAAAGCCCTCTTAACTTCATTTCTTGCTTTTTCAATTATTGCTAATTCATTACTGTTAGTTTTATACCACTGTGAGTTTGTACCATAATCATCAACCAGCTTCTCCCTCTCCAGATTGGCCTTCTCATGCTCCTTTTTAACAACATAACATTCAATCAAAGCCATTCTGGCGGTAGGTGCCTCTTTATACATAGGGAATTTCTTCAAAGCAACACCCAGAGACTGAATTGCAGCATCAAATTGACCGTGAATCCGGTTTTTTATTCCGATGGTATACATTACATTATCTTCATACGATCTTTTACCGATCTTTTTGAAGTATCTTACAGCCTCTTCACCACCATTTTCCATATCAGAAAAAGAGATTGCCATGAATTCAACTGCCATATCTCTGAATTCACGTTTTGGATAAAGCCCTCCATCGCACTTATCTGTATAGGTCTGGAAATATTGAACTGCTTTGTCCAGATCACCGGTGTTATAATAGAGCTCACCTTTTCTGTAATGAACCATTTCCCAGTTCTGCAGATCGATTTGATCTTCTCTTATTTTTTCCAGGTGTTTAAGAGCGCAAATGTAATCATTTTCCAGATAACAGAGATCTGACAGTCTGAAGTGTGCGCCAGATGCGCGTGGACTGTTAGGATATTTTTCAACTACAGCTTCAAAAGCAGATCTGCATTTATCTATCTGCCCCATCAGCAGATAGATGTTACCCATCTGATAAAGCGCTTCACTTAGTTTTGAGAAAGTAGGATATTCAATGCTGAGTCTTTCATACATTGCCAGAGATTTAGAATAATCTGGCAACGGGTTAACCGGTTCAGGTCCTCTTCCGGTCTTGTCGTACATGTCCATTGCTCTTTCATATTCTTCTCTTTTGCGAATATAATCATCACGCCCCTGATCATAGTAAAGACTACCAAGGGTGTAGATAACATCTGCACACCTGTCAGTCTTTTTCCCCTGGCATCCTGCCAGCAGATTCTCGTAACGTTTTATTATCTCTTCAACTTTTCCTTCAGAAGCTTTTTTGCTCTCGATCTGTTCAACCGCTTTAGTTTTAAGCTTTGCACGTTCAGCTTCAAGCTTCTTGATTTTTTCCATCAATTCTGCTTTTTTGTCCTTTTTCTGCGCATAGCTAACCTGTGGAATTGTCAACATGACCGATGACAAGATAACCACCAGATAAATTGCTTTCCAATAAAACCTTCGCATGCTTCCTGCTCTCCTTTAAAGTAACTCTGTATCTATTATTCGATATTAAATTCGTCGTCAACTTCGCTATTAAGATCGTTGTTAAGCTCGTTGTTAAGCTCGTTTTTCAATTTTTCAAGCTCGCTGTCGATCTTTTCCTCTTTATCCTTTACACCTTCAATGATTTTGTTAGCCTTTTTGGCTCCAAGTATGCGTTCGGTTTTTACCAGTGCATACTCTGCATCATTGAGAACTTCCTCTTTGCGTTTAAAGAATCTGGTGTGAGATTTTGCAAGTAACGTATAATCGAAAAATGCCTTTGATTCTTGCGCAAACCCATCAAAGAGCTTCTGCAATTCCGGCCTTTCCTCCAAGGTTTTATTTGTTGGTTTTCTAAGTGCATTTTTCTTTATATTTTCCGCAGTAGGTGCAAACTGTATGCTGTATTGCTCAAAGCTTTCCTTTTTATTTTTCAGATCCTCATCTGTCACAAAAGTTCTTTTGCAGGCTGCAAGACACTGCTCAAGAGCTGTGGCCGCTTCCGGATGACGCTTCGAAAGCATCAATGCATATCCTTTTACCAAGCACGCTTCAGGAACCAAAGGAGAGTCTTTGTAAAGAGCAATCAGTTTATCAACGGTCTGAATAGCAACATTGGGCTGATTTACTTTTATCCAGGCCCACGCGGTTGCCAAAAGCGCTTCATCCTGAAATGGTGAACCGTCAGGTACCCGCTGGTAAGCTTCAACCGCCAGACGCAACTTATCCCCAGCTTCAAAATAGAGATGCCCAAGTTTTGTATTAGCTGCATCCTGCAAAAGCTGATCCGGTTTCTGCTGAGTAGTATCATTTATCACATTTGAAAGACTCTGAATCGCAGCCTGTTCTCTTCCATTCTCAATATTGATAATAGACAGAGTGTACTGGGAGTAGAGATAATGAGGATCACCCTGCATAATTCCTTCAAATAACTTTTCGGCTACATTATAATTTTTCTGCTGAAAATGTATCTGCCCTGCCAGATAATCGGCATCAGGACGTATGTCACTATCAGCATAGAGATTGATAATGAAAGAATGGTTTTTGAGTGCATCCTCCATTTTCCCTTCCCTGTAGTCCAACGCCATCAGACCGTAAAGATATTTGGCTCGCATCTCTGAAGTAGTATAGTTTTCCAGTGCCTCTTTATATACCTGACGGGAAATATCATTCATGTAAAGAAATCTGTAGCTGTTTCCAAGGTAGTAGGTTGCTTTATCATTTAGATGAAAATTTGGAAACAGAGATAACACTTTTCCAAAAGCAAATGAAGCTTCCCAGTATTTTTCGGCCAGATACAGTCTCATGGCTTCGTTGTAAGCATCCATAGGTGCAAGGATCAGCTTGTCATACAATCGCTTTGACTCACGCTGCTCACGAGTAGGTCCGAAATCAGTAGAAATTTTACCAGCGATAGTAAATCCGCGTTCATCCTTCTTGTCGCTGTCTTTTAGTAAAGCCTCAACAAAGCTGTATCCCAGATGACAATCAAAGTTGAGATAATTGATCATTTCCGGAAGCGGATAAATAAGATTATAGTTGAATCCAATATAAGGAATGTTGTTATTATTCCAACCGGCTTTGAGCCATATCTGCGGAATAAACATATATTTGACATGGGCTCCAAACCGGTATTCCAGCGGAATCGATCCTATTTTGGTATTAGCGCTGTCTCTACCTCTAAACATGTCAACATAGCTTTTCCAGTCAATTGCATCATAGAATTTTCCCAGAGCATTATCGATCAAGATTTCGGCATCTCCCACCAGATTGTCATTTAATGCCGCATATCTGAGACCCATTCTTAATCTGCTGGTAGTAACTTCTGTCTCTCTTTGCAGCCCTAAATGATTGAAAGCCTCTCCCCATTTAACCTGGGTTGGCAAAATGTCCTGAAGAGAGACGCTGATACCAAGATCGCCAAAACGATAATGGTCAAGAGGATTAAAATAAACGCCCACATCGATACCTGGAACATGCGATACTGCCCAATCACCAAATTGATACTGTGTTCTTAGTTTTACATTGGTACCCACCATCAGCCAGGGAAAAAGTCTGATTCCATAATTGGCAATAAACCACACATCCTGAAAGCTTGTGTTGCCACTGAACTTGACAGTGTGGTTTGAAGAATCGATAAAGGATTTCTGGATAGAATGTCTGGAAAAAAGGACAGTCAATCCGATTGTCTGATTTCGTCTTACCGGCATTAGGAAAGCTGCATGCTGGTATCCAAGAGCATCATCCCCAAGAGCCCATCGGTAAAAACCAAATGCATCAATGTGCATCTGATTGACCCTGTATAGCAGGGCCGGGTTTACCAGAGCAGAAGACCAATCGGTAAGATCCTGAGTAAAATCCGCCTGGAAATAAGGTGCATCATATCCACCATTTCCATTTGCAAAAAAAGTTGCACCAGTCAGCAAGACTGCTATCAGGCACGATTTAATTTTTGTTGGAAAACACCTCACAATATACCAGCCTTTTTAAAGTTTTTTTAATTGAGTGGAACAACCTCTACCCGCCTGTTTTTAGCCCGACCCTCAGAACTGCTGTTAGGAGCTAAAGCACGTTCTTCACCATAGCCTCTGGCTACAATTCTATCCGCAGCAATACCTCTCATAATCAGATAATTCATAACAGATTTGGCTCTGTCATAGGAAAGGGCTAAGTTGTAATCGTTGGATCCCTGGTCATCAGTATGCCCACCAATCTCAACTTTCACATTCGGATATGCCTCAAGACTGTTATACACATGTTCCAGTACATAATAGGATTCTTCCAGAAGTTCAGCACTTGCAGTTTTAAAATTGACCCCTTTAAGGATCAGGGCCTGTTTAATTTCCTGTGGTTTCTCATCCGGGCAACCATCTGTATCTTTATACCCATTAATAGTTTCGGGGTTGTTGGGGCATGCATCCAGGGTATCAGGAATTCCATCACCATCGTTGTCGTAATCAGGACAGCCATCAACATCCTGGAAACCATCACGGTCCTCAGGATCATTAGGACATTGATCCTGCGCGTCGTAGATGCCATCTCCATCGTTGTCATAATCCGGACACCCATCGATATCTTCAAATCCATCCATGTCTTCTGCAACATCGGGACACTGATCAACATCATCAGGAATACCATCACCATCTCTGTCGGTGGTGAATGCCTCCACCATCTGCTCTGTAATAAGACCTATATCGGTACCGTTTTCTCCTGTACCTTTACAGGGAGATACGGATTTGACGAAATAATTGTACTCAGGATGCGCTTCTGAGACAAAAACCGGTTCCTTGGAAATGTTGCTCTGATGAACAACGGCATTTCCATTAAACGGTAAACGGTTTTTATAGATGTTATTGTTTATGATTCTTGTTTTTCGGGCCTCAGGAGCAATAAAAACACCATACTGCTTGTTTGATAGAAGAATATTATTCCTTATCAGCACTTCTGTTCTGTGTGCACAGAAAATTCCACAATAACCATTTTCCAGAATGACATTATGATCGATACTTGTACGGGTTCCACGAACTGACTCTAAAAAAATACCGGTCCATTCATTTCTGTAAATAATATTATTGCTGATCTCAGGAAGGGACATAAGGGCATGAATTCCAGCCCCTTTGTTGTCAACAATCAGATTTCTTTTTATGATCGGGCGGGAGTTTTTGCACAGAATTCCAGTAGTTCCATTGCGAATTGTAAAATTGGTAATAGTAGCGCCGTCTGCACCTGTGACACAAGGCCCGGCTCGCCTTCCATCTATTATAGTATTCACCATATCCTGTCCCTGAAGCACCACATTGTCAGCCAGAACGATGTTTTCATAATAGATCCCTTTGGTGACATAAATGGTATCACCCTCATCCGCCTGACCAAAAGCCGATTCGATCGAAGGGAAATCATGGGGAACAACAATCTTTTTGCCAGCGAAACAGCAATAGACTGCGGCCAAAACAATAAGGATAAAAGTTATGCAAATTTTTTTTGGTGAATTCATAATATCCGGATTATTAAGGGCTTAAATTGATTTGCAGATAGATAAAAACACACCTCCGCTGCAGACCTCGGAGAGGAAGGAATAATATAGTTTTCCCCCTTGTAGGATGTCAACTCTCCCCCCTTTAGCTGCCTAACTACACTTAATTTGACATCTCAGGACCCTATCTAAAAAAGTATATCCACAAACTAAATGCAAGTGTTTTCTAACTACATATACAATTTTTAAGCACAATTTTTACCTCTCTATGTGGCGTTTCTTTTATTGTATAACTATAAGTGAATAAACTAGTTTTAATACTAAAACCCGGTTACTACTGAAATCAAGTCTAAAAGAACATTCAGTTAATGAAAGTGTAATATATGAATATCTTTTTCTTCAAGCCAGTTAATTCTTTGCTGCTCTTTGTTTTATTAATGCTTAATACTTCAGATATAGCAGCCTTTGGTAAAAACAAAGTTCAATATTCTGCCCTCTCCTGGTGGATGAGACCCTCAACACACTATACACTTTATTATCATCAAAATAAAAGTATTTTAGCGGAAATAGCCAACAGTTGGATCACAAATGCTTACAACTCCCTTTCAGACAATCTAAATTTCAACCATGACACCCCCATTCCTATCATTCTTTACGGTAATCCCTCACTTTTTGCCCATACAAATATCATTTCAGAAATTTTACCCGAAGGTGTGGGCGGTTTTACCGAAATTTTCAAAAATAGAATTGCAGTCCCATTTAACGGCTCCTACACTGAACTGCGCCACGTCCTCCATCATGAAATGGCGCATGCATTTGTTTTCGGAATAGTTTTTGGCAAGTTTGGCGGAGCCAGCGCAATGATCAATAACGCCCAGATCCCCTTCTGGTTCAATGAGGGCAGCGCCGAATACCTCTCTACCGGATGGAATTGCGAGGCCGATATGTTTATGATGGAACAAACCCTCAATAACGCTGTGCCTCTGCCCGGACCCCAGCTAGGCGGATACATGGCCTACAAAGCCGGACAATCATTTCTCCATTTTCTTCATAAAAGCAGAGGCGACAGTGCATTCTCCAGTTTCTTAAAACAATTCAGAAAAACAAAAATGGTCGATAACTCCATTCTGAAAGTCTACAAGAAAACCACTGAAGACCTGGGAAAAGAGTGGTTCAAAGAATTACGACGACTCTACTGGCCAGAGATAGCCCAAAGAGAAGACCCATCGGACAAATGCAGCTTTGTTACTTCACACCTCAAAACCAGAGATCAATTCAACCTCAGACCCAGAATCTCTCCTGATGGAGAGAAAATCGCTTTTTTCAGTGACCGTAAAGATTATACCCGAATTCTTATCACCGATAAAAAAGGAAAAGTGATCCATGAGGTAAGTCAAACCGGTTTTGGAGGCTTCTTTGAATCTTTTCACCCATTCAGAAGCGGAATGTGCTGGTCACCCGATGGAAAACAGCTAGCATTTGTGACTCTGAACAAAGGCCACGATGAAATCCGGATAATTGATGTTAGCAGAAAAAAACTGATAAAAAAAATCCGCCTGCCCCTTGGCAGCATCAGTAGTCCCGATTGGTCCAAAAACGGCAAAGATATCGTTTTCTCTGCTATAACCGACGGCTTTAGTGACCTCTTTATTTATAATATCGAATCCGATTCTCTTAAACGTATAACAGAGTCACTGCAATACGAAGCCGACCCGCACTTCTCAGCAGATGGCAAGACAATTCTCTTCTCCATAGAAGATACCAGCGGTTCTGCAATGCATTCCAACTCACCCTACGGAAGTACCCCCAGCGAGCTGGCAACCCTCGAACTATCCACTGGTATTTTATCCATAATCACCAATACTAAATGGAATGAAAAACAACCTTGCTTTTCACCCGATGGAAAAAGCATCCTGTACGTTTCCGATCGAAATGGCCTGGACAACCTTTATATCTGCCCAATAGATTCCACCGAAAACTCCAGACCATTAACCGATTTCGTCGGCGGATGCTCCAACCCCGATTGGGCACTGGATTCAAGTTGCATCGTTTTTTCCTTTTTTCAAAACCAGGGATGGGATGTACTTCTGATCGAAGATCCAGAAAAAAAGCTTACCAAAGACAGCCTCATACCTACTCAATGGGTAAAGAGCTGGAGAGATTCTTCCATTTCTTTCTTTAAAAAAGCAGAAATTAAAGCCGACAGCGTTGCCGAACTTAAAGAACCAGGCAAAAAACACCGCTCTTCGGGAAAGGGTAAAATCTCTGAGAATAAAAAAAGAGCTAAGGATGACAGCACAACCTCTCTTACGACATCTCCTAAAAGCTCTGATTCCTCAACAATAAATGACAGATCAAGAAATTTGCCTATTGCCACTTTTAAAGACAGCGCCTACCAAAACAGCACTGACTCCACAAAAATTGCTTCTTCAGATATAAGCCCGGATACCACAACTTCCACACCCCCCGATACCGTTAGCAACAGCTCTCAGCAAACCGATGTTACCATCATTAAGGGCAGCAAAGAACTTCCATACCGTTTAAAATTCACCCCCGATATGGTCGCATTTGGACTGGGGATAAGCAATTATTACAGCCCCGCCGGTCAGATGCTTCTCTCTTTCAGTGATCTGATGGGTGATCACCGGATCACGGTAGCAGCCGACATTCAGGGCAATTTAAAAGATTATATGCATCTTTTTGCATCTTACACCTACCTGCGCAGCCGGGCCGACATTGGAGTTGGTGGCTTTTTTAATAAAGATTATTCTTTTGCCGACGTTTTTGGCAAACGATTATACCATGATCAGGAAGGTGGTGCGTTCTTATTCATCCGTTTCCCTTTTTCCACTTTTACCAGACTGGATCTTGAACTTTTTTACCGTGATATCAAAAGAGATCCACTGGATTCGGACGATCCTGCTGTAAAGTCAACCGCATTCCTTCCGTCACTTTCCTTCTCTTTCGATAATATTCTCTGGGGAATCACCGGTCCTCTCAATGGAGTTCGCGCCTCAAGCAGAATTCTCCTTTCTCCTCCACTCGATTTTGTTGACGATCATTTTATCTCTTTGGATACAGACATAAGAGCCTATTTACATCTGTTTAGCCGCTTTGTGTGGGCCAACAGAGTCTTTCTGGGAATAAGCAAATCTCTTGATGACAGGGCTTCTGCACGAAGATACTTTCTTGGAGGCAATGACAACTGGTTCTCATACAGCATTAATGAAGAAAAGTACGATCAGAACATTTACAACTCTTTTTTTTCTGATTTTGTCACTCCATTCAGAGGCTACAACTATCTGGACATAACCGGAAGCAGAGTCGCTGTGCTAAATTCAGAGTTCCGTTTTCCATTTATACGGGAAATCTCTGTAGTCTGGCCTTTGCCAATGCAGATCCGCTATATCAACGGAGCCATCTTTGCCGATATAGGTAATGCCTGGAGCGGAGACGAGAGGTATCATGGCTTACCGTTGCCCGAAAAGATCTATGGCGGCTTCGGATTTGGCATGCGAGCAGATCTGGGATTCTTCATTTTGCGTTTTGACCGTGGATGGCCCACAGACTGGAGACGTGAAGTAGGAAAACCGATAAACTACTTCTCTTTAGGAGCAGAATATTAAATCCCGTGGACCTCTATAAAAACAAATCGAATCTACTGATCGAAATCTTCGTCGATATCGATATCGAATAAAACAGAAAAGAGACGATAACAACTAAGAATGCGATTAGTCTGATTATCAGAATTTCTACGTCCATTTCCGATTGTTTCTGATTTCTTAGCTACCTGCCAGTTTGTTTCAAGAGCCCCTTAGTAACATAATTTTTATCCCTGAATGATTTTTGTTCATCCTTGAAGCACATATTAAAGGTCGGGCAGCTCAGATTGAAGTTCACCAGGCTAAAAAGATGATCCATGTGGCTAAAAGGATGATTTCAGGATAAAAAAGATGACTAATAGTGGAGGTGAAAGCTGAAGTTCAAGGGAGAAATAAACCTGCCTGCTATTATTTATGTGGCAGGCTTATTCTCAAATACGCTCAGGAAGGGATATGCTGGCACTATTCCCATTCTATAGTTGCAACAGGGCTTAATTCTTTGATTTTTAAGGCATTAATTTTGAGCAGGTAACATATAGGTAACAAAAACCATAATTTTTAATAATTTTAACGTATACCTGGTATTAGGTGGACAATATCTTGGATAGGATTCAATAAAGGAAAATAGGCATACACCTTTAATATTTTTATCTGCAGAACATTGCAACCTGGTTGATCTTTTTATCAAGTTCTAAAATTGTTTCTGGGGGAGTTGTTAAGGATGGATTACTCAAAACCTGTCTAATCTTTCTTTTCATTCTATGAGCCTGCTGTTTATCAATTTCACCCGTTTTAAATGCTGATTCTATTTGTTGAAAGACAACTTCACCACCACCGATTGCCTGCATTCCTAAAAGGATGAGACTGCTTTCAAGCTCTTTAACACCACCGACCATTGACAACCCCCCAGCTACATCATTAAAACGGCTTATTGCAGAATATGAAGATTTCCATTGCTTAATTGCTGCAGAGTAGAATTTTTCATCATATAAATCTGCTGCAGTGACTACTTTTTTAAATTGATCTTTAATCCTTTTTCTGAATCTCATTTCATACCTGAGCACATTTTTACCCTTAAATAGTTCTGGTATAGCACCACCCTTTTTCTTTACCTCTGCAATTTTATCATAAAAAATTAATGCTCGATTACAGTTTGAATACATCACTGTTTGAAGATTTGAAATTTCAGACTTTTTAAAATATCGAACACTCCCCAATTTTGTAAGATAATCCCCCAGGGGCCTTTTCATTATAAAATTATAAGCAATATCAAAACGATAAACAATGCCATTATTGATTGATAAGGATAGTTCATCACTCAATTTGTTTATTGAGTCCTGAACAGATCTTCTACTCATTGACTCAAGATTATTGCCACAAAAATATTTATTTAAACTTCCCTGAATGCTCAACCCAGATGCCTTTAACCTGGTCCTGAGATTCTTATAATACCCAGTAACCACTATTTCACCTGTATTCATGTTGGCAGTTTCTTTTGGTGCATCCAGATGCTTTTGCACATTAAATGCTGCTGGTGTATCAACCCATAGGATAACATCATCTATCATGGTTTTACCTGTTTTCCACTTGTTTATCAGGAATTAATAACTGTTTTTTAAACAATTCATGGCATGCACATGAATGAATAAAAGAAACATCAGGTATCAAAAAGTGATACCATCAACACCTTTATTAATTACCGTCTACCTGGTTTAAATCATCTTCCCCCTTTTCTAACAAGTCAATTTCAGAATCAAATTCACCATCCACCCACATTGAGAACAATTGCAGTTCAAAATTCTTTTTTCCAGGGGCTATATAGATTTTAATTGATGTCCTGGTTTCATCCATTCTGATTAATAGAGCATCTGTTCCATAATCAGCAAATCCCATTGCAGGATTGTCTATATCTGGAAGGTAAACCCCTGATATATGGCTTAATCTGTTGGAAATAGCCAATTGTGGTTTTCTACCACTCTTTGATTTAATCCTGTCTCCAGGTCCTAAATAAATGAATACATCATTGTTTCTGCCTGCCTGGTGCAATGGAGAGTATACAGAACTATTAAATTTCAGTTCATACCGTGATTTGCTTTTGGACTCCGGTTTCTTTTCAAAATGGTAATAATGGGTTAATATCACCTTGAACCCCCATTCACTGCTGCAGAAGCAATACTATTTAGTTCCTCATTGGTTTTTACCCTCTTCTTTTTAAGCAGGGCCAAAAGCTCTGATCTATCAAAAAAGATCTTCTTACCAAAGGGTTTTGAGTAAGGGAGTAATCTTCTATGGGTAAGTTTATAAATGTACCCAGGGGATAGATTTAAAAATGTTGCAGCTTCATTGATGGTAAGCGGTTTATCCTGTAGTGCATTTTCTTGAATCGGTGATTCAAGCCCGGCTGAATTTTTTGAATCCATGGTAGGACTCTCCTTTCTATTTGCATCAATAAAATGCAAAAAAAAGGAAAGCATTACAATTTAGAACTATTTAGTCTAAATGATTTATTTTGGTTATTGCATGCTTTTATTTGAGGGAAAACAAATTAATTAGAAGGAAAAGAATTGAGAATATCATCAATACCCTGGTGTGCTCTTGGCTTGCTCTTACTGTTTGTATTGGTTAATTGGTAGATTTTTTGAGATACATTTTTTATTGGCTTATTTTTATTATTCACGAAGTGCTTTTCAATTAAAGAAGGCAATTTATCTTCTGCAATCAAATTCAATTTTAATAATTGGTTAAACAAGTATACCAACTGAGTATCTGTTCCTAACCATTTAAGCGGTTCTATTGCCTGTTCTAGAATAGTCTTTGTAGGTTGTTTCATTTTTCCAATTATATATGAAAACTTCAGTAGATTGTATAGCCATTTATCTGCAGGGTTATAAATGCAATCAATTGATCGTTCTGTGTCTACATCTTTAAAATATAAAAGCATTTCATCAACCGCATTCTTCCCAAAACCAAATATTGCTCCATTTGAGACCAAATATTTATACACATTGTCAGAGCATTCAATTTTTCTAATAATTCTTACAAACAAATAGGTAGGAAAAGGAGCTTTACTCAATCTACGGATAATTTTAAAATTCTCTTCATCATCACCGTTAGATGGCCAATTGATTAACTTCCAGGGGTACTTTTCAAATACTAAAGCAAACGCAGCATTTCTACCAATATCATTATGCAAACCAATTTTGAAATTCTCTATATTAGATTGGACATTTTCATCAATCTTCATTTTAAAATCAAGTAATTCTACATATAATTCATTACTTATTTCCATCATCCCACCTCAATATTTGGTAAACTGAACACTGCAGCTTTTCTTTTTTCATCCACAATTTTTGCATAAATGGCAGTTACAGAAATATCTTTGTGGCCAAGTAGTTTTGAAACTGTATAAAGCTCAGTTCCTGCAGTCAGCAACTGAGTAGCAAAGGTGTGTCTACTTGAATGGAATGTTATATGCCTGCTTATCTTAGCAGTTTTAACCCATTCTGCCAAGTATGCATTTACATGGGATTTATCAGGCAATCCCTGGAACACCGGGGCCGTTGGCATTTGTAATGTATCACCTCTGCATTGAGATAGAATTTTTGCAACAATTGGTGAAACATCCATATACTCAAAACCACAAGTTTTTTTCTGCCTGAAATGAATCTTTCCATCTATGATCTGACCCCAGGTAAGATTTTTAATATCTGAGAATCTCAATCCTGTATAGCAACCAAAGAGGAATGCTAATTTTACAACCTGCTTTTTACATGGAGCAGATGCAATGGCCTGCAGTTCTTCTGCTGAAAGAAAGGTTTTTTCAACTTCAGGTGAAGGGAAATATTTTACATTAGATGCCGGATTCCTGATAATGACACCATCCTTTTGTGCCTGGTTCATTACTGCCTTAAACCTGGCCAAGTAATGATTTGCTGTATTAGGTCTCATTAACCCGATTAAGTGCAGCTTAAATCCTTCAATCCACTTTTCATCTATGGATAGGATAGGGACTGGTTTTCCACCTGAATATTTTTCCAGATGCTTAAATGCTGCATCATAATTGTGGACCCCTCTTAAACCATCCACTTTTTTCTTATGATCTAAAACTTTTTGGAAGTAACTGAGGAAATCGATTTTTGATTTTATTGGGGATTGAATGCCATTTGCATCTGCAGATAAATCAAGTTCTCTTTGTGCTCTGATTTTTTCAGCTATGATTTTAGATTCTTTATTAGCTTCTTTTTGGCCGGGAATTTTATATAGGTCTAAAAATTCAGTATGCCTTTTTCCAGAAAAATAAATATCCAGATAATACCTGGAATTACCATTATTCAGATGCTTTTCTCTTAATTTAACCCCCATATTTTACCCCTCCTGGTCTTTCTTTGTGTAAACTTTTGTTACCTGTTTTGTTACCTGGCTTTACCAGTAATACTTCCAGGTAACACATAGGTAACAAATTCAGGTAAAATATAGGATAAAAAAGGAATCAATAAAAGTTCAAAATGGCCTATTTTTGGAAATTTCAAGGTTTTCATATCTCATGTTTTCCCTTGTTTTACCCAAAAACTATTCCCATTCTATAGTTGCAGGCGGTTTATGAGTTATATCAAAGAATATGTCCCCTATTCCTTCAATAGAAGAGGCTCTTCTGACAATCTCCCGTATAGTCCTCTCTTTGAGTGGAACGAACCTAGCGGTCATAGCTTCCTGAGAAACTATAGGGCGAAGTACAACACATTCATCACCCTTCTCATTAACAACTGGAAGTAAAACGACTGGCATCTGCCAAACATTGTCATACTCACCTGACTGATGTAAAAGCTCCGTAACGATAGCATCTATTGCCCTTAACTTCTCCAGTCTTTCCTTTGTAATATAAGCGGAAATAAGTTTATAGGAGAGAGAAGCTGAAGTTTTGATTCCAAAAACGACCCTGTTGATGGATTTGACTGAATTGGTGATTCTGATTGACACCTCTTCCAGCCTGTTCCAGTCACATATTCCAGATAGCAATGCCGGATGAGCATAAGAGCGTTCATCACCCTGAACCCCGACACTTTGCACAGGAAGAACCCTTACATTGAATCCACTGGAATCGGCTATATCGCAGAGATTCTTGAAGTCATCATCAGGTATGATCTGCTCTTTACCATCAGAGCACAGAACCCGTACTCCCAGCCCGGGACCGGGAAAAGGATGACGCCATATAAGCAGGCGGGGTAAACCAAGAACCTGCCCGAGCTCCCTCACCTCGTCTTTATAAAGCTGAGCCAAGGGCTCGATCACCTGCCCCCTTGAGATCATTTCAAGAATCAAATCAACCCTGTTGTGGTGAGTCTTAATGCGATCGGCATGCTTTGTTCCGGCACTCTCAATAGTATCCGGATAGATGGTACCCTGAGCCAATATCCATTCATCGGAATTCAGATTCAATTCTGCAAAAACTTTCTCCTTTACAGTCAGAAACATATTTCCAATAATTACCCTTTTCTTCTCAGGTTCAAAGACATTATCGAGAGCATCAACAAAATCTGCAGAAGCGTCAATGACTTTAAGATTATCAAAGCCATGAGAGTGCATATACTTGATGACTGCACTGGACTCATCCTGTCGCATCAGACCATTATCAATATGCAGTCCAAGGACCCGCTCTTTGCCCAGTGCTTTGTTAAGCAAAGTAAAGGCAACTGTGGAATCAACACCCCCGGAGACCAGAAGAAACACCTTTTTATTCTTACAGAAAGACTGGATCTGTCCACTTGTTTCGTCAAGAAACGATTTACTGTTCCATTGACGGTCGCAGCCACTGATATCGATAAAATTGCTCAGGATTTTCATTCCGTTTAAAGTATCTGTAACTTCGGGATGAAATTGGAGCCCGAAAATCTTTTTACTGACATGCCCTGTTGCTGCATGGGTACAATCTGATGTGGAAGCGAGTATTTTAAAGTCCGGTGGAAGTGACTGCACGGCATCCCCATGACTCATCCAAACCTGTTCGACACCTGAAAGACCAGTAAACAGATCAGAAGACTCCTTGAGATGTATCTTTGCCAATCCATACTCCCGTGCGGTTCCCCTGCAGACTTTGCCCCCGAGATTTTTAGCTATAAGCTGATGCCCATAACAGAGCCCCAGCACAGGAATCTCCAGATCAAGAACCGATGCATCAAAACCAGGACTCTGGGCATCAAGTACGCTGTATGGTGATCCTGAAAGCACTAGTGCTTTAAATTCTTTTAATGACCGGAGATCAGTTTCGTTTGAAACGATTTCAGAATATACACCCAATCTACGGATTCTGTTAGCGATAAGATGAGCATACTGTCCTCCAAAATCCATTACTGCTATTTTGTCCATAACTTTAATTTCCGTTCTTTCAGAAAACATCTTAAAAGAGATTAAAAATAAATTATCGCTGTGCCCGATAAGCGCATCTATTGCATAATTAGAATATACGTTCTATTTTCCTAAATAGAGGGAGTTTATCCACCACTGCAGGGAGGATGATTTTATTATGACCGAAAAAAATTTCCGCCATCCACTCAGAAATTTCTTCATAAAAAGGTCTGTTCAGATTAAGATTGTGATGCAGGTTATACTGACAGCTCTTATTGCAGGAATAATCACCTTGAGCATTTTGATTTTTATTTACAATTCCAAATCTCAGGCAGGCAGCTTTTATTACATGAGTAACGATGTCATGGAGGATCTGGAACTCAAGAACATACTGGGAATAATCCTTACCCCCATCGTAACAGTCGAGTTTGTAGCGATTCTTGTTTCCTTTGTGATAGGCCTTTTCTCTTCCAGAAAAGTTGCGGTCCCACTTTACAAGATTGAGCAGTGGGTGGCCGACCTCAGCAGAGGGAAGTTGAATACCGAGCTTGCTTTTCGCGAAGAGGACCATCTAACTGATCTTAGTGAAAAATGTAATGCTGCAACCGAATTCTATCGTAAAAGCTTAGTCGAAATAAACCTGCTTGCAGAAAATATCTCCAGAAATCCCTCTGATCCCTCACAGGTCCACAAAGACATATCTGCTATAAGAGAAATTCTGGGAAAAATCGACCTCTGATTCTTTGGAGGTAACTTTGCAGATGGACTCTTTTAGGTAATAAAGAATCCATACAGCAGACAAGTTGAGCCCAAAGGGTTATCAGATCCCGATTTCTGAAAGTTTTTCAAACAACTCTTTTGCACTTCTGGCCAACTTTTCAGGTGTTTTTACATGAACTCTAACCAACTGGTCTCCCATTGCTCTTCCATGAAGAGAAGGAAGTCCTTTGCCTTTTAATCTGAAAACTTTCTCCGATTGGGTACCAGCAGGAATTTTCAAACTCACCTTGCCATCGATAGTAGAAACCATCTTTGAAGTACCTAAAGCCGCCTCAGAAAAGGTAACATCCAGATCACAAACCAGATCGATTCCGTGTCTCTCAAAGAAATCATGTTTCTTTTCCTGGATTAAGACGATAAGATCCCCGGCTGGCCCTCCATGAGGCCCGGCATCTCCCTTATTAGGAACATTGAGATAATTTCCTTCAGAAACACCGGCAGGAATATCAACGGTTACCATTGTGTCTGTAGTTTCAAGCCCTGACCCGCCACATACCGGACAGGCATCAGTCACCACTTGGCCTTCACCTCTGCAGGTGGGACAAACACTTTCCTGAATAACTTGCCCAAAAAATGATGAGGCAACCTGACGAATTCTTCCTGAACCACCGCACTTTGAACAGACAGCGCGTTTACCGCTTTTTGAACCTGTCCCACTACAGGTAGTACATTTCTCTTTTCTGCGCACTTTCAGATTTTTCTTAACCCCGGAAGCGATCTCCTCAAGGGTTAATGGAAGCCTAATCTGAAGGTCATTCCCTCTCTGAGCTCCGCCACTCCCTCTGCGTCCTCTTCCCCCAAATCCAAACAGATCGGAGAAGACAGAATCACCACCGAAATCATTCATAAAAGCACGAAGTGCATCTGAGATGTCAAATCCACCGAATCCGCCGAATCCTCCACCAGAGCCATTCCCACCTTGAAATGCAGCATGCCCGAACTGGTCATATTGAGCTCTTTTATTAGAGTCTTTCAGTATTTCATAAGCTTCGGTTGCTTCTTTGAATTTTTCTTCCGCAGACTTATCTCCAGGGTTTTTGTCCGGATGATATTTAATGGCCAATTTGCGATATGCCTTTTTGATATCATCTTCACTTGCATTACGATCAATACCCAGGACTTCATAGTAATCATTTTTTGTCATAATTTTATTTCCATATAATAATTGAATCCTTGTAAAAACTAACTTTGAGGTCCACTGGAAACAATCACCCTAGCGTGTTTAATCACTTTCCCTTTTAACTGGTAGCCCTTTTCATAAACTTCAGAGACATGGTCTTCGGGGATCTCGGGGTGAGCAGCCTTCATAAGAGCATCATGAATCTGGGGATCAAACAGATCTCCTGGCGCAGCAAAAACCTCCAGACCATTTTTCCCCAAAACCGATTCAAACTTGCTGTAAATAAGTTTAAGGCCTTCGAAAAGCCCCTGATAATCAGTGTTATTCTCTGCACTTTGAATAGCCCGGTCAAAGTTTTCCCTCACATCGACAAGATCCAGTATAAGCTTTTCATTTGCAGACTCAACCAGACGGTCATAATCACGGCTGATTCTTTTTTTATAGTTATCAAATTCTGCCATTAAGCGTAGATAACGATCTTTTTCCGCACTCACCGCAGCCTTAAGTTCATCTATTGATTCAGTAATCTTTTCCTCTTCCTGCTCAATGGTAGCTTGCTTCTGCTCGGAAGCATTCAGTGTATCGGTGTCCTGCTCTGGAACAGTATTCTTTTCTGCAGTATTTTTTTCCTGTTCAGTTGAATCGGTAGAACATTTATTATCTGGTTGTGCCTGATTTGCCTTTTTACCTGACATCGTCCTTCATTCCTCCTAGTTGTTTTTTTTCAGGTTTTTTTTGTGTTTGTCCGAAAAACTTTCTTTTATTAGGACTTACTGCCACAGCCTTATCCATAGTCGGTCTTAAGGTATGAAATAGTTTTCTGACATAACTATAATAAGGGTTATGAGCTTGCCGGTAACAAGGAGCTATTAATATACATCACAGTAAAAGTCGCTAAGAATGTAATTCCCCTAAAACCTTAGCAGTATACTCCACCGCAGAAACAAGGAAAGGATAAGGCATCCGTTTTGGTCCGATGACCCCCAGACTCCCCATCAGATTTCCTACCTGGTAATTAGTTTTAATAATACTAAATGATTGGAGATTATCTTCGGGAATCTCTCCACCAATGGAAATCAAGATCCTTTTCTCGCTTTGTGGTGTCTCAAAAAGATGCATCAATAGCCTCTTCTCCTCAACAATCTCAATAACCACCCCGATTTGTTCGCGATTAAAAAATTCTGGCTGCAGTAACACATTGGTCTGCCCTTCAGCAAAAACTGTTTCATCCAGATTGTCTTCTACAATTTTTTTTATAGAAGGAACTAAAATACGGATAATTCCTAACTCAAAATCTGAAACATCTTCGAACTGATTATCATCTGCATTACACATTTGCTGCAAGGTTCTTCCGGCAAATTTTGCAGATAAAATCCTGCAGGCCAGCTCTAGCCGTTCCTGCGGTATTTCAGTCTTAAACTCAACGACCATTGTTTTCAAAAACCCTGATTCCAATGCGATAGTAAGAATGTAGCATTGAGGTTGTATTTGAAAAAGATGGAGTTGCTTGAGAACTCCACAGCGGATTTTAGGAGCCAGAATAACGCCCAGTTGATTAGTGGTGCGACTCAGTGCCCTTGAAGCTGCCTCCAGTAACAGATGCAGATCCGATTTATCCGTAGTGACCAAAGCATTGCGGATAGAGCTTTTGGCCTTTTCTGAGAGATCACAGCTCTTCATCACACGGTCAACATAATAACGATACCCCTTGTCGGTAGGAATTCTGCCCGCAGAAGTATGGGGCTGAGTGATAAAGCCACGTTCCTCCAGGTCAAACATAACATTTCGAATTGAAGCCGAAGAAAGTGAGAAATCTTTTAACCGCGAGAGATATCTGGAACTGGTTGGCGATGCACTTAAAATGAAGTTTCTGACTATCGCTTCGAGTATTTGTCGTTCTCTTTCTGAAAGCAATTCTGAATCCATACCGAGCAGCCTTAAAGTAAGTTAAAACACCACGGAAGAACTCCGTGGCATTTTAAAAATAGAGTCTGTACCTTAGTACGGAAATAAGCGTCGGATATTACATCATATCCATGCCGCCCATACCCATACCTCCCATACCTCCCATACCTCCCATACCTCCCATACCACCCATTCCACCCATACCACCTGCTCCAGCCGGCATCTCTTTTTCTTCTCTAGGTTTTTCAGAGATAACGCATTCGGTGGTAAGAACCAGGCTGGCAATACTTGAAGCATTTTCAAGAGCCGTACGAGTCACTTTTGTAGGATCAATGACCCCAGCCTCAAGAAGATCTTCAAATACATTACTATATGCATTGTAACCGTAAGCACCTTTTCCTTTTTTTACCTCATTGGCAATAACAGAAGATTCCTGACCAGCATTAGAAACGATCATACGAAGAGGCTCCTCAATAGCCCTTCGAATAATATCTACCCCGATCTTTTCATCATCTTCGGCCTTAACCGATTCCAGTACTTTTGATGCACGAATCAAGGCGACACCGCCTCCAGCAACGATTCCTTCCTCCACGGCAGCTCTGGTTGCATGAAGCGCGTCCTCTACACGTGCTTTTTTCTCTTTCATTTCAGTTTCAGTCGCAGCTCCTATATTTACAACAGCAACTCCGCCAGCCAGTTTCGCAAGTCTTTCCTGCAACTTTTCCCGATCATAATCAGATGTAGTCTCCTCAATCTGTTTTCTGATCTGATTGATGCGTCCTTTAATATCAGCCGACTTGCCTGCGCCTTCAACGATTGTGGTATTTTCTTTGTCTATCACAACCCGCTTTGCCTTACCCAGAGAATCAATGGTTGTATTCTCAAGCTTAAATCCAGCTTCTTCAGAGATTAGGATTCCACCGGTAAGAGTAGCGATATCCTCGAGCATAGCCTTACGCCGGTCACCGAAACCAGGAGCTTTTACTGCTGCGATTTTAAGAGTTCCACGGAGTTTATTTACTACCAATGTGGCAAGCGCTTCACCTTCCACATCTTCAGAGATAATCAGAAGCATTTTACCCATCTGGGCAACTTTTTCCAATAAAGGAAGCAGTTCCCGCATTGCACTGACTTTCTTATCGTAAATTAGAATAAAGGGATCATCAAGCACACATTCCATAGTATCAGGGTTGGTTACAAAATAAGGAGAGAGATAACCCCGGTCAAACTGCATCCCTTCGACCACATCCAGATTGGTATCGATTCCCTTAGCTTCCTCCACAGTAATGACACCATCTTTTCCTACTTTCTCCATAGCATCGGCAATAAGATTTCCAATCTCGAAGTCGTTATTTGCAGAAACGGTGGCCACCTGTGCAATTTCCTTTTTCCCTGAGATGGGTTTGGAATCCTTTTGAAGCTGCTCAGTGATAGCTTTTACCGCTTTATCAATTCCTCGCTTAAGAGCCATCGCGTTTGCCCCAGCGGTTACATTCTTAACACCCAGCCTGGCAATTATCTGTGCCAAAACAGTAGCGGTTGTGGTTCCATCCCCGGCAACATCAGAAGTCTTGGAAGCAACTTCCTTAACCATCTGTGCACCCATATTTTCAAACTTGTCTTCCAGCTCTATCTCTTTTGCAACTGTCACACCATCTTTTGTGACAGTCGGTGAACCAAAGCTTTTATCCAATACTACATTTCGCCCACGCGGTCCCAGTGTTACCTTGACTGCATTTGCCAAAACATCTATTCCTCTCAACAGCTTGTCACGCGCAGCGACATCAAAAGCTAACTGCTTACCTGCCATATTAATCTCCTATCAGGTATAAATGGTTAATTGTCTAAGAAATTATCAGAATATTGCCAGAATATCACTTTCTTTCATAATCAGATAATCTGATCCCTCAATAGAAACCTCAGTACCAGAATATTTTCCATAAAGGACCTTATCACCGTTTTTTACACTCATTTCGATTTTCTGGCCACTATCGGCGACTTTGCCCGGACCTACTGCAACGACTTCACCTTTTTGAGGTTTTTCCTTTGCGGCATCGGGAATAATTATTCCACCAGCAGTTTTCTGCTCCGGCTCCAAGGGACGGATAATGACTCGATCTGCCAAAGGTTTAACTTTCATGAAAACTCCTCCTTTAATACTGGTAAAAAAGATTATCAGAAGCTTTTATTAGCACTCACTTTTATTGAGTGCTAATAAAATTAGTGAATTGTAATCAGTATGTCAACACTTTCTTTATAGAACTGAAGCAGATTTAATGGTATACTAAACGTCATCTTATGCATTTTCAGATAAAGGTTCACTGATAATTGCAAAAATCAGGCCATCAGTGGAGTTTAAAGAAACAAATGAAGTCAGCATTAAAGCCAGGTTTCTCCAGCTATGAATTGAAGATAATAAAGAGAGTCTCAATGTTCTCAGTAGGTATCTGCCTGATAGTGGTTGCAGGAGTCTGGTTCTATAACGGCCAGAAAGCAGCAGGAGCAGCAAAGAAGACAATCCCAATCAATGAACAACCTACTCTCATAGAACTGGATATAACTGCTCACCAACTAACCGCCTCCAGATATCTTCAAAATGGGAATCCCAGAAAAGCGATTCCTCATCTGCAGCGGATACTGGCCTATGATAAAAAAAATCAACTAAATCATATCACCCTGGCCCATGCCTTTCTTGAGGCCGGGGAATATCGGAGGGCCTATGATATTTACATCGGTATCAAACCTGAGGATTTCCCTGAGAGTACTGCAGCCACTATTTGTACCAGAAAGGGAATTGCCCTTTATTACCTTGGTAAAAAGAATGAAAGTAGAAACGAGCTGAACCTATGCCTTACTCAGTACCCTCAATCCGCAGAAGGGTACTGTTTTCTGGGACAGATAGAAGCCTCAACAGACAGCGATTCCATAAAGACGCTAAGATTATTAGAAAAAGCAGTGAAACTCGATTCCAGTTACGTTGAAGCCTGGTATCAACTGGGAAGATACTGGATGGCTCAAGATAAGCTTCTCAAGTCCAGGGAATACTTATTGAAAGCCATTCAGATAGATCCTCTTCATTCCAAAAGCCATGCACGCTTAGGGATGATTTATTATTATCTGGGAAATTCAGAGCTTGCCAGGGTCTCTTATCAGACAGCAATTGCTATCAATCCTTCAGATTTTAACACTCACTACAATCTTGGTGAACTTCTCTACAGCAGACTCAATGACACATTAAATGCGCTCAAGGAATTTAAGAAAGCAGTAGAAGAGAAACCCGATCATGTGGAAGCGAATGCTAAAATTGGGTTAATCTGTATGAAAAACAACATGGTTAAGGAGGCAATCCATTATTTTGAAAGAGCCCTATGCCCACACCCATCCAACACCCGCATTCTAATGCAATTAGCCGTTGGCTACGAAAGGATTGGGCAAAGAGAACTTGCCATAACAACCTATAAGAGGATCTTGGATACCGATGAACTCAACAGTATCGCACATCAGAAGCTTAAACTCTTAAATCAGGGATCAAGATTTCATTAGTTGTTTAACTTTCCAAGTTTCAGAGTGTTATCTTTAAAAAAGGCTTGATTATGTGGAGGAGTGAATGTATTCTAATTTTACGCGATTAAAAAGAGGAGATCACCTCAACATATAACCCAATTCCAGATAAATAAGGAGTATGGAGGATAATCATGGGCAACATAACTAAAAAAGACCTCGTAGAAAAAATTGCTGAACATACCGGTCTAACGCAGGTTGAAACCAAGATTGTGGTAGAGAGTTTTCTAGATTCGGTAGCTAAAGCGCTTCAGGGCGGCAATAACATCGAAATCAGAGGTTTTGGAAGATTCAAGGTGAAAGAGAAAAAGGCCAGGACTGCCCGTAATCCCCGCACGAATGAATATATCGAAGTGGATGCTGGTTACAAGCCGGTGTTTGAAGCTTCCAAAGAGTTAAGAAAGCGGGTAAATGATTCTCAATGCCCAGCTCCCACAACAGAAGCGGCCTCCTGAGTTTATTGCACTCTCGGATTTCTCCACTAACGACCTGCAGTGCACATGGTTTTTTGAAATCAAAATCGCTGCAGGGTAGTTAATAATTCAGATACCAAGCTGCTCTGCTTTTTTAGTGGCCTCCAGTATTGCTGACAAAACTGAATATTTAAACCCGTTTTTCTCTAAAGCCAAAAGCCCACTGGCTGTTGTACCTGCAGGAGACAACACTTTTGATTTTAAAACAGCCGGACTTTCACCAGTTTCCTGAACCATCTTCGCTGCTCCAACTATTGTTTGCAAAGCACAATCACGCGCTGTAGCATAAGATAGTCCGGCAGTAATTCCGCCCTCGATCATGGCTTCAATAAATAGAAAAACGTATGCAGGCCCACTTCCAGAGAGTCCTGTAACTGCATTCATCATTTTTTCAGGGACATTTATCACTTTCCCACAGGCTATAAAAATGGAATGAACCAGAGAGCTGTCCTCAGAGCTGCAGAACTTGTTCATTGAAAATGCACTTATTCCCTCTGCGATTAGTGCAGGGGTGTTAGGCATTACTCTACAGATCCGGCTTTTCGCAGGAGCCATCTTTTCCAAAGAGGCAATACTCAGCCCAGCCGCTATAGAAATCAGCAGGGTTGAAGAAATCAAAGCACCATTGGAGCAGATAAAATTAATGGCTGTGGCTACATCTGCCGGTTTCACAGCTATCACAATTGCATCCGGAGCACAACCTTGCTCAAACCAGCTTTGTGGATGCGACACTTCAACAGTAGAAGGCAACCCATCGTAAGCTGATTGATTAAGATCGAAAGCACGGATGGAAACGTTTTGATTGTAGGTTTTGAGTAAGCCCCCGATCAGGGCTTTTCCCATATTTCCGGTACCAATAATTCCAATATTCATAGTATCCTCCTAGTGATACTTCAACTTCAGCTTTTCATTACCTCCAGGAATTCTCTGTTGGTTTTGGTGTTGGAGATTTTTTCGATCATAAATTCCATCATTTCAATTGGAGTCATGGTAGCCATGAATTTTCGAAGAATCCACATGCGATTTAGTTCTTCTTCGCTAAGAAGCATCTCTTCTTTTCTGGTCCCCGATCTCATCAGGTCAACAGCCGGATAGACCCTGCGCTCAGCAATTTTGCGATCCAGTATCAACTCCATATTACCGGTTCCCTTAAACTCCTCAAATATGACTTCATCCATCCTGCTGCCAGTTTCAATAAGAGCAGTGGCAATAATGGTAAGGCTTCCGCCATTATCAATATTTCGTGCAGCTCCGAAGAAACGCTTTGGTTTATATAATGCCTGTGAGTCAACACCACCGCTAAGAATCCTTCCAGAGTGAGGAGCTACAGTATTATGAGCTCTGGCAAGCCTTGTGATACTATCAAGGAGAATAACGACATCACGATTATGTTCCACCAGTCTTTTAGCCCGTTCAATGGCCATTTCGGCTACAACCACATGCCGTTCAGCGGGTTCATCGAAAGTCGAACTGATTATTTCAGCTTTGACAGAGCGCTGCATGTCGGTAACTTCTTCAGGACGCTCATCAATAAGTAAGACTATCAGGAAAACTTCAGGGTGATTATGCAGGATTGCATTAGCGATGCTTTTGAGAAGAACGGTTTTACCGGTTCTTGGCGGTGCCACAATCAGTCCACGCTGCCCCTTACCAATAGGAGTAAGCAGATTCATTATGCGGGTAGCGACATCTTTGTTGTTGTATTCCAGGTTAAATCGTTCATTGGGGAAAAGAGGAGTAAGATCATCGAAATTAATCTTTTTCTTACATTCTTCGGGATCTTCGAAATTGACCATCTCAACCCGCAACAAAGCAAAGTAGCGCTCGGAATCTTTTGGAGGACGCACCTGGCCAGAAACCGTGTCTCCAGTTTTCAGATAAAAGCGTTTGATCTGAGAGGGTGAAACATAAATATCATCAGGACCGCTCAGATAACTATTCATAGGTGAACGGAGAAACCCAAAACCATCAGGCATGATCTCCAGCACACCTTCTGCAAACATTTGCCCATTTTGAGCAGCTTCTGCCTGCAAAATTTTAAAAATTAGTTCCTGACGACGAAGATTACGATGTTCACCGACATTATAAGTAGCGGCTAAATCGTTAAGTTCAGTCATCGATTTTGACTTAAGTTCAGCAACATTCATTCATTCACCTCGAATTTGAATGGAAATATTTGGATATTTGCTACAGTTATTTTACTGTTGACCCATTTGGATCATCAATATTTCTCTTCGCAATTTTGTTCTTTGAAAGATATGTATGAAGAGTACTACATGAAGATTATTCCAACCTGTTTTTCTATCAGAATTCGTAAGCCCTAAATGGATCAGACAAAGCTTTCAATTGAAACCACATAAAAATTAATAATCAATTGAACTGATGTACTATCGAGGTTGAAAAGGATTGCAACGGAGCGATCATTCAACTCCTTACTGATAAAATGATCTACTGCAATTTTGAAGTCAAGTTTTTTTTTTACTCCTATTACATTACGTTTATGATAACATCAAATTGTTACTCTAATACCCGCAGAACCAACCCTTTTAGGTATTCTCCCTCACGATGGGCGATATTTACCGGATGATCGGGTCCCGGCCCAAGAACATGCAAAAGCTGCACCGGACGTTTGGCATCCGCAGCGGCTGCAAAGATAATCTGACGAAACAGATTTGGATCTATAGCATTAGAGCAGGAAAATGTAAAAATTATTCCTCCGGCCATGATTTTCTTAATCGCTAAAAGATTTATATCTTTATACCCCCTTGAAGCTCTCTGAACTTCCCCGGGATGTCTGGCAAATTTTGGAGGATCCAGGATGATCATATCATATTGTTCTTCTGTTTCCCTCAAGAATTTAAAAACATCGGCAGTGATAAAGCGAACCCGTTTCTGCTCAAATCCATTTAAGCTTATATTATTCTGACCCCATAAAGTGGCATTTCTGGAAATATCCACAGCATCAATCTGGTTGGCATCAGCGGCTAAGGCGTTAATAGAGAATGCTGCTGAATAAGAGAAGCAATCACAGATTCTCCTTTTGTAGGCATAGCGT
The DNA here is from genome assembly GCA_023412475.1 of Fibrobacterota bacterium. GTDB lineage: Bacteria > Fibrobacterota > Chitinivibrionia > Chitinivibrionales > Chitinispirillaceae > JAAYPC01. The sequence continues at coordinate 8,754 of JAEYNR010000097.1, read as the reverse complement.
CTTAGAAGACATCGGTTAGGTCGTTGATCAAAGATAAAACCGGTTTTTTGCCCATTTTTTATGTCTACTTCAAATCTTAACCCCAGCTCCGTAAGCTGAACTCTTTCAGGCATTTCACCGCAAAGTAGTCCTTGAGATGTTTGCAAACCTTCTCTATATCTGGAATCGGTATCAGAGCGTTCAAAAATAAATTGTGGTTTATAGCAACTCAGTGCTTCAACAATCTCTTTTCTAAAACGCTCCATACCAGCAGTAAGAATTTGAAGCACAAAGCCGGGACCATATCTATCGATAATTAACCCAGGCAGAAAATCACCTTCAGAATTGACGAGTCTGCAACAGTCATTTGATTCATCAAATAATGAATTTCTATAAGCAATAGCTGTACTAATTCGATTTTCAAGCTCTGTAACTGTGAAAGCCTTATCTTTGAAGGATAAGACCCTTACACTTATAGAAGAGAGAGGATTATAGTAGCCTGATGCTAAAAAGTCATTTTTGCAAGAATATACAGAACACATATCTCCTGGTTTGGCATCTGCTTCAGTTTTCAGAATAGCGCCACTGAAAATCCATGGATTTCCCATGGAAACGGACCTTTCCTTACCCTTTTTAAGATGAATTTTGATCATTACGGCCCTCTTTTCTGACTGAAAGAAATATAACTCCCAGCCAACTCAAGGTATCTAAACTATATCTTTGAATCCGATTTTTACAATAATCAGTCTCTGAAAATAACAGGATAATACTTATATTATTTACGAAATGTTGCACCTGAAGGCAATCACATAATATTTTTAAGAATTAGTACGATTCTATTCTATTGTTCAACTAACCCAGAAAATCAGAGTGGGAGGCCTTTCATGACAAAACTTCTCAAACCACTGTGGGTAACCTTAATAGCAACATCTATTATGTTTGTTGGCTGTAAAAAACAAGTCACAACAGTTGCACCCACACCAGAACCACCACCACCGGTAGTAGAGGAACCACCACCTCCACCACCACCTCCACCACCGCCTGTTGTTGAAGATCTTTCAGGTTTGCTCAATGAACTGCTACAACCAGTTTATTTTGATTTTGATAAATTCGATCTAAAATCTGAAACTATAAACAGACTTGAAAGAATCGCCGGATTTCTTAGAGAACACAACAGTGTTCGTTTAAGAGCTGAAGGTCACGCAGATGAACGGGGTTCTTCAGAATACAATATGGGGCTAGGTGAAAACCGTGCCAGAGCCGTGAAAAATTATTTGACTTCCTATGGTATTTCTTCAGACCGCGTTGATTTAACCAGCTACGGCAAAGAAAGACCATCTCAGTCAAACTGTGGTAATGATGACTACTGTCATCAAAACAACAGAAGAGTTGAATGGCAAGTAATTTCTCAATAAACTAATAGAGGACGGGCTAAATCCCCGCCCTCTTCTTAATCCTACCCTCTCCTGTTTACTGCTTCTCTCAGCACTTCAACTCCTTTTTTATTGGCCAGCTAAAACCATTTTCTCCTTTCAGGTTCATTTTTTTCTTCATTTGTATCTTTGGAAATTATTTCTCAAAAAAAGAATTGCCCCTTTTAATTCTTTAGTAAAAAATTGGTTCCAATAAGCCAGTATATGGCTTTCTATTAATGTTGCATTAATAACTGATTAAATAAAGGACTTGGCATTTTGATTGCTTTATTCTCTTTTTCACAGACACCCAGATCTGTCACGGGTGGTATAGGTGAACTATAACAATGCACATTTAAAAAGGGATACTAATGTCTCTAATAAGCGAGCAGATTTGTACTACCCGAAATATTGAAATTGCCAGAGAAATTATTCTCAATGCAGACACATTTGCCATCTGCGGTCATATCAACCCAGATGGTGATTCTATCGGGTCCATGCTTTCACTGGGATTAGGGCTGGAAAATATAGGTAAACAGGTTTATATACTTTGTAGCGATGACCTTCCCAGAAATTACCAGTCTTTACCCGGAGCGACAAGATTGATAAAAACGTTGCACCGTCAGGTGGATGTTGCAATCTCTGTTGATTGCGGAAGCAAAGAGATGACTGGTAAAAATGTGGAAGTCTTCGAACGTGCCCGCTGTGTAATTGAAATTGATCACCACCGGTCTAGAACGCCCTTTGGAGATGTATTATTAGTCGATGCAGATGCCGCCTGCGCAGGTGAGCTGGTATATGAATTACTCCTGGAATTGGATGTCGCTATTACTTCAGATATTGCACAGAACATACTCACATCTCTAATAGTTGAAACTAATTCCTTCCGTCTCCCGGGAATCCGGCCCCGAACTTTCGAGCTTTGTTCAGAGCTTCTTAAAAGCGGAGTTGACTTTTACAAGCTGGCAGAGTCAGTTTATTGGGTCACCTCCAAAGAAACAGCCCTTCTCACCGGTATCAGCTTATCCCGATGCTGCTTTTCCTCTTCTGGAGAAATTGCCTGGTCAGTTCTATCCAGAGCGGACTTTAAAAAAGTAGGGGCATCCGATTCTGATGCCGATTCTGTTTCTGAAAAGATTCGTTCAATCCAGGGCGTTAAAATAGCTATCCTTTTTAGGGAGAAAAATATCAGAGAATGGAGAGTCAGTTTACGGTCTAAAGATAGCATCAATCTCACCTCACTCGCTGAACGATTTGGTGGCGGGGGCCATCTGAGTGCTGCCGGATGTACAATTCCCAAAAAACAGAAAAACCTATGCTTACTACTCAAATCTGCAGAAGAGTTACTGGAAAAACACAATTATAGTAAAGCACATGCCCCATTGACTCAAACCGACCGGTTTTCACCTGCAATACCAGATGAGTGCTCTAAATTACCAGAAGAACTCTTTTCTCAGTCAACAATCCCCCATGAAAATAGATTACAAAAGTGGATGGAAGATAAATGTAAAATGCCACATTTCAGAAAGTCTGTGCAAAGTAAGTTAGCATCATAAAAAAGAGGAGCAAATATGACTTGGACTGGACTTGAAAGTTTTGATACTGCAGTTCAAAAAGCAGATCTTTGGTTAAAGGAAATCATGGAAGAGCTTAACACCGACAGTAGACGCATTGCCTATATGTCATTACGCGCAGTGCTTCATACACTCAGAGACCGTCTTTTAGTTGATGAAGCTGTTGACCTGGGTGCCCAATTACCCCTTTTGATTAAAGGAATCTATTACGATGAATGGAAACCCTCCAGCACACCAGTCAAAGACCGCCACATAGATGACTTTCTAGCCCGTATAAAAGAAAGATATCGTGCCGATGGTCTGGTTGATATAGAAAAAACCACCCGTGCTGTCTTTACCGTGCTTAAAAGAAAAATCACTGAAGGCGAAATTAACGATGTCAAAGGGATGATGCCAGATGAACTTAAAACTCTATGGGGCAGTTCTTGCTAAATTAATATGTGGCACCGCCGGGTAAATGCCCGGTCGTACCAGATTTACCATTCTACATTACAGATATCAATCGAGAGTAATGTCCTGTCCTTGGGCAAGGATTCTCTCAGGACTTGTTTATGAACCACAGCAGTACGCTAGTCATTATCGACCTCCAAAATGATTTTCTTCCGGGAGGGGCCCTTGCTGTACCGAATGGTAACAAGATCATTCCAGTTCTCAATGAGTACATTTCTCTTTATAAAAATCACCATTTGCCAATTATCGCCACTCGCGACTGGCATCCCCGGATAACAAAACATTTTAAACAATATGGTGGATTGTGGCCTCCACACTGTATTCAAGACACATGGGGAGCACAATTTCACCCTGACCTTCATTTACCTTCAGATACTATAATCATCTCTGCGGGTATGAGCCAGGAACAGGATGGTTATTCTGGATTTGAAGGAGTTGATCACTCAGGCAAGCCACTAATAAACGTACTTAGAGAAAGACAGATTTCCCATCTTTCTATTGGAGGACTCGCCACAGATTACTGCGTTAAAACTACAGCTCTTCAAGCTGTCAAATTCGGGTTCAAAGTAGACCTGCTTACAGATGCCATAATGGGGATTAATATTCAACCATTCGACTCTCAGAAAGCCATTAACGAGATGGTAAGTCAGGGGGCGAGCTTAACCACCATAGATACAATACTCTAAACTGAGCTGCTGTTTTTTCAGAAAGGTGTCACTCCGGACAGATAAGTGGATTTATTATTCCTGTCGGGGACTGTGTTTTAGATTTTTGAATTTCGGGATTTGTAAGATTGAATCTATTGGTAAATATTTGATGAAAAAATAATAGTTTTGCATTTTATTCCTGAATAAGTTCCGAAGAGCTGCCTGAAGAGAGATTTCCCCGCAATACAAAAAGCCTGCCCTCGGTAGTAATGCCTCCGAGCCGAAGCCCCAGAGGTAACAGGTTTACACGTTAAAGTTTTACCTCTGGGGAACAGATTTTTTGCAAAAGTACCTGTATTCCATAGCGGTATTCGCGAAGGATTGTCAGGCAAAATACCCATCTCCACCTGAATTCTCTCTTTTAATCACCGGTAGACAGACTTCTGCACAGACTCCAGGAGGTGGAAAATTGTTACTGATTTCGATGGAGCCGCCGTGGCTCTCCACAATCCTCTTTACAATTCCAAGACCCAGACCAGTTCCGCCTTTCCTGGTTGTGAAAAATGGTTCATACATATGTTCAAAATGCTCTGGTTTGATTCCTGTTCCCCCATCAACAACCTTAATGATAACCACTTTCTCTTTTGCCTGGACTTCAAGAATAATTTCCTGGCCAGACTTACTGTGGGCACAGGCATTTTCAAGCAAATTAATAATAACCTGTTCTATTTTTGGCCTGTCTGCTTGTACCTTTACAGCCAAGGTATCACTTGAAATTTTCAGGACGATCGTTTGATCCCGATAAATCGAAGATTGTTTCCATAAATTTATTGCAGTAGGAATCATTTTGGCTACAGATACTGGCATCAGTTTCCCTTTTTCGATTGGTCTGCCCAAATTCAGCAAGTCCCGCATCAAATCCGAAAGCCTCATCACCTGTTTTCGAATAAGTTCTATATACTCAGAGTAATCCGACTTTTCGCCAAGGTCTTTACCTAAAGCTTCGGTTATAGCCAGAATGCCATTAAGAGGATTTCGCACCTCGTGGGCAACTCCTGATGTCAACTGACCAAGCATTTTCATTTCCTGAGATTGCAAAAGTTGACGCTCCATCTGTTTGCGCTCAATTTCATATCCCACATACCCGGCAAAAATCTCGATCAGATGTTTTTCAAAGTTACTGAACGACCTTTCTTTCTGATCAAGAATGCAGATGGAAGCCATTATCTTTCCCTTACAGCTTGTCACAGGAACTCCAAAATAAGCCCTCATCGCCGGAAACTTTTCCATGTATGTTGGGTAGAGCTGATTTAGATTGTCAGTAATCTGAAATGGATGCCTTTCCTTATAAACAAGACCGCAGGGGTGATATTCTAATGACACAACTGGAAAGTGCATCAATTCTTGATTTATAATTTGTGTGATTTTTCTGAATTCATTTTTTTCCAGATAGCCCAGAGCTACTACCGGTATATGAATCAACTCTGATATACTTAACACAATCTGATCTGCAACTTCCTCCAGTGAAACGTGTATGGCCGTAGCCATCGCATACACCAACTCCAATGCCTTATTCATTTTGGATGATTCAGTTTCAGCTTTTATTCTTTCCCATGTCTGCCTCTTTAGAAGATTATAGCTTTTGGTAAGTGCCTTGGTACGGGCCTCTACCACCTTTTCAATTTCAACATATGCCTGCTGTAATGCATTTTCTGCCCTTTTTCTCTCCACAATCGATCCAATCAGCCGTGAAGAAGAAAACAATTTGTTTTTAGCAATATCTATGATAAATTGAGGACGTGTTTTGCAAAAATTCATGTGTTTCTTCAATTGTTCAAAGTCTGCATCAATTTTTTCAGCCACCCTGTTCAACAAATCAGTGTCTTGGGGAGGACCGTCATATCCAAAGTTAATAGCTCCGATACTGCCGGCACCAGCCTTTATAGGAACAGAATAGATACGAATCCCACCAGCACATTCACTATCAACTGGCATACCGGATTCCATCGACATCAATGCAAACCTCTTGCAACAGCACCCCTTTTCCAGACAGTTTTCACCACCATCTTCACAATGCTCTGCTGAATTATTATTTGGTATTGTATTCCGAAGATATTTGCACCAGGGAGAGCGAATGATATTCAAAGCATAACTGCCATCCTTTTCATGAATCGAACAGCAGGTTTCCAGCAAATCGACATAATCATTTACTATATCCAGGAGAAGATCCTTACCGCAGGATTTAAATATTTCGCCTTTTTCATTAAGAATTTCTTTATCCGGTTCAGGTATCTGAGAATCCGACAAAACTCCTGGCGCATTTTTTCCTCTTGCGCCTTTTGTCACTTCCCCATGCAATGATTGTGAATGCGACCTAATCAGCAGCTCTGAAAAATCGATGGGATTAAAGGTTTGACTATAGTTTTCTTCAGAACCCATTTGGAAAAGTTCCATTCAGTTGGAGTAAGTTGTTTAAACTTCCTTTAACAAACTGTATTCTTTTACTGCACAAAAGGAACAGAACGGGCAAAAACAAGAGATCTAACAGTAATTATAACCAGCGGCGATATAAATAGTGGCTTCACCGCATTTTGAGCATTACGAAGGGAATTCCTGTCACTATCTCACCACAAATTCATTATTGGAACTGATTTCAATGAAGGAAATAAAAATCAAAACAAAAAGAGAAACTACATATTCTTTCTGACAGGCAGTTTAATATAATATCTGAATTCACTGTTGTCCAAAATTGTTTTCTGTAAATAGTAAAACAGACGCACAAAAAACGTTATTCTTCTATAACTCAATTCGGACGATTTATTTGGCGTGAATCGCATAGAGCCCTTGAGATTAGCGGCCCTGAGGTTTTGAAGATCATATCTACAGGTGATATGGTCAAAAAACTTCTGGGGTCAGTAAACACAAAGGGATCGAAGCGAGGCGCACGTCAAAAGAATCTTACGATTTAGGTATAACCTATATTGAGTAATCTCTTGGGTGATTAGCAGCATAGAGTCCTGAACCGATTGGAGGGATAACGGATTTAATCACCCTAAAGGGAGTAGCCTGGATGTCAGAACAAACAGAGCAAAGCGGCTATATGGCACATAAAGCCACGAACCATACGCAAGTCGCTCCATAGGAATCACTACGATTTAGAGAAAAAGTGTATTAAAAAAGAGAGAAGTAAAAAATTAATCTTTTTGGACAGCTCTTCGATCTCCCCAAGTATCAACAGCCACCGACCGGCTCACAGATTGAATTCTTCGGGTAAGACAGTCTTTGCACAGACTGGCATTCTCATCGACACAGGGCTTCCCTTCATAAAGTAAATACTGTTTTCTAAACACTTCTGGTGTTATTTGAGGCATTACCACATTTGCACCAAATTTTAACCCCAGCTCTCTGCCATCGGATTTTATTGCCTGTAGTGCAGTTGTTGCCGCAATATTTACATTTTTTAAAACCAGCCGGGTAACAGCTATCATTTTGAGAGAATTTAAATAGTTTGATTCCAACCGAATGTCGTTTTTATGTTCGAAAAACGGAGTCTGTTCATGAACTATAAAAGGCCCCATTCCAATCATATCAACACCCGTATCTCTAAAGAAAATGATATCATCTGCCAGATGTTCCACCGACTGTCCGGGTAATCCAATCATTACCCCGGTACCAACCAGATATCCTATTTCTTTAAGGATCTGAAGACTATTTCGGCGGGAGTAGTAAGACTGAGCCGGAGGATGAATTCTGGAGAAAAGCTCTTTGTCAGATGCCTCAATCCTGAGAAGATATCTGTGCGCTCCTGCATTAAAAAAATTCTGATATACTTCCCGGCTCTGCTCACCAACACAAAGGGTAATTCCTAAGCCTTGCGGAAGGCGCCCTGATCTGGTAAGCTTTTTAATGTTGCTAACAACATCGGTGACAAAATCGGTGAATTGTTTGTCCTGACGTTCTCCAGACTGAAGAACTACAGAGCCATAGCCCTGTTGAGCGCACCACAGAGCACATTCAATAATCTCCTCTTTTGAAATCAAATATCGTTTTACAGTATTGTTGCTTTTACGTATTCCGCAATAATAGCAATCGGAGTCACAGATGTTCGAAAACTCAACAAGCCCTCTGAAGTAAACCGAAAGTCCACGATATCTAATAAGTACACTTTCGGCTTTGCTGCGAAGCTCTTCGATCAGTTGAGGCTCTTCGATCGACAGCAAGTTAATAATGTCTTCTCGTGTGAATTCCTCTTTCTGAAGAATGGCTGTGATAATGCTCATGACAGATTATCTCCCAGATCAAGTAATTTGTTTTCCAGTTCCTTTTGTTTACAGGCATCCAGACCAAACCATCCGTATACAACTGCCCCGGTATTTTTATTCAATTTAATTCTTCTGGATGAAGTAACAGCAACCTCTCTATCAGATAAAGAGCCTGAGAATCCCCATCTTCGCCCCATTATTCTTGCTGTAAGAATAGTTACATCGAAAGTTTTTTCAAGTAGACTTATTTCCTGTTTCATTGTCTTTCCCATTCTAAGTTAAACCTAATCGAACAAATTAGTTTCTGTTCAAAATACAAAAACTTGAAAAAAACTTGACAAAAAGGGGTGCCACAAACTAGGTTAGTAAATAGTTACAAAAAATAAACTTAGAAAGGACACCCCTGATGAGATTGCGATATTCAATGAAG